>CAYGUV010000006.1:0-74796 GCA_964353185.1 uncultured Micavibrio sp. | reverse complement strand
AGGCTTATAAATACGTCATTATGAATTTCGAGCGTACTTTAACAGAAGAAGAAATTTTGACTGCTTTAGAAAAGGGGTCAAAAAAAGCGGCCAAGTTTTTAGAAAGAAATGAACAAGAACCTAGCTTTTTAATTCAGGCTTACAAAAGCGTTTTAAAAATTATTGACCGCACTGAGGAACATTTTTCTATCAAAGGTTATAGTGAAAAAAACGTTCGCTATGCCAAAAAGAATAAGCCTCTCACAGAATCTAATATTCGTGGCTTATTTTTATGTGCTGTTGAAGCCGTTCAATGTTTAGAAGAAATTGAACCACATTTACAAAAATCAACTGACAGTTTAATGGATGAAGCTATAAGTTTAGATAGGCGTGTTAAATTAGTAAGAGGCGCTACTGTATTCAGAACAGATGGCCATAGTGATTTTCCTGCATTAGATGTTGAGCGTCTAATCCAAAAATATCGTCATGAACAACTAAATGCCGCTTAAATGAAACTCATAAAAACAGTTGCTGAATTACGCGCATGGCGGGAACCATTATGGCCTGAGGGTAAAACGCTTTCTTTTGTACCGACGATGGGTGCATTGCACGAAGGGCATTTGGAATTAGTACGTCAAGGGTTGTTGCAATCTGACATCTGCTTACCGTATATCTTCTTAAATCCTAAACAATTTAGTGAAGGCGAAGACCTCGATAAATATCCAAAAACATTGGATGAGGATTTAGAAAAATTATCTGCGCTGGGTATCGATACGGTCTATGTCCCCAATGCGGAAGAAATTTATCCAAAAGGCTTTCAAACAATGGTGTGTGTGTCAGATATTTCTAAACCATTAGAAGGGGAGTGCCGACCTGATTTCTTTAATGGGGTGACAACGGTTGTGGCAAAGATGTTGTTACAATGTCTGCCAGAAATAGCATTATTTGGCGAAAAAGATTTTCAGCAATTAAAAGTGATTGAGCGCATGGTCACAGATTTAAACATTCCTGTAAAAGTTATTGGGGTGAATACAATACGTGATGAAAATGGATTGGCGTTATCGTCGCGTAATAAGTATCTTTCATCTGATAAATATGAAATTGCGATTCAATTAAATAAGATTTTATTACAAATGGCGCAGGAAAATTTATCTGAGGAAGAAGCCATTCAAAAATTATTGGCGTGTGGCTTTGATAAAGTGGATTATTGCACTGCACGGAATTCACAGAATTTTGAACCAAACAATCCGGATAGAATTTTTGCCGCCGCATGGATTGGTAATACAAGATTAATTGATAATATGAAAGTTAACGCGTAAACTTAAATTGAAATAACAATTTAAATTATAGAAAGAATTATAATGTCTTTAGAAACAATTACAGAAGCGATAAGAGCAAAAATGGCAATGGCCGCAGGGTTTGAACATAAAGTTAAATTTGATTTTAGCGATGATGGAATCATCTTTGTCGATGGTACGCAAAGCCCACCATTAATCTCGCACGAGGATAAAGATGCGGAATGTACATTAAAATGTTCAATCGATACTTTCCAAGGATTTATGGATGGGACGCAAGATCCAACAATGGCATTTATGATGGGCAAGTTGAAAGTCGACGGATCAATGGGTTTGGCGATGAAGCTTAATTCGATTATTGAAGATTAAGCTTTTTAAAATATGAATATTAAAAAAGCCGCCTTTTATATTGGCGGCTTTTTATTTAATTTTTTAAAAATGATTATGCGGCTTTCGCTCTATCTTTCATCATTTTCATGTAATCATGAGACTGTTGTAAAGTGCTCTCCTGACGCTGTAAGGCCATGCGTGCATTGGCTGATAGATTTTCGTCTTTAATCGCGTCTTTGATGTTATGAATGCAGCGATCTTCCGCTTCTTCTAAACTTGAAATCAAAGATTCGTCTACGTCAGAGGTTAAGCTTGCTTTTGCTTTCCCCCACATCTCCTGCATGTTACCAATGATCGTACCATTTGTTTCAGGATCACCGCCTTGTTCACGTACAAAGGTTTGCAAGTCAACAACTACACTATGGTGTAAGTCTTCATAGTTTTTGAAAATTTTCTGAATTTCTTGATCTTCTGCTTTTTGATGTGCTTCATGATAAAATTCTGCTGCATCTCTATTGATATCAATAATCTTACATACTTCGTCTAAATTTTTGTCTGACATTTCTTTCTCCTTTTTTCATCTTTAGCGTGTGGGAATAAAACAAATAGCCTTAGAAAAAGTTCAAAAAAAAGCCGCTCATTAAAAGCGGCTTTTTGTAATTCTTATAATTTAATTGTTAGAATTTATAATTCAATCCAACGGCAATGATCCCGACTGAGCCTTCTGTATTACCAACTACGTTTACTCTGTTAACTCCACCAACAGGGTTTCTTTGAAGGTTTATTGAACCTTCATCAACATCGATATATGTTGCAGCGGCATCAAAACTTAACTGTTTATTTAGTTTATAAGTAGCGCCCGCGCTAAACCAGTTACGGTCGCCATCGGGTGTTCGTGATGTTCTAAACTCATCTGTTGTTGGTGTTTCATCAAATTGATATCCTGCACGAACAGTCCATGCATCATTTAAATCATATTCAGCACCAATCGCCAGTGCATAAGTATTTTGATAGTTTTGAACAACTGGATCTGGATCATTTGCTCCTGAGTCTGTTTCACCATCGATATCTTGAAAGTTACTCCATCCAAACCAAGTGGCTTGTCCCATAATACGCAAACGATCATTCACATCATGCGCAATACCGAATGTCGCAATGTCTGGCAAATCTAAATCTGCAGAACCGCTTTCATCAAAATTATTTGCAGCCAATCCACGTACGCTGATGCTTCCTTCTAATTCATGACTTATACCAGAGCGATAATGTAATCCAATTTCTGTATCAAAACGCGGTCTAAATTGTAAGCCAATATTATATCCAATACTAATATCATCACCTTCTAATTTAGATGTTCCTGTTCCAAGCCCCACAACGCCTGTATCAATAAAACTTTCTAATTCAGCATCTGCATATTGAATATCAATACCACCACCGATTGAAAACATGTCGTTTACTGAATAGGCGACAGAGGGGGCAACATTAATAGTTTTAAGTTCAGTGTCTGTTGAATCAAAACTATTAAAGTCATCATCATCGTATTCGCTCGCTAGGCCAAAGGGGGCTGTAACACCGATACCTGCCCAAAATGTTTGGCCCCCTAATTCAACAGGCGCCGCCAAAAAAGCATTTGGCACAGGGGTAGGGGAATAAGGATTACTAGGATTCCCTCCAATTGTAACACCCGGTAAAGCTGAGGTTGTTCCATTATCGGTCAAATCTGCATCTGGAATAAGTAAATGCACACCAACATTAGCTTGCATCCCATCCAACTTCGTCATTCCGGCTGGATTAAAGAAGATTGTCGATGCATCATCGATAGATGTTGTTGACCCTGAAAAGGCACTTCCCAAGCCTTTGACAGATTGTTCTTGGATATAAAAACCGGCGGCTTGCGCGCCAGAAATTGTAAAGAGTAATGCGGACGCAGAAATTGCGGCCGTTAAGAGTGATTTAGATTTTAACATTATGTTTCCCCCGAATGGTTGAATTTTGAAACATAATAATATCATGAAAATTTAAAAAGGCCGCCCGTTTTTTATAAATTATTCTTTAAGAAAGTTATTATGTCCTCTGCTGTGTCGGTGACTTTGAATATACGGCGCAAATCGTTATTTTCATCAATGTAATAAATGAACGATGAATGATCCATCGTATAATCACTCATGGTGTCATCCTGCACTTTGGCGGCATAAATTTTATATGAATTTTTGGCCTCTTCAATTTGGTCTTTTGACCCCGTTAAGCCAATAAAATTGGGGTGGAAAAGATCAACATACTGACGCATGACATCAACCGTATCACGCTCTGGGTCTACGGTAATAAAGATTGGGGTGATGTCGTTTGCTTGATCACCAATATTATTGAGCGCAGCGGTAATTTTTTGTAATTCGGTCGGGCATATGGCGGGGCAATAGGTGAAGCCAAAATAAATTAAACGTTTTTTACCATCAAAATCTTTTTCAGTGACGGTTTCATTATTTTGATTGACCAAGGTAAAGGGCCCACCAAAATCTTTTGCAACGATCGCGGCCGTATTGGTGTCAAATAAAGAAAGCTTATTATTTTTTTCATTTTGAATTTGGTATGCGGCAATGGCGGCGGCAATCCCCAAACCTAAAATCAAAATCGTGATAATGCGGGTAAGACGTTTTTTATTCATAAATTTCTCACTATAAATTTTTAAAGGGCCATAAGGTTTTTATACCCTATGACCCCCAAAAATAAAAGGAGAGATGATGAAAATTTTACAAAACGGTCAGCATTTCTGCGACAAGTGGATGGCGCACAATATCTGCCGATCCCAATCGGCAAACCGCAATATTGGGCAGCGGGTCAAGACGATTCATCGTATCTGAAAGGCCTGAGATGCCCTCAAGTAAGTCGCTTTGGTCGGGGTCGCCCGTGACCACCATGGTGGAGTGCCAACCAAGGCGCGACAGCAACATTTTTAATTGCCCATAGGTGCAGTTCTGTGCCTCATCAATCACAACAAAGGAATTGTTTAACGTCCGCCCGCGCATAAATCCAACAGGGGCAATTTCGATTGTGCCGTCATCTAACAATTGGCGGACTTTCTTACCGCCCATTCTATCGCCAAGCGCGTCATAAAGGGGGCGTAAATATGGTGCCATCTTCTCATCCAATCCACCAGGCAGGAAGCCAATAGATTCTCCAGCCTCCATCGCGGGACGGGATAGGATGATGCGTTCAATTTGTCCTTTTTCTAAGGCTTCGACTGCTTTGGAAATGGCAATATATGTTTTTCCTGTTCCTGCGGGGCCAACGGCGAGGGTCAGGTTATATTCATCAATGGCTTTCATCAATTCGGCTTGCCCTTCGGAACGGGGACGGATATTTTTCACATATTTCTTATCGCGTCTGCCATCAATTTGGTCATCAAGGGGGTGCCAATCTGCCGATCCTTTTTGATCGTAATGGCGCGATCCTCCCTGTTCATCAAAGAAAGGATTAACGACGTTACCATTATTGTTAGAGCGGACATTTCGGCGTGATTTTTTTGGCATAGTGTGGATCCTTTATGTTGGTGAGTGGGTGAAAGGGAGGGGTAAATTAGGTACAAAAAACCGCATTGAAAATTCGATGCGGTGGAATGAAGATCAGATTGCGTGTTTGATAAGCGGCGCGCGCTTAACGGGGGTGGTGAATATCTTTTATCTCGGTCTGGTATCAAGGGGAGCCCTTGTCAATGAAGACGGTTTGAAAATTAAAGAAAACAAATCAACTTGAATATAAGTATATCATAATTTTTAAATTAAAGAATCTTTTTTAAATTTTTTTGGGTATAAAAAAAACCGCCTCATATAAAGACGGTTCTTTCACAACATTTTTTTAGATTTATTCTGTATCAAATAACTTCAGATATTCGCCATATCCTTCGGCCTCTAAGTCTGCTTTGGGGACAAACCTTAGGGACGCAGAATTGAGGCAGTATCTTAAACCGCCTTCTTCTTGGGGGCCGTCATTAAACACGTGACCTAGATGTGAGTCGGTTGTTTTTGCTTTTACCTCGGTGCGCAGCATACCAAATTTTCTATCTTGATGTTCTTCAATCATGTTTTCTGATATTGGGCGGGTAAAGCTAGGCCAGCCTGTTCCAGAGTCATATTTATCTTTTGAAGAAAAAAGTGGGTCACCATTTATAATATCAACGTAAATACCTTCTGCTTTATTATCCCAATATTCGTTATCAAAGGCACGCTCTGTTCCACCCTTTAAAGTGACCTTTTTTTGCAAAGGGGTAAGGTGATCTGTTGAAAATTCTTTGGGCTTTGCCGTCATTGTTGTTTCATCCTTGTTTAATTTTTTATCCATTGAAATTGCCATAGGCGCAAGCGCGAACGAGCCGATACATAATCCAGTAACAATTAAACCTATGGCGAGTAATTTTGACATATTTATTCTCCTAATATGTACATTTATTCGTATTAGCGGCTTGAAAGTTACATATATTCAATACGCTAATAATAGGGGTTATTGTTTAAACTTGTGAAGTTCTGACGTTATAAAATTTTTACAATTAGTCTTTTTTTAAAATTACTATAAAATATAATTTCATTTGGACCCAAAACAAAAAAGATGAGAGATATGCAAGACATTCGCCGATACCGCCAGACAAAAATTGTGGCCACTTTGGGCCCTGCTTCGGGGGAACCTGATAAGATGCGCGCATTATTTGAAGCGGGCGTTGATGTGTTTCGGATGAATTTCTCACACGGGTCGCATGATGACCATCGTAAAAATTTAGAAACGGCGCGCATGTTAGAAACCGAATATGATCGCCCTGTTGCAATTTTGGCTGATATGCAAGGGCCAAAATTACGCATTGGCCGTTTTAAAAACGATAAAATTAATATTAAAGCGGGGCAAAATTTTCGCTTTGATATGTTAGATGCACTGGGGGATGAAACCCGCGTGCAATTGCCCCACCCCGAAGTCATTGATGTGATGGAGGTAGGGTCAGAGATTTTATTGGACGATGGTAAAGTCCGTGTTGAGGTAATAGGCAAAGATAAAGATGGCCTTGATGTAAAAATTATCACAGGGGCGTCGTTATCGAATAATAAAGGGTTTAACATACCAGGGGTGAAATTACCGATTAAGGCATTAACCGACAAAGACCGCATTGATTTGGAAGCCGCCATTGAAATGGGCGCTGATTGGATCGCGCAAAGCTTTGTTCAAAGCGCAGAAGATGTAATTGAAGCGCAAAATTTAATTAATGGTCGCGCGGCCCTTATGGCAAAAATTGAAAAACCATCTGCCGTTGATGACATTGACGCCATTATCAAAGTGGTCGACGGCATTATGTTGGCCCGTGGTGATTTAGGTGTTGAAATCCCGCCAGAGCAAGTGCCTTCTGTACAAAAGCGGATTGTTAGAAAAGTCCGTCATGCGGGCAAACCCATAATTGTAGCCACGCAAATGTTAGAATCGATGATTGATAATGCCCGCCCCACACGCGCCGAAGCATCCGATGTTGCCACGGCCGTTTATGATGGCGCGGACGCGGTTATGTTATCAGCGGAAACTGCAGTTGGTATTTACCCGGTGGAGGCCGTCTCCATTATGAACCGTATTTGTGAGAGCACCGAAAGTGATGCAAATTATCGCCGTATCATGGATGCCGACCACCCCCAAACACAAAGTGATGCGTCCGATGCCATTACCGTGGCTGCTACGCATGTTGCTGAAGATATTGGCGCCGCCGCTATCGTAAATTATACAACATCTGGATCAACCACTTTACGTACGGTGCGTCAACGCCCCAATGTTCCTGTTCTTTGTTTAACGCAAAATATGAAAACAGCGCGCCGGTTGATTTTGTCTTTTGGGGTGAGAACTTTGCATATTACAGATGTACAAAGCTTTGCCGAAACGGTGGAGCGCGCCACAGGATTGGTTCAGGAAAAAGGATATGCACAAAAGGGCGATAAAATTGTCCTAACGGCGGGTGTCCCCTTTGGGGTAAGCGGAACAACAAATGTCTTACGCATTGCCGAGATTGATTAAGTTACGACGCGCATAAAAAAACCTGCGATAGGCAGGTTCATGATAAGTTTAGTTTAGGAAAAGCGTCTTTTTGGATTACTGCGCAGCAGATGCAACGCGTGTTACGCTTGTGTTTGGTGCAGTGTGTAACCACCATGCGCTTTGGTTGATTGAGAAAATCGGCTTATAGTGATTAACGCGGTCTGCTTTAACAGTATTTTTGATCTGGTTATCCAAAATAATTGCGCCTTGATCGGTGTAAACAATCAAAATTGCATGGGGAATATTCTTTTGCTGATCTTGAACAATGGCAATACGCATACGGTTATCTGGCACACCTAAAGCACGAAGTGCGGTATATTTCGCAATTGCAAAATCTTCACAATCACCACCACGCTTATAAAATTCAATAGGTGTCGCCCAGTAATCAGTCTGTCCATAATTTGCAGAATCTGTAACATATTTTTTAGAATTCATTAGGCTATTTACCTGCATCGCCATTTTATTAAGGGGTAAACCTTTCATTGATTCTAAAGATGCCTTTAATTGTATAATTTCTTGGGGAGCAGTGCTGCTATTTAGCGCGCTGTTAAAACGGTCAAACATGCTTGTCCATTTTGTGAATGCTTTTAACGATGTTGATCTTTTTTCTGTTGAGCCAAATATCTTTGGATGATGGCTTGCTTTTTGGAATGAGCTTTGAACAAGTGAAATACGCGCTGTCGCATCTTGAATTTCTGCACCGCGGGCATTTTTAGAAAAACCCATTGATCCTAACGAAATAAATAATGCGACCCC
Organism: uncultured Micavibrio sp.; assembly: GCA_964353185.1. Lineage (GTDB taxonomy): Bacteria > Pseudomonadota > Alphaproteobacteria > Micavibrionales > Micavibrionaceae. The sequence goes on along the minus strand of CAYGUV010000006.1, from coordinate 66,385 downwards.
TGTCATGATGATACGCAATGTAAATTGCTCCATCAATGTACGGCGGATTGCGTTTCGGCTGACAAGATTTTCTGAAACAAGAATTGTTCCAAGCTGTGTTCCGGATATACGGCTTTTTTCTAATGCTAATGTAAGTTGATCTGATGTAAGGGAGCCATTTTGAATCAAAAGCTCACCCAAACGGTTACTACGTAAACGCTGTTTTACTTTTGATAAAATACCTTGATGTGAAAATTCTTTGTTCACGGTTGTCCCTTATTTAAAATACTTAAACCCTATTCTCAATAATACGCTTAAATAGTTACTGAAATATTAAGAATAAGAAATAGTATGATTTTTTTTCATCTTGGAATGCATAACAATATGCCATAGAGTTAATTTTACGATAAAAAACTGAAGATAAAGTTAAATAATATGAGTGAAATCAACAAGTTAATAGAAAATATCGGTCAGGATGCACAAAAAGGAAAAATTCTTTTAATTGGCGATATTATGTTGGATCAGTATGTAAAAGGCAGTGTTTCGCGCATTTCGCCTGAGGGGCCAATCCCTGTTTTTCATGTCTCAAACGAAAATCATGTACTGGGGGGCGTGGGAAATGTACTCGCCAATTTAGCATCATTGAAGGTTGATTCGTTTGTCATTAGCCTAGTTGGCGATGACGAAAATGGGCATCTTTTGAGTAAGATTATAACGGCGTCGCACATACCAACCGATGGATTAATTAAAGATAAAGACCGCCCCACCATTACAAAAACAAGGTACGTGTCACAAAATCAACAATTGCTGCGTGTTGATAGGGAAGATAGCGCGGCTATCTCTAACGATTTAGAAAAGAAAATTTTATCTTTGGCTGAAAAACAAATTCACGATACGGCTATTATGGTTTTATCGGATTACGGGAAGGGTGTCTTAACGCCATCGCTTATTCAATCACTTATTGCGTTGGCACGTCAAAATGATATTACTGTTTTGGTTGACCCCAAAGGCAATGATTATAGCATTTATAAAGGTGCCACAATCCTAACGCCAAACCGCAAGGAACTATCCGAAGCCACTCACGGTATGGCTACCCGATCTGACGATGATATCGAACAAGCGGCGCAAAAATTAATTGATGATCATGATATAGAATATGTTTTTGCCACCCGATCAGAAGACGGTATTTCCGTTATCCCTAAAAAAGGGTCGCCAACACATTTACGTACCAAATCAATCGAGGTTTATGATGTTTCTGGCGCGGGGGATACGGTTGTTGCCGTGACGGCGGCGGTTTTGGCCGCAGGTGGTGATTTAATTGGCGCGGCAAAGGTTGCAAATATCGCAGGGGCAATCGTTGTATCAAAATCAGGGACGGCCACAGTCACCAAAAACGAAATTTCTCAATATATAAACAAAAACACTGCAAAGCTTTTAGAAGCAACGCCCCGTGACCTTGCCAAAGATCAAATTAAAAAATGGCAAGAGAAGGGGTTAAAAGTTGGAATGACTGGCGGCTGTTTTGATATTATCCATTATGGCCATGTTAATTATTTGGCCAAAGCAAAAGAAAAATGTGACCGCTTGGTTGTTTGTTTGAACCACGATGCCTCGGTTAGAATTTTAAAAGGCGAAACACGCCCTATTAATGATCAAAATGCGCGCGCGTCCGTTATTGCGGCCTTATCATCGGTGGATATGGTTGTCTTTTTTGGCGCCGAAAAACCAGAGGAAGATAATACCCCGTCAGATATTATCGCATATTTACAGCCAGATATTTTGATGAAGGGTGGGGATTACACGGTTGATCAACTACCCGAAGGTAAAATTGTTTTATCTTATGGCGGGCAAGTTGAAATTATGCCTTTATATGAGGGCTACAGCACCACCAATATTATTGAAAAATCAAAGAGCTAAAACAAAATAATATTCTTTCTGGTCTCTCTTAATTTATACTGATAAAATCTTATTTAGGTTTTTTCAATTAGGGCGAGGCGCTTTTATCATGTTATTTTCTTCAAAATTATCAATGGCTGTTCTTATTGGGGCGTCTGTGCTCGGGCTTTCGGCTTGCGCAAACCCGAACGCAATGCCATCTGGATACACCTATCACCATGATCGCTATAAATCTGCTGCGCCGCCATTACCAAAAACAATCACGGCTCAACAACGTCAATACATGGATGCCACGCAGGCGGAACAATTCCGTAATGGCACTTACGCGTTATTAGAGAAATTAACAATGCGCGCAGGCATGCCGCCAAAGCCGGTTTATGTTTTATCACCAACACCCATGACGAATTTTTATGCCAACATCGATAATGATTTGCGCGAAAATATGCGCCACATTGGCTATGCCCTATCGGATAGTCCGATGGATGCCTATGTTTTCACTTATGATGCACAAGAGATTGTCTTAGCAGAGGGAACAGAACGCGCCGCAGGCACACCGAATGTAGAGCTAACGTTACGCGTTTACAGTAGTCTTGATGAAAATGCCCGCCTTTTAAGTACTGAAAAAGGGCAGTTTTATATTCAAGGGGCAGAAACCTTAGACATTCAGCCAACAAATTACAGTGTCCTGCCACCACTGGCTAAATAATCTTTATATTTTGGGTCTAATTTTCTTGCGTTTTTAACGTACCAATAAAACGCGATAATAATGATAGGTGTTATTGGCAGGCGTACCGCCACCTTCAAAACATCCTTCAGCATTTCCATCCAAAAGATTCCCTGTATCCCCAATTGTTTGAACCATTGAAAATGTTCCCGCAAAAGGGGTGCCCAAGGCAACGTTGCCATCATCTTCTGGCGGCGGGTCAGCAGGCGTTGGGTTAATGCCATTTTTATCGTTAAGCGCGGTACAAAAAGCTTCGGAAACATTTTGCAATATCGCAATAAGCTCGACATCTAAATCTGTATTTGCGTTATTGGTTGACCCGATGGCGGGGATATTATTCTCCCCTGTGAATAACCAATCGGTCGCAATTACTTGAATATTGTTTGGGGGGGCGCGATATGTTGCGCCGCCGCCTTCACGGGCAAAAACTTGGCGGTCGGGTATATCTGTAATAAGGCCGTATCCCGCCGCAGCATCAGGATGGGCAAATCTTATATCGGCTTCGCTATAGCCTTTTTGTAAAATAAAGGACACGGCATTTTCAAGCTCCGCTCCATATTGTTGCACCTCATTCATACGCATCATTAATTCTTCTGCTGCTATGTTATTGCCTGGGGTGGAAGAGCCGCGCACTGTAATAATCAAAAGCCCTAGTAAGAAGATCGCCCCTAAAATATAAATTAGAATATTGCCTGATTGTGAAGATAATTTTTGTTTTTTGAATGAGGCAAAGGTCATGGTTTTGATTTCTAAAATTTACTGCGTGCTTATTTTTACACTGCGCGGGGCGATGGTCATACAATCTTTAAAATAGGTGCAGGCTTGGGTTGCTTGCGCCTGTGTGAAGCCACCAAGCCGCGCCCGAAATAATGCGCCATCTGTCGTTTGCAGCGGCACGGTTAGGGGGCTGACATTAAGACTCAATGCGGTTGGTAGGGTACGGATCGCCTTGCGCAGCACATCATCCGTTTTCACCCTACTTTCAAAGGCCCCAATTTGGATAGACCATTTATCAATCGTATTTTTAGGATGCGGTAACTGGTTTAGGGCTATTTCCGTTTGCTTGCTGCTGTCCCATTCATTGGGAATTGTTGGTTCTGGCGAGTTTATAACAGCGACCCCTAGTTGATTTGTCTCAAGCGCATTGGTTAATCCTGAAGACGGTAACACTGTGCTGTAATTATTATTCGTTAACGATGTGTTTTTTTGAGCTATTGGTGGCGGGGTTGATATTACAGGCAGCGCATTTAAAGATGCGGTCTGTGTCATAGGTTTTTGTTTTGGAATAGGGGGTGATTTTACAACAGCCGTTCGTATATTTTGGGCCTTTTTAAATCCAACATCTAAAATTTCAACCATATGCGCATTTCGGCTAGCAGAAGATCTACCGCCAAACACGACACCAATCAACCGTCGATTATTTTGGCGTGCAGATGCAACAAGATTAAAGCCAGAGGCATTAATATACCCCGTTTTGAAACCGTCCATACCCTTATAACTATCCAGTAGCCGGTTATGATTACGATAGCTTTTACCATTATAGTTAAAGTTACGCGTCGAAAAATAACGATAATAATGCGGGTAACGCTGCAACATATATCGCGCCAGCGTGGCCATGTCACGCGCAGTGGTGATTTGTCTGCTGTCGGGAAGGCCCGAGGCATTTCTAAACCGTGTATTTTTCATACCAATTGATTGTGCGCGACTGGTCATCATTTGTGCAAAACGGCTTTCGGTGCCACCAATTTTTTCGGCCAGGCCGACGGCAACATCATTAGCCGATTTTGTGACAAGGGCATAAATGGCATCTTCAACTTTTATATATTGACCTGGTTTTAAGTAAAATTTACTGGGCACCATGCTGGCGGCATATTTTGAAATATAAACACGGTCATTTTTTTTGATGTCGCCGCGGTCTAATGCTTCAAACACCATTAACAACGTCATTATTTTGGTTAGGGACGCAGGGTATCGACGCGCATCTGCATATCGCTCAGTAATTATTGTCCCTGTATCGGCATCCATAACAAGGGAGGCGTATTTATTGTTTTGTTGTGCCTGTGCCGTGAACGCAAAGCTACAGATGAAAAGCACCGACACCATAAACATGGAAAATAGTCTTATCAAAATGCCTCCTCTGGCAAATTTACATATAATTGACGCATAGCTTTTCTGTATTCTACAGATTAACATATGATTCTGCCAAAGAACGGGCGCTTTGACAATGATGGGTACTAAACTATTCAAGAATAGTTTGTTATCTTGGTTTATTCACCCGATTACATTGTATTTTAACACAATTGGGATAAGATATTTAATCAGAGATTAACCGTTATAGTTTACAAATATTATCCATGATACAACAACCTAAAAACAAATTTTTAAGTCATAAAATTTATTCGAATGAATCGGGTGATGATCTGCCGCATGATGGCGATCACGACTCTGGCGAAGGAATGGATGAAAACGCCCCAGATGCGGAAAAAGAATCGGGTCTTTTATTAAAACCTAAACCAAAAACCAAAAAGCCTTCTATGTATAAGGTGTTGTTATTAAACGACGATTACACGCCAATGGAATTTGTGGTCCATATTCTGGAAAAATTCTTTAATAAGAACAGACAGGAATCAACCGATATCATGTTGCATGTTCATCGCCGCGGGGTGGGGATTTGTGGTATATTTACCTATGAGGTTGCCGAAACCAAAGTCGCGCAAGTCATGGATTTTGCCCGTGCCAACGAACAACCGCTACAATGCACAATGGAGAAGGAGTAATTAAATGCTGTCACGTAATTTAGAACAATCCCTTCATAAAGCACTGGCTGAGGCCACAAAACGTGGGCATGAATATGCCACGTTGGAGCATTTGTTATTTGCGTTGACACGCGACCAAGATGCCATGGCCGTTCTGCGCTCTTGTGGCATAAATATTGACGACTTACGCGAGAAAATCGAAAAATATTTAGAGCGCGAATTAGATTATTTAAAAACCGAAGAAACCGAAGAGGCCAAACCAACAACCGCCTTTCAACGTGTCCTGCAACGTGCGGCCATCCATGTCCAATCTTCAGGACGGGAAGAGGTTACAGGCGCAAATGTTTTGGTGGCGATGTTCTCAGAACGTGAAAGTCATGCCGTATTCTTTTTACAAGAACAAGAAATGACCCGCTTTGACGCGGTGAATTATATCTCACACGGTATTGCCAAGGTGCCGGGGTTAAGTACAGACCCAAAACCGGTGACAGGCACAGACCCCGAAGACGAACATACTGGTGAAGGCGTTAAAACAGGACAAGAAGCTTTAAAAGCCTATTGCAAAAATTTAAATGAAAAAGCCGCTGATGGAAAAATTGATACGCTTATTGGGCGCGCCAAAGAGGTAAACCGCACGATACAAATTTTATGCCGCCGTTCAAAAAACAACCCACTTTATGTTGGTGACCCTGGCGTTGGTAAAACTGCCATTGCTGAAGGGCTAGCCAAAAAAATTATTGATGGCGATGTGCCTGATGTTTTGAAAGATGCGGTTATATACTCCCTTGATATGGGCGCTTTATTGGCGGGAACGCGCTATCGTGGTGACTTTGAAGAACGGATAAAGGCCGTGCTAAAGGAATTAGAAAAAATTGATGAAGCCGTATTATTCATTGATGAAATTCATACGATAATTGGCGCGGGCGCAACCAGCGGTGGGGCGATGGATGCCTCAAACCTATTAAAGCCAAGCTTATCGAACGGTACTTTAAAATGTATTGGGTCAACGACTTATAAAGAATATCGCAACCATTTTGAAAAAGACCGTGCGCTTGTGCGCCGTTTCCAAAAAATTGACGTGGTAGAGCCAACTATCGATGAAGCCATTGATATTTTAAAAGGCCTTAAAAAATATTACGCGGCGCATCACGATGTTGACTACACGGATGAGGCAATAAAAGCTGCGGTTGAACTTTCTGCTAAATATATCGGTGATCGTAAGTTACCGGATAAGGCCATCGATATTATTGATGAAGTAGGGGCGGCTCAAAAACTCCTCCCTGAAAACCTACGTAAGAAGCTGATAGAGATTGAAGACATCGAAGAAGTCGTCGCCATTATTGCGCGTATCCCATCTAAATCATTAACTAAAGATGATAAAACCGCGCTTAAGAATTTAGAACGTGATTTGAAAACACTTGTCTTTGACCAAGATAATGCCATCGATATGATTTCAGATGCGATTAAATTATCACGCGCAGGCCTACGTGATGCGGATAAACCAATTGGTTGTTATTTATTTAGCGGCCCCACAGGCGTTGGTAAAACCGAAGTCGCGCGACAACTTTCAAAATCAATGGGCGTTGAGCTTGCACGTTTTGATATGTCTGAATATATGGAACGTCACGCCGTGGCACGCCTCATCGGCTCACCTCCTGGTTATGTTGGGTTTGAACAGGGCGGCTTATTAACTGATAAAATCGATCAAAACCCCCATTGTGTTTTGCTTTTGGATGAAATTGAAAAGGCGCATCCTGATATTTATAATATCTTATTACAGGTGATGGATTACGGGAAGCTAACGGATAATAACGGTAAAACAATTGATTTTCGCAATGTGATTCTTATCATGACGACCAATGCGGGCGCGGCCGAAATGGCGCGCGCACCCGTTGGGTTTACACGTGAAGTGCGTATTGGTGAAGATAGCGAAGCGATTAATAAAATGTTCTCCCCTGAATTTAGAAACCGTTTGGATGCAATTGTTCCATTTAGCGCGCTTAAGCAAGAAACAGTTGCCAAAGTCGTCGATAAATTCATGGCACAGCTGGAGGCACAATTATCTGAAAAGAACGTATCAATTATGTTGTCCGAAGGCGCGCGTCAATATTTGGCCAAAGAAGGGTTTGACCCCGCGATGGGCGCAAGACCCTTAGGGCGCGTTATTCAGGAAAAAATCAAAAAACCGCTGGCAGAAGAAATTTTATTTGGTGAATTGGTCAATGGGGGGGAGATTAAGATCGATGAAAAAGATGGTGATTTAAAGTTCACCTATAAGCCAAACCCAAACCCAAAAAAGGAAAAGGCAAAAAAATCAGATGATAAAGAAACTGTAAAGTAGCTTATCGCGCAAGTAAGACTTTTGCGTATAGATATTGATCCGTATCATCCATCCAAATACAATAAGATAATTCGTTTTCTGAAATATCTCTTAAATCTGCATCATCTCCTACGCCAGTGCCAGTATTATAACTACCTTGAAATTGTAAATAGCTACCAGGATTTGTAATGTTCAGACTTCCTTCTGTAATATCTAAATCAGATGCAATAGGAGTCTTTAATAATATTGATGTAAGTTTGTAGCAAATCTCACGATTAACAATTAATGACATCCACAATTCAGCTCCTGACGCGCCGCCAGTAGTGCCAACACCATAAAAATAAGATCGACCACTGAAGAACCAATTTTCTCCATTATTAATTCCGGATGATGGGTTATTCCAACTTAATCCCCCTCCTGCAGACGAAAACACATGGCATTTTTCATCTGTGGGTGCGTTGCCATTGACGTACCCAGCAATAGTATTATTTTCAAAACTGATCTGCGTATCTGCGCATCCCCTAAGCTGTAATCGTTTTACAGCATCTTTGACTTGGTTGCCGTATGAGATAATTTGATTGGCGTATGTGTTTGCTTGGCTATCGCTGATAAATCCCGTGCTGGTTCGGCTTGATTGATTAAATACGACCGCCAAGGCCGCGAAAAGGGCAATGGCAATAAAAATAATAACAATTGCGTTACCGCTTTGATAATTTTTATAGGTGTTCTTCATCATATTCAATCTTACCACAAATTTATTTTTTCTAGCCTAGCGTTCTTGCACTTGCTCTTCGATTATCTGATTGGCACTTCTTAAAAAGCGGCGTTGACGGCTTAAACACGTATCTCAAATACCGCATCAATCTCCACCGCAAATCCTGCGGGTAGGGACGGCGCGCCAACGGCGAACCTTGCATGCTTACCAATATCTTCGCCCAATACCTCCACCATTAGGTCAGAGGCCGCATTTATAACCAACGACATATCGGTATAATCAGGGTGGCAATTGACAAATCCGCCTAATTTGACGCATTTGACCACACGGCCCCAATCGCCCGCAATGGCATCGCGCACTTGGGTCAGGATATTGAGCGCACATTGACGCGCGGCGGCCTGCGCGGTATCCATATCAACATCATCGCCCACTTTGCCTTTATAGTCTTGCGCGCCGCCAATGGGCACCTGACCCGCCACAAAGACAGTATTGCCGCTTACGACATAGGGTAGGTAATTAAACAAAGGAGGTACGGATTCTGGTAATTCATAGCCATGTTTTTTTAAATTTTCTTCGATGATGTGGGGTAGTTGGGTCATTTCATCCTCTTTCTCTTGATTTCTTTGTCTTTTTACGCCATTTCTTATGGGTCGAAAAGAAATTTAAGGACCCTCGATGGGATTATTTAAATATTTAGGGGTGCTATCACCTGCTGCCATGCAATTTACCAAGCTTTTTAGCGGGGCAAAACCTGTTGGAAAAGACCTTTACGGCAATAAATATTATAAGGCAAAACCCCGAAAAGGGTATAAACGCGACCGCCGCTGGGTGGTTTATAACGGCGTGGCCGAGGCGACTATGATTCCCCCAGAATGGCATGGATGGATGCATCATCAAACGGACGAAGTCCCCAGCAATGATGAACAATCATTCCGCCGTAAATGGCAAAAACCGCCGCAAAAGAATTTAACAGGAACGGATGGCGCTTATCGTCCGCCGGGTCATATTTTAAAAGAGGGCAAGCGGCCAAAAACAACTGGCGATTACGAGGCATGGACGCCACCAGAATAAAGACTTTTTGGGGGGAACCGTCAGCGCGCAGGCGCGAGGACGAAAAAAAGATTGAATTTATGAGAGCAAATTGTGTTTTCACGATTAAGGCAAAAGATAAGAAAGAATATAAAATGAAAAAAAATGTAATTGAAACTGTATTGGGCGCCGTCGTTTTGGGCGGGGCTGTTTTATTTTTAGTCTTTAGTTATTCTTCTGCCAGTATTGGGTCAACCGATGGGTATGAGGTCAGCGCACGTTTTTCAGGTATCGGTGGTTTGGGTGTCGGTGATAAGGTTGTCATTAGCGGTGTGAAAATTGGCCAAGTCTCTAAGATTACATTGGATGAACAAACATATTTGGCAGACGTCACGATGGACATTAAAAAGTCTGTGCAACTACCCCAAGATACGGCGGCCTTCATCAGCAGCGAAAGCTTACTCGGTGGATTATACATGCAGTTAGAGCCGGGAGCATCCGAAGACTATATCGCCGATGGCGGAAGCATTGAATATACCCAAGCACCGCAAAACCTTGAACAGTTATTGGGGCAATTTATCTTTAGTATGTCTGATGGTGAAAAAGACAAAGAAAATAATTAATCTCCTCTTATGAAACTTTCTTATAAATTTTTTATTGCGTTTTTCATTTTACTTTTAATGATACCTGTTTCTGCTGATGCAGAAATGATTGACCAGCCACAAATTAAAATTCAAACCTTGAATAAATCAACGGCTCGTAAAGTGACCCTTGAAGGTCGCGTTGGCCAGACGATTGAATATGGATCGCTTTTTATAAAAATTCAGGCTTGCCGAAAATCTGAACCTTTGGATACACCTGAAAATGCGGCTTTCTTACAAATTTGGGAAGTGCCAATTGGTAAAGATAAGTCTGAATGGGCATTTTCTGGCTGGATGTTTTCGTCCTCCCCCGCTGTATCGGCCATGGATCACGCGGTTTATGACGTTTGGGTTTTGGAATGTTTTGATGAAAATGCTGAGAAAGCAAAGCCTAAAAATAAAGTTATTGTGAATGATGTTGAAATTGATGACACCATAATCGACGAACCAGCTTCAGAAAATGAAGAAAGTGAATTGAGCGATGATCAAGTTGTTGAAGATGAAATCATCACTGATGAAGCATCAGAAACATTGCCTACGAATAATCAAAGCGAGGATAGCGCAGAGACAATTGAAAAAATTGAGAATCTAGAGCAGAACGAAAATATTATCCGTGCAGAGCCTTTTGACACGATGATTGATGATATTTCTAATTACGAATAAAGCGTTCTTTTCGGGCGCGTGTAGATAGATAGTTTTCTAAAATTTCTTTTTGTGTTTTTTCTTTTAACAAGAAATCCGCGGCTTTATCCATTTTGGTTTGTATCATCTTGGCATACTCTTCTTGGGGAATTTCATATAAGGCAAATTGTATGAGATGTGGGTTTGAAAATTGAGAATCAAGCAATTCAAATCCTCCCAGATGCAGCCGCGCACATAAATGAACGAGGGCGACTTTACTGGCGTTATTGGCGCGTGAAAACATGCTTTCCCCACAAAAAACACGCCCCAACGCAACACCATAAAGGCCGCCAACCAGCTTATCACCTTGCCAAGATTCAATGCTATGGGCGTATCCCATCTGATGTAGCTGTAAAAAGGTTTCTTTGATGGGCGCGTTTATCCATGTGCTCTCACGGCCTTTATTGCTTTCTCCGCATGCGGATATGACCGCTTCAAAGGCTGTATTTATCTTAATTTGAAATGGATCTTTTTTAACGGCCTTCATCAGGCTTTTGGGTATATGAAGATCTAAAATAGGCAGTAATGCACGCATGTTTGGTGCATAGAAATCATAATGCGCGTCATTGGCATCTTCGGCCATGGGAAATATGCCATGACGATAAGCGGCAATAAATAATTCGGGGGACGTTTCGGTAAACATAATACCGTTATTATATAGCTATTTCTTTGCTTTTGCTTCTGCTTTTTTTGCAAGCTCTTTTTCAAGCCAATGAATATTATAATCACCTGACTTAAAGGCGTCTTGATTGATAATCCATTGATGCAGCGGCAATGTTGTTTTCACCCCATCAACCACGGTTTCAACAATTGCGCGGTTTAAACGGCGGATGGCTTCTTCGCGGTTACGGCCATGCACAATTAATTTACCAATCATGGAATCGTAATAAGGCGGTATTGAATAACCACCATAAATAGCGCTATCAAAACGTATACCTAACCCGCCTGGTGCATGAAATTGTTTGATTTTACCAGGGGATGGCACAAATGTTTCTGGGTCTTCGGCGTTAATACGCACTTCTATAGCATGACCACGCAGACGAATATTTTCTTTGTTTAATGTCAATGGCTCACCATACGCCACCTTGATTTGCTCGGCGATTAAGTCAATACCGGTAATCATTTCCGTCACGGGGTGTTCCACCTGTATACGTGTGTTCATTTCCATGAAATAGAAATTTCCATCTTCATATAAATATTCAATCGTTCCTGCGCCAACATACCCCATGTCACGCACCATACGCGCGGAGAGCGAGCCAATTTCCGCACGCTCTTTCTCGGTCAAGGTTGGGGAAGGGGCTTCTTCGATTAATTTTTGATGACGACGTTGGATGGAACAATCACGTTCGCCTAAATGGATACCATTGCCATGCTTATCACCAAAAACTTGGATCTCGATATGGCGCGGTTTTTCCAAATATTTTTCAATGTAAACTGTATCATCGCCAAAGTTTGCGGCGGCCTCACGGCGGGCGGTTGTAAAGGCTTCTTGAAATTCTTCATCGCTGCGTACGACTTGCATCCCTTTACCACCGCCACCTGATGCGGCCTTAATGATAACGGGGTAGCCTGCGTCACGGCAAATGGCTAACCCTTCTTCAACGCTTTCAACGGCGCCGGGGGATCCGGGAACAACGGGCAAGCCCAAGGCAATGACGGTTTTTTTCGCCATGACTTTATCGCCCATTTTTTCGATATGCTCTGGCTTGGGCCCGATAAAGGTAAAGCCATGTTCTTCAATCATATGCGCAAATTCTGCATTTTCTGATAAAAAACCATATCCAGGGTGAATGGCGTCTGCGCCAGTTATGGCCGCTGCGGTTAAGATAGACGGAATGTTTAGATAGCTATCCTTACTTTGTGCGGGGCCAATACATACTGATTCATCAGCCAATCGTACCGCCATTGAATTGGCGTCGGCTGTTGAATGTACCGCGACAGATTGAATGCCCATTTCGCGACACGCACGAATAATACGAAGGGCAATTTCACCACGGTTTGCGATTAGAATTTTTTTAAACATTTTATAGCTCAATCATCATAAGTGTTTTGGCGAGAACCAGATAGTGGTCATTGAAATTTATTCAATCACCATAATGACATCACCAAATTCAATTGGCTGGCCGTTTTCGGCTAATACTTGTGTCACTGTTCCTGATTTATGGGCTTTGATTGGATTCATCACTTTCATTGCCTCAATAATCACAAGCGTGTCGCCTTCGCTAACACTATCACCTTTTTTAACAAAGTTTGGCGCATCTGGCTCTGGTGCACAATATACAGTCCCCACCATCGGTGATGTGACTGCACCCGGATGGTCGCCCGTCACTGTAGATGGCAGCTCAGTATTGGCCGCTTGTGGAACAGTAGGATCAGAATGCATTGGGAATGGCGTTGGAACCATTGGCGCTGCTGCGCCCATCAACATGCCACGATTAACGCGGATCATCTGATCGCCTTCGGCCACTTCAATTTCGTTTAAACCCGTTTCCTCTAACAATTCAGCGAGTTTTTTAATAGCTTTTGAGTCGATTTTCATAAAATTACATATCTTTATTATTAAACGTACTTGAATTGGTAACGAATAATCATAAAAATGTCAAAACTTCTGTGATTTTAAGGCACGCTTAGTTTTGTATAAGATTGGCAATTTTTTCAATGGCTTGTGCATATCCATCAACGCCTTGCCCTTTTACAATATCTGCGGCCACAGGGGCGATATAGGAAACATGTCTAAAATCTTCACGGGTTTCTGGGTCTGATATATGCACCTCAATAATGGGCATGGCCAATAACTTTAACGCATCATGAATGGCAACCGATGTATGGGTGTAGGCGCCTGCATTAATCACTAATCCATCGTGGCTATCGATAATTGAATGTATCTTGTCGATGATTTCGCCTTCATGATTGGATTGAAAAAAATCAGTCTCAATATTTTTTATATTTGCGCTTTTACGGCATAAATTTTCAACATCTTGCAATGTTTGGGATCCATAAATTTCAGGTTCGCGTCGGCCAAGCATGTTGAGATTGGGACCATGAAGGACAAGAATTTTTGACATGGTTAATGACCTTTGTGGCTAGATGGCTTTTGCCCCGCGGGCATGATTTTTACTTCTTTCGTCGTTTCATACCCACTTTCAAATTTTAAAGTTATGGGGAAAGCTTCTTTTTCTTTTAACGGGTTTTTAAGGTTGATGAACATGATGTGATATCCCGTTGGGGTTAAGGCAGCTTCACCAGACGCGGGAATATCAATTTTTTTGACTTTACGCATCATCATCATTCCATCATCAGGATCAATAAGGTTTTCATGAATTTCTGTGATTTCGGCCACGTCACTTTTTGCTTCGATTAAGGCATCATCTTTATCTGATAAATTCTCAATCATCATAAAAGCCGCACCAGATTTTGCGCTAGGCGCCGTGGCAAACGCATAGGTGTCGAAAATATGAATTGAATCAATTATTTTAGAATGGTCATGTCCATGGTGGTCATAGTTTAGTTTATTTTTTTGTGCATTTAAAAATGCGGCATAAGCCACTAGTAAAAAAACAAGTAATCCGCCGATAAGAATTTTCTTCGCCATATTTTTATATCTCTCTTATTTATTTTTGGCGGTTGTAACCCACTCAATCATGTCTTGTAAAGTAGGCAAATTCTCATCTTTTACAATTAGGATTTCTTTATCAAGGATAAAACTAGGGACTGAACTAATGCTGGCGTGGCTAAAGGCTTTGAAATTATTTTCTGCAATTTTCCTGACTTCATCGCCTTGGGAATCGGCCACTAATTTTTGATAATTGATACCATATAAAGATGCGGTTTCTTCAATAAAGCTGTCGGGAACATCCTGTTCAGGGTACTCCAAAACGGCGTTATGCATTTCCCAAAACTTTCCTTGCAGGCCTGCGGCAATGACTTGATTACTTAATGCAACCATACGCTCATTCCCAAAAACAACAGGGCGGACGATATAGGTGATATCTTTACGCAGCGCCAATAATTCATTAAGGGTCGGATGCATTTGCTTACAATATCCGCAGCCATAATTTAAAAATTCGACCAAGACAACTTTGTCTTCAACGCCATCATTTTCGTTTTCGTAAATTTGAAAATCTGCACGCGGATTTTCTAGGCTGTGGTACATCCATTTAAAATGAAAGACGCCATAGGCACTATAAAACCCTGCGAAGGTTATTAAAATAAAGAGGAAGCTATAAAGTATCTTCATCAGTTTCTTTCTTTAAAAAATATTATCGCTTAACTTTCGTCTTTGCGCACATCGGCGATGATACGTTTCATTTCTGCTACAGGGATATATCCTGGTGAAATTTCACCACCAATAATAAATCCGGGTGTCCCACGAATATTTAAGGATTGCGCGTCCGCAATATTTTTATCAAGCATGTCGGCAATTTCTTTGCTGTCTTTATCTTTTTCTAATTGATCAACATCTAGGTCTAAATCTTTCGCCAGTTTCTTTAGTGTGGCAACATCTTTTTGCCCTTTGTGATGCATAATCGCGCGGTGATATTCCCAATATTTATTTTGTTTCTGGGCGGCCAATGACCATTTTGATGCTTCTAAAGATGGCGGGCCTAAAATAGGCATATCCATTAAAACAACACGCACATTATCATCATCTTTCAACAGCGTTTCAATTTCTTCTAAGGCGCGGCTGCAATATCCGCAGTTATAATCAAAAAATTCAACAACCGTAACATCGCCTTTTGGATTTCCCGCAATGGCTAGGTCATCACGCTTGCCTAATTCTTGGACAAAATTTTCTGCTTTTACGTTGGCTGCTTTGCGCTCTCTTTCCACCAGTTCGCCTTGGTATTTATTAACACTATCTAAAAGAACTTCGCCGTTATCCATCAGATAATCTTTGAACATTTTTTGAATTTGTTCTTTTTGTGCGTCTGTAAAATCTTGTGCAGATGCGTTGGAAACGGGGATTAGAAAACTGGCGATTGCCAATAGTGTTAAAATACGGGTCACGGTTGAACTCTCCTTAGATTTAATCAAGTTATAATATAGTTTAACGCATTACGCGTTCATAGGGCAAAATCAGACTAATTTCAGTTTATTGCTTATTTTTTATTTTGGTTGACGAAAAATATAATATCACGCGCACGCAACGCTGCTGTGCTGCCTTCTTTTAATCCTTTAAGGGCGATTTCTGCCTGTGACTTTGCGTAAGGGCGTTTGCCTTGCAAAAGCGCTTCTTCGGCCAAATGTAATCGCGCGTTTGGATCATCCCCTATTTTTCCATATGCCGTTGCCAAAAGGCGGTGAACCCTTGTTGATCGCGGCTCTTCTTGCGCGGCACGTTTTAAATTACTGATGGCATCCTTTAATAATGCCTTATCAGGCCCGTCTGATTGAATTTGTGTTTGCGCCAGTGCCATACGGATTATTCCTGAATCGGGGTCTAACGTGCTGGCTTTTTGATACAGGGGCAGGGCTTCATCGATACGGCCAAAATCAACCAGCATTTGCGCCTTAAGTTCGTAAAAATAAGGGTTTTGCGGCTCACGCGCGATAATTTTATCAATTTGGCTTAGCGCGGTTTTAATATCATCTTGGCGATAGGCGGCAATGGATCGGGCATAAATGGCGGGTATGGATGTATCCCGATCATCATATGTCCAACTAACATTGGCGGGATTGATAAAGCCTGTCAGTTTTGCCTTCATGCGCGCATGTTGGTCAATCCATTCTGCGGGAACAGATAAATGTGTTTTGGTTGATGCGCTTACTTTGCTTTCAAGGGCATTAATACGGTTGCGGGTTAATGGGTGCGAGCGGATATATTCTGATTGCTGTGTTTGGGGCAATAATTCCTCGCCCTCTAATTTGCGCATAAATGTCAAAAGGCCTTCAGGGTTCATATTCGCGGCCTCCATTGATTTAACGGCGGCTTGGTCTGCGCTGGCTTCAAAGGATCGGGTGGTGGAAAGAAAGCGGCGCGCCGCGACTGAATTTCCCGCGATCGATCCGCCGGCTGCCGCGCCTGCATCACCCGATGCTACGGCCGCGCCAATTCCGATAATGGTGCCAAGGATGCTTTCATAAGAGGCTTGCTCTTGCGCTTTTCGCCCGCGTACCAAATGCCCACCTGTAATATGTGCCAATTCGTGCGCCATCACGCCGATTAATTCGCTCGGGTTTTCGGTTTTATCAATAAGGCCAGTGTAGATAAAAATGTTCGACCCGCCCGCAACAAACGCGTTCAACTGGTTACTTTGTACCAAGATGACATTGACTTGAGAGGGGCTCATCCCATTGGCTTCAAATATAGGGGCGAACCATTCATTGAGGTAATTTTCAATTTCCGTGTCGCGGATAATTGTTTGGGCGTTTACCTTTGATGGCATTAACACCAAGCAAGCCAACAAAATCATAAGATATTTCATAGTAAATTTCATAGTTTTAAGTATGATAATGAATAATGGCGATCACAAGGCATTATCGATACTCTTTCGTTAAAAAATAAGGAAACCCATTTTGAATTTTATTGTAAATTGGTTTGATCTTATATGGATACCACTCATTTTTATATTCGCAGCGCGCCGCCATTGGGTTACGGCATTGATATTTGTTGTCACATGTATCTTGGCGTTACGGCTTCAGGTGGAATTAATGTTTGAAATTGGGCATCCAACGGGCTTTTTACCCTTTGTGACGATGCCTGCTTTGCATCGAGGCTACGTAATATATGGGTTTTTTATCTTCATATTCCTATTTTTGTCGTTTTTTTCGAAACGCGAACACATATTCATATATATCGCTGCGGCAATTGGTATGTTTATCCTGTCTTTTTGCATCACAATGGGGGCAATGTTTCTTTAAACGGCGGTCAAAACGCAAGACGTGCAGGATATAATTACTTATTTTAAAGAATTGCGATTTTTCTAAATGCGCTATCGCTTTTCAACGCTTATTCTACTATTGTATATCTTAAATATGAGGAGAACAGCGTCCTTCGGCTTACCGATCGACGAATTTAAAACAAATGACTAAAAAACGTACAACCAGTCGGGATGCGAAAACCCATGTCAAAACCGCCAAAGGGCGCAAGGCATCCTCAACACAATGGCTAAAACGGCAATTAAATGATCCGTACGTGGCCAAGGCCCAAATGGATGGCTACCGCGGACGGGCAGCTTATAAATTAATCGAAATTGATGAAAAACTCCAACTCCTGAAACCCGGTATGATGGTGGTTGATTTGGGCTGCGCCCCTGGTGGATGGTGCCAAGTTGCCGCGCAAAAAGGGTGCGAAGTCGTCGGCTTAGACTTGCTTGAGGCTGACCCTATTGAAAACTGTACGCTTTTGCAGATGGATTTTATGGATGATGACGCGCCCGATCAATTGATTGCGGCCATGAAGGGGGAAAAAGCAGACATTATCCTCTCCGACATGGCTCCCAATACCATTGGCCATCGAAATACCGACCATGTACGTATAATGGCGCTGGTGGAGCTTGCTTATCATTTCGCCAAAGATGTTCTAAAGCCAGGGGGCACGTTTATCGCAAAGGTACGCCAAGGCGGCACGCAGAATGATTTATTGGCACAAATGAAGCATGATTTTAAAACCATCAAACACATAAAACCCCCCGCTAGCCGCAAGGAAAGCAGTGAAACATATTTAATTGCTCAGAACTTTGGGAAAATTTAAAAGCCTAATTTATAGACCATTTTGCCTAATTCTTTTTCAAATTCTTCGGTCATGATATCTTTAGAAAGTCCAAAATCATCTTCTAAATAATCTATCGCTCTACCAATTTCAGTTAAGTCGGATAATTGTTTTACTGGCTGAGTTGTCTTAAGGAAATCATCCGATGATTTAAGATTTTCGTTACCACCTGCCATGAACTGTACATTTTTATCTTTAACGTTAACAAGAACAGAAAAGTGAACAATATTGCTTTCACGAGGAACGTAAGCTTTTCCTTTAGTTGCCGTTCTGTTTAAAACAGCAATAACTTCTTCAGGAATATCTGCATTTGCTTCTGCTAAAGCAGTACCGTTTTCAAATTCTAAATGTAAGGGGTACTTAAGCGATTGGTCTTCTTGCCTCTCAATTGTGTTTTTGATGGCCCTTGCAAATGCCGTTGCGAGCATTCTTGGTATTTTTAAATCTAAGTCGTTATTATTCATAAAAAGGTTTTTACAACATTTAAATAGTTATGTCAATAAAGATTTAAAATAATAAACTCAGCGCAATCGCCCACATCACAATCCCGATCAACACATCCAAAACCTGCCACGATCTATGTTTTTGGAAGAGGGGGGCGAGCAATCGCGCACCATAGCCAAGGGCAAAGAACCAGATAAAACTGGCAATCATCGCGCCGCCGCCAAAATAATATTTGCCCACTTCACCATATGATGCGCTCAGGCCACCAATTAAAACCACCGTATCCAAATAAACATGCGGGTTGAGCAGGCTGATCCCCATTATAATCAGCACTATTTCTTTTGCGCTGGCTTGTTTGGCCATGCCTTTTGCATCTTCATCGCTCATATCTTGGGGTTTTAACGCGCTCATGAATGATTTCAGGCCATAGAAAAACAAAAATGCCGCGCCGCCCCATGTTATCCATGTAATCAGATCGGGATGCTGTTCAATTAAATACCCAAATCCCAAAACACCTGCGCCAATCAACGCCACATCAATCAAACTGGCGGTTAAAACGGCGGGTAGCACATGACGCTGTTTAATTCCTTGGCGCAAAATAAACGCATTTTGCAGGCCAATCGCGATGATGAGGGACGCCCCAAGGAACATCCCTTTAATAAATATAATAAACATGGAATTAATCTAATCCGGCAGGTTTGTAAGAATTTATAGATGACTCTTTAATAATGTCAGAATTATTTGCAGTACATACTCCAAGCATCAAAGCTAGAGTTGCAGCGGTAAAATTTGAAATAATTGATAAGCCATTCATAGACATAATAGACCTAATTTTTAAAACTAAGTCAATAATTTAAAAATATGCTATACTCAATCCACTGTCTGGAGAAAGACCAGCATCGCCTTGCGGGAGACATCGCAATCGCTAATTAAAATTAATTAACATAAAAAACATACGCCCCCACCCCTCATTTTTCGACAAACGAACTGAAAGACTTGAAATTCGTCAATGATTTCATGAGCTTATAAGGGGTGAAAAATGTGATTTTTATAAATATTAACGCTACTTTGTATTTTATATCTTTACAAGCTTGTTAAAATCCCTATAACTATCTTGCAAACCTAAGCACTATTGAAGGATTTGCACTATGGCCCAAAAGAAATTCTCTTCCAAAAATAAAATAGCTCAAGAGGCGTTAACATTTGACGATGTTTTGCTTGTCCCTGCCGCGTCTAATATCTTGCCTGATGCTGTTGATATCAAAACCCGTTTGACCAAAAATATCTCGCTGAACATCCCGCTTTTATCCTCTGCAATGGATACGGTGACCGAGGCGGAAATGGCCATCGCCATGGCGCAACATGGTGGTCTGGGCATTGTGCACCGAAATTTAGATATCGCACAACAGGCTGAAACCATTCGCCGCGTAAAACGATACGAATCAGGTATGGTGGTTAATCCCATTACAATTTCCCCCGATGCCACCTTGGCCGAAGCACTTCAGATGATGGAATATCATAGCATTTCTGGCATTCCTGTGACGGAGGAGCGTACGGAAAAGCTTGTTGGAATTTTAACAAACCGTGATGTCCGTTTTGCCGATAATCCAAACCAACCCGTGAAAGAATTAATGACCTCAAAAAACTTGGTCAAAGTGTACAATACCGTTGATAAGCATGAAGCCAAAAAATTATTACACAAACATCGTATTGAAAAATTATTGGTTGTTGATAATAACGAACGCTGTACTGGTTTAGTGACGGTAAAGGATATTGAAAAAGCGCGCGCCTTTCCGAACGCCTGTAAAGATTCTCAAGACCGCCTTCGCGTTGGGGCGGCCATCGGAACGGGTGAAAGTAATATTGAACGCGCCATGGCTTTGGCTGATGCTGAGATCGATGTCATTGTTATTGATACGGCGCATGGTCATTCCAAAGGAGTGATTGATATGGTTGCAAAAATCAAAAATATGGTCGGCGATAAAGTTGATATTATCGCTGGAAATATCGCGACAGCGGATGCGGCCAAGGCCTTAATTGACGTTGGCGCCGACGCGGTAAAGGTTGGCATTGGCCCAGGGTCAATTTGTACAACACGTGTTGTTGCCGGTGTTGGTGTTCCGCAATTAACGGCCATTATGAATGTCGCCGAAGCGGCCGCTAAGAAAGGTATTCCTGTGATTGCTGATGGGGGTATTAAATATTCTGGTGATTACGCCAAAGCCATTGCCGCTGGCGCAGACTGCGCCATGATGGGCAGCGCCTTTGCTGGAACAGATGAGGCACCAGGAGAGATTATCCTCTACCAAGGACGCTCTTACAAATCATATCGCGGTATGGGCTCTGTCGGGGCCATGGTCAAAGGATCGGCAGAGCGTTATTTCCAAGGAAACGTAACCGAAAGTAATAAGCTAGTTCCCGAAGGTATTGAGGGCCGCGTCCCCTATAAAGGGCCGGTTGGAAACGTTATCCATCAAATGATTGGTGGATTAAAAGCGGGTATGGGATACACAGGATGTGCAACGATAAATGAAATGCGCACTCAGGCTCAATTTGTAAGAATGACAGGCGCAGGCTTTAAAGAAAGCCACGCGCACAACATCACCATAACGCGCGAAGCACCTAATTATAAAACAGAGCTGTAAAAGCGGTAACCTCTATATCGTATAAAAAAACAGGCTCTAAAATCTTAGGGCCTGTTTAAATTTATTTTACAAATGATTATTGTTGGCCAGTAATTGCCTCACCAACATCTTCTGCAGCTTCGCTTACGCTTTCGGCAGCTTCTTCTGCAGGAGTTTGCTGGTTCATCTGGTAAAGCATAATGCCTAAAATTGCGAGAACAACGATAGCAATAATGGTCATCAACATTGTTTTTGTGTTTGAGCCTTCGGCCATGATTAAATTTCCTTTTTGTTTAAATTATCTTTTGTATCAAGAAGCTAGCATATATAGTGCAAATATAATGACCATAAAAATTAATTTAACCACAGAAGGGGATATAAGCGATTTAGCCTATATTCATTGGCAAAGTAAAATTACCGCTGAAAAAGGTATAGTTCCTGATAGTTTTTTGGATAGTTTAACGCATGAAGAATATATAGGAAAATGGCAAGATTGGTTTAAAACCTTTACTAAAGAGTTAGGTGCACAAACAATTATTGCAAAAGACGATAATGGTAAATCTGTTGGATTTTGTAATTTTGGTAATTTACGTACGCCGCCGCCAGGTACATCAAAAATTCGTCCGCTTTTTTCCTCGGAAATTTATGCAGTTTATGTCCTGCCAGATTATTTTCAGCAAAATATTGGAACGCTTTTATTTGAAGAAACAATAAAGTATTTGTTAGAAAATAAGCACCAATCCTTGTGTTTGTGGGCTTTGGAGAAAAATAAGCGTGCCTGTGGGTTCTATAGCGCAATGGGTGGCCAACGGATTGGTAAACAATTTGTCGAAATGGGCGGTGCTAAAGTTAAAGAAGTGTGTTATGGGTGGCGCAAGATAAAGGAGTGTGTGTAATGAATATGGCGATTATTTTTCCACTTGTGACTTTGGTCGCGGGTGCAATGACAGCGTATCAACCATTGGTAAATGCAAAATTATCACAGAATTTAGATAGTCCAATTTGGGCATCTTTTATCTCGTTTGCGGTGGGAACAGTTATATTATTTTTTGTTGGCTGGGCAATGAATGGAAAGATGATGACCATAGAAACAGAGAATTTAAAATGGTGGATGTTTTCTGGTGGATTACTAGGCGCCGTTTTTGTGACGGTGGCTTTATATGTAGTTCCTTATTTGGGCGTGGCTGTTTTGGTCGCCTTATTAATTACGGGGCAATTAATGTTATCTGCTGTGTTGGATCATTATGGTGTTTTATCAGAAACGGCAAACCCGATTAACCTTCAAAAAATTATTGGTTTAAGCCTTTTGGGTTTAGGCGCATTTATAACGTTAAAAGCCTAAGGATAGGATCAGTATCATGAGAGATGCAGCGCGCATACAAACCGCGATTGAAATTTTAGAGAATATTAGCAAAAGTCGTGTTCCGATGGATAACGCGCTGCGGGATTATTTAAAAAACCGCCGCTATATTGGATCAAAAGATCGTAAAGCCATTGTTGAAATGGTTTATGATACCGTTCGTTCAACGGCGCGTTTGGGGTGGTGGCTGGATAAAGTTGGTGAGGATGATACGCCACGAAATCGGATTATTGCATTGCTAGCAATGAGTGGTTTATCCGCGCATGACATTGGCATTCGTTTTGTTGATGAAAAGCACTGCCCTGAGCCTTTGACAGATGCAGAAGAAAAATTAATGCATCAGTTGATTGGTAAAAAATTAGACCATGATGACATGCCTGAAGCTGTTTTGGCAGAGTGTCCACCCGTTTATGAGGCGCGTTTAAAGGCCTTATGGGGTGATGAATTTGTAGCGCAAATGGTTGCTATGCTTGACCCTGCCCCATTAGATTTACGTGTAAACACTATTAAATTAACGCGTGATCAGGCGCAAGATTCGCTTAAAAAAGATGATGTTGAGACAGTTAAAACGCCATATTCCCCAAATGGGTTACGATGTGTAGGTGCGAAACCTTATATGAGCGCCACGAAAGCTTTTCATAAAGGATTCGTTGAAATTCAAGATGAGGGGTCACAATTAATTGCATACATATGTGATGTAAAGCCGGGCATGCGTGTGCTTGATTATTGCGCGGGTGGCGGCGGAAAAACCCTTGGATTGGCCGCAGCGATGGACGGTAAAGGAATTATCTATGCGTGTGATAATGATAGTCGCCGTTTGGAAAAGGGGCGCCGCCGATATAAAAAAGCGGATGTCCATAATATTGAAGTTCGCTCCTTAGAAGAAGAAAAGCACCGTAAATGGTTGCGTCGTCAAAAAGGGGCGATGGATATTGTTTTGGTTGATGCCCCTTGTTCATCCTCAGGCACATGGCGCCGAAACCCTGATTTACGCTGGACGCAGTATGGGCCATCGATTGAGGAGATTAAGCAATCACAATCAGAGATCTTAGGCCGTGTAGCAGATAAAGTGAAAATTGGGGGTCATTTAGTGTATGCAACGTGCTCTTTATTTGTGGAAGAAAATGAAGAGCAAGTAGAGGCATTTTTGGTCAAACACCCCGAATATGAATTGGTCAATATTGAAGAAAATTGGCCAGAAAATGAAGAAAGCCAAAACCCTAAAACAGGGAAGTATTTAAGATTAACGCCAATGAATCATAAAACAGATGGATTTTTCACCGCTGTTTTAAAAAGAATATCTGAATAAAATTTTCTTGACAATAAGTGTTTAATACCATCTTTATTAGAATAAAGTTGGTATAAGCCATTATTAATGAGTAGGGAAAATATGTTTTTAAAATCAAAAAATAATATAATAATTTGTGAAAGTCGGGAGCTTGGTTATAAACAAGCCTTATATGAAGCTGTAGAAACAGGCGTGGATATCCGCGGTATTAATTTGCGTAAGGTATCGATATCTCAATTTGAATTTTCTTCTATAAGCATTGATAAGGCTTCATTTTGGGGTTCTGAGCTTAAACAGGGGCGTTTTGTTGAGTCGTCTATGCGCTATATTGATTTTAGAATTTCTCAGTTTAAAAATGTAATATTTGACTGCTGTGATTTAAAGGGAGGGGATTTTCGTGGGGTTGATTTGTCATATACGACCTTTATCAATTGTGATTTATCCTTTTGTAAATTTAATGATTCAAAATTTTTTTATCACCCCAGCTTGATGCTTCAAAACGTTGAGCAGGCACAATATTATTCAAAAGATGGTGATGCGTTCTTACTGTCTGATTGTGAATTTACACGAAGAAAGGCGTCTTAAACATACTCATGTATTCGCAGAATGTTGGTTTAACTATTTATTAATATATTTGAGAGAAAACAGCCGCAGTTTATTTAACATAAAAATAAAAACAGGGGAGAAAAATAAATGAGAAAAAAAACATATCAAATTTTTGATATTAAACAATTAGCGGAGTTAGAAGATCAAAATAAAAAAAGATGCCGCCAAGCATTGGCACAATATAAACACTGGCATGAAAATCATAAAGCGCAATCAGATGAAATGGCAATTTATTATGGCGATTTAGAAGGTCAAATTTTACGCAATTATGCGTGTCAAATGATTGCGTACTATTGGAAAATAAGACGCAACTTTAGAGAAGCCTTTAAAAAATATTTAAAAGAAAATTGCGTAGTTTTTGGTAATTCTACTAAAACTGCGATCGCGGCATAAAACTTAACCTACATTAAAAATAAAAAGGAATTAATCATGCTATTATACGTTAGACTTGGTAAGACAAGAGGATTATCAATAGAGTTTGCAAAAGATTTTGGAAGAAAACCAATTTTTCAAAAAAAATATTTTCATAGAGAGATAATAATTGATATACCTTATAGTCAATTTGTATTTACACCGAGTAACTGGAATTCAAAGAAACTGAATTCATTAAGGAAAAAAGAAAATGGCAACAACAAAACTGGACAAATTCCAAAATGCGTTAGTGGAACTCACTAATATTGATCCTGAATTTCCAATTCAGTGGGCTTTGGTGTTCCTAACTATTTCACAAAATGAAGGTGCAGCATTAAAAGATATTTCAGAACAGACTGGCATTTCCATGTCAGTTATGTCCCGTACCATTGGTGCGTTATCAAATGCGCGCCGCATGGGCAAGCCTTATGGAATTGTTTTGGTGAAGATGGCAAAAGATGATAAACGCCGTAAAGAATTATTCTTAAGTGCAAAGGGCAAACGCCTTTTGGAAAAACTAAAGAAATCTTTGTAATCTTTTACTGGTTACAGAACAATAATTAACGATTTTTTCTGTGGTGGGAAAGAAAAAGCCGGCTCATTCATTGAGCCGGCTTTTATTTTGGATTTTTAAAGCCGCTAATCGGCCAGTAGAGAAACCTTTAGGGCTAAAGAGATTCTAAAACGCCTTTTGCCAGCCAAATGTAATCATATGGTCACGTTCTAATTGGGGGCCATTTAAGTTTTGATAAACAGGAATTGTTCCTTCGATGGCAAAGCGATGGCCTTTTAATGCCCCATTTCGGATAACGGTATTTAACCCTAAAGAGGCACTAACGCGTTCTCCGCCATAATTCTCTGGGTTGGCGGTTTGCACGGGGGCAACAATTTCACTATCTATGCCGTCAATCTGACTTTCTGTTTCCGCGGTTATGCGGCCAGATAGGCTAACGCTTGGTGTGAAGGAATAGCTTGCCCATGTTGAAAGTTGGTGTTTATCGCCCCAGCTATAATCTTCGCTGTTGCGTCCTAGACGAAATGTTCCCGCATATTGTGCGCCCCATCCATAACGGCCTTGATGACCGTAATACGTAATACCTGGTTTGGCATCAAATGTTCCGGACCCTAATTGCATAGCGTAAGGCATGCGCAGGCGTGGGCGGTTTCCATCAGGGGCCAAGACATCGTCTTCTTCATCAATTGAACCAGTTGGAAGGCTGAGGCCCGTATTCAAATGGATATTATGGACATCATCTTTGTGAAGGCGAATAAGCGCGGCAATAGTGGTATCACCAAACCCATGAGCAGACGTCTTAAATTCGCCCAGTCGTGTGGTTCCTGCACCCCCTTGGAATGTGACGTGGTTCATTTCACGGTCAATGTAATTTGCCATCGCCATGAGGGTAATATTGTCAGATGGGGCGTACATACCGCCCACCATATGCATATTGGTAGTCATTTCCAAAGGTACAACACGCAAAGTAGCGGGCTGCATTGGGGTTCCCGCAAAACGATTGGGGATGGTGGTCGCTATTGTTTCTGGTGATACGCTTGAATCATCAATGCGGTTATCTTCCATATGCATGCGCATAAAACGGTATGAAACCATCCATTCACCTTTACCATGCAGATGATCACCCATGACCCCAATTGGGGCGTGATCATCACCACGTAAATTGCTCGACCCATAGGAGAGAGCCGTTTGTGCGTTGGCTAGATTGGGCAGTGTTAATAATGCCGCGCTGAGGCCGCATAAAAGTATTTTATTCATTGTCTTAATAGTCCTTCTTAATAATAATATTTTTGTTGTTTAAAAGTGATTGTTTTTAAACAAAAGAAGGAGGGCCCCGGGCAGTATGATATTGGGACAGAATTTGGCGATAGAGAATTTCGTGTGCGTGAACAATTTTAGCTATCTTGCCATAGTGAGGATGGTGAGCCGTTTGCATAATTGTTACATCGGCAATTAAATGAGCATTTTGAAAACAAAATTGGCAATCGTCACTGGCTTGATGATTAGGGGTGTCAGGCAGAGAGCCGTTTTCTACAACCTTCATTTCAACCCCTTCGGTGGTACAAATTTCCACAAGGCTGAATTTTCCGTTCCACGAAAAACCACAAGCAGGGGCAAGTACGCCCATTACAAAAGCAATTAAAATCAAAATATGAGCAGAACGTGTCATCATTAATGGTTTTTGGCGTATTTTATCTTGTTTTTCAAGTGCAAAATGTCTAAATAAGAATATGAATAACACAGCAACAAAAATCTCCCCCGAAGCCTCAACCCCCACGAATGAAGGGCATGAACATATCCTTATTTTGGATTTCGGATCGCAAGTGACGCAGTTAATTGCGCGCCGCGTTCGCGAATCTGGTGTGTATTGCGAAATTTGGCCATTTAATATGGCGCCTATTGAAAAAATTAAATCTTATAACCCAAAGGGAATTATCCTTTCTGGGGGACCGTGCAGCGTTTTAGACGATGATCGCCCAGAACCAGATAGCGGGATTTATGATTTAAATCTTCCGATTTTGGGTATTTGTTATGGTCAACAAATTATGGCAGACCAATTGGGCGGTAAAGTTGAAGCGGGTAAATCACGAGAATTCGGCCGCTCCCATCTTGAAGTGAAAAATGACTCGCCACTTTTGCAAGGCGTTTGGAAAGATGCCAAGGCAGAGCAAGTATGGATGAGCCATGGTGACCATGTGGTTAAAATGCCAAAAGGATTCGATTCTATTGGTATTTCTCCTGGTGCACCGTTTTCTGTCATTGCGAACAAAGAAAAGAACTTTTATGGGGTACAATTTCACCCAGAAGTGGCCCATACGCCAAACGGGGCAGAGCTATTTCGTAATTTCACCCATAATATATGTGGGTGTAAAGGCGATTGGACAATGAATGCGTTCCGTGAGGAATCCATTGAAAAAATCCGCACGCAAGTCGGCGACAGCAAAGTAATTTGTGGTTTATCTGGCGGTGTGGACTCTTCCGTAACGGCCGTTTTGCTGCATGAGGCGATTGGGGATCAATTGACCTGTATTTATGTTGATACGGGCATGATGCGCGAAGGCGAAAGCGAACAAGTCGTGAATTTGTTCCGCAATCATTATAACATCCCGCTCATCCACGAAGATGCCTCCGATCTTTTCTTAGGCAAATTAAACGGCGTTAGCGACCCAGAAACCAAACGTAAAATTATTGGTGGGTTGTTTATTGATGTATTTGAAAAATGCGCTGGTGAAATTGGTGGTGCGGACTTTTTGGCGCAAGGAACATTGTATCCTGATGTTATTGAATCAGTCAGTTTTACAGGCGGTCCATCTGTAACGATTAAATCACATCATAATGTGGGTGGGTTACCTGAACGGATGAATATGAAATTGGTTGAACCGATGCGCGAATTGTTCAAAGACGAAGTGCGTGATTTGGGCCGTGCGCTGGGCATGCCCGAAGATTTTATTCGTCGTCATCCCTTCCCAGGGCCTGGTTTGGCCATTCGTATGCCTGGTGAGATTACACCTGAAAAATTGGATATCTTGCGCGCCGTGGATACGGTGTATATTGATGCCATTAAACAGGCGGGATTATATGATGAAATTTGGCAGGCTTTTGCGGTCTTGTTACCTGTACGCTCCGTCGGTGTGATGGGCGATGGCCGTACGTATGATTATGTCTGTGCGTTACGCGCCGTGACCTCGACCGATGGGATGACTGCGGAATATTACCCGTTCACCCATGAATTTTTGGGCAATGTCTCCACGCGCATTATTAACGAGGTCAAAGGCGTCAACCGCGTGACCTATGATATTACCTCTAAACCTCCGGGGACGATTGAGTGGGAGTAGAAATACGCCAAGCAACTTCTGATGATTATGAGATGATTCATGCTTTATATGCTGAATATCGCCCTGATTGGAATCCCCATAAAAAATTAAAAGATTATTTAAATACTATGCCATCTGCGTTGAGTTTTGAGGGCGAAAATTTAATTGGCTTTGCTTATAGTTTTCCTTATGCGCCAGATATCATAGAACTCGCAAACATGTATGTTGAAGAAAAGCATCAAAATAAGAATGTTGGCTCAAAAATATTGAAATTTATTGAAGGGCAAATAGAAGAGAGTAACTATAAAGGACTTTTATTTTATAACTCTGATCTGCATGTTTCAAATAAGGAGAAAAAAGACGCTTCGCGATTTTATATAAAAAATGGATATAGAAAAATTGCTGAAACTGAAAACACGCGAGTATTTTTTAAAAATTTCTAGATCTCCTGCCCACTCTAAAATTGTAATTTTATTGCTATTCTTAATTACTCCTTTCTTTTGCGCTCTTTAATACTTAACATATTCTCTATATTGAAATATTTGAGGAGATCGCCATGCATCTAATTGCCTATACAAGTGAATTGAAACCTGAAAGTGGAGAGGTTGATGCGGTCATTCAGGATATTGTCGCACATTCCAAAAAAAATAATGCTGAAACAGAAATATCAGGCGTCTTATTTTTTCATGAAAATCGTTTTTTGCAGATTATTGAGGGCGAGGAAGATCATCTACGCGCCTTAATGGAAACAATCTCAAATGATAACCGTCACCAAGATGTGCGATATCTGATGGATAGTGATGTAAAGGAGCGCAGCTTTGGCTCATGGAATATGGGCGATATTCAACTGGGCAAGGATAAAAATTTTGATGCGCAATATCTGGAAGACATCACAAAGAAGTACGAGCAATTAATGGTGCCTGATTGTGCCGTACTCGTTCATTTTTATAAAAAATTGCTAGCAGAACGAAAAAGAGTTCTTGGGATTTTTTAAAATCATCATAAGTTAAAAAACTAATTCTTTATTTATTTTCACCTTAAAATTAACATGTGTGTATATGTTAAGAATTTTAGAGGTTATTAAATCATGCATATGATTTGTTATATAAGCAAATATACAGGATTAGACAATATTACGGAAGTTTTGGCGGATATAAGAAAAACAGCCAAAGAACACAATCAAGCAGCGATGATTACGGGCGTTCTGTTTTTTCATGAAGGACAGTTTTTACAAGTCATTGAAGGGGAAGAAGGTCGCCTGCGCAAATTGATGGCAAATATTGAAAAAGACCCCCGTCATACAGATGTTGATGTTTTGATTGATACAGAGGTCAAAAAGCGTGGTTTTAATAATTGGAACATGGATACATTAATTTTGGGGGAAGGGCACAAGTTTGAAGCCACAATGATGAAAGACCTCACGGAAAGCTTTAAAAGAAATTTAATGCCTCAATCAGACACGCTTATTTATTTTTATAAAACGCTGCTTTCTCAACCCACTTATAAAACGAAAAGCCTATTAAGCATGTTGCTTTAACTTAAATATCTTGGCCGCAGCAATATCCGCTGGCCCATGCCCATTGAAAATTATGGCCACCTAAATGTCCGGTTACATCTAATGCCTCCCCAATAAAGTAAAGGCCTTTACATTTTTTACTTTCAAATGTGCGGGCATCAATTTCATTTGTGTTGATGCCGCCGCGTGTGACTTCGGCTTTTCGATATCCTTCTGACCCATTTGGTTTAACGGTCCAGTTATTTATAAAATTAGAAATTTTTTGCAATTTTTTATCGGATAAATCGGCAATATTATTTTGGCTATCTTGTTCATCAATAACCAGTTTAAAAATCTCATCAACAAAACGCGTGGGTAAAAATTGGGATAAGAATTTTTGTGTTTTAATTTTTGGGGTGTTAATGCGGGCATTTTTTAATATCTCAAACATGTCTGTTTTTGATAAAAAATTAACATTTAATGATTCGCCTGCCGCCCAATAAGATGAAATTTGAAGAATAGCAGGGCCACTTAATCCACGATGTGTAAATAGTAAATCATCGTTAAATTGATACGAATCACTTTTGACTAAAACCGAATCAATTGCGACCCCAGAAAGTGATTTTGTTAAATTTAGCACTTCATCTGTAAAAGTAAGAGGGACCAAAGCGGGCTCGGTCGGTACAATGTTATGCCCAAATTGACGTGCGATTTTATAAGCAAAATCACTTGCTCCCATTTTGGGAATTGAGGGCCCTCCTGTGGCAATAATGACACAATCAAAATCATGATTTTTATCATTAATCGTTAGGGTGAAATCATCAGAATTTTTAATGACGCTGCCTATCATTTTTTCAAGGTTTATTTGCACTTTATATTGCGCTGCTTCGTCCAGAAGCATGTTGATTATTTGTTGTGACTTATCATCACAAAATAATTGCCCGGTTTCCTTATCTGGATTTTTTTCGTGGTAAGAAATATTATGCTTTTCAACCATGGAAATAAATGTGGAAGAGGGATAGCGGCTTAAGGCACTTTTGTGGAAATGTTTATTTTTCCCAATAAAATTTTCATGTGTGGTGTACATATTGGTGAAATTACATCGGCCTCCGCCAGAGATTCTTATTTTTTCACCAGGTTTTTTTGCGTGGTCATAAACACGTACATCGTGCCCCTTTTTGCCCGCTTCTATGGCCGCCATTAATCCGGCAGCGCCTGCCCCAATGATGGCTATATTTTTATTTTTTTCAGTCATAATTTTGTACGAATAAGGCTTATATTATTTGATGGTATTTAGATAGGAAAAAGAGATATTCTTTTAATTTTCCCGCTTCGTATTTCCCATGTTGGGTAGGAAAACTTTTTATGATTTTTTGATTATTGAAAAAAGGTTTTCAAAAAATACATTTTATTATACACTTATGTCGTGAGTAACTACTACGTTATCAATTTTTAATCTAAAGAATTTGTTAACATCCTTCCTTTATTATCATTCGATAAACTTTTTCAAAAATTATTTTACATTAAATGGAGACTAAAATGGCAACAGCTAAAAAGAAACCAGCAGCCAAGAAAAAAACGGCAGCTAAGAAGAAACCAGCAACTAAGAAAAAAACAGTAGCAATGGCGACAGCAGTGACGAAAAAAACTGCGAAGAAAAAACCAGCAGCAAAAAAGAAAGCTGCCCCTAAGAAAAAAGTAGCTGCAAAGAAACCAGCAGCGACAAAGGTAGTGAAGAAAAAAGCCGCCCCTAAGAAAAAGGTAGCTGCGAAGAAACCAGCAGCGAAGAAGTCTCCTGCAAAAAAGGCAGTTAAAAAGACTAAGAAAGTAGCAAAAAAGACCGTTAAGAAAACGAAAAAGGTTGCTAAGAAAGCTGTAAAAACAACTAAAAAAGCAGTTAAAAAAGCGGCGCCTAAAAAAGTAGCACCGAAGAAAACACCCGCTAAAAAGCGTGTTGTTAAAAAGAAGAAGTAATCTTTTTTGACTATAAACGAATTTAAAATCACCCTCCTTTAATTAGGCGGGTGATTTTTTTTATGCTTCCTGTACTATGTATGACAGGTGGTCAACAAGCGAAGGCGATAATGTCTAATATTACACGATTTTTTAAATCTTTATGGATGCGCATAAGCGATAGGCCATATAGCATCTTTTCTAATAATTCTTTAGGCCGGTTGACGAAGCGTATACGCTTGCGTTGGAAGGATAAAGAACCGCTTTTACAACTGCCGTCACCTATTGATATTGCTGATGAAGACTTACCAAAGCAGGCCCAAAAACACCCATCTGAAAGTTATATGCTGTTAAAGCAACGCTTTCGTGATATTGGGCGTATGAATGGTATTTTAGAAGCTTTAGGTCGAGATTTTTTAACGGCTATGCCGACGGGCGCTTATAAGAGCCGTTTGGGGCAAATTGCCTTTCTATCACGGCGCATGCACGAAGATTTAGCCTGCCCAGATGTTGCCAAGGCAATTGAAAAAGCGCATGTCCACGAAAAGAAAAACCGTAAGAGTTGGGATAACTGGGATTCCGCTAATTTATTTGAGATGGAAAGTATGTATCGCCATCATTGCCAAATTGATGCAGACCTTATGGAGCGCCGTGCCCATTTATCATATGAGGGGCGTGTTCATCACCGTGATGTTTTACAGAACAATGATTGGGATGGTGCAAAAGAGTTCTTATCCAAAATGATTGATTTGCAGCGTTCTGTTGCGCAAGCCAAATGTTTAAAAGAAAACCATCATGACACAGACCCATTGTATCAAGCGTTGATGCGTGAATATATCCCAGGGGCGCGCCTGAACGAGGTTGATGTTTATTTTCAAGAATTACATGATAAAATTGATGATCTATATCCAAAAATCAGAAAGCATCAGGAGCTATCACCAGAAGTGATAGCGATTAAAGGGCCTTTTGATTCAGAAAAACAATTACAATTAAATAAATCACTGCTCAAACTGATTGGGTTTGATTTTAAGCGTGGGGGATTATATGAAACGGGGCATAACCCCGTTGAAGGGGGAACACCGGATGACACCCGTCTTGTGATTAAAACATCCTCTAAAAAAGATTTTTTAAATTCAATGCGCAGTGCATTGCATGAAGGGGGGCATGGTCTGTACATTCAAGGATTGCCGCGTGCCATTTGGCGATATCAGCCTGTTGGTCAAGATTTGGGCGCAGCTATGCAAGAAAGCCAAGCCTTACTTATTGAAATGATATTGGGACGTATGCCTGAATTTTTTGAATATTTATCGCCACGAGTAGAAGGGTTATTTCAACGTTTTGGCGATCCTGCGTTTTCAGCAGATAATTTATATCGTACAAAAACGCGCGTAAAAGCAACACCATTACGCCGTGAATCTGATGAGGTTACTTATTTTTATCACATCAATATGCGCATGAAGCTGGAGCGTGATTTGATTTCAGGACGATTAAAAATTGATGACTTACCAGATGCGTGGAATGCTGAAGTCAAAAAATTTACAGGGATTGAGCCAAAAACTCTTGCAGAAGGATGTTTACAAGATGTTCACTGGTTTGTCGGAAAATTTGGTTATTTCCCGTCTTATACATTGGGTCATATGATGGCTGCGCAATTCAAAGGGGCAATGGCCAAAGATATTCAAAACATCCCTTCATTGGTGCGATCGGGTGATTATGCGCCAATAAATCAATGGCTAAGTAAAAATATTCATCAAAAAGGCCGCGTACAGCGATCTGATAAGTTGATTAAGGATGTTACTGGGTCTTCTTTAAAAACAGATGCATTAATTCATCATTTGGAAGATCGTTATTTACACGCCGCATAAAGGCCTTTTAGACGTGACATTTCTTAAATAAATCGATAAAAATATTCTTATGATAAATTATATTTCTACCCGCGATAAATCCTCAAAAAATAGCTTCGTTGATGTATTGATGAAGGGGCTTGCCGAAGATGGGGGCCTTTTTATTCCTGAAGAATTCCCACAATTTAAACTTGACGATTTATATCGCTTTGCAGGTGCGCCATATTCGGATATTGCCTATCATGTGGTTTCAAAATTTGTTGGTGATGATATTGCTGAAGATGATTTAAAACAAATTGTCAAAGAAGTATATCGCGATAATTTTAATCACTCCTCCGTAGCGCCTTTGGTACAGCTTAGCCCCAATAGCTGGGTTTTAGAATTATTCCATGGGCCCACATTGGCCTTTAAAGATTATGCGCTTCAATTGCTCGGTCGTTTATTTGACCATGTCTTGGCCGAACGTGGGGAGCGTATCACGATTGTTGGTGCAACATCTGGTGATACCGGCTCTGCTGCTATTGAGGCATGTAAGGGGTGTAAGAACATTGATATTTTTATTTTGCATCCGCATAATCGCACATCCGAAGTGCAGCGTCGCCAGATGACTACGATTGACGCGCCAAATGTACATAATATCGCATTAGAGGGCACATTTGATGATTGTCAAAATTTAGTGAAGGCAATGTTTAATGATACCGAATTTCGCAATGATGTTCGCTTGTCGGCTGTAAACTCTATTAATTGGGCGCGGATTATGGCGCAAATTGTTTATTATGTGACGGCATCTTTAGCGGTTGGCGGGCCATCGCGTCAGGTTTCATTTGCGGTGCCAACAGGTAACTTTGGTAATATTTATGCGGCATATGCGGCGCAACAAATGGGATTGCCGATAAAGCGCCTGGTGATTGGATCAAACCGTAATGATATTTTAACCCGATTTTTTGAAACGGGTGAGATGAATGCCTCTGGCGTTGAACCATCAATTTCACCAAGTATGGATATTCAAATCTCCAGTAATTTTGAACGCTATCTTTGTAATTTGCTAAACCATGATACAGCATCGATTGCTAAGTTAATGGGCAGCTTTAAATCAACAGGATCTTTTAAAATTAGTGAAGAACACATGGCCAAAGCACGTAGTCAGTTTAGCGCCTATCGTTGTGATGATACACAGACAACCGATATGATGCGTCAATGTTATAAGGAAACAGGATATATTCTAGACCCTCATACAGCCGTTGGCGTGCATGCAAGCCAACAAGTAACTGAAGACCCATCCGTGCCGATGATATCATTAGCCTGCGCGCATCCTGCCAAATTTCCTGACGCTGTTGAAAAAGCCATAAGCATTCGCCCTGAGTTGCCAGAATTTTTGGCCGATTTATATGATCGTCCAGAATTTGTGACTGTTTTGAAGAATGATTTGAAAACCGTTCAGGCGTTTGTTAAAGACAACATTTAAATAGATTGAATTTAAAATGAGTAAGACTCTCACTACCCTTTCAAATGGCCTGCGGGTCTTAACGGATACTGTAAAAACTGTTGAATCTGTGGCGATTGGTTTATGGGTTGATGTGGGAACGCGCAACGAAGATATGGTTGATAATGGCGTTGCTCATATGGTCGAACATATGTTGTTTAACGGAACCCCATCACGTAGCGCGCAAGATATTGTGGCGCAAATTGAAAATGTTGGTGGGCAGATGAACGCCTATACGAGCCGCGAAAACACCGCCTATTACATACATTTATTAAAAGAGAATGTTGAGTTAGCGATAGATGTTTTGTCAGACATGATTCAAAATTCAAGCTTTCCTGAGAAAGAAATTTTAAAAGAGCGGCGCGTTATTATTCAAGAGATTGGCATGTGCGCAGATACCCCCGATGATTTAGTTTTTGATTTATATCAAGAAACGGCATATCCACGCCAATCATTGGGAGCGCCCATTTTGGGAACAGCAAATATTATTGAAAAAATTGATAAGTCTATTTTACAAAAATATATTAATAAATTTTATACTGCAGAAAACTTAGTTTTATGTGCATCAGGCAATGTATCGCATGACGATATTGTAAGGTTAGCCGAAAAATATTTTACCAATTTACCAAAGACAGATAGTGCATCTTACGATAAAGCCCAATATCAAGGCGGAGATAAACGCCAAGAAAAATCATTGGAGCAAGCACATGTTGTTTTAGGGTTCGAAGGCATCGATAAGTTTGATGTTAATTATTATCATGCGGGTGTGTTGTCTACGTTATTGGGTGGCGGCATGTCATCACGCCTGTTCCAATCTGTTCGAGAAAAACATGGATTGGCATATTCGGTTTATGCATCGCATACGGCGTATAAAGATAATGGCCAATTTGAAATCTATGTTGGTACAGACCCTGAAAAATTAGAAAAACTTATGCCTGTTTTGGTTGATGAGATAAATAAGATCACTCAAGACAATGTGTTGGATGCAGAACTATCCCGCGCAAAATCACAGTTAAAGGCATCTTTGTTAATGGGCCAAGAATCAATGTTATCGCGGGCCAATCGTCAGGCAAAATATTTAATTAACTTTAATCAGATTGTGGACATTCATAATTTGATTGAGCAGGTCAACGTGGTAAGCATTGAAGACATTCGATCCATAGGTCAGCAGATATTTTCATCAAAACCGACGATGGCGTCCCTAGGGCCGCTTGAGTGCATGCCTTCTTATGATTCTGTGATAGAAAAAATCGCCGCGTAGATACGCCCGTTTATCTACCTAATATATTCCACCAGTTCCTGTTATTGATGGTTCTTGTTCCTGCGGTGTAGGTTTTGGGGCAGAGGGTCTTTTGTTTAAATTTGTATTTGGAATATAGACGCGTTCTTGGCGCTCTGTGCTATATGGTTGTTCTTGATCAGTATCGGTTGCGCTTTGGGTATTTCGATTAGAAAAATAGGAGAATGAGTCATCTCCATCTTCTACATTTTCCAAATCATATATCTCTACTGATCCATCATTATATATTGGCGTGTCAGATTGGGCATAGCCATAAGGATCAGAGGACGTACTACCGTCAATAATTTCATCATAGGCATAATTGTTGAAGGTTGGCTCTGTTCCTGGAATAAAGGCTTCCCAGATTACATTCCTATCGCCTGCACCAGCAAGGCGACCTGTAAGTGAGTTAATACGCATATTTTTCATACCCGGAGGGGAGCGAAAAGGAATAGCCGGTTCGTCTTCTAGTGCTTTGGCCATAAAGTCCCCAAAGATAGGGGCTGCAACGGATGAGCCTGTTTCTTTTTTACCAAGGGATTTAGGTTCGTCAAAGCCAACAAAGACACCAACGACTAAGTTTGGTGAGTATCCAATAAACCATGTGTCTTTTGATTCATTTGTTGTACCTGTTTTACCGGCAAGGGGACGATTTAATGATTTTAAGCGGGTAGCTGTTCCGCGTTGGACAACGCCTTCTAACATTGATGTAATTTGATAAGCCGTTTTCTCATCGGCAATTTGTTCACGTGTATCTTTTATTTCGGGCACGCGCTGTCCATCCCATTTGATAAGATCGCCACAGTTGGCGCATGGCCTGTCGTCAAAAGAGAAGATAGTTTTGCCTTCCCTGTCTTGGATGCGATCGATAAAAGTCGGTGTGATTTTTTTTCCACCATTGGCGAGCATCCCATAAGCGGCGGTTAATTTTAACAAAGTTGTTTCGCCGGCACCA
Source organism: uncultured Micavibrio sp. (assembly GCA_964353185.1). Classification (GTDB taxonomy): domain Bacteria; phylum Pseudomonadota; class Alphaproteobacteria; order Micavibrionales; family Micavibrionaceae. Next base: position 28,363 of record CAYGUV010000006.1, on the reverse strand, counting down.
AGTGAATGGGATAAATATTTACGCATATTGTCGTTAATGCCAAATTTTTTGGCATAATCTGATACTTTTTGCATGCCGATATTATTTGCCAAACGAACCGTCATTAAATTTCTAGATTTTTCCAAACCCACGCGAAGGGTTGAAGGGCCATAAAATTTGTTTGAATAGTTAGTCGGACGCCAAGTTTTTCCTGTCGCCGCATCGTATTTTTCAAAAGGGCCGTCAACGACGATGCTGGCGGGGGTGAATCCATTATCGAGGGCCGCAAGATAGACGAAAGGTTTAAAGGCTGATCCTGGCTGTCTCATCGCTTGGGTAGCGCGATTAAAACTTGACGTGTTTTGTGTCCAGCCCCCTTGCATCGCCAACACACGGCCAGTATGAGGATCAAGAGCGATAATAGCGCCTTGCACTTTTGGTATTTGTCTAAGGACGTATTCTTTATCAATTTTTTCAACAAGAACGACATTACCTTTATCCAAAACTTGCTCCACACTAGTGATAGGTGCCCCTAACGCATAACAATCTTGTAAGCATTTTCTAGCCCATCTTAATCCCTCAAGTGGAAGTGGGGAAATTGAACCATCGGAAAAACCTAGGGCTGCTTTCTCAATCGTTATATTTGTAACAACAGCCATTTCCCAATTGTCTAACTGTCCTGCAGGCTCGGCAATTTTATTAAGGTCTTCTTGCCAGTTATCCATTGATTTAAGCGTAGCGATTGGCCCGCGCCATCCGTGACGCTTATCATAGTCCATTAGACCTTTACGCAAAGAATCAGCTGCCATGTTTTGCAATACGGGGTGGAGGCTTGATTTTACCGTGAGTCCACCTTGATATAGGCTTTCTTGACCATATTTTGATTTGACGATGCGGCGGACTTCTTCTGCAAAAAAATCACTATCAATATTTTCTGACATTTGACGATTGGCCATGGTAAGCGGTTTTTCTTTGGCAATTTCAGCTTGTGCTTTTTCGATATGGCCATCTTTGCGCATGCGATCTATAACCCAGTTACGGCGGGCTATAGCGGCGTCATATTTTCTGACCGGATGGTAGTTGTTGGGTGCTTTTGGTAGGGCGGCTAAATAAGCGGCTTCGTTAATTTCTAATTCATCTAAAGATTTGTCAAAATAAATTTGTGCGGCAGAGGCAACACCATAAGCGCGTTGTCCTAAAAATATTTCATTTAAATAAAGCTCTAATAATTCATCTTTTGTAAGGGCTTTTTCCAATCTCAAAGCCAAGATAGCTTCTTTTATTTTACGTTCATAGGAGACTTCGTTGGTGAGTAAGAAGTTTTTTGCGACTTGTTGTGTAATTGTGGATGCTCCAACCAAACGACGATCTTTTCCAATATTTTTAAGGTTCATAACCATTGCACGCGCGATAGCGATAGGATCAATACCAGCATGATTATAAAAATTTTGATCTTCGGCAGATAAAAAAGCGTCTTTGATTACATCAGGAATTTTTTGAATTGGGACGAAGACACGTTTTTCCGTGGCATATTCAGCCAGCAAATCTCCATCCGCGGCATAGATGCGGGTCATGACATCTGGCTTATATTCTTTTAGTTGTTCATACTCAGGCAGGTCTTGCCCATAATATCCAACAACAAACCCAATCGTGCCAATTCCGGCAATCAAACCAAGAAAGCCTAGGGAAACAAACGCCAACATTAAGTGGGATAACCATCGCATGGAAATTGTTATGCCACAGCTTTGTGGTGATTTGAAGGAGAATTCATGTGAATTTACGCTTTAAAGGCAGCGTGTTTTGTAATTGGTCCATCGGCGCGCCCATGAATGAATTGATCTACGTGAGAGTTGCCAGATGAATATAGATTTTTAACATCGCCATCCCATATAATTTTTCCATCATAAATCATTGCAATTTTGTCGGCAATTTTATGCGCGCTTGTCATATCATGGGTGATGGTAACAGCAGTTGCGCCCAAGTCTTTAACGCAATCAACGATTAGATTGTTAATTACATCGGCCATAATGGGGTCTAAACCTGTTGTTGGTTCATCAAAAAAGATAATCTCTGGGTTTGTTGCGATGGCGCGGGCAAGAGAGACACGTTTTTGCATACCACCAGAGATTTCGGCTGGAAATAATTCCCCAGTTTCTGGTGTCAGGCCAACCTGCTTTAATTTTTCAATGGCAATAACATGCGCTTCTTCGCGGTCCATTTGTTGCCCCTGAACCAGACCAAATGCGATATTTTCCCACACTTTCATAGAATCAAATAATGCACCGCCTTGAAACAACATACCAAATTTTTTCATCATATTTTGGCGGTCTTGATTTTTAAACGTAGCGGTATCTTGCCCGTCAATTTTTATAATACCTGAATCAGGTGTCATGAGCCCCAATATACATTTTAGGGTGACTGATTTTCCTGTGCCAGATCCGCCAATGATGACCATGCTTTCACCGCGATTTACTTTTAGATCAACGCCATTCAAAACGGTTTTGGATCCAAATGATTTCTTAACATCATTTAATTCTATTTTGAGGTTTTGCGTCATGAGAAAAATACTTGCGTTAGAATATAATTAGAAATCAGGATCAGAATAGAAGCAGACACAACGGCATATGTTGTTGCCGTCCCAACACCTTGTGCACCACGGCCAGAGTTGTATCCATGGTAACAGCCCATCATAGCAACTAAGAATCCAAAGACTGCGGCCTTTATTAAGCCAGAAATAACATCGATATTTTCAAGGATGTCCCATGTTTGTGAAATATAACTGCCAGAAGAAAACCCAAGATTATAAACAGCAACAACATATCCACCAAAGATACCAATAATGTCACCTACTAAAACCAATAATGGAAGCATGAGAGTACCAGCAATAACGCGGGGTGCAACGAGGTATTTAAATGGATTTACAGATAATGTTTGTAAGGCGTCAATTTGCTCTGTCACGCGCATAGTTGCAATTTCTGCTGCGATAGACGCGCCAACACGTCCTGCGACCATAAGGCCGGCCAGAACAGGGGCAAGCTCACGCGTTACAGAAAGAGCGACGACACCTGCGATTGCGCCTTCTGCGTTAAAGCGGGTGAAACCAGTATAACTTTGTAGGGCAAGAACCATGCCTGTAAAAAGGGCGGTCATGCCAACGACTGGTAGGGAATAATAACCAATATCAACGAATTGTTTTAAAATTAATTTAGGATAAAAGCGCGGCGTTACAGTATGCTTAACCGCAATGCCAACAAAGGCAGCCATCGCCCCGATGGATTGAAAAAAGCTTAAAATAGCATTTCCGATTGATTGGCATATCATAAGAATAATGCACATGAATCGTGAGGCGATATTTTTGGAAGCAGGGCAAGAATTTATCATACGTATCTTTTATCGTTTTTTACATGAATCGAAAAGGAAATTATTCAATATATTCACGGGCATAGCGGTTGCCTAGACTAGTTAGAACTTCATAGCTGATTGTCCCTGCGTGGGTGGCCAAGTCATCAATGCTTTGATTGGGGCCAAGAATTTCAACCCAATCGCCCTGTCTTGGTTTTTCTGGACAATTTGAAATATCGATTGTTGTTAAGTCCATTGATATACGTCCTAATATTGGGCAGGGGTCATTCTGGAAGTAAAATTGTCCTTTATTGCTGTTTGATCTTAAAAAACCATCGGCATAGCCGATAGCAACGGTTGCGGTATAAGTATCTTCCTTAAAAACGTGACTAGCGCCATAGCCGATACTGTCCCCTTTTTTACAAAGGCGCGTTTGTAGCACTTTGGCGTTTAAGGAAATGACGGGGTACATCGGGTTTTGTTTTTCAGGGGTCGGGTTGCCACCATATAGCGCGATACCTGGGCGCACCATATCGGTATGGTACTGTACGTCTCTAAAAACGCCAGATGAATTGCCTAAGGAGCGTTTGGCCATTGGAAAATGATTGGCAATTTCTGAGAATTTTTGAGCCTGTTTCTGGGTTAAGTCATGATTTTCTTCGTCGGCGCAGGCGAAATGTGTCATCACCCAATCAATATTTAAATGACTGTATAAATCGGGATTAGAAATGAGTGTACGTGCATCTTCTTCACTCAATCCCAAGCGATTCATAGCGGTATCAAAATGTAATATGGTCGGTAATTTATTAATTTGTGTTTCTGCAATTCGGTTCCAACGCGCTAAATCATCAAGACTGTTGATGACAGGTTGAATGTTGTTTTTGATATAAATATCTTCTGCGTTTGGAAAAAGGCCGCCTAAAACAGCGACAGGTGCTTCTTTCTCAATAGAACGGAATTTTATCGCTTCATTCAGTGTTGCGACGAAGAACTGAGGGCATTTTTGTTTTAAAAGCGCCATAATAACGGGTTCTAGCCCCAATCCGTAGGCATTTGCCTTTACAATGCCAGCTATTTTACAATTAGCACCTGTTTTAGACTGTAGATATTGATAATTTTGGGCTAAAGCGCTTAAATTAATAGTCAAAATGCCTGTTTCAGTTTTTTTGTTCATAAAGCTTGATTTTATTATGTAAATTTAGTATGTTGTGTTATGAACGATAATAGCACACCAGAATTGACTGACCAGCAAATTGAATTGGCAAAAGCTTTTAATCAAGCAACCAAGCTATTTGTCAATAATCTACGCGAAGAATATAGAACAAAGGTGAATAAAGATAGATTTGGCCCTGGTCAAATTATTAGTAAAATATCTAATCTTGCCGCGGAAGAAATTGACGAAATAACTCAATCACATGGATATAAAGAACTTGAAATCGTTAATCTTATAAAAGGCGCACTGCAGGGGAGTTCTCGTGAGATAGAAAATGCTGAAACGGAAGACGACCAACAAAAAATGTTAGATTTTTGCAAAAACAATATTCTAAAATCTCTTTTCCTTAGCGCTTACGCAAAAGGCATTTTTCCTAAATCAATTTTTATTGAAGATCATCCTGATTTTGATAGGCCTAAATTCACTGCTCTAGAATTAAAATATTTTTAATCAAACTTCTTTTCTAAATCACTAAATCTTGTGACACTGGCATCGAAGAAGAGGGAGACTGTGCCGATGGGGCCGTGACGTTGTTTAGCCACGATTACATCTGCGGTGTTGTTACAGTCACCTAAGTCTTGTTGCCATTGCGCGTAACGGTCGCTGAATTTTCCGTCATCTTCGTTTGGTTTTCTCTCCGGCTCTTCACGGGATAAATAATATTCGCGTCGATAAATAAACATCACGCAGTCGGCATCTTGCTCAATCGATCCAGACTCTCGCAAGTCAGAAAGCATAGGACGCTTATCTTCTCGTTGTTCAACTGCCCGCGAAAGTTGCGAAAGTGCGATAACAGGAATTTGTAATTCCTTTGCAATAGCTTTCAAGCCACGGGTAATTTCAGAGATTTCTAAAACGCGGTTCCCACTTGATTGTGCAGACCCTGACCCTTGCAATAATTGTAAGTAGTCGATCATAAGCAAGTCTAGTCCATGTTGACGTTTTAATCTGCGCGCCCTTGTACGTACCGCACCAATGGATAGGGCGGGGGTGTCATCAATATAGAGCGGTACTTGGCTAAGCTTTTGGCTAGCTTCAGCAAATTTTCTAAAGTCGGTTTCCTTGATATTACCTTTTCGGATGTCATCGCCTGAAATACCTGATTCATCAGATAAGATACGTGTCGCCAATTGGTCAGATGACATCTCAAGAGAGAAAAAGCCAACACGCGCGCCATGATACATGTCGCCTTCTGCGTATGCTTTTGCCGCGTTATAGGCAATGTTCACTGCCAAAGATGTTTTTCCCATAGAAGGTCGCGCGGCCAGAATTAATAAGTCGGATGGGTGAAGCCCCCCTAATTTATGATCTAGATCAGTTAAGCCTGTTGTAATACCAGTTACGTGACCGTCTGATTTATATGCCTTTTCAGCAATCTCAATGGCTGTCATCACAGATGATTTTAAAGTGACAAAACCGCCTTGAGAAATTCCGTTTTCAGAAAGAGCAAAAAGTTTGCTTTCGGCTTGTTCAATAATTTTTACGGCGTCTTGTTCAATATCAAATTTATAAGCGTCACTATTTGTATCGATATTCATACGAATAATTTCACGCCTTAAATACCGGTCATAAATTGTTTGGGCGTAATCTTGAATATTATTAATAACAGGAACTTGTGTTTGTAGTTCTGCAAGATATTGCGCGCCACCAACAGAGGCTAAGCCTTCGTCTTTTTCAAAATAATCTTTTAAAGTTGTATGCTTTGCTTCTAATCCGCGTTCCACCATTTTTTCAATAGTTTCAAAAATATTTTGGTGGGAGGGGTGGGAGAAATGATGTGGGCGTACAATCTCACTAACGCGTTCAAGCATATTATTATCAATTAGCAACATACCAAGCAAGCCTTGCTCAGCCTCAAAGTTATGGGGTAATTCTTGGAAAGCCTGATGATTATTGTCCCCTTCATTTTGGGGAGAATCGGTGGGTGGTAGGAATGTTGCATAATCTGAACTCATACTTAAGTTTATGGCACAGCCGCAGCATAAATAAAAAGACTTAATTGAGGTTAAGCATTGTGAATCACGGGGATATGTTTAATGGGTGATAAGAGTATTGATTCTCCATTATCACCGTGCGCTAAAAGTCATGAAGATAGAGTAATAAAAAAGCCCGCTTCGTTAAAAGCAGGCTTTAAATAATTTGTAAAAAGTTAAATTAAGCTTCTTTGCTTTCTTCTTCTACAGCTTCTTCTTCTGGTGTTTCAGAGGCTTTTACTGCGGCGGCTTTTGCTTCATCAGCAGCGGCTTTCTTTGCATCTGCGGCGGCTTTTGCTTCATCAGCGGCTTTTTCAGCTTCTAAGGCTGTGTCATCCATTAATGCTTCTTTCGAGCTTTTAGCTGCTTCATTCGCTGCGTCATCGTTTGCGGGAAGTGTATCTGAATCAATCAGTGCTTTGCCTGTTTTAAGTTGCTTTATCGCTTCGTCTTCTGTGCGTGCAATGTTAATTTTAACTTCTTTTTTCACTTCTGGGTGAAGTGTTACAACAACATTAAAAAGACCAATCTCCTTAATACCTTGGTTTAATTCAACAGTATTACGTTGAATTTTTTGCTCCGCAGTCTCATTGATAGCGTCTGCAACATCGCGCGCAGTAACAGATCCGTATAATTGACCACTCTCACCAGCTTGGCGAATAATAGTCACGGTCATACCGTCTAAAGTAGCGGCGTGCTTTTCAGCTGTTTTTTTCTTCTCAGCATTTGCCTTTTGAAGCGTAGATTTCTGTGCTTCAAAATAGGCAAGGTTTGAATCAGTTGCACGCAATGCTTTGTTTTGTGGTAGTAAGAAATTTCTAGCAAAACCAGGCTTCACATTAACTGTGTCTCCCATTTCTCCTAGTTTTTCAATTTTTTCTAATAAGATGACTTGTGTCATAATTTATATCCTTTTCTTATTTTGGCCGCCAATCCGCAAAACGGAAAGACTAAAATTAGCCAATATTATCGACGATCTTCACCTTCGTGACGTACATATGGCAATAATGCTAAGTGACGGGCACGTTTGATCGCGGTTGATAATTCACGTTGTTTTTTCATAGAGACGTTTGTTATACGGCTTGGAACCATTTTACCGCGTTCTGAGATAAAGCGGCCAAGAGTACGCGTGTCTTTATAATCAATTTTCGGCGCATTTGGTCCAGAAAAAGGACAATTTTTCTTACGGCGGAAAAAAGGCTTTGTTGCTGTTGGAATTTCTGCTGCAGACATTATGCGGCCTCCTTCTTAGTATATGGTTTTTTATCACCTGTATCGCGTGATCCTTTATCCATCATAATAGATGGGCCATCTGACAATTCGTCAAGCTTGATGCTCATGAAACGAAGAATATCTTCGTTCAAACGCATTGTACGCTCAACTTCATGTAATGCAGGTGCTGGTGTATCTGTTTCGATTAAAACATAAAAACCACGACGGTTTTTATTGATTTTATAAGCTAGGGATTTAAGGCCCCAATTTTCGACTTTTGTTACTTTTCCGCCATTATCAGAGATAATTTTAGAGTATCCATCAGTCAATTCTTTAACTTGAGCTTCGCTCAAATCTTGTCGTGCTATAAACACGGTTTCATAAAAAGGCATATTCATCTCCTCTTGGGTTGAAAATTTAGCTATTCTTTGCCTTAATAAAGAATAACGAGGTTGATAGAGGGTGTTATAGGGCGGTATTTTAGGAAAATCAAGGAAAAACAACAGTTTTTATGATTTTTTATTGCCATGATTAAGAGCATAGAAAAAGCGCCCAAAATAAATAATTTTGAGCGCGTAAGGTAATGTCACAAAGGAGATAGTCTGTTTTAAAGTTATTAATGAAGTTTTATGCGATCGTTTGATGATTTTATAGCCATAAAACGATTTAATGGAACATTATTTGAATGTTTAGCAATGTAATTCGCCATAAACATAGACCAAGGTGTTTTACACTGCCTTGTGTTTGCGCGCGTTGAAGCTTTTCTCAAAATCTGACATAAATCGTCATATGTCAGGTCTGGATTTTCCAACGCAGTTTTAAATGATTCTAAAGCCTGAGAGCTAGCAAAATCCGCATAATCGGCGTTTACATGGCTTTCGCACATTAAAGTATAGGCATAGCCCGTATCTTCAATTAGTTTTCTAACCCCTGCTTTTTTTTGTTTTTTTACGCTCATTATCAATTCCTCCTAATTATTATAATTGTTTCAAGGTTTGGTAACGCACTCTATATACACAAACGTTTCATTCTGCTTGCTATCGTAGATCTCCTCGCTCCCTGTAAGGACTCGAAGACTTTAGATATTTTGTATCCAAATAGCTTAGAACTTAACGTATGTTTATAAATATACACAGCTATGCAAAAAACACCACTTAATTTTAATTATTTATTAACAAATAGGGCATTTTGAAAGATTCTTACACAAATGTGGGAAATATTCAGTTTCATAAAGGGGGAGTCTTGACCTTATGGGTTGAAAAAGCCATCGTCTTTTTAATATTTTGATAACAAATAGTAGGATTTTTTTAAAATGCGCGCATTTATTTTCCCGGGGCAAGGGTCTCAATTTATTGGAATGGGTAAAGATTTATCTGATGCTTTTCCAGATGCAAAAGACACATTTCAAGAAATTGATGAAGCATTAGGGCAGAAATTATCTGCTTTGATGTTTGATGGAGATGTAGCAGATTTAAACATGACTGAAAATACGCAGCCCGCCTTGATGGCCGTGTCAATGGCCGTGATTAATGTTCTGCGTAAACAAGGCGGGATTCGTCTAGATGACGTTTGCTCGTTTATGGCGGGTCATTCGTTGGGTGAGTATTCTGCATTAACGGCAGCGGGGGCATTTGAAATTGCTGATACAGCGCGTCTTTTAAAGATCCGTGGTAAGGCAATGCAAAAAGCTGTGCCTGCAGGCGAAGGATCTATGGCGGCAATATTAGGATTAGATTTAGATGTTGTTCAGGACGTAACAAATAAATCAATGGCACAAGCCAACAGTAATGGCGGACATGGATTGGTTGTACAATCTGCTAATGATAACTCGATTGGTCAAGTGGTCGTATCTGGCCATAAAAGCGCGGTTCAAATTGCGGTTGATTTGGCAACAGAGGCGGGTGCAAAAAAAGCGGTTATATTACCTGTAAGTGCGCCTTTTCATTGTTCTTTAATGGCACCCGCAGCTCAAGAAATGTCATATGCTTTGGCTGATACAAATATACGCCCTCCTTGTGTGCCTGTGGTTGCCAATGTAACTGCTCAAGGGGTCAATGACCCTTCAGTTATTCGCCGTTTACTTATTGATCAAATTACAGGCATGGTTCGCTGGCGTGAATCTGTAATTTGGATGAAAGGTGAGGGAGTTACTGAAATGGTGGAACTGGGTGCGGGTAAAGTTTTGGGCGGATTAGTAAAGCGTATTGACCGCGACATCGCAACATCATCTGTGGGAACTCCTGATCAGATTGAAGAATTGATTGAAACATTAAAATAATAGAATGAAGGAATAAAATTATGTTTGATTTAACAGGCAAAACGGCATTAATCACAGGTGCAACAGGCGGCATTGGTGGTGAAATTGCCAAAGCGCTGCATGCGCAAGGGGCCACTGTTGCAATTTCAGGACGTAATGAAGAAAAATTAAACGCTTTGGCCTTAGAAATTGGGGACAAGGCGCACGCGATAGTTGCTGATTTATCAAACGCAGATGGTATTGCCGCGCTAGTAAAAGATGCTGAAGAAAAACTTGGTCAAATTGATATCCTTGTTAATAACGCAGGTTTGACGCGTGATAACCTTTCCATGCGTATGAAAGAAGAGGAATGGCAACAAGTTTTAGATGTGAATTTAACCGCGCCATTTATGCTAGCCAAAGCATGCCAACGCGGAATGATGAAACGTCGTCATGGCCGTATTATTAATATATCTTCCGTAGTGGGAACAACTGGTAACCCGGGGCAATGTAATTATGTTGCCTCAAAAGCAGGAATGACGGGATGGACGAAAGCTATGGGGCAAGAAGTTGCAAGTCGTGGCATCACCGTAAATTGCGTAGCGCCTGGTTTTATTTCAACGGCGATGACAGATGCGTTAACCGATGACCAAAAAGCAAAAATAAACGCAACAATTCCTGCGGGACGCATGGGCAAGCCTGATGAAATTTCATCAGCTGTCGCATATTTGGCAAGTGATGAGGCAGGATACGTTACTGGCGCGACGATTCATGTTAATGGCGGTATGGCAATGGTTTAAATGATTGCATTTTCTTTGTGAATTTTGGCGCTTATCACCATTTTTTATGTATGCGTCTAATCACAAAATAAAGACAGCTGCTTAAATGAGAAAGATTGATCTATGAAAGATTTTTTAAAGCGTAATTTTTATCAGATATTGGGATATACAGGGATTTTACCCTTTATCTTATTTTTGGTTGGTTTTTATTTCAATCAAGGCAATCCAATTATTGGTAACTTGATGCTGGTCATGCAAATGGTTTATGGCACGATCATTGTTAGTTTTTTATCTGGCGTGCATTGGCCAGATGCTGTACGAGATAAAAATATACTTCGTTTAATATTTTCAATTTTACCAACTATATTCTTGATACCAATTATGTTTTGGGGGCTGTCACATTCGCCTGTTCATGCGCTGTTAATGATAATAGTTCTGATGTGGGCTATTTTTGCAATGGATCGCGGATATTTCTATTATCGTCAAAATGAAATGACAATGCCGCGCGGCTATATTTTATACAGATTTAATCTGACTATGTTGGTCACTATTATTTTAAGTACTACTTGTTGGATTGCTTCATGAGCGCAGATAAATACGACCTTATCATTTTTGACTGTGATGGCACTCTGACGGATAGTGAATATTTAAACAATAAAGTAACGGCCGATGTCCTTACTGGTTATGGCTTGGAGGGTTATACCGCGGAAAATTGTATGCGTGATTTTGGCGGTAAAGATTGGAAATCAATTAAATCTTTAATTGATGAAAAGCATAAAATAAATTTGCCACGTTACGTTATTGATAATTACATTCAAAATGTTCAATCAAAAATGAAAAGCTATTTAAAGCCAATTTGTGGAGCATTAGAATTTGTTGAAATAGCTAGTCAGGATTTTAAAATCTGCGTCGGCTCTAATGGTGAGAGAGGCAATGTGACGAAATCTCTTTTGTTAATGGGATTTGGTGAATATTTCAGTGAAGAAAATATTTTTACAAAAATACAGGTTGCCAAAGCAAAACCAGCCCCAGATTTATTTTTATACGCTGCAGATAAAATGAATGTAGATCCATCAAGGTGTTTAGTGTTGGAAGATAGTATTTCGGGTGCTGGCGCGGGTATTGCCGCAGGTATGGATGTGATTGGTTTTACAGGGGTGAGTCATAACAAAAAACAAAGCGAATCTGATCTAAAAAAGATAGGTTGTGTGGCAATTTATGATGATTTTATCCACATTGGAAAACATCTAGGGTATTGAAATAATTGTAAAAAACCCATAAAGCCATGGTATAAACACGAAATTACTTGCATTGAGCGTGCGTATTGGTAAAGTCCGCTCAAGTTTTTAATAACCAAAATATAGTAAGGAAAAATCTTATGAGTGATGTAGCAGAACGCGTTAAAAAAATTGTTGTAGAACATTTAGGCGTTGATGAAGATAAAGTAACAGAAGCCGCAAGTTTTATCGATGATCTGGGTGCAGATTCATTGGACACAGTTGAACTTGTGATGGCATTCGAAGAAGAATTTAAAGTTGAAATTCCTGATGATGCAGCAGAAAATATTCAAACTGTTGGTGATGCTGTAAGTTTCATCAAAGAAAATTCAGCTGAATAATTTCAGCGTTTCGTCATCTTTTTAAATGATGGAAGTATAATAACATGAGACGCGTAGTCGTAACAGGAATGGGTATGATTTCCCCCTTAGGTGTGGGGGTCAACCACAATTGGGATTCAATACTTGCTGGAAAAAGCGGATTGAAAAAAATTGAGCACTTTGATTCTTCGGACTTCGCGTCAAAAATTGCCGGGACAATTCCAAAAACTTCTGATGAAAATCCTTCAAATGGCGAATTTAATGCAGATCTTTTTGTAAGCTCTAAAGAGCAACGCAAAATGGACCCGTTTATAGTTTACGGTATGGCCGCTGCGGAAGAGGCGATTGCCGATTCGGGCTATATTGCAGAAACTGAAGAACAAAAAGAACGCACTGGTGTTATGGTTGGTGCGGGTATTGGTGGTTTAACCACAATGTACGATAGTGCAATTACACTGCATGAGCGTGGGCCTCGCCGTTTATCACCATTTTGTATTCCAGCAATGCTAATTAACTTAGCCTCTGGTCATATTTCTATCCGTCATGGATATAAAGGGCCAAATCATTCTGTTGTGACCGCTTGTTCAACGGGCGCACACGCGATTGGCGATTCAATGCGTTTAATTGCCCATGGTGATGCAGATGTAATGATTGCTGGCGGCGCGGAAGCTGCTGTTACACCGTTGGGTGTTGGTGGATTTGCTGCGGCGCGCGCTCTATCGACAAAATATAATGATGATCCTACTGCGGGATCTCGTCCATTTGACGAAGGTCGCGATGGCTTTGTGATTGCTGAAGGGGCAGGGGTTCTTGTCTTGGAAGAGTACGAGCATGCCAAAGCGCGCGGCGCAAAAATTTATGGTGAAGTTGTTGGCTATGGCTTATCTGGTGATGCCTATCACATTACATCCCCTGCCGAAGACGGTAGCGGTGGATATCGTGCCATGAAAGCCGCGCTTAAATCTGGCGGTATTAATCCGGAAGATGTTAATTATATCAATGCACATGGTACCTCAACGCCCGTTGGTGATGGTATTGAATGTACGGCCGTAAAACGTTTATTTGGCAATACCCTTGATACAATTTCAATGTCCTCAACAAAATCTGCGATTGGGCATTTGTTAGGAGCGGCTGGAGCGGTTGAGGCAATTTATTCATTGAAAGCGATTGAAACAAATATGTTGCCGCCGACATTAAATTTAGAAAATGTGTCTGAGCCGTGCCAAGGCATTGACCTTGTGCCAAAAGTAGCCAAAGAAAAAGAAGTAAAGACAGTCTTGTCGAACTCATTTGGTTTTGGCGGTACAAACGCATCATTGGTAATGCGCGCGGTATAGGCCGTGAAAGTTTTCCTTTCTTTTTTATCTTTTTGTTTTTTGATCCTTGCGCTGGGCGCTTTGTTGATAGGTTATGGGATTCATGCCTATAGTGCCAAAGGGCCGTTACAAGAGCCAAAATTTGTTTTGATTGAAAGTGGCCAAGGCGCAACGGCAATTGCCAATACGTTAAAATCAGAAAATGTAATTTCTAATAAGTATATCTTTGAGGGCATAGCACGATTTGACAGTACAATTTTAGGAAAAACCTTAAAGGCAGGTGAATATGAATTTCCTGCATATGCTTCAATGGCAAAAGTTTTATCAATGCTTGAAGAAGGGGATGTATTTGAGCGTAAAATTACAATCGTTGAAGGTTACACAGTACAACAAATTATAAAACGCTTGTTGGCCCGTGATGATTTGACAGGCGAAATTACCAGTGTTCCAAAAGAGGGAAGCTTACTCCCTAATACATATCATTTTGTTAAAAACGAATTACGCCAAGACATTCTAAACCGTATGGCATCCAACATGACGGAGGCGCTAGATGATGCTTGGCAAAAACGTGCGAACAACTTGCCTATTAAAACCAAAGCTGAGGCCTTGACGTTGGCGTCCATTGTTGAAAAAGAAACCTCTGTACCTGAAGAGCGCAATAGAGTGGCAGGCGTTTTTATAAATCGTCTAAAGCGTGGCATGCCGTTACAAACCGATCCCACAGTTATTTACGCAATAACAAAAGGGGATATAAAAGAAGATGGAAAAGGCCCCTTAGGCCGACGTTTATTACGCAAAGATTTAGAGTTCGATTCCCCTTATAATACGTATAAATATCCTGGCCTTCCGCCAGGCCCAATTGCCAACCCGGGGATTGATTCAATCAAGGCGACGTTAAACCCCGAAGAACATGATTATATTTTCTTTGTCGCGGATGGCACAGGCGGCCATGCCTTTGCAAAGACATTAGCCGAACATAACAACAACGTTGCTGAGTGGCGTAAGGTTAGAGATTAAAATATATTTTAACGTTTTAAGATTGTTTATTTGTTTTGTTGACTAAATATAAGGCGTAAAATATTAGACCTGCCGATAGAATAAACCAAATATTTATAAACTCGCGAAATAATAAGATTCCCCATGCTGAGCCAACTAAAGGAGCAAGATAAAACGTCAGAGAGTTTTGAACGGCACCTTTTTTTGAAATGATGAAGAAGCAAATGTAAAAAATTGTCATTAATATAGAATGTATAAAGAGCGCTAAATCTCCGAGGTTAAAATTGACAAGTGGTATATAAATATTATTTGTTGCAATCATTGCACAGAAACTAATAACGCAAACCGTAGCGAATAACCCTAACGCGAGCCTATGTGGAGAGGAATCCTGTGGTTGCAGCTTTGTCACAAAAATTCTATTTAAAGTATATATAGCTGGCAACGAAAAAGAAAATAGGAGCCACTGCCAAGAAAAAAGATAGCTTGTTTCCGTTATGTTTGGCATGAAGAGAAATAATACACCTGTAAAGCCAAGACACAAACCGAAGATTTTATTCTTAATCATCGCTTCTTGGAAAAATAATATTAGACATAGATATACAAAAAGTGGTGTTAGTGAGATAACCAAGCTAATCGTCGTTGCTGGCATATTTGCAGCGATTAAAAAGAATAAAGACTGAGGAATGAGTATATTTGTAAAAGCACAAAAACTGTAATATTTCCATTCTGATTTTTTCAAATGAGAAAATCTTTTTTGAGAAAAAGATATTATTATAATGAATAAACTAACAAATAGAGTTTCCCAGAAAATATATGCAAATTTTGGAATATTATAAGTTTCAGCAATTTTAATAAGGGGGTATACGCTTCCGCCACAAAAGCTAGAAATAATAATTAGTAAGGTGATTTTATTCATGACAACATCCAAGCTTTACAAAGTATGCTTTTAAACGTTTCATATTGCTAGTAGGAAAGTAATATATCTAAATTTGAAGTTGTTAGAAGAAAATGGAGCGGGTGAAGAGATTCGAACTCTCGGCTTCGACCTTGGCAAGGTCGCGCTCTACCCCTGAGCTACACCCGCTCAAATAATTGGATAGAATAGCCATTGTTATAAAAGCTTTGGCAGTAAAATCAAGTCTATTTTTGAAAAAATTGGGTTAAAGGCCAATTTGGACGAGGGTTGCCTCATATCCCCTTGGTTGAGAGCCTTTCTCTGCCATTGCAATAACGAGAACTTCGGGACTTTGGCGAATAATATGGTCTACTTCCGCTGTTATTTCACAAGGCATTAATTCAGATTCTTCGTCACCTTGACCATAGTTGAGCATTATTAATCTTAGATCGCGATAATATTCGACGCGAGACACATCTGCAGGAAATTTCTCACTACTTAAGATAATTAAACGTCCATCTGTTGCCCGCGCTAATCTGATCAAATTACATTTCCTTTTGGGTTGAAATTTATTCGCGCGCTTGGCGCTACGTCTAATTCAGCTTCTGGGATGCCTGCGATTGACAAAGAAATGAGGTTTCCTCCATCTTTAAGTAGGCCATAATCGGTCGCGCCTTCAATTTTAGCAATTAAATCATCCATATAACAATTATGACAGAGTCGGCACATGAAAAACAAATTTGCCTTAATTATTATTTCCTTTTAAATCAGATATTTGGTACATAAATCTCATGACCGATACAAAAAATGACCTTCCGACTTCACCACAGCAGCTGTTAGATCAGCTTAAGTCGTTGAATATACAGTATAAATTACACGAACATGAAGCGGTGTTCACGGTTGCAGAAAGCGAGCAGGTGGATGCACAAATTCCTGGTACACATTGCCGTAATTTATTTTTACGTGATAAGAAAAAGAAGAACTTTTTATTAAGTCTTCAAAATGCCACGGAGGTAGATATCAAAAAATTACCAGAAGTGATTGGGTCATCGCGTCTTTCTTTTGGTTCTGCAGATAGGCTATGGCAGTATTTAGGCGTACGTCCAGGCTCAGTTTGTCCATTTTCAATTATGAATGATACAGATCATCAAGTTGAAATATTTTTGGATCAATCAATGATGGAGGCAGATATTTTTAATTTTCATCCGTTGCTGAACACAATGACGGTATCGTTGAAGCCTGACGATTTAGTAAAATTTATTGAAACTACGGGGCATAAGGCGCATATTGTGGACTTAAGCTCAGCAAAACCTGATGAAAAGGCGGCATAGTATGTCACAACAAATCGACCCCAAACTACTTGAAATACTTGTGTGTCCGGCAACGAAAGTACCGCTTCGCTATGATAGCGATGCGCAAGAGCTTATTTCTGACCAAGCAGGCTTGGCTTACCCTATTCGTGATGGCATTCCCATTATGTTAATCGATGAAGCGCGCAAGCTAGAAGACTCGGAAGTGAAAAAATAATTAACAATTAACGAAAAAAACAAAGAATTTTATTTACATAATTATATAATATGGTAGCTTTAAGGAATGCTAAAGCCACATCAAACTTCTTGTTTACTAATCGATTGCCAAAAGGCATTTTTATATGCTCAAGGTACAGTAAAATCTAAGGCCGTTGCAGAAACAATTGAAAAAGACATCCCTATTTTATATAGGCATGGTATCGGACTACATGCTGCTTATTCAAAAGCAAATAGCGTACAAAACGCTGGATTATTAAATAATGTACATGCATACGCAAATATTTTTCGAAAACCACATGAGTCAGCATTCCGTTCCACAGGGTTAGCCGATTTACTTAAAAAGTCTTTTCAGAGAAACGTAGTTTTACTCGGTAGCCATACGACAGCTTGCGTAAGATTAACAGCAGTTGATGCAATTAATAATGGTTTTCGTGTTTTTGTGGCATCAAGTCATGTGGCAGAGGGGCAAAGAGGTCGTAATTTGAACCCTCAAGAAATTGAGTCTCGTGAACGAAAAACATTCGATAGCCTTACAAAAATAGGCGTAACTGTTGAGGCATTACCCAAGTTATTTTCTTTTATTCACGAATAATAAAACTATAGTTTTTGAGTGACACTTTCAAAAACATCGTGAAACATTGATTCCGTAAGGCGCTTTGTTGAGGTATTGTATTTTGAGCAATGATAGCTATCGATAAGAATAATGCCATTGGGTAGCTTATGTACGTTTTTATGGCCAAATTTATGGGCCGAAAGCTTTTCCCCGCAACTTTTTAAAACTGCATTATGAGAGACAAGGCCCAGTGAAACGATAATTTTTAAGTTAGGCATGTTTTCAATTTGGCTAGTAAGAAATTGAAGGCAGGTATTAATTTCTGGCCCCGTTGGTTTGTTTTCAGGGGGCAGGCACCGCACAGCATTGGTGATACGACAATTAATAAGCTCTAGCCCATCATTTGGGTCTGCTTTAAATTTACCCTTAGAAAACCCGTATTTATCCAGTGTGCTGTAGAGTAAATCGCCTGCAAAATCACCAGTAAAGGGGCGACCCGTAAAATTAGCCCCACGCAGACCTGGGGCAAGGCCGACAATTAGTATTTCCGCGCTATCTGGGCCAAATGAGGGAACAGGGGCATTAAATTTATCTGGGAATTTAGCTTGATTTTCCGCGCGAAAGGCCGCCAAACGTAGGCATAACTGACAATTTGAAGGAGGGATTTTGATATTATGGCTCATAAAATTTTTTGTCTCGGATCAGCTGGAAAGTTTACTTCATCCCACCAAATAATCTCATTTGGGACCATTTTATAAAAAAAGTGATCTCCGGCATTATTTGTAAATAATTCTTTTGTCTGTAATTCGCTTAATTTAGGAAATCTTTCTTCATATAAATCAAATATGTGAGGGATATTCTCTGTTTTAAGCAATTCAGCGTGGCCTGCCATTATAACGGCTTGTCCTTTTTGTCCTAAGCCGATTGTAAAATCTTTGTGAAACGTGGCAGATACTTTTGAATTTTGCTCAATTTCTATGCTATGACGCCTTGTTTTTCTAGAGCACCAGTAAATATTGTCCTTAGAATCTCTAACAAACCAAACATTACATAGCCATGGTTGATTGTTATTTGCAGTGGCAAGCTGCATCAATTTTACTTCGTTTAAGTAGTCTTTATATAAATCTTTTGCATTCATACTCCTAGAATGGCAAAGATTTTTGTTTTTGCATAGCTTCGGACTTGCAGTTTTGCGTAAAAACCACTATAAAAGGCCAAATTCTTTTAATATTAAACAAAAATAGGGGCTAACCATGGCACGCGTAACCGTTGAAGATTGTATTGATAAAGTTGAAAACCGTTTTGAATTGGTGATGGTTGCCTCTCAACGTGCCCGCAAAATTGGTTCAGGAGCTGCTTTAACAATTGATCGCGATAACGATAAAAATTCAGTCGTTGCATTGCGAGAAATTGCTGAAGAAACTGTTGAAGTTGCTGGATTGAAAGAAGACCTTATTCACTCAAACCAACGCGTTATTCCATTAGATGATGACGGTGAAGATGTTATCGACATGATGGACGGAGAAGAAGAGTGGGCAACAATGAATGAAACTCAAGACGTAAACACGGATGCGGAAGATGATGATGAATCAAGCTTAGCTGGTATGGCCGGAGGTGACGCACCCGAAGATGATGCATCTATTGCGCCGGAAAAAGATCTTTAAGCTTAAAACGAAAAACATTAATTTTCAATCAGGCCGGCTTTGTCGGCCTTTTTTATTGTCTGTTCTCTGTATTAATCAGATATAATTCAAGGATGCTTTTGTAATAAAATCATGGTAGATTTTAACTTCTTTTGACCCTTAATTGATGATTGAATTGCTTTGTCTGATACAACCCCAGAAATAATAGATATTCCAGAATCTGAATTACTGACAAATCTTATTCAAAAAATGGAAAAATATATTCCTGATTTGGATAAAGGCCGTATAACAGCGGGGTTTGACATGGCTAAATTAAAGCATGAGGGGCAAACACGCGTTTCTGGTGAAGCATATTATACTCACCCTGTTGAGGTAGCCTCTATTTTAGCAGATTTGCGTATGGATACCGATACAATCATCACCGCTATGCTTCATGACACGTTAGAGGACACAGATACAACATATGATGAGTTAGAGAGCGCTTTTGGCAAAGATGTTGCTGATTTGGTCAATGGTGTTAGTAAATTAACCAAAATTGAAAGCCAAACATTCGAAGGAAAACAAGCAGAAAATTTCCGCAAACTCTTATTGGCTATGTCAGAGGATATTCGGGTGTTATTGGTTAAGTTATCGGATCGGTTGCATAATATGCGCACGCTTTACCATTTTTCCCATCGTCCTGATAAAACTGCGCGTATTTCGCGAGAGACACTTGATATTTATGTGCCGCTGGCTGAACGGATTGGTATGCATCAGTTAAAAGAAGAATTAGCGGACTTATCGTTTAGTTATCTGAACCCTGAAGCCAAAGAAAGCATAACAAACAGATTAGATTTTTTAAGAGAAGAAAGCGGTAATCTTGTTTTAAAAATTATTGAGCATCTTCAAAATTTAATGAAGAAAGAAAAGATTGAGTGTGAGGTCACAGGGCGTGAAAAAACACGTTATTCGATTTGGAAAAAAATGCAGCGTAAAAACGTCTCGTTCGAGCAGCTTTCTGACATTATGGCCTTTAGAATTGTGGTGAAAGATTTAGGAGAATGTTATCATGCGCTTGGTGTTTTGCACGCCAATTACCCAGTTGTTCCAGGGCGATTTAAAGATTATATTTCTACTCCAAAATCAAACGGTTATCGCTCCCTCCACACCAGTGTTTTGGGACCAGAAAAACAACGTATTGAAGTACAAATAAGAACAACAGAGATGCATCGCGAAGCTGACTTAGGTGTGGCGGCGCACTGGGCTTATAAAGATGGCCGTAAAAAAGTTGATATTAAAGACGTTACGCAATACCGCTGGTTGCGGGAATTATTAGATATTTTAGAGCAAGAAAACCGTGCAGAGGATTTTTTAGAAAACACCAAGTTAGAATTATTCCAAGATAAAGTGTTTGTGTTCTCTCCTAAGGGAGACTTGATTGAGTTGCCAACAGGGGCAACACCTGTAGATTTTGCTTATGCGGTTCATTCGGGTGTTGGTGATAAATGTGTTGGTGCCAAAGTTAACAGTAAGATTGCCCCGCTCAATACGAAGCTGCATAACGGTGATCAGGTTGAGATTATTACATCTAAAACTCAGACGCCCTCTCCCGCGTGGGAACGTTTTGTCGTTACGGGCAAGGCCCGATCACATATTAAACGCTTTATACGTCAGCAGCAGCGCGGCGAATACGTCACGCTAGGCCAAGCGATGCTAAAGAAAATATTTGCACAAGAAGAGTATGATTTTACTGAAAAAGCAGTGCAAGGCGTTTTAAAGAAAATGCGCGTTGATGAAGTTGACGATATTTATGCCAATATTGGTGCGGGTCATTTCTCTGCCCGTGATGTTTTTAAGGCTATTTTCCCTAGCCATAAAGCAGAGATAGCGCGCCCACCTGCCCATGAATTTAAAGACATGGCTATGGCGAAGCGTGATGGCTCCAATAAGCCTGTACCGATTAAAGGATTGATTCCTGGTATGGCGGTCCATTTTGCACGTTGTTGTCATCCTTTGCCTGGTGACCGTATTGTTGGCATTGTTAGTACTGGGAAAGGGGTTACAATTCATACCATTGATTGTGAAACTCTTGAGACTTTTGCAGACACGCCAGAAAGATGGATTGATGTGTCATGGGGTGATGGGCCAGATACACCCGAAAGCCATGTTGGACGTTTAAATGTTACTTTTGAAAATAAACCAGGGGCTCTGGGGACACTCTCAACAGTTATTGGGAAGAGTGGGGGCAATATTATGAATTTAAAAATAACCAATCGCTCGATTGATTTTTGGGATGTCCTGCTTGACGTCTATGTGAAAGATACAAAGCACCTGAACGATGTAGTTGCTGCGTTACGCGCAACACCAGAAATAACATCTGTTGATAGAGCCAAAGGGCGATAAATGCTTTTTAAACGTCGTAAACGGCTAAAGGCCTCTCAATATATCAGCAGTTTTTTTAAACCCTGGTCCCAATGGAAGCGCACAGGTTTTTACATTAAACATCGTATATTAAGATTACCCTATAGCACGCATAGTATATCGTTGGGCTTGGCCGCTGGATGTGTTGTGTCTTGGACGCCTGTTTTTGGCTTTCATATCGTACAGTGTTACATTTTTTGTAAAATATTTAAGGCGAGCTTTATTGCCTCATTATTAGGAACTTTATTTGGGAACCCTTGGACATTTCCAATTCTACTGGGAACATCTTACTTTGTCGGTAATTTTGTATTTAGTATAACCGGATTAGAAAATTATTTTTTATTAAAAACGGGGGAAGATGTCCTTCGTGATGAAAGCCTTGCTATATCAACATTTTTACCAATGCTGTTTGGCGGGTATCTTATGGCGATTCTTACTTTTCCCATTTTCTATTATAGTTTTTATTCACTTATTCAAGGGGCAAGAAAAGCAAAAAATACGGTTGGTATTGTTGGTGGAAAAGTTCACGACCTAACCCATCGCCATAAAGAGGATAAAGATAAAAAATGATTTTAGGATTAGGAACAGATTTAGTGGATGTGAGGCGTATAGAAAAATTGTTAAGCGCTCACGAAAATCGATTTTTAGAGAAATATTTTACTGACGGTGAAATAGAAAATTTCAAAGAAAATAAAAAAAATGAAAATCATATTTTATACTTAGCCAAAAGATTTGCTGCCAAGGAAGCATTTGCCAAAGCAATTGGCACAGGCTTTCAAGATGGTTTGATCATGAAAGAAATTGAAATATTTAATAACGAAAAGGGCAAACCTTTTATCCGCTGTTTTGGTGCAGCTTTTCAAAAATTAGAAGATTTTGCGCATGGCTGTAAGGGATGTAAAATACACCTTAGCCTGACGGATGAGCCTCCATATGCTCACGCAACTGTCATTATTGAGGGTATTTGAAGGGATTTCATCTTGAGAATACTGGTAATTAACAAACAATTCGGATACAACATTTAAATGTCAAAAAGTAATAAAGAAGAAATTAGTGAATTTGCAAAAACGGCTATCATTGCAGTTTTGCTTGCGATGGTGATCCGTACATTTTTGTATGAGCCTTTTAATATCCCTTCAGGGTCTATGCTACCAACCTTGAAAGTTGGAGATTATCTTTTTGTTAGCAAGCCGGCTTATGGATATAGCCAACATTCTTTCCCTTTCGGTTTAGCAAAATTTGAAGGGCGTATATCAGAGTCTGCACCAAAACGTGGTGATGTAGCAGTTTTTAAATTACCGTCGAATAAGCGTATTGATTATATCAAACGTGTGATTGGTTTGCCTGGGGATACCATACAAGTAATAAATGGTCGTCTTTACATTAATGGTGAAATTGTTGAGCGGGAAGCTGTTGCCATGATTGAAGATAAAAGTGACCCGTCTTTTCCGCCAAAACGCTCTGTCGAATATTTAGAGACATTGCCAGGCGGAATAGTGCATACCATTTATGAAGAAACAGATAATGGAGATTTGGATAATACCCCTTTATATACTGTTCCAGAACGTCATTATTTTATGATGGGCGATAATCGTGATAACTCTCAAGATAGCCGTGTGCAGGGGCTTGTGGGATTTGTTCCAATTGAAAATTTTGTAGGACGTGCAGAAATACTCTTTTTCTCAGTAAAAGAAGAAGCGCAATTATTTAATCCATTTTCTTGGTTTAACAATATTAGGTATGGCCGAATTTTAGATAAAATCGGACCTGTCCGACCACAGGTAGAAGCAGAGTAATGGCCGCAGATCTTAAAAAATTACAAGATTTAATAGGATATCATTTTAAAGATGTTCATTGGTTAGAGCGTGCGATGACACATTCCAGTACCAATGAAGATTATAATTACCAAAGATTAGAATTCCTGGGTGATAGGGTGTTGGGTTTGGTCATTGCAGGCGCATTATTCACTGAATTTAAGCACGAACCTGAGGGCAGTCTGGCAAAGCGGCACACAGCTCTTATTCAGGGACAGACTTGCGCGGTTGTTGGATTAAAACACGGGTTAAATAAGTATATTATTATGTCGCAAGCGGAAGAAGAGGCCGGCGGACGTATTAATGAAAATATTATTGGTGATATTGTGGAGTCGATGTTAGGAGCGATTTATATTGATGGTGGGTATGAAGTTGCGCAAAAGATTATTTTAACTCTCTGGGGTGATACAATTACTACTTTAGAAAAAGCCCCCCAAGATTCAAAAACTGAGTTACAAGAATGGGTCCAGGCACGTATGCTTGATTTACCATTATACGAGGTAGTTGATAAAGAGGGGCCAGACCATGCGCCTATCTTTAAAGTGCAAATTACAGTAACTGGATTTGAGCCTATTTACGCTAAAGGAAATTCAAGGCGTCAGGCAGAAAAACTTGTTGCCAAGAAGATGTTACAGATTGTCAAAGGGCTATGAGCGAAGAAGAAAAAAAAAGATTTGGATTTGTTTCTGTAATTGGAGCGCCGAATGCTGGTAAATCTACATTATTAAATGCGCTGGTTGGGGCAAAGGTTTCAATTGTGTCCTCTAAGGTTCAGACAACACGCTCACGTGTTAGTGGTATTGTTGTAAAGAACCAAACTCAAATTGTCTTTGTGGATACACCAGGAATTTTTGAACCCAGTAAAAATAATAATTTAGAACGTGCCATTGTATCCGCTGCGTGGGAGACAGTTGGTGAAACAGATAAAATTATTTTACTGGTTGATGTATCCCGAAAAGTGAGCGCGCAAGCGCGTAAGATCATTGATAATCTTAAAGAGAATAATGTTAAAAATATTATTTTAGTCCTTAATAAAATTGATGAAATCAAACGGGATAAGCTTTTGATGATTACGCAAGAATTAAATAATCTGTATGATTTTGAAGCAACATTTATGATTTCTGCCCTCAAGAATGATGGTGTTGGCCGTATTTTAGATTATCTAGAAGATAAGCTGCCGCAAGGGGTTTGGCATTATGCCGAAGAAGATATGACTGATATGCCTATGCGTTTAATTGCGGCAGAAATCACACGCGAAAAATTATTTAAAATGATGCATCAAGAATTACCTTATAATTTGACAGTCGAAACAGACGAGTGGGAGCTATTTGATAACGGTAGCATAAAAATTGATCAGACAATTTATATTACGCGCGAAGCCCATAAAAAAATTATTTTAGGCAAAGGTGGTGAAATGCTCAAAAGAATAGGATCAATGGCACGCGAAGATTTGGAAGAGATGATGAATTGCCGCGTTCACCTAAAGCTTTTTGTGAAAATCCAAGAAAATTGGATGGATGACATTAATCACTTTTCCCTTTGGAATTTGAATCCGAACGCTTAGATCTCCGATAATTTTTTTAAAAAAACTGTTTATAAAAATCTTTTTTAATTTTTGGGGATAAAGAATCATAATTTTCTCTAGACTCTATCCAGAGAATCAGAACGTTGATAAGGTTTCTTTAGTTTCAAGAAAAACATTGCATTAAAAGATTCCCAAAAAGGGTTTTCATTTTAATGAAGGGGAAAGTATTTAAGATGAGCTGGACTGATGATCGGGTATCAATATTAGAAAAACTTTGGGGTGAGGGTAAAACTGCCGCTGAGATTGCAAAAGAATTAGGCGAAGGTGTAACAAGAAACGCCGTGATTGGTAAAGCTCATCGCTTAAAACTATCAAGCCGCATGTCACCTATTCAACAAAACGTAAAAAAGGTAAAGGCGTCTGCAAAGGCTGCCCCCCCTGTTGTGCGTCGTAGCCGTAAAGTGCCCATTATTTTAGGTAAACAACTTCAGATGGAAGATTTGCGCGATAAAATGTGTCGTTGGCCGAATGGCGAACCAGAATCTGATAACTTTTCATTTTGTGGTTGTGCAACGATTGAAGGGTCACCATATTGTGCTGACCATACCTCAATTGCTTATCAGGTTACATCGCGTGCGCGTCAATTAAATGCAAAAGACTTTAGTGAAGATGCAGGCGCTCCTCAAGAATTGGAAATTAAAACAGCGAATGCATAAAGCAATCATTGTTGATTAAAAAATAGCCGCTAAATGCGGCTTTTTTTGTGCTTAATGTTTTTAATTCGCTTCGGCATCAATATTGTTATCGCATAAAGTGAATTCTAAAACTTCCCGACCTTTGGAGACTGAGCGTACCTTCATAATCAATTTTTGACCTGGTATTAGTAAATCGATCTTATTGCGTTCCAAGCAGGATTTGTGAACAAACACATCTTTGGCCCCATCTTGTGGGATCACAAAACCAAATCCTTTGTCCGGCTTGTACCATTTAACCGTACCTTCCATGGTCTCAATCACTTCATTCTCATCAATCTCAACACGGAAAGTTATTGGTTTAGGATCAATGCCAATTTCAATTAATTCAGAAACTTTCGTGACGAGCGCGCCTTTAGGCCCTTTAACAATATGACAAGATATAATAGCGCCATCGCCAAGTTCAGTTATGCCAGCATCTTGTAATGTTGTAATATGAAGGAAAGCATCGCAAGGATCTTCCTCGGGAACGGTAAAGCCAAATCCTTTTGCGGTATTAAACCATTTTATTTGAGAGCGGAGAGCATCACTTTCTGAATTTTCCAAAAGTGCGGCTTCTATTTGCTTATTAAACTCGACCATCTTGATCCCCATCAAAATTTGCATGACAGACAATATGTGTCATAACGCAACCATGATATAGAAACTAATATAAACTGGCTAGTCTTACGATTAAAAAAATCCAAAAATAAACTGTTATATTTCAGTCTTTTATAGGGTAAAATATATAAAGAAATAAAATTACAAAATCTTTTCTTCATAAAGGGGCCCCCATGACACAAGAAAACATCCAATATCCTTGGCTTAAACACTACCCTGCTGGCATTAAATGGGATGCAAAAATCCCTGTAAAGCCAGTCTTTGAGATGTTGGATGAAACGGCCAAGGATTATGCCGCTGCCCCCGCATTTGATTTTCTGGGTGCTAAAATGACATGGGGCGACATTGATACGGCAACGAAGAAATTTGCAAAAGGAATGCAAGATATTGGTATTAAAAAGGGAGATAAGGTCGGTATCTTTTTGCCAAACTGTCCGCTTTTTATAATTGCTTATTATGCAATGATGCGTATTGGGGTAACGGTCGTAAATTACAATCCGCTTTATGCGGAGCGTGAATTGGCCAAGATGATCGAAGATAGTGAGACAGATGCCATTATTACTCTTGATCTTGAGCTGCTCTATGGAAAAATGTCCAAGATGCTTCATGATACACGCCTAGAGAAATTGGTGATTGCTAGCTTTACTAAGATGTTGCCATTTCCCAAAAACTTTTTGTTTAAAGTGGTAAAAGGCAAAGAGCTTGCAACTATCCCAGATAACAATACACGTATCCACCGATATGAAGATTTAATCGATAATGATGGGGCGTATAACAAAGTAGATATCAATCCCGAAGAAGATATCGCTTTATACCAATATACTGGTGGTACGACCGGTGAACCCAAAGGCGCCATGCTGACCCATGCCAATATTGTCGCCAATACAGAACAAGCCAGTATGTGGTTGGGGTGTGATAAAGGGGAAGATAAAATGTTGGGCGTCATTCCGTTCTTCCACGTATTTGCGATGACGGCTGTCATGAATATGGCGGTGAATAAAGCGATGGAGATTATCGCCCTACCACGGTTTGAATTAGATGCAACGCTCAAGCTTATCAATGATAAAAAACCAACTATTTTCCCTGCGGTTCCGGCAATTTTTAATGGGATCAACAATAATAAAAAATTGAAGAAATATGATTTAACCTCACTTAAATATTGTATTTCTGGTGGCGCGCCATTACCCGTTGAGGTTAAGAAAAAGTTCGAAGCCGAAACAGGCGCGGTTGTAGTCGAAGGATATGGCCTAACCGAAAGTTCGCCCGTTTTATGTTGTAACCCACGTGAGGGTGTGAACAAAGCCGGGTCAATCGGCATGCCATTTCCCAATACAATTGTTGAAATCATCGACCCAGAAACAGGCAAACATGTTGAGCCTGGGGAGCGTGGAGAGCTTTGTGCCCGTGGGCCGCAGGTGATGAAGGGATATTGGAACCGCCCTGAAGATAACGCCAAAACATTACAAGATAATGGCCGTTTACATACGGGCGATATTGCGACGATGGATGATGATGGGTATTTCTTTATCGTCGATCGTATCAAAGACATGATTATCACAAACGGATACAATGTGTACCCCCGTAACGTGGAGGAGGCAATATACCTACACCCGAGTGTAGAAGAATGTATTGTTGCCGGCTTACCCGATAAACAGCGCGGCGAAATTGTAAAGGCATGGATAAAATGTAAAGAAGGCCGCGTGTTAAGCGCGGAAGATTTAAAAACATTTTTGGCGGACAAAATCTCATCCATGGAAATTCCAAAGCGGATTGAGTTTCGGGATGAAGAATTACCCAAAACCATGATCGGTAAATTGAGCCGTAAAGATGTGGTCGAGCAAGAATTGAATAAAAAATAATTTTACAGCGAAGCGCACGTGAAAATTTAGCGGCGCCATATGAATGAGGCATTATAATTTTATTCATGGGTGTCACCGTTTGTGTACGCCTGTGATTTATCAGTTTGTTTTCCCGATCTGTGACTTTATTGGTCGTAAAAACGCCCATAT
>CAYGUV010000005.1:101228-112733 GCA_964353185.1 uncultured Micavibrio sp. | reverse complement strand
ATACAATTTGAAACGGAACAGATTGATCAAGCGGATTACGTTGCTCGCTTGCGGCCTGATTAAGTTCTACAACACCACGCATAAGATTATAACGATCTTTGTTTAAATAAGTTCATACGCTCGACTTTAACTGCGTTCGATCACCTTTTATTTAAAAAGGGAAAGCTTGCCTGTAAATGATGCAATTTCTTCGCGATCACCAAATAAACAAACACCCAAATAATTTAGATCTGCAGTTGATTTTTCTTTTGTTGCATCAAGCTGTTCTTGAGTTGAACCAACTGTCATCGTATCTGTAAAATCTGTAAAGCGAATATTCTTTTCTATCGCTTGATCACGAATTTCTTTAACTTTATTAGAGTTTTTCGCCTTTAAAACAATCACAGGATAATGGGAAATTGACGGATGCACATTACCATCTGCGTCAATATAATTCACGAAACAAAAATCTTCATCTGACTTTGCATCGCCAACTAAGCCAGCCATGCTGTGCCCCATGGCATTCATAAGGCGCCCTGTGCTTTCTTCTTTACCATTGACAACAAAAACGAACCGCTTTTTTGTCTCATCAATATTTTTATAATCAGATCCGCTTTGAGACTGTGGAGCCGTTTTTATCTGAATATTATTTGCAGCAGGTGCTTTCTTATCATTTGTTTGTTTCAACGGCTTTAACGTTGGGAACGCGATGATGTCTTTGATGTTCGATGTGTCTGTTAACAACATAATCAAGCGGTCAATACCAATACCCCAACCACCATTGGGCGGTAGACCGTATTCTAAGGCTGTTAAATAATCATCATCCAACATTTGGGCTTCGTCGTCCCCTGCTTCGCGTTGGGCAACTTGTTCTTCAAACTGGGCACGCTGCACGGCAGGGTCATTGCTTTCTGAAAACGCGTTCGCAATTTCCCATCCATTAACAAAACTTTCAAAACGTTGCGTTAAACGCGCATCATCCACATGCGGCTTTGCAAGGGGGGAAATATCAGCAGGTAAATCAATAATATGTGTTGGTTGGATAAGGGTATCTTCAACACGTTCGTCAAACACTTCTGCAACAACTTGCCCCCATAACATATTTTCATCACAATAAACGCCAATACCTTTGGCAGCGTCACGCGCGGCCTCAGCCGTTTCAATCGCCATAAAATCAACACCCGTTTTTTCTTTTACGGCATCACACATGGAAATACGTTTCCACCCAGGGGCAAAATCTAATTCTTTATCACCATAAGTAATTTTTGTTTTTCCATGAACCTCTTGAACCGTTTTTGAAATTAAATCTTCAACAAAATTCATGATGTCATTGTAATCTGCATAAAGCATATTTCCTTCAGCCATCGTAAATTCAGGATTATGTTTGACGGAAATCCCCTCATTTCTAAAGTAACGGCCAATCTCGTATACATGATGGGCAAATCCACCAACCAGCATACGCTTTAAATAAAGCTCGGCGGCGACTTTCAAATAAAAATCTGATCCCAATGAATTATGATGTGTGATGAATGGTTTTGCCGATGCGCCGCCCATAATAGGTTGCAAAATGGGTGTTTCCACTTCAATCGCGCCGCTATTATTAAGGTAATCACGCATAAAACGAACAATTTTTGAGCGCATCAAAAGTTTGGCCTTTGATTCCTCGTTCACCATGACATCCAAATATCTTTGGCGGTAACGCATTTCAATATCTGTTAATCCGCTATGCTTTTCAGGCAATGGTAATAATGACTTGGTCAACATTGTCGTGCTGGTCACACGCACTGATAATTCACCGCGTGGTGTACGGCGCATTGTGCCTTCCGCGCCAATAATATCGCCAATATCATACAGCTTCAAGTTCTCTAGCTGATCTTCGCTCATTGAATCTTTATGACAGAAAATTTGCAGGCGGCCAGCATGGTCCATCAAATCGATAAACATACCGTTATTACGCATCGCCATGATACGGCCGGCTACGGTTACAATATCGTCTTTTTCTTCACCATTTTCCAACGATCCATATTGATCTTGGATTTGTGCAAGATTATGGGAGACATCAAACTTTGCGGGATATAAATCAATTCCCTTTTCCTTTAGCTGATTTAACTTATGAAGCTTTGCCTCACGTGGATTGGTTAAATCCGCATTTTCTGAAGTAGGAGGAGTGTTTTTCTCTGCTTTTGTCATGATTTTTATCTATTTAATGTTTTTCATTGTGTTAAAATATATTTATGAGAGCATTAGACCGAAAATTTCATAAAAATCAAGGGTTTCCTCAAGATATGTCGTCAAATACCAACCCCCAATCTGGCAGTATCATCACGATTATATTCATATTGGTTGCTCTTTTGGCCGCCCTTGCCTTCGCGGTTTCCCAAGGGACACGCTCAGGCACACAAAACCTAACAAGCCAGCAGGTCGATTTAGCCGCAAGCGACCTCATGAATTATATGAATTTGGTAAAAAATGCTGTGCGTGATCTACGCATTCGTCAATGTACGGAAAATGAAATTTCTTTTGATGGTGCAAATATATCAGGCACATATAATAATACCAACTCACCGACTGACAATTCATGCCATGTTTTTCATCCCAGTGGCGGCGGCCGCCTTTATCAAAGTCCCAGTGAGCAAATTTTAGATTCATCATTTTCAGCTGGAAACCACTTTGGCGAATATTTTTTCTCATCGCATACAACAATTGAAAATGTCGGGGAAAACGCACTCGACGATTTAATCATGGTTTTAAGCTGGGTAAATGAAGATATATGTGCAGAAATTAATCAACGATTATTTTCCGACCCCACCATAATTTTAGAGCCTGCTGGATTTTCAAATAATGGAAATTTTGTTGGTACATATGATGTTGCAGCGTCTAATATAAACCTGTCTGCTTCTGCCGCTCAAAACGGGGCGCCGATGGCATGTTTTGAATCAACAAACCATGGCGGATATCACCTATATTCTGTTTTGATTGCAAGGTAAGAAATGAACAAACAATCAGGAAATATCCTTCTTTTTATCCTCATCGCCATTCTTTTAATCGGCTTGCTCACCGTCAGTTTGACGCGATCTTCTAATAACACCAATGATACAGGCGATTTTGAACAAAACACAATCATCGCCAGCCAAATTATGCGCTACGCTAAAGCAATTGAAGCGAGCGTCACACAATTATTGGCGCGCGGCTGCGGTGAAAATGACATTAGCTTTGAAAATGATATTATCGCCGGATATACAAACACCTTCCCAAGCGCACCAACCACAAACGAATGTCATATTTTTGAACCGGAAGGCGGCGGCCAAGAATTTGTAAATCCCAGCACCTCATGGTTAGATACAAGTTTCTCAGCAGGCGCTAATTATGGCGAATTTCATTTTCCACGCGGTACGTGTATTTATGGCGTAGGCGATAATTATGACCTCAGCGGCAATGGAAATTGTGACATTAATCCGGTTTTAAACGAGGAATTAATAATCACCCTGCCATATTTAAAACAAAGCATATGCGAATCTCTCAATCGCCAAGCAGGCCATAACTTTGCCACCATCCCTTCAGAAGCGGATAGCACCTTAGAAACAAATAAATTTGTCGGTAGTTATACAGGGTCCAGTGAAGTTGGGAATAATCCAACTTTATATGGCGTGGCAACAGGCTGCCTGCAACAGGCCCCTTCAGGCACTTATCCTGATGATGCCTATATATTTTACCACGTTCTATATGCGCGATAAAATCACATAAAACCTATGCATAGCGTGTAATACAGCGTTTAAACACGCGTTTGTATATGCTAAAACCTTATATATGTCACAACGTGCCGCACCACAATTATCCGCTTCTATAAGCATTCCTGATATTCCCGTTTTATACGCGAATACGACACAGGCGGTTATCTTGACAACGGATGGTGAGATTAAAATCACCAATCATGAAACCGCCAAACAACTTATTACCAAAAAACCTGTCCTTACCTGTCACGCCCCTTACGTGCGAAGCCGTTTAAATTTTAACGACATGTTGGCCTTTGACTTGCTCGAACTTTTTGCTTTTGTGCACCCTGCAAAATTTTGTATTCCAACCCCCGTTGGTTTGGCGCAGTCCATTGGTGTAACTATTGAAAAAAGCCTCGATGACATTCCCATGATGATGATGGAATGTGCCAAAGCATTGCTGTCTGATTTACAAAATGACCCATGGCGCGCCAAGGCAGATCCCCTAAAAATTTCCCACGTCATGGGGCAACAAGGCGAAGGATGGAATTGGACACCTTTTGTTTTTGCCGCCCTCGGTGAAAAATATAAACCTGAAATACCCGTGATGAGCAAGGTTGATCTAAACACATGGAAAAACTTACCTGAATGGTCAGAAGAAGCCCCCCTTCCGCCCCCCTCACACGAACCCGTTACTGGCGAAGAAAGCCGTAATCAATTAAAATCCTTATTAGGCGCGAACGCGGAAAAACGCGAACAGCAAATGCAATTTGCCACCACTATTACTGGGGCATTTGCCCCAATTGAAGAAAACGCACAACCCAATGTTGTTGTTGCCGAAGCAGGCACAGGCGTAGGAAAAACTCTCGGCTATCTTGCGCCTGCATCTGTCTGGGCAGAAAAGAATAAAGGCACCGTTTGGATTTCCACCTACACCAAAAACCTACAAAAACAAGTTAACGAGGAATTAGACCGCCTTTACCCCAACCCTGATTTGAAAAATGCCAAAGTGGCCGTGCGTAAAGGGCGCGAAAACTACCTCTGCCTCCTAAATATGGAGGAGGCCGCAACAGGCGCCGCCCTCTCCCGTAATCCGCAACAGGCCATCACCCTAGGCATTATGGCACGGTGGATTGCGGCAACTAAGGATGGCGATGTCACAAGTGGTGCAGACTTCCCAGGATGGCTTTCAAATATCTTGGGCTATCAATTTACAAACGGCCTTGCTGATAAACGGGGCGAATGTATTTATTCTGCCTGTGATCATTACCATCGATGCTTCGTTGAACAATCGGTTCGTAAAGCAAAACATTCTCAGTTGGTTGTCGCCAACCATGCGCTTGTCATGATCCAAACTGCCATGAACCAAAATTCAGACGACCTTCCTTTACGCTACGTCTTTGATGAGGGACACCACCTTTTCGACGCCGCCGACAGCGCCTTTGCAGGGCACCTGACCGCGCGCGAAACATACGATATGCGCCGCTGGCTGCGCGGCACAGAAGCCAGCCGTAAGAGCCGTATTCGTGGCCTCAAATCCCGCGCTGAAGACCTGGTCACGGGGGATGAAAAAATGGATACACTGCTAAAAGATATCCTTGAAAAATCTCGCTGCCTTACATCCGATGGCTGGCAAAAACGTTTGCGTGACAACCAACCCAAAGGGCCGTGCGAAGAATTTATTCTCGACCTCTATGCCCAAGTCATGGCGCGTGTCGGCACAAACTACGGTCCTTATTCTTTAGAAACAAATACATTCCCCTTAACGGAAACTATTCCGCCCAAAATCCGTAAATTAAAAACAGCGTTGAAAGAATTGCAAAAACCTATGCTGGCCTTGGCCGATGCCTTACGCAAAAAATTAGTGGACCATGCAGACACCCTCGAAAGTGATACACGAAAACGCATGGACGCCGTCCAATCGGGGTTAGAGCGCCGCGCCCACATGAGCATCGGCGCATGGATATCAATGTTAGAGACTTTGCTTGAAGGAAAATCCCCTGAGGAATTTATTGACTGGATGGAAATTGAACGCTTCGAAGGACGCACATGGGACATTGGCCTTTATCGCCACTGGGTTGATCCCATGATCCCCTTTGCTGCAGCCATAAAACCGCAGGCCCATGGCATTGCCATTACTTCTGCTACCCTTCGCGACAGCACCAATGACGAAGAAAAAAATTGGGAAACCGCCCTTCAACGAAGCGGCGCAAAATACTTAAGCAATGCCCCCATCTTAGAAAAATTTTCATCCCCCTTTAATTACGCTGATCAAACAAAAATAATCGTCATCACAGATGTGCGTAAAGATGACATGGACCAAGTCGCCAGTGCGTATGAGGCATTATTCAAAGCATCCAATGGCGGCGCAATTGGTTTGTTTACTGCAATCTCTCGCCTAAAAAAAATCCAAGAAAAAATTGCAACACCGCTAAGTCACCAAAACATTCCCCTTTATGCTCAGCACGTTGATGCCATGGATACTGGCACGCTTATTGACATCTTCCGTAATGAAGAACATGCCTGTTTATTAGGGACCGATGCCATTCGTGATGGGGTTGACGTTCCGGGGAATTCCCTGCGCATGCTTGTGTTTGACCGTGTGCCATGGCCGCGCCCCAACATCATGCATAAACACCGCCGCGAACGGTTCGGCGGTAAAGATTATGATGACATGCTGACACGTTTGAAATTAAAACAAGCTTATGGTCGTCTCATTCGCCGCAATGCTGATAAAGGTGTTTTTGTCATGATGGATTCCATGCTGCCCTCACGCCTATCCGAAGCCTTCCCCGATAATGTAGAAATTGAACGCGTTGGCATTGCCGAAGCATGCACAAAAATAAAAGAGTTTTTAGACCATGACTAACAGCTATAATGATTTTTTAAATCTGGCAGCGTTCCTGTCTAAAGATCCCTATACAATTTTATTCGACAGCAACCGCCCCGAACATCCTGATAATAAATTCAGCATTTTGTGTTTTCACCCTCTGCATGTTTTTGAAATAAAAGATGGCGTCATAAAAATTGATAGCAATATTACAAGTGAACAAAACTTTATCGATACTTTAGAAAAATATTATGCAGAATATGATAACCAACACGACAAAGAACTCCCCTTTAACGGCGGTTTAGCGGGATTTTTCGGCTATGAATTTGGTTGCCAAGAAATGGGCTACACCCCCAAAGATAAGGAGGGGTATGACTTCCCCGACGCGATATTTGGTCTTTATCAAAATTATTTTATATATGACCACGAAAATGAAAAATTCATCGGTGAATGTGAAAATCTTCATTTAATGCGCAGTCCCGCGGCCACAAAAAAACAATATGATATCAAATGGCATTATAGCCGTGATGATGAAAATTATTGCAAAGATGTTTTCCTTCTCAAAGAACAAATTACCGCAGGTGAATTTTATCAAGTAAACTTAACCCGCCGCTTATCTGCAGATAAACCAAAAAATTTCTCAAGCTTTGATCATTATAAATATTTGCGGCAGATAAATTCTGCGCCCTTTTCCGCCTTCGTAAATTTTAACGCGTTTGATTTGCTATGCCACTCACCAGAACGGTTTATAAAAATTGATGATGAAAAAATTTCAACAAAGCCTATAAAAGGAACAATTCCTTCCACTGCTGATCCTTCCCTACTTGAAAATAATCCAAAAGAACGCGCAGAAAACACCATGATTGTTGATTTACTGCGTAATGATTTATCCAAAACATGCAAACCCCACAGCGTGAAAGTCGAAAAATTATGTGCGATTGAAACATTTGAAAATTTGCATCATCTGGTCTCTACCATTTCGGGGGAGATTGCAGATGATAAAACAATCTTTGATGTGTTGAAATCCACACTCCCCGGTGGGTCCATCACGGGTGCACCCAAACTGGCGGCTGTTAAACAAATTGACGCGATTGAGCCAGTGAAACGTGGCCCATATTGTGGTACATTGGGTTATATTGCGTTTAACCATAAGGCAGATTTTAACATTCTTATCCGCTCAACCTTGGTGACAGACGATAAAATATATACCCATTCAGGCGGCGGAATCGTGAGCGATTCAGACCCTAAAAAAGAATTGCTGGAGACAAAAAATAAAATTGAAAAAATATTAGAAAGCTTTTCATCATGATTTTTTTTAATGGACAATATCTTAAAGACGATAATATCATTCCCGTGAACGATAGCGGCTTTACCACCGCAATCGGAATTTTTGATTCCATGCTTTCTTATAAAGATGAGCTGATCCATTGTATCGATCATTTTGACCGCATTCTTTTTGATTCAAAAAATGTAATTGGTATTGAACCCAAACTCTCTTTCAATAACTTTGTCACAATATGCCGTAAATTATTGGCAGAAAATAAATTCGACCATGACTATGCCCGTATCAGAACCACTATTACAGGCGGAATTGCCAATGCCCCCCTTGCCAAGGCGACCGAATGCTCAATCCTTATTCATGTTGCCAAGGCCTCTGCGCCTGATGAAAACACACCAATAACAGCAGCAGTTATAACAGACCACCCCCGTATTGCGGGATGCGTTTTAGAGAATTCAAAACGGCTTGATTATACCCGCTCCTACGCCGCGCGCCGCAAGGCCGAAAATAAAGGCGCGCAAGAAGCTATCATCACCAACACAAACGGCACCATCGCCTGCGGCGCGACCAGCAATATTTTCATCAAAGAAAACCTCAAACTCGTCACGCCCCCCTTATCAGATGGGGTATTGGCAGGCGTTACCCGTAAAAATATTCTACGTAAAAACAAAGCCGTAATAGAAGAAAGTATCTCAATCGACCGCCTCAAAGCCGCAGATGAAGTATATTTAACAAATAGTTTCTTTGGGATGAAGCGGGTTAAGCTACTTCATTAGCGTCTTTAATTTTGGGTTTATAGTAATAACGTATAAGGCCAATCAAATTTGAGCTAAGGGTAATAGTTGATAAAAAAGTTCCTGCATAAGACCCAATATAAATAAAAACCGTCAAATATAATAATTGGAATAATAAAAGAAAGAACCTATATTTCCAAAAAGAATATCGGCATAAAATTGCTATAGATTTAAATGTTGTAGCAAGGACAGGTAAAAACATTAACAAGTCCGTGGCTACTATAAAACCACAAACCCAAGCGTAAATTGTGAAGACAAGTAACCCCAGATAGAGGCTTCTTTGACTTCCAAATATTCCTAAAACATTTCGAAGCGGTGATATACCTGCGATGAGCGCAGGAAGAATGGCTCCTAAACCAAAAAAATGTAACGTATATAGAATATCCGCAGGAATATGTGCGGCCATAGTATGTTTAGGATTTAATAATTGGTATGAAAGCAAATAGATAGGCACGGCAAGCCAACCCAATATTTGCCAAATTGAAAAAGGATTCTCGTAAGCTGAAAAAATATCAGCCCAAAATTCCATTAGGAAACTAAACTACCCGTAACCGCCGCTAACTTGGCTTTTTCAAGGTCTAATTCGCGGGTAAAGCGGACTTTCTCAACATTGTCGTTGGTCGCGGAAAGTTTAGCTTCAATATCTGAAATTAAACCTTCGATTGTTTCTTGGTTTAACTCATCAATCTTAATTGCTTGTTCTGCCAAAATTGTGCAATTCGTCGCCGTAACATCGGCAAAGCCACCTGCGATAAAAATCTTCTGCGGTGCATCGCCTTGTTTGGCAACAATCTCAACCACACCTGGGCGGATAGACGAAACTAAAGACGCATGCCCCGCACGCACACCAAAATCACCTTCATATCCGGGGATCGTCACTTGCCATGCCTGCGTCGACATTAACTTACGTTCTGGTGAAACTAATTCAAAATCAAAATTTTCTAATTTTTGTGCGTCCATTATATTTTCTCTTTTATCTGTCATCCTAAATTTATTTCAGGATCTAAAGTCTTATAAAAAGATTCTGAAACGAGTTCAGAATGACATTTCCCTTATTTCTCAACTGACCATTTCAATTGAAATTCCAATTCTTCTTCGCCATCTTCACGTTCATGTTCGATTGAAAATTTTGCGCGGTTCGGCACATAAATACGTTCACCTGCCACTTGAATTTCAAAATTCTCTCCAGCCTCCAAATCATCGGCCAAACGGCGAAGCTTTGCCACTATTTCTGCGGTTGAATATTCTTTTTCAATATCACGTTCTGCTTTAGACATTTCTAATCCTTTTATTTCCAGATCCCCGCCTTTGCGGGGATGACACTATTATTCTAATCACTTAATCAATCGCATTTATATTTCAATCAAGTAAATCAAAGAATATTTTGATCTGGCTAGGCGAACAAGGTGAAGTTTATAACTATAAACGAGACCACAGTTCAACGACGCCAGAGCAGAATGTTCAAAGATTTTAAGCGGCTTCGGCGGCCATTTTCTTGGCCTTCGCTTCCA
Source organism: uncultured Micavibrio sp. (assembly GCA_964353185.1). GTDB lineage: Bacteria > Pseudomonadota > Alphaproteobacteria > Micavibrionales > Micavibrionaceae. The sequence continues at coordinate 102,627 of CAYGUV010000005.1, read as the reverse complement.
CTTCCTCAATCGTACCTACCATGTAAAACGCACTTTCAGGAAGGTGGTCATACTCACCATCTACAATCGCGCGGAACCCTTTAATGGTATCTGCCAAATCAACAAACACACCTGGTGAACCAGTAAACACTTCGGCAACGTGGAATGGTTGTGATAAGAAACGCTGAATTTTACGCGCTCTCGCCACGACCAATTTATCTTCTTCGGATAATTCATCCATACCCAAAATCGCAATAATATCTTGAAGCGCTTTATATGTTTGCAATGTCTTTTGAACATCTGCGGCACATTTATAATGTTCATCCCCAACAACACGTGGGTCTAGGATACGTGATGTAGAATCAAGCGGATCCACGGCTGGATAAATACCAAGCTCGGAAATCGCACGTGATAGAACCGTTGTCGCGTCCAAATGGGCGAACGCCGTTGCTGGCGCAGGGTCTGTCAAGTCATCCGCAGGAACGTAAACCGCCTGAACCGATGTAATAGACCCTTTATTTGTGGATGTAATACGTTCTTGCAGCGCACCCATATCTGTTGACAATGTTGGCTGATAACCAACCGCAGATGGGATACGACCAAGAAGCGCTGACACCTCCGCGCCCGCTTGCGTGAAACGGAAAACATTATCCATGAAGAATAAAACATCTTGCCCTTCTTCATCACGGAAATATTCCGCCATCGACAAACCAGACAAGGCAACACGCGCACGCGCCCCTGGTGGCTCATTCATTTGACCGTAAACAAGAGCCGCTTTTGATCCTTCTTCGCCATTTGGCTTAATAACGCCAGATTCTAACATCTCATGATACAGGTCATTCCCTTCACGGGTACGCTCTCCAACACCCGCAAATACAGACACACCACCGTGGCCTTTTGCAATGTTGTTAATCAATTCCATGATTGTAACGGTCTTACCAACACCCGCACCACCGAACAATCCAATTTTACCACCCTTTGCATAAGGGCAAAGCAGGTCAACAACTTTAATGCCTGTTACCAACTGCTCTGTCTCTGTTGCTTGATCAGCAAACGCAGGCGCATCACGGTGAATTGGGTAACGTTTTGTTGTTTTTGGCGCAGGCATATCATCGATAGGCTGACCAATGACGTCAAAGATACGGCCCAAAACTTCTGGACCAACAGGAACAGAAATCGCATCGCCCGTATCAACAACTTCTTGTCCGCGGACAAGACCGTCTGTTGTGTCCATCGCAATGGCACGCACTGTATTTTCTCCTAAGTGCTGCGCAACTTCCAAGACCAACGTCTTACCGTTATTGTCTGTTGTAATCGCGTTCAAAATCGCGGGGATGCTTCCCTCTTCAAATTGTACGTCAACAACCGCACCAAGTACCTGTTGAATTTTTCCATTTGCCATTTTTTTACTTCCTCTTTT
>CAYGUV010000005.1:0-101128 GCA_964353185.1 uncultured Micavibrio sp. | reverse complement strand
ACCCACGATCAGACGTCACAATCACCAATAAATGTGTCTGCTCAGATCCTGTGCCGATCAATAATTTAGGAGAGGCTTCTGTAACTGTCACGCCCTTGGCTACACGTGCCAACATCTCACCCATTGCACGGGCATATGGCTGTGACGCTTCTGCTTGGTCTTGCGCTTTTTTTAATTTACTTGCGGCCACCATTTTCATCGCCGACGTAATCTTTTTTGTCGACTTCACAGAAGCAATTCTATCTCTATAATCTTTTAAACTTGGCATAGCTTTTAATGCTTTCTAAAAATTAAGCGGCTTTCTTATGCGCAGAAACGTAGCTGCTCGTGAATTTTTCAAGGTACGCTTTTAAATCAGCTTCGATTTTATCATCAATCTTTTGCTTCTCATCAATCGCATTCAAAATTGATTTACCGCCAGAGCGTAAATCAGCCAAAAGCTTTATTTCATAATTCGATACATCCGCAACCGCGACATTATCCAAATATCCTTTTGTTCCCGCAAAGATAACCGCAACTTGTTCGGCCATCGTTAAAGGTGAGTATTGTGGCTGTTTCAACAACTGTGTCAAACGTGCACCACGCGCCAATAATTTTTGCGTTGCAGGGTCAAGGTCTGACGCAAACTGTGCGAACGCTTCCATTTCACGGTACTGCGCAAGCTCAAGCTTGATCGAACCAGAAACTTGTTTCATCGCCTTTGTCTGCGCCGCAGAACCAACACGAGAAACCGATAGACCAACGTTAATCGCAGGACGAATCCCTTTAAAGAATAAATCAGTTTCCAAGAAGATCTGACCATCTGTAATCGAAATAACGTTTGTCGGAATATACGCAGACACGTCACCCGCTTGTGTTTCAATGATCGGTAGCGCGGTTAATGAACCTGATCCATTTGCTTCGTTTAATTTACAAGAACGCTCGAGCAAACGGGAGTGAATGTAGAAAACATCCCCTGGATACGCTTCACGACCCGGTGGACGACGAAGAAGCAGTGACATCTGACGATACGCAACCGCCTGCTTTGATAAATCATCATAAATGATCAAACCATGTTTACCATTATCACGGAACCACTCACCCATCGCACAACCTGTGTACGGCGCAAGATATTGCATCGGCGCAGGATCAGAAGCCGTCGCAGCAACAATAATTGAATATTCAAGCGCGCCATTATCTTCTAATTCTTTTACCAACTGAGCAACAGTCGAACGTTTTTGACCAATCGCTACGTAAATACAATAAAGGTTTTTGTTATCGTCTTTTTCACCATTCACAGATTTTTGGTTAATGATTGTGTCAACCGCAACCGCAGTCTTACCGGTTTGACGGTCACCAATAATCAACTCACGCTGTCCACGACCAACAGGAACCAGCGCATCAATCGCTTTAATGCCTGATTGCATCGGCTCATGAACTGATTTACGTGGCATAATACCTGGCGCTTTTACTTCAACAAGGCTTGTCTCTGTTGTTTTAATCGGGCCTTTACCATCAATCGGGTTACCCAAACCATCAACAACACGACCCAAAAGGCCTTCACCAACAGGTACAGAAACAATCTCACCAGTACGGCGAACAATGTCGCCTTCTTTAATGTCGCGGTCTGATCCAAAAATAACCACACCAACGTTGTCAGTTTCAAGGTTCAAGGCCATTCCTTTAATTCCACCTGGAAATTCAACCATTTCACCAGCTTGCACTTGATCAAGGCCATAAACACGGGCAACACCATCCCCTACGGATAAAACCTGACCAACTTCTTCAACATTTGCTTGCGCGCTAAAGTCGTTAATCTGTTCTTTCAAAATCTTTGAGATTTCTGCCGCTTTAATTTCCATCTTATATTTTCCTCTTGTTTTAAACTTTACGTTATTCTTTTAAATTAGTTTTGGTTGGCAGCTTTGTCCGCCGCGCTATTATTATTTGCCCCTGACATCATCGCAACACGAAGACGCTCAAGCTTACGTTTTACAGATGCATCAAACATTTGTGAGCCTACGGTCACAACCATGCCACCGATTAAATCTTTATCAATTTCAACTTTAATGGCGATTTCCTTACCAACGGCTTTCTTTAATGCCGCTTGCAAGTCTTGCTGTTGCTTCACATCCAATGGAAACGCTGATTTTACATCTGCGACTACTTCACCACGGCGAACGGATATTTCCTTACGCACCGCTTTAATCATTGGAACAATCATGTCCAAACGGCCATTTTCTGCCAATAATTTAAGGAAGTTTGTTGTGATGTCTTGTAATTTTGCTTTGCTAGCGATCGCTTCAACTGTTTTTGATTTTTCAGAAGCAGAAATAAGCGGAGATTTTACAAATAATTGCATATCCTTAGAATCATTTAACATCGCTTCGATATCGTTGATATCCTGCGCCACATCATCAATTTTCTTATGCTTTTCCGCTGTATCAATCAACGCTGTTGCATATCGCATGGCAGTTACGCCAGAAGTCTTTTTGGAGGCCACGTTCGGTCCCTTTTGTTATAAATTTTTATATAAAACAATTGTGACACGGATTTAGCACACGCGAACTGTACTTGCAAGGGATTGAGGCGGATTATTTTGCCAAAAAAGGGGTTTTTTCCACATAAGTTTTGACGTTTTTTTAAATCACGCTTTTTGACAACAAACCTTATGAAAATAGGCGCAATACAAACTGAACCTATAGATATCCACTTTAAAAAATTAATAGAACTTTAGATGAAATAGGCCAAAACGATCTGGATATAAGAAAAAAGCGATCATCAGGAATAAAATTAAATGCCCCACATAAATATAAAGCGTGCGACGCCCCATAAATTTTAACACAGGCAAGGCAAACGCAGGGATTTTCTGGGTTATATCCGTTAGTGCTACGGGCTTAAACTGAAATAAAATAGCAGATGATATTAAAACCCCAACCACCATAATCAAGGTTTGCCCCCCATTAAATCCAAAGAACAATGATTGATACCCTAAATACACTATGACGGTGATGGCGAAATACCCCAGCACCCTCTCCTGTCCTAATCCCATCTCTTTATGATGACGGCACAAATACCCGCATAACGCCCACATAAACGCCAGCGCGCCATAATCAAACAAGGCCGCCGTTGGAATTGTTAAAAACACACATGCCGCAACGGACAAGACAACCCCTTCAAAATTTTTAAACGTAAACCGCGCCAAAACATCCAAAACCGCGCGGGTGATAATGATGGTAAAAAGAATATTCAGCGCCAATAACGGGTTCCCCATCACCAGATATGATGCCAATAAGACAAACGCCCCACCCCATAATATTGGCGGAATATCACGCGTATTGGCATACCCCACCAAAAAAAGCCATATCGGCATCGACATCCGCCCCACCGCGCGCCATTCCATCTGTTCAGGAAAAAAATAATACCCCGCATGATCAATAACCATCGTGAAAACCGCTAAAATTTTTAACAAATCATAGCTGGTCAGGTCGCTAATAGATGTATTGATAAACGGCTTCATGAAAGTAGTATGACATAAATTTATAGATTAGAAAAAGCTTTGCGGATCAATATCCACCTGTACCCGCACCGCGGACGGCAATTTTGTATTATCCAGCCAATGGCGCACGGTCTTTTGGATATCAACCTTCTTATCCGCCCTTATTAAAAAACGGCGCCTATATTTACCGCGCAATCGATACATGGGCGCTTCGGCAGGGCCAAGGGTTTGTATCTTTTCCCCATCATTGGGCATGTTTTGCGCCAGTGTCATGCTGGCCTGCTTTACCTGCCCTTCATCACGGCCCGATACGATCAATCCCACCAATCGACAAAATGGGGGCATCTCTACCACTTCACGCTCTTCAAGCTCTACTTCAAGAAACTGGTCTCGCTCCCCATTTTTCAACGCTTGCATCACTTTTGATTCTGGGGTGAAGGTTTGCAAGTAAACATCCCCCTTATTCGCCGCACGCCCCGCACGCCCCGCAACCTGATGCATTAATTGATAAACGCGTTCAGACGCCCTTAAATCACCCCCCGTTAATCCCAAATCTGCATCAATAACGCCAACACAGGTCAACATGGGGAAATGATGCCCTTTGGCGATAATTTGCGTGCCAATAATAATGTCAAAATCCTGATTATGAATGCCCGCTAACAACGCTGTTAATTCATCATGCGTTTTGACCGTGTCACTCGACAGCACACAAATCCGCGCCTCGGGGAAACGCTCTGTCACCTCTTCAACAATCCGCTCCACCCCTGGGCCGCACGCCGCCAATGTATCCGCCTCATTACATTCGGGACAAGTGCTTGGCACGTGCAGGCTGTAATCACAATGATGACAATGCAGCCTTTTGGTTCGCCGATGGTCAATCAACCACGCCGTACAGCGCGGGCATTGAAATCTATACCCGCAATTGCGGCAAATCGTCAGCGGCGCATACCCACGACGGTTTAAGAATAAAAGCACTTGCTCCTTCTTCTCAATCGTTTCTATCATCGCCTTTTCCAATGTGGGCGCGATGAAATATTGGCGCGATTCTGGCTTATCAGTGCGCAAGTCAACCAAATGAATATCAGGCAAGCTCGCCCCACCATGACGATCAGGCAAGGTCAAATGCTGATACCGCCCCTCCCACGCATTATATATTGTTTCTAAAGAGGGGGTTGCCGACACCATGACAATTGGAAATTTGCCCAAATTCGCCCGTACCACGGCCATATCACGCGCATTATAAATTGCACCTTCTTCTTGCTTATAGGCGGGGTCATGTTCCTCATCAACCACGATCAACCCCAAATCTTTATACGGTAAAAATAAGGCGGAGCGCGCACCAATCACAACTTTGCTTTGCCCTTCGGCCACGCCGCGCCATGTCACTTTTCGCTTGGCTGGACTAAGAGAAGAATGCCAAAGCGCAGGCGCACATCCAAATCGGGATTTAAAGCGATCCAAAAACGCATTTGAAAGCGCAATTTCAGGAAGCAAGATAAGCACTTGTTTTCCTTGCTTTAATGCCTCCGCCACTGCTTCGAAATATACTTCTGTTTTACCCGCGCCTGTTACCCCATCCAACAACGCGCACGAAAATTTATTGGCAGCCACATTTTCGACCAGCGCATCTGCACATTCGCGTTGCTGCGCGGATAATAATGCCCCTGCACGATATGCATCAGGGCTTCGGCATGGCGGCGGCGCCAATAAATTAATCGTTTTTAAAAACCCATTTTTCTCTAATGTCTTAACAACACCGGTTGAACATTCCGCCTCTTCGGCCAATTCGGATAAGCGGCGCGGTAAATTATCCGCGGCCACATCTAACACACGTTGGGCAGGTTTCGATACGCTTTGTCCTTCTTTTAAATTCTGCGCCAAAACATAGCCCGTTACACTTGTCGGCGGCTCTAACGCTTTGGGCGCACTTAAACTTAATTTTAAAACTGACCCCAATGGCGTCATCGTATAGCTTGATACCCAATCAATAAACTTACGGTGCACATCAGGCATAGGTGATACATCAAATGCACTTACCAACCCCTTGATTTTATTTGGCTTTACATCACCCTGACCGTCACCCCACACCACCGCAGGCACTTCCCGATTGCCCAAAGGCGCGGTTACATACGTCCCCACCGCCAAATCATGCAAATGATCAGGCAACGCATAATCATACGCCTTATTAATCGGAAAAGGCGTTAAAACAGCTCTGGTTTTTGGCGATGTCAAACAACCTCCCTTGAAATCTTACTCGTTTAAGCTTAAAACCATCGTGAACAAATTTTTTATAAAAGAAAAGGAATTAAAATGAAATTTTTTGCCGATACATCTGATTTAGATGCCATTAAAGATTTAGCCGATTGTGGCATGTTAGATGGGGTAACAACCAACCCATCTATTATTGCAAAATCTGGCAAAGAATTCATTCCCCTCATCCAAGAAATCTGCAAAATCTGTGAAGGCCCCGTCAGCGCGGAAGTCGCCTCAACCGATTATGAAACGATGATGAAAGAAGGCGAAAAACTTGCCAAAATCGCCGAAAACATCGCCGTGAAAGTGCCACTAACTGAGGCTGGCCTTAAAGTCTGTAAAAACCTTGCTGATAGCGGCACAATGGTCAATGTGACTTTATGCTTTTCCCCGCTACAGGCTTTATTGGCCGCCAAAGCGGGCGCAGCCTTCATCTCTCCTTTTGTTGGGCGCTTGGATGATATTGGTCAAGATGGCATGGATCTCATCGCAGATATCCTGACAATTTACGATCAGTACCCTGATTTCCATACCGAAGTCTTGGTGGCTTCTGTCCGTCACCCACAACACATATTACAAAGTGCAAAGATGGGCGCAGACGTCATGACGTGCCCTCCAGACGTTATTAAGAAATTATATAAACACCCGCTAACCGATAATGGCCTTGCGGCATTTGTGGAAGATTGGAAAAAGACGGGTCAGTCTATTTTATAATTCAATCCAGTATTATCGGTTATTTTTATGGGAATGGGCAATAATAGAAGCCAAATAGCTAGTGTGATGGCCATGTCAGAGATTATGCAGTTACTCAATGAAAATCTTATCAAAGCTATCTATTCGCTTGTAAAAGTCATAAACACCAACTTCCAAAAAATACGTTAATAATTACAGAAAGACCCTTGTGACGGGTCTTTTTTAATTATTTGACCCGTGTAGCGGGTCAAATAGGTAGATACCATTGTAAAAATTTAATATGTCCGCAAGGGTCAAAGTATCTTTTTGGTGAAGATTGTAAATTTACAACCTAAAATATTTGTAGAAAACAAAATAGTAACTGTAAAAGCATTAAAAAATATTATGATCAATATAGATAAATTTTTTATACATGCCAGAATTGAAATGATTACTAAATTTTTAAGGAAAAAATAAATGTCGTGGAAGTATGATTCATCCATAAATGCCTTAGCAAATCACGAAATTGGAGCCGTGCTTTTTTCAAAAGGAGGACGAAGTGATGGGGTAAAAAACTGGGAAATACGTTGGAATAAAGAAGTTTTTAGATTTAAAACATCAGACGTAAATGAATGGATAGAAGAGGATGGCCAAAATTATAGAAAAACTACTTGGCACATTCGTTCAATGCAAATACCAGAACATCTTCAAGAAAAAAGAGACCTATTACTAGGAATGGCAGCAGATGCTATGAAAGAGCATGGTAAACAAAGTCGCATGAAGGTTGTTAATGAGGTTACGGTTAGCAAGATATTTTTAAATGATGAAGGATTACACCATGTCTAATACAGTCATCATACAGGGCACAACTTACACGATTAACAATATAGCGGATGCCAGAACGGCTCTTACTGCTGCACAGACAGGGCAAGAAGCGATAAATGTTTTAGAAATAAAGAATAATGAAGCCAGATGAGGGATCTCTGGCTTTTTTATTGCATAGCTGTATTGACATAAAGTTATAATTAGTTACACTTGTTTTATGCCAATTAAAGTTGTCGAGACAGGGAACGTTAAAACAATCACAATGTATGCTGATGCATTGGATGATTTAACACGCATCCCTACAAAACAATTAGATCTTTGGCAAAAACATAACGCATTAATGGCCACAGTCGGAAATCTCACTTGTTTTTTCACGGCGACCGCATTCCCGCCAACACGCGCCGCAATGGTAGCGGCCTCATTAGCAATTTCATTTGGCGCCGTCATGGCTCATGAATTTATTACCGCGCATGAAAATATCGCACGGGATCAACAACGCATAACAATGCGTAAAGATACCGTTACAATCTCTAGCACTATGAATAATGCCCCTCCTATAGAATTAAGAACGGATCAACTTATTGTCAGACAAATTCAAATACCCGATGGAGAAGGCTCGACTAAAAACTGCCTTAACATTACAGCAGGCGAAAATTCTATTAATTTGGGCTGGTTTTTAAAGGCAGACGACCTAAACGCTCTACAGGATCATATCCAAGAATCTTTAAACAGATATCGTACAACTGATAACGACTTTCCGCACCTTTAGATGAAAAATATAATAATTCCACCTCTTTAAAACTTAATTTATCTATCGCACTTTCTTTTGCACCCGTGATATTATTGTTCTTATGACCGATTCAACAAAACTAGATAGCAACACTCCCCTTCTTTCCGCACAAGACATTATCCAATACTTGCAGGATAATCCTAAGTTTTTACAGCAAAATCCGCAAGCTTGCGACCTTCTTGTCCCGCCTAATAATGGCGCAGGTAAAAATGTCTCTGACTTTCAAAGCTTTATGATTAAGCGCCTCAAAGACGACAAAGAAAAAGTGATGGAGACCACACAAACCATCGTGGAAAATGTGCGCTCCAACATGAACAACCAACAACGCATTCATAAGGCCATCTTACGCCTGCTTGAGGCACGCAATTTTGACGAATTTATTCATATTATAACGATGGATTTATCCGCCATGCTCGATACTGATATTTCCGTTTTGGTTGTTGAAAGCAACGGTCACGATATCCCACACATCCACACCAGCGGCATTCGCGTACTGCCCGAAGGGACTATTGATAAATGGATGAACGGCCAGAATGTTTTACTGCAATCAGATATAGCTGGGCTGGAGGCTATTTATGGCGGCGGCGCAAATCTGGTACAATCTCAGGCGCTCCTTCGTATTGATGTTTCAATGAACACACCGCCCGCCATCGTCGCCTTTGGCTCTCGCAATCCTAATATGTTTAGCAAAGATCAAGGGACCGAAATGGTCACCTTCCTCGCCTTGGTCATGGAACGCGCCTTTCGCAGCTGGCTTCAACTACCGCATTAATGTTTTACTTGACATAATTATTTTGATGGTGTATTTTTCAAAAAAAATAGAAAGGTAATACAATGCATATTTCATTTTACGCCCTAGACAAGCTTGCACTACATAAGATGGGACTAGTACTAGAAATTGTTGCACAAAATCTGGTAGATACAATAAGACCACCGAGTCCAACAGTTAATACAAGTTTACTATCACCTAATTCTGGCTTAACTAAAGCATTTGAGTATGTCGTTCATCCTTCAACTCCTTCAAGAGCAGTTGTTTCTTTGGAAAAAGGAAATTTTAGAATAAGCATGCCGCAGCAATTAACAATCGATGGAACTATTCATCACGAAACTTGCTTCATTTCTGGCCTACCAGCTCACATAACCCCTGCACAAATAAAAGATGCTTTGAAACCTCATAGTCTAGTTATGCACGAAGGACCGAGTGGTACAGAAATAATGGATCTAGATACTGCAAAAATGCGATATACAGATGCATTTGCAATGAGAATGGCATGTGAATTAACAGGTGAGAGCTTTGAAAAAGTAATTGAGGAGTTTCCGCACCTTAAAGCGCAAGATGCGTCTGGCAGAACGCCAATAGAATTTGGCACTAAACGTATTGGCGATCAATCTGGCCGATAATATTTTTTAAGTATTAGAATTAATCATGTAGAATAATTACATGATTACTAACGTAACCTTAGAATTGTGCGAACCAGACTTTCAACAAATATTGAAAGATTGGCAGCGTTGGATGATTTCTGAAAAAAACATGTCCAAACACACCGTGCGTGCCTATACCAAAGACATCACAAATTTTATCCGTTTTCTATCACGTCATAATGCCGAGGCACTCTCCATCAATATCGTTAGCTCTGCCAACATCACAGACTTTCGCAGCTGGCTTTCCCGTCAGGCCGTTGGCGGCGCCTCAAATGCCACCCGCGCCCGCGCCCTATCCAGTGTGAAAAACTTTATGATCTGGATGGATCGCCAAGGCATCGCGCATAATGCCGCGGTAAAAACTGTCCGCGCCCCTAAACTGCCGCGAAAACTGCCCAAGGCACTCCATCAAAATCAAGCCTTCCGATTATTGGAAGAGATGCCAGCAGACACATGGGTTGAAAAACGCAACCGCGCCCTTTTCACAATGTTATATGGTTGTGGCCTTCGGATTGATGAGGCCTTGCAATTAAACATCAGCAACCTGCCCCGCGATGGATTTATTCAGGTGGTCGGTAAAGGGAATAAAGAACGCCTTGTCCCCTTCCTCACCATGATCGACACAAACTTAAATGCCTATCGTGAGGCCTGCACCTTTCCCGAAACCAATGATCGCCCCCTTTTTGTTAATACCAAAGGGGCAAGGCTCTCCCAAGGGGTTGCACAAAAGGCTATGCGCGATTTACGCCGCCAATTAAATCTGCCAGAAACTGCAACGCCGCACGCCCTACGCCACAGCTTCGCCACGCATCTTTTACAAAATGGTGCCAATCTTCGGGAGATCCAAGAACTACTCGGCCACGTATCACTCAGCACCACGCAAATCTATACTGATGTAAATTTCGAAGACCTAAAAAAAATCTACGACAAAGCCCACCCGCGCGCTTAAAAACCTTAAATATGTATCGGACGTTTATGTACCGCTAATGCTGCTTCTTTGACGACTTCTTCCAATGTTGGGTGTGCATGGCATGTGCGGGCGATGTCTTCGCTTGATCCGCCAAATTCCATCACCGCGGTGACTTCCGCAATTAATGTTCCTGCCTCTGGCCCAATAATGTGGCATCCCAATACGCGGTCTGTTTTTTTGTCCGCCAAAATTTTGACAAAACCTTCAACGCTGTTCATGGCGCGCGCACGACCATTCGCCATGAAGGGAAATTTTCCAACATTATACTCTACACCTGCGGCCTTTAATTGTTCTTCGGTTTTTCCAACGCTGGCAATTTCTGGCGCGGTGTAAACAACGTTCGGGATTAAGTTATAATCTATATGTCCTGATTGTCCTGCCAACATTTCTGCCAACACGACGCCTTCATCTTCGGCTTTATGTGCCAACATTGGGCCTTTAACCACATCACCAATTGCATAAATGCTATCTACATTCGATTGAAACTTGTCATTAATTTCAATGCGGCCACGATCATCTGTTTTAACACCTGCGTTATCCAACCCTAATTTATCGGTAAACGCCTTACGTCCCACACAAACCAAGACGACATCTGCGCTCAACGTTTCTTCATTGCCTCCAGAAGCGGCCTCAGTCGTCAGTTCAACACCTTTACCTTTTTTCTTTGCGCCCGTTACCTTGGTCGAAAGTTTAAAGGTGATACCTTGTTTTTTAAATGTCTTGTTCGCTTCTTTACGAATTTCTTCATCCATGCTTGGTAATATTTGGTCCATGAATTCAACAACGGTAACATCTGCGCCCAAGCGGCTCCAAACTGACCCTAACTCCAAACCAATGACACCGCCACCAATCACGATTAAGCTTTTTGGAACCTTACCTAATTTTAACGCCCCTTCGGAAGACACAATATTTTCTTCGTCAATTTCTATATTCGGTAATCCAACAATGTCTGATCCTGTGGCAATTACAATATTCTTAGCTTCATAAGACGTGCCATCAACATCCACTGTATTTTTATCTTTGATCGTTCCCAAGCCTTTAAGCCAATCAATTTTATTTTTCTTAAATAAAAATTCGATCCCTTTTGTATTGGCATCAACCACGCCCTGCTTATATTCCATCATCTTTTTCAGATCTAATTTAACACCCGATGCGGTGATACCCATTGAATCAAAATCTTCATGCGCCTCGTGAAAACGTTCTGATGCGTGCAATAATGCCTTAGACGGAATACACCCAATATTTAAACACGTGCCACCCAACGTGTCGCGTTTCTCAACACAGGCGACCTTCATACCCAACTGCGCCGCGCGGATGGCACAAACATAACCACCAGGGCCAGAGCCAATAACAATAAGATCATAAGATGAAGCAGCCATAAGAAACCTTTATATATAAATGTCAGTGAATTGAATTATGTTCTGTTTTAACGTATCAAACTTCTTTAAGCTAGAAAAAATAACGGTAATTTATGAAAAGATAACGATTAAATAATTTAGTTTTATGGATAATTTTGCGCTCAAAATGATGAAGTCGGCACGAATAGCTGCCCCTTTAAGCCCTCACCCCACCAATAAAATTGCCGCCGCTTTGTGGCATCAAGATTACCCACAAATGGCGGTCGTAAAAACGAATGAATGGCCACAAATCATTCTTGATAAATTTGGTACTACAAAAAAAATTGGAAATTCCTCAGGTACAATCCACGCTGAAACCAATACTATTCTCAATGCCCCTTTTGCAACCAATGGTGCATCAATATGTATTACGGATCCTTTTTGCCCGAACTGCGCCAAAAACATGGTCGAGGCAGGCATTAAAAATATTTATATCGACGAAGCAGGATTTGATCGTGACTTTTTCAAACGCCGCGGCGGTGAATTTGAAACCATGTCTATGAAAATCGCGGCGAATGCCGGTACTAACGTTTATGCCATTGATAAAAACAAAAAAATCATCCGCCCTATATTAGAAATCGATAAAGATTATGTTGCCCCCCTCGACAGCCCCTTGGAAATTGAAACTCTTACCAATTTTAACGAGGGGAATTTTCAACATGCCATTATGACAGCAGCGCAAAAACATCAACAAAGAAAAGTATCCATTGCCTTTGTAACCGATATGCTTGGTAATCAGTTATCATTGACCTCACGCGCACATGTTGTCGAAGGATACACCATGCAAGACCCTGAAGAGGCGCTCACCCTTTTAACACCCGTTGGAAAATACAGCTTTATCCAAGAACCTGTAAACCGCATGCTAATGAATTTGGCGCGTTATGGCTATGTATTGAACAAAGATTTTTTCTTTTGCTCCCAAGTGCCCACTTCGCGTGAGCAAGTGAATTTGGTGGGGGCAAACATTTCGCGTATCACTATCGGCAATATACAAAAATGTCGCGACCGCCACGGCTTTAAGGCCATGGAGATGCTCTCAAAAGAAAAAATTATTAATTACAGCTGATTATATATTAAGTAATAATCTTTGTGGATCTTCCAATGCTTCTTTTACACGCACAAGGAAGCTCACAGATTCTCTACCATCAATAATACGGTGGTCGTAAGATAATGCTAAATACATCATTGGACGTGCTTCTATTTCACCATTTGGCATGACCATTGGACGCTGTTGAATTTTATGCATACCCAAAATAGCGGATTGCGGTGCATTTAAAATTGGCGTGGACATTAATGATCCAAAGATACCACCATTAGTCACTGTAAAGGTTCCCCCTTGCATTTCATCAATGGAAACTTTTCCATCACGTGCGCGTGTTCCAACATCGATAATATCTTTTTCAATTTGCGCCATAGATTTTTGATCACAATCACGAATAACAGGAACAATCAATCCTTGCGGTGTACTAACCGCAATTCCGATGTCATAGAAATTTTTATAAACAATTTCATTTCCATCAATTTCCGCATTTACAGTTGGAAATTCTTTTAATGCCTGAACAGACGCTTTCACAAAAAATGACATGAACCCTAATTTAACATCATGTTTTTTTACAAATTGGTCTTGGTACTCTTTACGCAGCGCCATAATCGCGCCCATATCAACTTCGTTGAATGTTGTTAAAATCGCCGCTTCTTCTTGCGCGCCTTTTAAACGTTTTGCAATTGATTGACGTAAGCGTGACATTTTCACACGCTCTTCACGCGCTGTATTATCTTTTGACACTGGCGCTTTTGGTGCGGGTGTTGGGGCCGCTGTTGGCGCTTTGCCCTTACCATCCATATGGTTTTGAACATCTTCTTTTGTAAGACGACCCTCTTTACCAGTGCCAGAAATTTTAGATGCATCCAAATTATTGTCATTCACCATTTTTAAAACGGCTGGTGATAATTTATGCGCATCTTGAGATTCTACAGAAGAATCCGCCACTTCCTTAACCCCTTCGTTAGCACCAGGGTTTTCTGGTGTATCGGCTTTTTTCGGAGCGCTGTCATTAGACGCTGCGCCGCTTCCCGCGCCAATCTCACCCAATAATGCGCCCACTTCAACATTTTCACCTTCTTGAACAACGATGGAGCTTATGACACCATCTTCAGATGCATTCACTTCTAAGGTTACTTTATCTGTTTCTAACTCTACGATTGCTTCGTCTTTTTTGACGC
Organism: uncultured Micavibrio sp.; assembly: GCA_964353185.1. Lineage (GTDB taxonomy): Bacteria > Pseudomonadota > Alphaproteobacteria > Micavibrionales > Micavibrionaceae. Next base: position 87,098 of record CAYGUV010000005.1, on the reverse strand, counting down.
TATCGCCTTCTTTTTTCAACCATGTTGCCACGGTTGCTTCTGAAACTGATTCACCCAATGTTGGGACAATTATCTGTGCCATTTTCTTATCTTTCTTTTCTTACTTCTTCAATGTTAATGCCGCATCAATTAATGCTGCTTGTTGTTTATTATGCGTTCCCAAATGTCCTGTAGCAGGCGAAGCGGAGGCATCACGACCGACATAAACAGGGCGACCCACTTTATGTTTTACCGATGTTAAAACAGACTCAATTCTTCGGTCTACAAATTGCCAGTACCCCATATTCTCTGGCTCTTCTTGGCACCAGATAATATCTGCATTTGGATATTTCTTCACTTCTTCCGCTAACTCATCAGCAGGGAATGGATATAAATTCTCCAAACGAATAATGGTAACATCTTTAATCTTACGCTCGCGGCGCTCCTGCAATAAATCATAATAAACTTTACCCGTACAAAGAACAACGCGCTTAATATCTTTTGGCTTTGCCAATTCTTTGACATCGCTATCTTCATAGATACGTTGAAAACTAGACCCTTCGGAAAATTCACTTAAATTTGAAAAGCATAATTTATGACGCAGCAAAGATTTAGGTGTCATAAGAATTAAAGGCTTCCTAAAGTCGCGTTTCATTTGACGACGTAATATGTGGAAATAGTTTGCGGGTGTTGAACAATTTGCCACCTGCCAATTATCTTCTGCACAATTGGCCAAGAAACGCTCAGGACGGGCAGAGGAATGCTCTGGCCCTTGTCCTTCATACCCGTGTGGTAATAACAAGGTTAAGCCATTCATACGCAACCATTTGGTTTCTGATGACGCCAAGAACTGGTCAATGACCATTTGTGCCCCATTGACGAAATCTCCAAACTGTCCTTCCCACATCACCAATGTGTCTGGGTCTGCAGACGCATATCCATATTCAAACCCCATAACCGCCAATTCAGAGAGCGGACTGTCATGCACTTCAAATCGGCCTTGCTTTTCATCAATATTTTGCAAAGGTAAATATTTTTCTTCGGTCATTTGATCATATAAAATTGCATGACGTTGGGAGAACGTGCCCCGCCCACAATCTTGACCTGATAAGCGCACTGCAAAATTTTCTTTCACCAACGTGCCAAAGGCCATCGCCTCCGCCGTTGCCCAATCAAAACCTTCACCGCTTTTAAACATTTCGGCCTTGGCTTTTAACTGGCGTGTGATTTTTGGATTTGCCTTAAAATCTTGTGGTACAAACGTCAACGCCTTGCCAATTTCTTGCAATTCTTTTTCTGAGACGGCTGTGTTTGCTTTTCCCACATTTTTGGGTGCCGCTTTTATATTGCTCCATGACCCTTCTAAATAATCTGCTTTGTTATTTTTATATCCATCAACCGCATCAAACGCATCGCTTAAATGTGAATCAAATTCATCAACGATTTTATCCGCTTCATCTTGAGTTAATGTGCCACGGGAAACTAATTTTTTCCCATATTTTATGCGCGTTGTTTCTTGTGTTTTGATTTGTTTATACATCAACGGCTGTGTAAACGCAGGCTCATCCCCTTCATTATGTCCGTGACGACGGTAACAAAACATATCAATCACAACATCTTTTTTAAACTTTTGACGGAACTCCGTTGCGATACGCGCAACATGAACAACAGCCTCTGGATCATCACCATTTACGTGAAAAATGGGCGCTGACAACATCTTGGCAACATCCGTACAATATGGGCCAGAGCGGCCAAATTTTGGACGCGTGGTAAAACCAATCTGGTTGTTAATAACAATATGAATTGACCCACCAACACGATATCCCGGCAACTCTGAAATCATCAATGTTTCAGGCACAGACCCCTGCCCCGCAAACGCGGCATCCCCATGCAACAATAATGGTAAAACTTTTTCTGCCTCTAGATCATCGTGCTGCACTTGTTTTGCGCGCACTTTACCAACAACAACTGGGTTAACAATTTCCAAATGTGATGGGTTTGGCGTTAATGATAAATGAATATTATTGCCATCAAAATCACGATCTGATGAGGCCCCCATATGATATTTCACATCACCTGACCCCTGCACCGCATCGGGCAAAGTGGGCGACCCTTGAAATTCAGAAAACATCGCCGTAAATGATTTACCCATGACATTCGTCAAAACATTTAAACGTCCGCGATGCGCCATCCCCAAAACAATTTCCTTGAGGCCCAATTGCCCCCCACGCTTCATAATCTGTTCAATACAAGGGACGAGTGATTCACCCCCATCTAAACCAAATCGTTTTGTACCAGGGTATTTTTTATGTAAGAAATTCTCGAACCCTTCCGCCGCGACCAATCGTTGATAGATGGCCTTGCGCCCCTCTTCGGTAAATTCTGTTTTATTGTGTGGCTCTTCAATGCGTTCTTGCACCCATGATTTTTCTGCAGGGTCAGACATATGCATAAACTCCACCCCTATTTTACCGCAATAAGTGGCCTTTAACGCAGCGATAATTTCATTCAAGCTGGCGGTTTCTAAACCCAAAACACCATCAATAAAAATTGGGCGATCATAATCACTTTCTTCAAATCCATAATGGGATGGGTCTAACTCAGGATGGTATTTTTCTTCACGCAAACCAAGCGGGTCTAAATCGGACACCAAATGTCCGCGCACGCGATACGCACGGATCAACATAATCGCGCGGATTGAATCCAACGTCGTGCGCCTTACATCATCTGATGATAAATCCGCAGCCCCTTCAATTTGCGGGGCCGTGCGCGCAATGCTTTCTGATCCATGATTTAAAAAACCATTTTCATCACGGCGATTTTCTTCTGGTGTCCAACTGGCACCATGCAACTCACGCAGGATAGAAACCTCATCATCATCCAATCCTGAGAAGAATTGCTTCCAACTAGGGTCAACACTACCGGGGTTGCGTTGATATTGTGCATATAGGTGCGCGATATATTCAGAATTAATTCCCGTTAGGAAAGATAGATTGTCAGACATAGGTTCTCCGTGACGCGCATCACTTACTTATGGTAATGCGCTGATTTACTTAACTTTTACTCTTATTGTTTTAATACGGTGCGCAGTTTTTTCAAGGCCGTTTTTTCTTTTTCGCTCATATTCTCAGGTGCTTTTTTCAATTTAGGCGCCGTAAAGAAGTTTCCAAGCCATTCTGCAAAATGATTCATATGCATTTCCCCATCGGGGTCATGATTTTCATCATACGCCTGTGCAACCAAAATACCCGTTTGCCATACGGCTTGCTTATATTGCTTTACCTCGGCAGGCTTTAACGCGGCTTCGGCCTTGATTAAAATATTGTCTAAATCTTGTAAAACAGTTTTTTCATCGCTCATATTCTTCCAATTTTTCCAATGGCCTTGAGATTTTTCGACCTGTTTCATGATATTTGCCGCAAAGGGCATTTTACGATGGGACTGCGCCATTTTTTGGATCGCAACCTCTAAAATTTTTTCTTCGTGCTTATCATCCATTTTACGGTTTTCAATATCATCGACTTGCGATATCCAAATTCCTACACGATAGGGCAAGGAAATCATTAGGGCTTTATCTTCGGAGGTCATATCAGTCATGAGTGTCTTTATCATTCTTATTAAAAAAACAATATCATGCCATGTTTTACCTATCATTTCAAAAGAAGAACGATGTAAGTGAATATCAACGCAATAAGTTATGGGACAAATGTTGAAGATAAAAAGAAGGGGCGGACTTTGAAGGAATAAAAGTCACACCCCATTTAGGTTTTTGCCTTAAAGTCCCCTGTTAGGGTTCGAAGGGTTGAGGGCTGATCTAGGGCAGATCAAGAGACAAGGTCCTTCAAGGGCTTTTCTGGGTTTAGAAACTATGTGCGTTCTCGCGCGTGCCTTTCGATTTTACAATTGGCCATTTAAAAAGCGCGAAAACGGCTTTATTTTTAACTTTTAAAAGAACAATGATTGACCGGCTAAATCCGTAATATTCTCAAACGGGTTATAATCGGCGATTATTGCCAATCCGATAAGCCATAATGTTGTTCCTGTTACATATAATTTAGTTGTCATTGTTACGCTCCTGTTTGTTTTGCTTACCATAAACATTGCACTTGGCATGCCACAACTTGTCCTAGTAAAATCAATGACTTAACAGGAATCCGCCCTCGCCCCCATAGGCAAAAAAAGAGCCGCCCTAAAAAGAGCGGCACAATTTTCCGTAATTATTAATAAGGGGTTAAGATTTAACCGCCCATTGCCGCTTTCATAGCAACACCTAAACCAGCGGGACTTTCAGATACTTCAAAACCTGCGGCGCGCATCGCGTCCATTTTGGCTTCGGCTGTATCATCGCCGCCTGAGATAATCGCACCGGCATGACCCATACGTTTCCCTGGAGGGGCCGTCGCGCCTGCAATAAATCCTGCAATCGGTTTCTTGGTCTTTAAGCCTTTATAAAATTCAGCCGCTTCAATTTCCGCGGTTCCGCCAATTTCACCAATCATCAAGATACCTTCGGTTTCTGGATCATCCATGAACATCTCAATACAATCAATAAAGTTTGTCCCATTGACTGGGTCACCACCAATACCGATACAGGTTGATTGGCCTAAACCAACTGCGCCTGTTTGCGCAACCGCTTCATACGTCAACGTGCCAGAGCGTGAGACAATACCAATTTTACCGCGCGTATGGATGTGACCAGGCATAATGCCAATTTTACATTCATCTGGCGTAATAATCCCGGGGCAGTTTGGCCCAACAAGACGTGTTTTTGAATTTTTCAATTTCTTTTTCACACGCACCATATCCAAAACAGGAATACCTTCGGTGATACAAATCGCCAATTCCATCTGCGCATCAATCGCTTCTTCAATCGCAGCAGCGGCATAGGGCGGCGGCACATAAATAACTGTTGCATTCGCGCCTGTGCGTTCTTTCGCATCAGCAACCGTATCAAAAACAGGAAGGCCCAAATGCTCCTGCCCACCTTTTTTGGGTGTCACACCACCAACCATTTTTGTGCCATAGGCAATCGCTTGCTCACTATGAAACGTTCCTTGTGATCCTGTGAAACCCTGACAAATAACTTTTGTCTCTTTATTAATTAAAACTGACATTTATATTTCTTTCTTAGTGATTAAGAACAGCTCTTGCTGTCATAAATTTCAAATAATTTTTCTTTACGCTCTGATGCGCGGTCACGGGCATCACTTGCGTTCATCTCATTCACGATAACACCAGGCCAAAATAAAAGAGCCATACCAACATTACGGCCAGACATTCCTGTTTTTTCATCAATGTCGTTTTCTAAATCTTCCATTGCGGCAATTTCACGCTCTAATTCTGTGCATGATTTATCTTTGTCATTAAATTCTGTCACAGATACTTTTTTATGTGTACACGCAGATACCAAAACCAACGCTGCCATCATCATAAGTAAGTTTGTTTTTTTCATTTTTTCTCTCCTTAATGAATATTATTTAAACGGCGCGACTACGCTGCTTTTTGTGCTTGTTCTGTGGCTGCAACGACTTTTGTTGCTGCATCCCCTAAATCATCTGCTGTGATAATCGGCAGACCTGAATTCGCCATCAGCTCTTTACCCTTTTCAACATTGGTCCCAGCAAGGCGCACAACCAATGGTACGGATAAATCAACTTCTTTGGCCGCGGCAATAACACCTTGCGCAATAACATCACATTTCATGATCCCGCCAAAAATATTCACCAAAATACCTTTTACGTTGGGGTCTGATAAAATAATTTTAAACGCTGCTGTTACGCGCTCTGCTGTTGCACCGCCCCCAACATCCAAAAAGTTTGCAGGCTCTCCCCCACAATATTTAATGATGTCCATTGTCGCCATGGCAAGACCGGCACCATTCACCATACAGCCAATGTTACCATCCATAGAAACATAAGAAAGTTCCCAGTTCTTAGCTTCGCGTTCATTTTCATCTTCTTCTGATTCATCGCGCATCTCCGCAATTGCTGGCTGGCGGAATAAGGCATTTTCATCAAATGTCATTTTCGCATCAAGCGCCATGACTTCGTTTTTATCCGTGACAATCATCGGGTTAATTTCAATCGCTTCTGCGTCTAACTCAACATATGCTTTGTACAAGTTTTGGAAGAAAGGAACAGATCCTTCTAACGCTGCGCCCGTTAATTCAAGCTTCGCACCCAATTCTTTGGCAGCCGCCTCGGTTAAACCTTCTTCAATATCAATATGAAGGTTATGAATTTTTTCAGGGTGGTTTTCTGCCACTTCTTCAATATCCATACCACCTTCGGTTGATACCATGAAGGTCACTTGTGATGTCACACGGTCAAGCACAACAGAACAATAATATTCTTTATCAATATCAACACCATCGGTTACATAAAGGCGCTGTACTTCTTTACCTTCTTCACCGGTTTGTTTTGTTACCAAAACTTGGCCCATCATGGCTGTGGCGGCTTCGCGCACATCATCCATTGTTTTACAAAGACGCACACCGCCTTTGCCTTCTGGGTTGTTTTTAAAATGGCCTGCCCCGCGTCCCCCTGCGTGAATTTGTGATTTCACAACATAAAGTGGCCCTGGCAGAGCTTCAGCAGCTTTCACTGCTTCTTCTACGCTCATCGCGGCAATACCATCTGGTACGGCAACATTGTATTTTTTTAAAAGCTCTTTGGCTTGGTATTCATGAATATTCATCTGGTTGTAACATCCGTTTTTTATGATTCTTTAATGGTAAAATTATTAGCATAGCGTGAAATGCCTTTCTACCCTTTAAACCTAATAAGCCCCCATTATCGGTATAAATCACCATAACCTTAAGAAAAACCTAATGATTTTCTTTTCAATTCTACTTAAACCATTGTTTTTAAATGATTTATATAATCATCACTTTTTGCATTTTAATGCCTGAGTTTGATACAATATATGTATGTCAGATATGAAACATACAGGCCTTGATCCAAATACTGCGCAAGAAGTCATTCCTGCGCACATGCGAAAGGTCATGGAGTTTGGTTTAAATGCTGACGACATTGGGCGCGACCCAAATGCCCCAACAGAAGCTGATCTTAAAATAAAAGAATATAATGAAGGCCTTCAAGGCTGGAATGGAAAAGGCGCGCATTCTGTGGGCGCTGGAAGAAAAAACAATCAAGCCGCAGAATTAGCGGCTAAGAACACAGCCCGCCAAGCATCCGCATCTGCTGACGCTTCGAACGCTTTAGCACAAGCGAACGCAACACTCTCATCCACATTCATCAAAGTTTCTAAAGACGGATTTTTACAAGAAAATGGTAAGACTGTGACCCTTGAAAGAAAGATGGAATTGGAAGACAAATCTAAACAAAATTCAACAGGCCTCACCGAAGAAGAAGTGGCCATGGAAAAATACATGTCTGGCGAAACCGAAGTCGTGCCAGACGCGCTCAAACAAATGGCTGAGGAGCGCGGCATTAAAAACCCAACGGGCGAACCTTTAAGTAGAGATGATTATGCAGAAATTATTCATGCAGAATTGCCAAATCATATTGCGGGCCGTGTCACGGGCGGCGGCATCGATGTTGAAAATGCCCAAGACCTCCTCCCACCTACTGCCCCCGCTGCTCCAACACAACAAATAGCAGCGCCTGGCCTCTCATTATAATACACACCTGTTACCCCATCCATTTTGCTAAAAATCTTGACTTTTAGGCGTTTTCATATAAATTAAAACTTATATGAACAATGCATTTAGATCACTTTCTGATATAAAAAGAGAAGCATACCTTGCCTCTAAGGAAGCGTCTGATCTATTTTTTCAAAAAAGACTGCATCACACATGGGAAAAATTATCCAAGGATGGCGTATCTGCCTTGGGTCGAATTTTAAAATACACTCCTAAAAAAGTGAATTCTGTCTTTAGCTCAATACTATCTGGCGCATCAGGGGTGGCTATTATATTAAGCAACCAAACATCAATTTTGAACGAACGTTTATTTGGGGACAATAACGACTTTAAATTAACAGAAGTTTATTTAAATTCAGCTGACGCGCCCCTTCCCGCAAAATTACCAGATACAATGTCTAGCAAATTTGTACTGGCGAGCGAGCCGACATATGTATCCCCTGCAACGGCCGATTATCTTAAGATCAAAGCGGAATACACACGTAACAAAGCGCAAGGCCTTTTAACGGGTACTTTTCAAACAGTTTTGGCACCAGATGAAAAGACGGCTGTTGATCGGGTAAGATCTCTTAACCCTATAAATGTTCTGAGTTTTGAAGCATTTGAAAGTGATCTATTCACCAAAGCTGGCTTGGCCAAATTAGATAGTCCTACAGATGCCCTTCAAGTCGCGGCGAACACCCTATACTTAACAGCTTTGGAGCAGCAATTTGCCCAAACCGCTAGTGGTAAAACAGTGCCCGTCTGGACATACCGCGAAGTGACACCAGTTACATCCGCCACAGCGCTAGAAACACGGACGCCTCCTGCGCCCGAACCAAAACCAGTATTCTTTTAAATTAAACGTCCAATATAATTTTTCATAAGAGATAAAAAGCAATCAAGGGCCGTTAAGCCCTTGAATTAATTTATTTTTTTCATAATTGTTTCACGTGAAACAACTTAAGGTTGCAAAAAAAATTATGCCGCCTTGTCCAAGCTTTCCATCGCTTCAATCAAATCCTTCACCGCCTGAACAGAGCTATCAAACATTTCCTGCTCGTCCGGGTTTAATTTAATATCGATAATTTTCTCAACGCCATCTTTACCAATCACAACGGGCACACCGATATAAAGACCTTTAATTCCATACTCACCATTTAACTTGGCCGCGCAAGGAAGGACACGTTTTTTATCTTTGATATAACTTTCCGCCATGGAAATTGCCGCAGACGCTGGCGCGTAATAGGCAGACCCTGTTTTTAAAAGGGCAACAATTTCACCGCCACCTTTTCGTGTGCGATCCACAATCGCATCAATCTTATCTTGGGTCGTCCACCCCATCTCAACACAATCAGGAAGTGGGATACCCGCAATTGTGGAATAGCGTGTCAATGGAACCATTGTGTCGCCATGACCACCTAAAACAAACGCACTGACATCTTCAACAGAGACACCAAATTCATCCGCCAAGAAATAACGAAAACGCGCGGAATCTAAAACTCCCGCCATGCCCACGACCTTGTTATCAGCAAATCCGGTGACGCGCTGCATGACTTCAACCATTACATCCAATGGGTTTGTAATCACAATGACGAATGCATCGGGGGCATATTTTTTGATTTGTTCCCCAACGCTGCGGATAATGTTTGTGTTGATGCCAATCAAATCATCGCGGCTCATCCCTGGTTTGCGGGGCACACCTGCGGTCACAATAACAACATCGGCGCCTTCGATGACGTCGTAATCATTACTGCCCATGTAGTTACAATCAAACCCTTCAACAGGGGCAGATTCTGCAAGGTCTAATCCTTTACCTTGCGGCACGCCTTCGGCAATATCCACCAGCGCAACATCGCCAAGCTCTTTTAATCCAGCCAAATGAGCGAGCGTCCCGCCAATCATTCCTGCTCCGATAAGTCCAATTTTTGCGCGTGCCATTTTATATGTCTCCTTGAGATTTCAATTATATTCGATATTTAAGATACAGAGCCTAAGGCCTGATTTCAATAGGCGTGTTCAGTTCAACCAGTTGCCAGATTTCATCCATTTCATGATTACGAACCGCAATACATCCTTCGGTCCAGTTAAGGGGATAAAGCTCCCCCTTTATATCACTATCGCGCACACCATTAGGCAGACCATGTATGACAATATCGTCCCCTGGGTCGACGCCGCGCTCTGTGGCCTCGGCAATATCGTAATCATTCGGATAAGAAATATTAAGGGAGCGGTAAAATTTACTCTGATCATTTTTATAATCTAATAGATAACGTCCTTCGGGGGTGCGCATATCGCCGCGTTGCACCTTGTCCCCTATCGGGTTTCGCCCCAGTGATATATTATATTCTTTGAGCACTTCACCATCATCGATCAAGTACATTTTATTGCGTGATTTTTCAACCAATACCAAATCTGCACGTGGCGGCGGCGCGGCGCACGATGTTAAAATTATTAAAGATAAAAGTGAAAATGCACGAGTCGTATTCATTACAAATATTATACCCCAATAAATTCTAATTGCCAGTCCATCTCCTCTGGCGTCATGGGGTAGTCGGACCCATCTTTGGCATAGATAAGCGCCTTGCTTTGAATATTCGCCATTTCCTGTTGCAAGCGTAGAGCAAAGCGCATCGACAATCCGGCCTTCCAACAAAGCGCGCAGATAAGCTTTGGCTTTTTATAGGTGAACGCTTTGCGAATATTTTCAATCTTGGCATTCACCATGAAAGATAATGCCACGATAATGAACTCCTTATCCTGAATAGCCAGATGGTCGGAAAGTATTGTTTCATTCAATTGATTGGCCGCATGTAATTCATGCACTTTTTGTTTAATGGTCTGTGGATTGTCATTCTGGCTTGCCGCCGCACCTTGTAAGGCCATACGCCTTTTTGTGGCGTCCGATACAATTTCAATTGTTTCTGCATCATATTGACCATTTTCAAGAAGCATTTTGCGAATGCTGGCATCCACAAAACGAGAAAGACGAACAGCCATTTCCGCGGGTAAAACATGTTGGGTTACAAGTGGCTCATGCCATTCGGGAAAATCTTTTGCGCGTTCGATTACTTCGTTCAAAACGGTCTCATCAATCTCCGCCCCTTTGTTACGAAGCAATAAGGCGCCTGCTTTACTTTGTCCTTTTTTGACCACAGCCAAAGACAAAATTGCCGAAACTTTCGATCGTTGTGCAACGGCTTCGGCCGCCCATTCTGCGGGATGGGATGCCAAAATTGCGGCTAAATCTTTATCTTTAATAACCGTACATAAGCGCAAGATAGGTTCGGACACTTCACGCTCAATATCCTTTGCCAGTTGCATCGCCACCGCGGGCGGTGCATAGGCATGGTCTTTTAAAGTTGCGGTTAAGGCACGCCGAATTTTAAGCACTTCATCCAATGCCAAATTTCCCAATGCCTGAACAGTATAGGCATAAAGGCGACTTTGTTTATCCATACTAATATCGGGGAGCAACGTCACAAGGCGCTCTGCCAATGCAAAACGAACATCCTTATTGCTATCTTTAGACAGTGCCTTATGTGCGTGATAAGGGGTCGCCGAATTTTTGGCAACGGCGGTTCGCACCTTTGCACTTGGGTCATTTTCGGCAAGATAAAATAATATCTCTCTATTGGTTTTTGAATCTTTGGCTAGGTTTAAGCGTTTTTTTACAGACCCCGTGGTCGCAATTTGTTTTGCCCGATCATACGCAACTTCAGAATTATTGGTAACAACCAAATCTTTTATCTTGTCAAAGATAGACATTATTTTTTCTGCCTATTATCATGATATGCCGCTGATTGCATTTCCATCAGGCGGCTTATGGTGCGGTCAAATTCAAACGCATGATCGCGGCCTGAATATATTTGATAAATATCTTTTTCTGCTGATAGAACAACCTGGCATTTTGCCTCATACAATGCATCAATCAGAAGGATAAAGCGCTTTGCTTCATTGCGCATTTCAGGTGTAAGTACGGGAATATTTTCAACAAAAACCGTATCAAATTGTTTGGCAATTTTAATATAATCTTCTGCGCCCAAAGGTTTTTCGCATAAGTCAGCAAAAGTAAAACGGGCAATATCCCCCGCCGCCATAACATGAACATTGCGCCCTTTGACGTTAATTTTCCTTACTTTCACATTCGCATTATCTGAAAGCTCAGCAAAAAGCCTATCTACTTTTTCTTTTGTTTTATCATCACGCGGGTGGAAATAATAAACATGCTGATGAGGGTCAGAGACGCTACGATAATCTTGCCCACCATCTAGCTTAATAATATTTAGATTTTCTTGCAAAACATTGATAAAGGGCAAAAACAGATCACGTTGCAACCCCCCTTCATAAAGATCTTCTGGTGCCCAATTACTGGTCGCGATAATTATGATATTTTTTTCAATCAATGCGGTAAAAAGACGCTTTAAAATCATCGCATCCGCAACATCAGTCACATGAAATTCATCAAAGCATAGCACGCGCGTTTGGCTGCGCACGTGTTCGCTATAACGGATCAATAAATCATCAACCCCTTGTCCACGGTTTTTATGCATCCAATCATGGGTTTCAATCATAAATTCATGGAAATGGACACGCCGCTTTTTTAAATGTACCGGCAATTTTGAATAAAATAAATCCATGACCATCGATTTACCACGGCCAACACCCCCGTAAAGATAAGCACCTTTAATATTTTCTTTCTGAAAAAAAGACCATAGTGTTTTTTTGAGGCTCAGTTTTAATCGTAATTCTTCCAAAACAACAATAGCGCTTTGTTGTGTAGCATCAGGCTCAAAACCATTATCACGGATTAACTTGTTATACGCTTTAGGCAGGGTTGGCATCATTGCCCTCTTTTTCTTTTGCGCGCTGTTTCTCAAAATAAGCTACGAGCAATATTGAAATTTCATATAAGCCAATAATGGGAATAGCCAACCCAATTTGGGAGATCACATCAGGCGGCGTGAGGAAAGCCGCCACAGCGAACGTGCTAATAACTGCATATTTACGTTTCTGCTTCAACGTTTTAGAAGAGATTAATCCCGCCTTCCCCATCAACGTTAATAAAACAGGCAATTGAAAACACAATCCAAACGCAAAAATAAGCGTCATGATAAGGTCGAGATATTCGCTCATGCGCGCTTCCAGCTCAATCGGCAAAGCGGTTTCCGCGCCATTGCTTTGGAAGCTTAAAAAGAAATTCCACGCCATCGGAATAACGCCGTAATACACAACCGCCCCGCCCGCGAAAAATAAAATTGGCGTTGCAATTAAAAATGGTAAAAATGCTTTTTTCTCCATCTTATAAAGGCCGGGTGCAATAAACATCCATAACTGCGCCAGTAAAACGGGAAATGTTAAAAACGCGCCTGCGAAAAAAGCAACTTTAAGGTAGGTAAAAAATCCTTCGGTTAGGCCCGTATAAATAAGGCGTTGCGTGCCACCATTACTCATGGCTTGCGCAAGGGGTTCAACCAAAAAACTATAAATTTGTTCGACAAAGATAAAACAAACACCTGTGCCAACCGCCATGGCCAAAAATATCCAAATCAAACGCTTACGCAATTCAATAAGATGCCCCGTTAAGGGAAGTTTGGCTTCAGAGGTCTCAGTCATCTTTTTTCACCTCTTTACTAGAATCTTTTGATGGCTCTTCTAACTCTTCATCTTCTTTCATTTCATGATTTACATCTGACTGATCACGATGTTCAAAATTGACCCCTTTGCGTAATTCTTCAATATCACTGGTATTCATGATGTCGTCAAATTGTTGAGAGATGGCATATTTGATGTATTGCACGCGGCGTACCAGACGGCCAAGGCCATACATAATATTGGGTATGTCTTTTGGGCCAATGACGAATACCGCCACGGCAACCAGTACTAGAAGTTCTGCCCATCCAAAATCGAGCACAACGCGTTACTCTTTTTCTTTTGTTTTATCGGAGATTTTAGTTGCCTCGGGCGTGGTATCATCTTCGGATATTCCTTTTTTAAAGGATTTTATGCCCTTTGCGATGTCTTCCATCACACGGGGCAGACGTCCTGCACCAAACAACAAAAAGACCAGAACAACTACGATTAAAATCTGCCAAATACCTATACTCATATCTATTCTTCCTCATTTTCTTGTTCTTGCGTCGCGCGCGATTTCATTTCTTTATAGCTTTGCTCATCATACGCGTCTTCGTCTTGACGTTCTAGTATTTCTTTATCCAGCTCTTCTTCCGCATCTAAATCAGGGCTGTCGAATAAATCATCTGATGTTGGTATCGTATCAATCGCAGCGCGACGATCCAATAAGCCAGAGGCTTTTAACTCATCCAAACCAGGTAAGTCGACAACACTTTCGAGTTGAAAGTGATCTAAAAATCCATTTGTAGTAACCCAAGTAAGCGGGCGCCCAGGTGTTTCACGGCGGCGGCCGGGCTTCACCCACCCAAGCTCCATCAAAATATCCAGCGTGCCTTTATGCGTGGCAACACCGCGAATATTTTCAATTTCGGCGCGTGTAATTGGTTGGTGATACGCAACAATAGAAAGTGTTTCTAACGCTGCCTTTGATAATTTCTTTGATACTTCTTTTTGAATTGTAAGCGCTTCGGCTACATCCTTAGCAGTTCGAAAAGCCCACTGCCCGCCTAGTTCGATTAATTCAACACCACGTCCAGCATATATTTTTTGTAGCTGCGGCAGCAACACATTCAAATCCGCCCCTTTTGGTAAACGCTCCAACATAGCCTGCGGGGAGATTGGCTCAGCTGATGCGAATAAAATTGCCTCAAGCATGCGCAGCATATCTGCCTCATCGGCATTTTCAATAGGCTCTTGCGTTTCTTCTGACGTTGGTTCAACTTGCGCTTCTTCTTCATTTACCACTTCTGCGTCAATATCAACCTCTTCTTCCTCAGGCTGCATTTCTGCGGCTATCTTATTCATTAGGTCTTCATCAATCATTTTTACGTCACTCATGCGTCATTTCCTGTTGTAGTTGTATCGACTTTTCCGCCTTCGGGGCGGTTGGCGGTACGAAGATAAATTGTTTTAAATGCGCCTTCTTGGCGAATTTCAAGCTTGCCCTGCTTTGCCATTTCAAGACCAGCAGTAAAAGTAGATGCCACGCTTGAGCGTATCAATAACGGGTCTGTAATCCCTTCGGGGATAAAGCTTTGCAAGGTTGTCCAAACGCTGTGTGGACCACTACGCGGCAAATTACCAAGCATTTTTGAAAGGCGGTCTGCTGCATCTTCCATGGTCATGATGTTAAAGGTCGGAAGCTCGTAAGTTTTATATTCTTTACGGCGGTTGATATCCCCGTACGATTTTATTAAATCATATAAATTAACTTGCCAATGTGTCTCGTACTTTGTTCTTAATCCCTCGGGCATGCCGCGGGAAAAAACATCCACGCCCAAGCGCGGACGGTTCATTAATTTTTCAGATGCTTCGCGCATTGCTTCGAGGCGGCGCAATTGAAATTGTAAGGCTTCGGCCATTTGGTCGCCCGATAATTCCGCCCCTTCGGTCTTTTCCTGTGGCAGAAGTAATCGAGATTTAAGATAGGCAAGCCAAGCCGCCATAACCAAATATTCAGCCGCCAGTTCCAGCCTTAATTGTTTGGCACGGTCGATAAAAGATAAATATTGGCGCACCAATTGAAGAATTGAGATTTCGCGTAAGTCTACCTTTTGATTACGCGCCATTTCTAGAAGAACATCAATAGGCCCTTCATAACCGTCAATATCGAGAAGAAACGCATCAGCATCCCCTGCGGCGGGGATATCAGTATTACGCGGCTGATCTTCTTCGAACTCGACTTCGCTCATATCGGTTAAAACTCTCATCGGTCATGGGCGGGACTACCGCCATGATCTCTTCCATCTCGTTTAGCTTACTATCGCAATATAGCGTAGCATCACAGCCAGATGCCAGTGTTTTTACCGCTCTATCCGCAAGATTCCCATATTTTTCAAGCGCACGCATGGAAATATCGTCCGCAAGCAGGAATTGATCAATTTTCATATCATTTCTGACGTAATCCATGACCGTTTTAGAGATAGTGGCAGGGTCAGGATGAAGCGCGCTATAGGTAACATGCGCCACCATTCCCCAAACTTGATCGGCAATATCGCTTTGCGCCAGTTTCACAAAAGGCTCAAAATCAGTCTGCTCCAACTCGGACAATGGTGTATCCACGATCGGTAATTCTAGATGGCTATCGGCTGTGGCGCGGCCATGCCCTGGAATATGTTTGGCAACAGGCGTAATCCCTTGGGCGAGATACGCTTGGCAAACCGCGTAGGCTTTATCAAAAACCTCTTGCGGGTTATCAGAGAACGCGCGATCACCAATCACATCATGTGTTTCAGGAAGCAGTAAATCCATCACGGGGGAACAATTAACATCAATATTAAGCGCGGCAAGATCATTGCCAATTAAAGTTGCAATACCTGCGGCATCTTCAGATGTATGACAAGAATTGGCAGGCATAAATTTTTGCCAATGTGGCGGCTTCAGCCGTTGAACACGTCCGCCTTCTTGATCAATTAAAATTGGGCACTCCCACCCAACACATTCACGAATTTCTTTGTTAAGTGCGCTAATTTGTTCAGGCGTATCGCAGTTATACGCAAATAAAATAAAACCTAGTGGATTGGCCGCAGCAAAAAAACGTTTTTCAGCATCCGTCAACCTCAACCCTTCGACGGATAATATAATGGCGGCAGGATGAGTCATGTCGGATTCCTATTTCTATTTAGTTCTTTTTCTTTACGAGACAGCTTCCACCTTTTGCTTTTATGCCATTGCAAATATTATCTGCACTAGATTTGGCGATAGGGCCTGCTTGGATACGATAAAATGTTCCCTTAGCACCCAGATCCGCAGTTTCAACACGGTTTGAAACCCCATCTAAAAGGGGGCTGTATTTTTTAACAAAACTATCCCATTCGCTGTTGGCTGCGGCTTGTGATTTTACACTGGCAAGCTGTACATAAAAATCACCAGATGCGACAGGCGTTGGTGCAGGTTCAGGTGCAGGTGCAGGTGCTGGCTCTGGCGGCGCTTGCGAAACAACAGGTTTTGTTTCAACTGGCTCAATTTCAACTTTTGGTGTTTCAAGTGTTGTTTCAATTAAAGGCTCTTCTTCTGTGAATTTAATCTCTGGTGTTGGTTCTTCTAAAATTTCGATAGGTTTGTTTGATGTTTCTTTCATGACAACAATTTCTGCGTCACCATTATCATCTTCAACCACCATGGCATCGGCACCATTTTCAACCAAATCTTCAACGATTTTTTCAGCTTCTTGCGCTTGGTCCATAATGCGCTCTTCCCCATCATCAGTGCTTAGACCAGCAAAAAGTTGAGAACGCGGCATGGGCGATTCATTTTCATCTTCTGCGAGTAAATTTTCGATGGTCGCGTCAGGGTTATCGCTATTAAATAATGTGCTGTCTTGGAATTTTATTTCCATGCCACCCGGATCATCCGGTTCAATCTTATATCCATCGGCATCCGCGCGGATAATGGGCACCTGTTCTGAATCAGCAGGCGCACCCCCCGTGTAAAGTTTCCAAACCAAGCCAATCATAAAAGACAGCGCGATCAAAACTATAAAGAAAGCCGCTTTAGGGCCTACAGACCCCAAAAAACCAAATCCAGTATCAGGATCATCAAATTCATTTCGTTTATTCATGAATCAAAGAATATTCAAAAAATGCCTTAACCTCAAGGATTAGTTGCAGCAAAGCTATTGACTATCCCAATTAAGATTAAAAAGACGGTCATATTCTCTAATCGCGTATCGATCGGTCATACCCGCGATATAGTCACAAACAATTCGCGCCTGGGCAACATTATCAATTAAACCGCCTGCTTGTTCGACCCGAATCTGCCAATCATCGGGCAACATATTATAATGTTTCATAAAGGTATTAAACATGTCAGGGATAATTTTCTCCACCTTATTGTAGATACGATTGACCGTGAAATGGCGGTACATACGTTTCAATAAAAACGCACGAAGCTCTTCAACCTTTGTATACATCTCTGGAGAAAAAGCGACCATTTGACGCCCCGCATGGCGAACATCATCTGCATTTTGTGGGTTTATTTCACTTAAATGTTTTTTGGTTTCATCCAATACATCTGTAACCATTGCCCCAATCATTTCACGAATTGTTTCTTGTAAAATATAATGCGGCGTTACCTCTGGCCAATCTTTTTCAACCTTATTTATAATGGGTCCCATCAAGGCCAGCTTCCTCAAATCATCAAGGGAGAACATGCCCGCCCGCAAGCCATCCTCAACATCATGATTATTATAAGCAATATCATCAGAAATTGCGGCGACTTGCGCCTCTAAACTAGCGTGCGTATTAAGTTGTAAATCTATATCATGGGCGATGTCTGCTAACGTCGTTGGCAGCTTTTGCCCTTCTTTTGTTTGAATAGGGCCATTATGTTTTACAACCCCTTCCAAAGTTTCCCATGTTAAGTTCAGCCCAGGCCAGCCTGGATATTTACGCTCCAGCTTGGTCAAGATGCGTAAAGATTGATCATTATGCTCAAACCCATCATAGGGTTTCATACACTCACTTAAATAATCTTCACCAATATGGGCAAATGGGGTATGCCCCAGATCATGCGCCAGTGCGATGCCTTCGGCCAAATCCTCATTCACCATCAACGCACGGGCGATGGATCTCGCAATTTGCGCTACTTCTAATGTATGGGTTAAACGCGTTCGGTAATGATCCCCCTCGTGATACACAAAGACTTGGGTTTTATATTTTAAACGACGAAAGGCGGAGGCATGAATGATACGGTCGCGGTCACGTTGGAAAGGCGTGCGGGTTGCGCTTTCTGGCTCTTCATAAAATCGGCCTTTGCTTTGATCTGGTCGGCACGCATATTTGGCGAGCGGCAAGGCACAATAATTATAAGCGGATGTATCTTGTTCTTCTGATTGGGTTTCTTCTGTTTTTCCCATTTGCTTATCCCGTTTCTATTTGCAAATCCTTGATATCATTTGTATATGTAATTCATGACAATCACAATGACCAAAAGCTTTGTAAAACGCCTCAAACAATTGCGTGAACAAAAAGGACAACCTGATCTAATGCTGCGCATTCGTGTTGATGGCGGTGGATGTCAGGGGTTTGAATATCACTTTGCCGAAGAAACGGTAAAAAATGATGATGATCAATTATTTGAAAATGATGGTGTGCAGGTTGTAATTGATGAAATCTCCATTCCCTTCATTGAAAATGCAGAAGTTGATTATGTTGATGATTTGATTGGCGCGCATTTTAAAATTAACAATCCCAACGCCTCATCCTCTTGCGGCTGCGGCACAAGCTTTTCGGTTTAATCATGAAAATTGTCTCATGGAATGTAAATTCGATTAAAGCGCGCAAGGAGCATGTCAAAAAATGGCTGACTGAAAATCAGCCTGATTTGTTAATGGTACAAGAATTAAAAGGATTGGACTTCCCTGCCCAAGAATTTGAGGATATTGGATATAAATCCAACGCCTTAACGCAAAAAGCATATAATGGCGTCGCCATTTTTTCCAAAGAAAAACAAGAGGTTATAAAAGATCGTTTATTTCCTGAATTGGAGGAAGAACAAGCCCGCTATCTTGAAATTGATTATCAAGGCTTACGCGTTATTAATATTTACCTACCCAATGGAAACCCCGTAGGCACAGAAAAATATGACTATAAAATCAATTGGTTAGAACGATTAATTAACCATCTTCAACAATTGCGCGATGCGCGCATTCCATTTGTTATTGGTGGTGATTTTAACATTATTCCTACCGATGAAGATTGTCATGATCCAAAAGCGTGGAAAGATGATGCGCTATTCTTACCAAAGACCCGTCAATATTGGTCTCAGCTAAAATCACTTGGACTTTACGATGCGTTTCGTATTTTTGATAAATCTCCCCAGAAATACACTTTCTGGGATTATCAGGCAGGTGCATGGCCACAAAATAAAGGAATACGGATTGATCATTTTTTACTGTCCCCCACCTTGGTTGATAAGGCCATAAATTGTTGGATTGACCCCACACCACGTGGTTGGGAAAAGGCATCGGACCACACGCCAATCTTACTCGAAATTGAAAATTAAATTGATTTCCTGAATAACCTCTTGGTGAACCGTTGAATTAGAGGTAAAATATTTACGTCAATAATTTGTCTTTCTTATATCCATTAAACTCATCAAAGCGTTATCTCATGAAAAAAATTATACTTAGCCTCCTCTGCCTTGCTCCCTTGACTGCTTGTGGTGTAGATACCGATATGGATATTCAAACCGCCAATCAAATTGCACGCCCTGCCTTTATGGTGGAACGCACAATCGCAACAGATACATTTACTTTAAACGCATGGGAACGCATGCACCAGCGCGGCCAACCTGCCACAATTTATATCGAAGGGGATGGCGCCTATATTGATGCGGCCGATGGCGCTATAAACCTATCAATCTCTCCTAACCCAACCCCAAGCAACCCTGTTGCCCTTCATTTAGCGTCACGGGATGAGAGTGAAAACCTCGGCTACCTTGCCCGTCCTTGCCAATTTATGAAGATGCCAGAGAATAAAGGATGTAATTCTGAGTATTGGAATGAAAAGAAATACACGCCTGTCGTGTTGAACGCCTATGAAACAGCGTTAAATGATTTGGCGGCACGTTACGACCTAACAGGCTTTCATCTTGTTGGGCATGGCGGCGGTGCCAATATTGCCGCGGTTTTGGCCGCAACGCGTGATGACATCTTCAGCCTACGGACGGTTGCAGGTGATGTTAGCCCAAAATTTACAAATGAATATCGCAATGCCATGCCTCTTGCGACCAATTCTGTCTATGCGACTGATTTGGGAACAAAACTGGCGCTCATACCACAGCATCACTTTATTGGTGCAGGCGATCAACAAATACCACCAGGAACATATCACAGCTATCGTCAGACGCTTGGCTTATCCGATTGTATTAATTACTCCGTCATTCAAGACGCAACGCATACACGCGGTTGGGTACAAATCTGGCCGCAGCTTTTACAGCTAGAGCCGAAATGTGCCGTTATCCATAACGACCTTCCGCCTCTGCCCCCCGCTGGTGATTTCCCAGGAAATTACAATAAAGGGTTGGGGAAGTAGATTTCTTATTAATACAAAATAAAACATCACAGTCAATTGACATAAGTATTAATTATTGTTAATGACTTTTACATGGCTATTAAATACCAAAAACCAAATGAATATTTTAATAGGTTTGCCCCTAATTACGACGCAACTGTTCTTGCTCCAGACTACAATTATACAGGCGTAGATCAAGTGTTTAATACAGCTTCTGGTTTCTTGACAGAAAATCCTAAAGCGGTGGTTTTAGATGTTGGTTGCGGTACAGGATTAGTTGGAGAAAAGTTAAAAAATGAATTCCCTGATATAACGTTATTAGGAATAGATATTTCTAGTAAAATGCTTGATAAAGCAAAGCAAAAAGGAATTTACTCAAAATTAGAAAGCGTCAATCTTGAATGTGATGAATTTCCTTTCAATCCAGACTCAATAGATCTTGTTGTTTCAAGTGCCACCTTTGATTACGTTCGTAAATTATCCCCTTCCTTTAAAGAAATTTCTAGGGTTTTAAGACAAGACGGGGAGCTCTGCGTTACTACATATGCAGGTGAAGATGAACAAAATAAATTTTTGCGTCGTTTAGCAGAAGCAGACGCTGAAATTTCTAATTATACACGGCATGATATACGTGACTTTGAAAGATCTCCATTTGAAATTACAGCATTGTTTGGTTCTCATGGTATAAAAGCTAAATTGATAAAAACATTTGATGCTTTCCGCTCTTTTGAAGGAGGTCACAAAGGCACTCAATATCATTTATTTACAGGCGTGAAACTTTAATCTTTTGCGGCTGCTTTAATTATTAATAAAAAAATGGTGCCCGGGGAGAGAATTGAACTTTCGACACGAGGATTTTCAGTCCTCTGCTCTACCACTGAGCTACCCGGGCCCAAAGGTGGTAATTATCAAATTTGATAACCGTTAAAAGCTTATAAAATAAACATATTCCCCTGTCCAGTGTTTAAGCAACAATAAAGCATATTTTCACAAAAAAAGCGTTTTAAAGGCTTTAATCCAAAGCTAAATCAAGCCTTTGCTGCAATGGCGGTGTACGGCGCTGGCGGGTTAGCTCAACCAACCCTAGATTGGTCAGCCCATGCAATTGAACCGTGCAAGGATCTTCGGCAATAATGCCTTCAAAAGCGGCCAATAATGTCTCTTTTTCAATTTTCTTATTCATCTTTAAGAAGTCAATCACGATAATACCGCCTAAATTACGAAGGCGAATCTGACGGCCAATCTCGCTCAAAGCATCCAAATTTATGGCTAAATTCCCGCGTGTATCCCCGCCGCGGTTAATGTCAATGGCGGTTAAGGCCGCTGTATCTTGAATAATTATATTGCCGCCCGCTTTTAACAAAACATATGGTTCAAACAACATATCAATTTGGTCAAGCAAGTCATGAAAATCAAATAACGCCAAATCAGCCTGATGATTAGGCAGATCAGCAGGATGTATTTTGGTCACCAGATCAGGGGCATAAATTTCGCACCATTCTTCAACCTCTTTAAACTGCTCCATCGTACTAATATCAATGCGGTCTATTTGATAATTGGCTTGGTCACTTAACATGCGGCGAATGGCGTCGGGACCATCCATAACCTGAAAAGGCATATCACCGTGGAGATAATCCTGAAGCTCTTCCCAAATATGTTTTAGAATTTCACTCTCACGGATTAGTACATCTGTTTGTGTATTCGCGGCCGCCTGACGCAGGATGCAGCCTTTTATCATCGGCACGTCATTTAACATCTTTGTTAGTTGCTTGCGCTCTTTCTTATCACGAATACGTTTAGAGATTCGGTTTTCTTTCATAGTGGGCGCATAAATTAAATACCGCCCAGGCAAGGTAATATTCATACTCACGCGGACGGATTTATCTTCCATGGTTAAATCAGTGCTATCAATACGTGGTAAATACCCACTTTTTGATTGAACCGCAAGCATGTCCCCTGGTTTTAATTTTTTGCCAAGCGCAACATTACCATCCTTTTCATGCTCACCTTCCTTGGTAAGACTATAAAAATCAGCATTATGTAGTAAACCCGTATTATCTTCGTCCAATTGTAAAAAGGCCGCATCCATGGCCTTATCAATTCTTATCACGCGTGCCCAATAGACCGATCCACTGCGCACTTCTTCTTCAAAAGGGTCAATTTCTAGATCTTTTATTTTGTTGTTTTCAACCGCAGCCACCCAAAGGCTTTCATTCAACTCATCGATTAAAATATGCATTGGGATTTTGCTTTCATATTATTCATCTGCGAATACGTATCCGCCACTTTTTAATATATTCATTGTATCATAAAGCGATAGGCCAACGACATTACTATATGATCCCGCCATATATTTGACGAAACTACCCGCAAACCCTTGGATAGCGTATCCGCCCGCCTTACCGTTCCATTCGTTTGACTGAATATAGGCATCAATTTCTAATGGGGTGAGGGTTTTGAATTGAACAAGAGTATCACATAGGCGCGTTAAAACTTTCCCTTCTGGCGTAATAAGGCTGATACCACCGTAAACATGATGGCGACGTCCAGATAGTTTTTGAATAAATGCCAAAGCTTGATCCGTATTAACTGCTTTATCCAACGTCTGCTGACCGCAGGCGACAACGGTGTCTGCCGCTAAAACAAAGCTTCCTTTATGATCATGATATACGTGCGCCGCTTTTTCCATCGCCAGACGTTTTGCCAATGCTTTGGGTGATTCTTTGATTTTTCGTGATTCATCAATTTCTGCGGGCACCACATGATCAGGAGAAATGTTCATTTGTTTAAGTAAATCAAGCCTTCTGGGGGATGCAGACGCCAAAATAAGGGGGTATCTTTTCATGAATGAATCATAACAATATTGACAAAAATTACTACTGATAATAATAATTATCTTTATAAAACAATGTTTTACGAAGATATTGAGAAATCTTTCAATTTTTGGTATAATAAATTATAAGTTAAGTAATCATAGTTAACTTAATATAGAGAATATAAATGGCAAAAAATGTCGTAAAAAATCTATTAAAACGTTTAAGCCGTACTTTTTTAGATGCGGTCCTTAACCATGTTGAGCCTGTATTTAATGAGGCAGCAGAGGGCGAAAGTGATAGTAAAGGCGTTAAATGGTTTCATAAAAAACCAATTGGCCTTCCGGCTCCTAAATTTCACGCTATGACAGGGCAAGCGGAAAGAACCCATGAAGTTCGTCGCTCACGCATTGAAAGTAAGATGGGTAGAGCCGCGACACTTGGCCGTCCAGACTATTATGCAGGATTTGAAAAAATCAACAGTCTCAAAATGTAATTTTATTATTGCGATATATTTTATAATTAAGGCCGTCAGGCCTTATTTTTTTCTTAAAATGGCCTCTTGATTTATCAATCAAAATCCACCATATTCCCTTTTCAAAAAGTATTTCTAACATAGTATTATTTTATACGAGGCGAAGATGAAGTCGTTCAGTGTGCTGAACAGTTTTGTGTGCGCAAGCGCGGGAAACATTAATGATGTATTGCAAGATCAAGATGGTGGGAGCCAATCTGAATCTGGTGGATCAGGCTTGCTTACCCCTAGTTTAGAGCAAGTGATTTCTGCCCCCTATAATTTTAGCTTCTCATAAAAAAAGCCGTCTTGTGCGACGGCTTAATATTCTCTTGATTGATAAACGACTTATTTCTCACGAAATGTAATGCGCCCTTTTGTCAAATCATACGGGGTCATTTCAACTGTTACCGAATCCCCTAACAAGACACGAATACGGAATTTACGCATTTTGCCCGCAGCGTGTGCCAAAATCTCGTGATCATTTTCTAATTTCACACGAAACATCGCATTGGGCAGAATTTCTGTCACAACACCTTTAAATTCAAGTAGATCTTCTTTAGCCATTTTAGTCCTAAGTATTTGTAAATAATGTCATGTTATACGCGCAATCTTGGAAAAAGGCAAATCCTCACACCATTTCTTCCCCCTACTATTTACTGCGTGCTTTCATATCCTAATTTAAAAATATTTCATGTTCTTGGAACAAATACGAACGCCTTACGTTGTTAAGGTAAATAGAAGATAGAGGAAAAAAACATGTCAGAAGAAATAAATTCAAACAACCCCGTGGTCGAAGCGCTACAAGAAGTATTGCGGGCAAAATACAGCCTATTTTTGCAAAAGCATAATTATCACTGGAACGTGGAAGGCCCAAGATTCCACTCATTACACGTCATGTTTGAAGAGCAATATACCGAATTATTTAAAGCCATTGATGTCGTTGCCGAACATATCCGCGCGCTGGATGCCTATGCCCTGCCATTTGAAGACGAAAAGATTTTAAAATATATGTCAGATTTAAAGAATCCATTATCTGAAAAAGACGATGCGGACGCCCGCGCCCATCTGATGGTTAATAATCTCATAAAATTAAACCAGCAAGTCATTGACTGCGCGCAGAGTGCAAAAGAAGCCGCCGTAAAAGCGGAAGATGATGAAACAGAAGATCTTATGATAGAACGTATTACACATCATAAAGAGGTTATTTGGATGTTAAAAAGTATCAATAAATAATAATAAAAGATGTAGGCAAATTTGCCTACGCCTTTATACGCTCAATGTCCGCGCCAACAGCCGTAAGCTTATCGACAATATTTTCGTACCCGCGGTCTAGGTGATAGATGCGGTTTACGAAAGTATCCCCCTCAGCCACCAATCCGGCGACAACCATTGCGACGGATGCGCGCAAGTCTGTCGCCATCACTTCGGCGCCTGTTAATTTATCAACGCCCCGAATAATAGCCGAATTTCCATTTACTGAAATATTTGCCCCCATACGGCACAGTTCGGGCACGTGCATAAAACGATTTTCAAAAATTGTTTCTGTCACCATCCCCGCGCCATCACATTTGGTCAACATAGTCATAAATTGCGCCTGTAAATCGGTGGCGAAACCTGGGTAGGCCTCGGTCATAATATCAACGCCTTTAATGCGCGCTTGGTTTCTGGCCACAACAACATTATCACCTTCTTGATGGATATCCATACCCGCTTCGATTAATGGCTCAATAAGCGCCTTTAAAAAATTTACATTGGTATTTTCTAAAACCAACTTACCACCTGTCATACCAACGGCGCACATATATGTGCCTGTTTCAATACGGTCTGGAATGACACTGTGGGTCGTGCCATGTAATTTTTTTACCCCTTCAATCGTAATATCAGAAGTGCCAAGGCCCTTAATTTTCGCCCCCATCGCAATGAGCGCGTTTCCTTGATCTATAATCTCCGGCTCTTGCGCCGCATTATGAATGACAGTAGTGCCATTGGCCAATGTTGCGGCCATCATTGTATTTTCAGTTGCCCCAACAGATACGAACGGGAATGTAATCTCGCCGCCAACCAAACCACCCTTAGGCGCTTTTGCTTTGACATAGCCATTTTCCATTGTGATCTCTGCGCCCAGCGCTTTTAACCCTTTAATATGTAAGTCAATCGGACGACCACCGATGGAACATCCGCCAGGTAATGACACCTCGGCTTCACCCAGACGCGCAACAAGCGGACCCAAAACCAAAACACTCGCCCGCATTTTGCGCACCAAATCATAAGGCGCGATATGGCTGCTAAGGTTTTTTGCGTTTAGGGTCAGCCGTTTATTATCGTGATCTAAGTCTACTGAAACGCCCAAATGCTCCAACAAATCATTCAACGTGGCAACATCACGCAAGCCTGTTGGCATGTTTTCAAGGATAAGCAGCTCATCCGTTAATATGGACGCGCACATATGTTTAAGGGCGGCATTCTTTGCGCCACTAATGCGGATATTCCCATTAAGGGCGTTCCCGCCGCGTACGCGCATTTTATCCATTCCTGAGCTCATATATTTTGTCCGTGTTTGTGATTATTTATCTGTTTTTATGCGCGGCAAAGTGACGCCAGTTTGGCCCATATATTTTCCCGCGCGGTCTGCGTATGTTGTTTCACATGGGGCAGACCCTTTAAAGAATAAAAATTGCGCGACCCCTTCATTGGCATATACTTTTGCGGGCAAAGGTGTCGTATTTGAAATCTCTAACGTTACATGTCCTTCCCAACCTGGCTCTAGTGGGGTGACATTGACAATAAGACCGCAACGCGCATAGGTGCTTTTGCCAAGGCAAACAACCAATACATCTTTAGGAATTTTAAAATATTCAACAGATCGCGTTAGTACAAAACTATTGGGTGGAATGATACAGACATCCGTTTCACGATCGACAAAGCTGTCATCTGAGAAATCTTTAGGATCCACAATCGCATTGTCCACATTTGTGAAAATCTTAAACTCACGAGAGCACCGCGCATCATACCCATAAGAAGACAGACCATATGAAATTTTACCTTCGGCAGTTTGCTTTTCAACAAAAGGGTCTATCATCCCCTGATTTTGTGATAAATGACGGATTTGTGCATCAGATAAAATGCCTGGCAAGGCTTGGCTCATGTCTAATTCTTCTTGGTTATTCTTTGCTTGATTTTGCATCTTCGGTACTTTCGTTTTCTTGTTCTTTTTGGCTCTTAACAAAGCTTTTGCGGCGTTGCATATTGGCCTTTAAAGCGGCGGCACGCTTATCGGCAATAACCTCACTATGGGTTCTTAATTTATTCTTATCGTCAGGCATCGCTTATACTTTGCTCATATTTGTTCGAAATCATGGATACTATAAGAAAAAGAGGGGTGACACGCCAGAATTTTTATAATATCGTCCGCATATTAATTTCCCTTGTAAAGGGCCGCGGTAGCTCAGTGGTAGAGCGCGTCATTGGTAATGACGAGGTCGAGAGTTCAATTCTCTCTCGTGGCACCATTTTTTTATTAAACTTCTGGCATTTATAATCGTGGTTGTATTGAAACAGGCTGCGCTTCATCAGCAAATATATCCAAGTCATTTGGGGCCTGTAAAAGAGCGCAAAAGAAGCCATTTATTTGAGAGAATGTCTGCATGACAATCACTCAAAATTTGCGTTTAAAATGTCGTAATCGTAGGATATTGTGGTGAAGTTCGGTATATCTGGGGCTTCATTATCATTCGTAGCCTTTTTTTCTATGACGCGTTCGCGAATAATTTCACATTTTTCGGTGAAACCAAATTCGGCGCAAAATTCGGTCGCAGCATTTAAATTCATCTCAAGCGGGTCAAGAATACCAACAGACATGCTTCCCTGTCCCGATGCCGCATGTGCAAAAGAACCGCACCCCAATATGGTCGGTATAAATAAGGTCATCAAAATTTGTTTTTTGATCATTACGTCCCTAACCTTGTTATTACAAGGGTATTCAATATGTGATACCAATCCGCAGATTGGTAACATAAAGCCTGTTTATATTTTTTATAATCAATTACCGTAATAGAGGATTAATTTAGAAAAAACAAGGGACAGCTTAAATTTTTACACGATAAAAGGGACATCTTAAACACCTATTAACCCAAGTTATTGATTTTATTGAATTTAGAGAATGCGACTAATTTCTTCGTGCCAACGAACTAAGTATTGTTTGCGTTGATCATCAGCCATCTGTGGGACATAAGACGCCTCAATACGCCAATTGGTTGCAATATCGTCCAAATCTTTAAAAATACCAACATAAAGCCCCGCCAAATATGCGGCGCCCAACGCCGTTGTTTCAATAATTTCAGGAACCTCAACACCAGTATCAAGGATATCTGACAAAAATTGGCATACAAATTTGTTTATGACCAAGCCCCCATCAACACGAAGATTTGTAAAGTCAAAACCACTGTCTTTTTTGAAAGCATCCAATAAATCAGCCGTTTGAAAGGCTTGCGCCTCAAGAGCCGCGCGTGTAATGTGCGCTTTCGTACTTTCCCGCGTGAGGCCCGTAATCGCGGCGCGTGCATTGGGATTCCAATAAGGCGCGCCCAGCCCCGTAAAGGCGGGAATAAAATAGACATCATTATTATCGGGGACACTGTTTGCCAATGCTTCGCTTTCCTGAGCATCATCAAAAAATTCTAAATTATCACGAAGCCATTGAATGGCCGCGCCCGCAACAAAAATTGCCCCTTCAAAGGCATAAATCGGCTTACCATTTATCTGATACGCAATTGTGGTCAATAAACGGTTTTTAGATTTTTTAAATTCGTCACCAATATTCATCAAAACAAAACAGCCTGTGCCATAGGTTGATTTAACCATGCCTTTTTGAAAACACGCTTGGCCAATTGTTGCCGCCTGTTGATCGCCCGCCATACCGCCAATGACGATTTGAACATTATCAAATTCTGCCATCCCAAAATTGGAACAATTATCTTTGACCTCTGGTAATAGGCTTTTGGGAATATCAAAAAGATCGAGCAGCTCATTATCCCACTGCCCCTCAATAATATTAAAGATCATAGTTCGCGCCGCATTGGTCGCATCCGTTGCGTGAACTTTACCGCCCGTTAATCTCCACAACAGAAAACAATCGATTGTACCAAAGGCAAGATCCCCTGCCTTGGCCTTATCCCGCGCGCCTTCAACATTATCCAAAATCCATTTTATTTTTGTTGCTGAAAAATATGGGTCTAAAAGCAAACCAGACTTGGCAGATACCATATCTTCATGGCCTTCTTCTTTTAATTTTTGGCAGTAATCTCCCGTACGGCGATCTTGCCAGACAATCGCATTATAAATAAGCTCCCCCGTTTGACGATCCCAAATCACGGTTGTTTCGCGTTGATTGGTAATGCCTACCGCCGCAACATCTTGTGCCGCGTCTAATTTTAAAATCTCTTCACAGGCCCATTTTGTATCGCGCCAGATGTCATTGGCATCTTGCTCCACCCATCCTTTATGTGGGTAATGCAACGTGAGCTCTTTTTGTTTTGTTTCCAAAATCTCTGCAGTTTCAGAAAACAATATCGCGCGGGAGCTTGTCGTCCCCTGATCAATGGCGAGCAAAGTGCGCATAATTCCCCTCTTCTTCTGCAATCATCGGAATAATTTTTGCGAAACTGCGTTCAATATTATCCTTAGTTTCAGGCAATATATGCAGACCCATTTTTGATCGACGCCAAATGATATCCTCAACAGTTGTCGCAAATTCATAGCGAATTAAATATAAAATTTCGGCTTCGTAAACATCATCACCATAATGTTCCCCCAAATCATTTAATGATTTTGCACTGCCCAATATACCCTTCATCCGTGTGCCATAGGCACGGGCATAACGATACGCCAATTCAGGGGGAAGGAATTTATATTTTTCAATTTGTTGTTCTAAGAATTTATCAAAATCACCATTAGGAATATCACCGCCAGGTAATGGTAAATTTTCAGTCCATGACTTTAATTTTCTATCTGGATAAAATGTCGAAAGGCGGTTTACAACATCCTCGCCTAATTTACGCGCGGTTGTAATTTTTCCGCCAAATACAGATAAAATTGCCGGGCCATGTTTTTTATCCAAAAATAATTTATAATCACGGGTGACTTTTGAGGCATTTTTATTTCCATCATCTAATAATGATCGCACACCGCTATAACTTGAGAGAACATCTTGCGGGGTGATCTGCGCTTTAAAAGATTGGTTGATCGCATCACATAAATACTCAACCTCATCGTCATCAATAACAACATTAGCGGCATCACCGACATACGGTTTGTCCGTTGTCCCCACCAGCGTATACTTGCCCTCGTAAGGGATGGCAAAAACTATACGGCCATCTTTTTGTTGTAAAAGATAGCTCTGATCGCCTTCATATATTTTGGATACAATGATGTGGCTACCCTTTACCAAGCGCACATTGGGTGTTGAGTCTGCCTGCGCGGGCGTATCTGTGGTTAGTTTGGAGTTATCTAAGATATCGCGCACCCACGGCCCTGCGGCATTCACCACCTGCCCAACTTTGACCTGAAATTGATCGCCATTGGCAACATTTTGCAAGGTCACATCCCACCCATCTTTATCATGCGATGGTTCTAATAATACGCAAGCCGTGCGCGGCATAATAACTGCACCTCGTTCAAACGCATCCACCGCATTTAAAACTGTCAATCGTGAATCCTGAACCCAACAATCCGCATATGAAAACCCACGCTCATATTCATCTTTTAAGGGGTCACCAATCTTCTCCGTAGCGAAATCAATGGTTTCTGATTTTTTTAAAACTGAATTCTTATCCGAAAATAACTTTCCTGCCAAGAAATCATAAAGTTTCAAGCCTAATTGAATAAGACGAAAGGGCCGCAAATGTGCGTCATGCGGTAAGATAAACCGCATCGGCCAAATAATATGCGGCGCTGATTTTAACATGATGTCACGTTCTGCCAAAGACTCACGCACTAATTTAAATTCATAATGCTCTAAATATCGAAGTCCCCCATGGATAAGCTTCGTACTGGCCGAAGATGTGGCACTGGCAAGGTCTTGCGCCTCAACCAGAAGTACGGATAATCCGCGCCCTGCGGCATCGCGTGCAATTGCTGTTCCGTTAACGCCACCACCAATAATGCAAATATCATAATCCATGCATATAAAAATAAAGCATAGGCCAAATACGGCAAGCCTAAACCGCGCTTTGGCTTATTTTAAGTGAATAAGTCTTGTATAAGTTTGAAACTTTAAGAATGCGTTTTTCAAGCCGTTTATTGAACAACCGCACGTGTATTACCCATATCGTTCATTTCGTCATCAGTTTCATCATTTAAGGATGACCCTTTTAAAAAACGCTCTTCAGCTAATTGATCCGCTGTCTCGCCTGTGGCTTTACCGCGTTTTTCAGATTCTTCTAAAATTTCGCGAACGGTCTCTCCAACACGTTCAACATGGCCAACCATAGCACCGCGTTCTATATTAAAATCTTGCGGGTTATAATTACTTTTGCGGAAAAACTCATATCCAACACAAATAACGCCGCCCGAATTAATCACGTAATCAGGAACATATAAAATTCCCTTGCTGCGGAGCATTTCATCATGATGAGACTCCATCAATTGGTTATTGGCCGCGCCTGCAATGATATCCACTTTTAATTGTGCGATTGTATCATCATTTAATGACCCACCCATCGCACAAGGGGCAAAGATATCTGCCTCCACACCGTAAATTTCATCCACACCAACAACAGTTACATTTTTTAATGCTTTTTGCGCGGCATCTAAATTATCTTGGCTAATATCGGCGATGATTAATTGCGCGCCATCTTGATCTAACAATTGCGCAAGCTCTAAACCTACCGCGCCCACACCTTGGATAGAAACAGTTAGATCTGATAATTTTTTCGCGCCTTTATATTTATATTGAATAGCCGCCAAGATCCCCTTGTAACAACCAAGCGCAGTAAGAGGGGATGGATTTCCGCCCAACTCACCATAGTCACTGCCCGATAACATCTCAGGCGGTAGTCCGACAACAAAATCTGTTTCAATTGACATCTGCACCATGTCTTCTTCGGTGGAGCCACTGTCTTCGGCGGTGATATACATCCCTTCGAATGTTTCAACCGCACGTCCCATTGCCTGCATCAACGCAGGCGTTTTTTGTGTCTTTGGGTTTCCAATGATAACGGCTTTCCCGCCCCCCAATGGCAAACCTGCCATTGCATTTTTATATGTCATGCCGCGGGACAAACGTAAAACATCGTGAATGGCTTCGCCTTCGTTACGGTATTCTGTCATACGGCACCCACCCAACGCAGGACCCAAATTTGTATTATGCACCGCAATAAATGCTATAAGTTCATTGCCTGCGCCATCATCCAAAACAAAACGTCTCACATTTTCATGATCATCATAAGATGGTAAAACGGATAACATTTCTTCGGGTAAATTCATTATGTTCATGACACAGCCTTTAACAATATAATTACGCTTATTTAATAATTGCTAGTGATATACAAGGTCATGGCATATTTGTCACGTTTTTTAAGTGAACACCTCGTCCCTGCCGTTAAGAGCGCTTATAGCTAAAAAAAACCCCTCCGTTTTACGGGAGGGGTGATAGGTTTTACGTTGGGTAACAAACTACTATATAAACTTTTCGTCTTTTCATCCCTATGGCCTTCAATACCATTGATCAGACTAAAAATAAGAAGGAGCATTTCGCTGTCTTATCCTTATATATTTAGTATATCTAAAATTTTATGTAAATTGCAAATAATTGAAAATATCTGGTCTAAACCATTGTTTTTAAATTATTTTCTAATTTTTGCATATCTTCGGGCATATCGGCGGTAAAAGACATTTCCTCCCCCGATATAGGGTGAATAAAGCCAATTTCATACGCATGGAGCGCTTGGCGGGGGAAATTCATGATCTCCTCAATAATTGCAGGCTCGCACCCCTCACGTTTTAACAATCCGCGCCCCTCTTGATCCGCTTGCCCGTATAAGGGGTCACCAATGATTGGTACGCGGATATGTTGCATATGCACACGAATTTGGTGCGTGCGGCCGCTTTCTAATTTACATTCACACACACAGGCCGCATCCCCATATTTTTCTTTAATAAAATAATGCGTTTTGGCTTCGCGCCCCGTTGTCTTCATGACCGCCATTTTTAAACGGTTGGAGGCATGGCGCCCAATCGGCTCATCTATTGATCCTTTGATTAAATTCGGGGCATGCCACGCAAATGCTCTATAAACACGGCTCAAACTACGGTCTTTTAATTGCTCGCTCAAACCATGATGCGCTTCATCATTTTTGGCAACCACAATCAAACCGCTCGTTTCACGATCAAGACGATGCACAATGCCAGGGCGTTTTACACCGCCAATACCAGATAAACTATCACCACAATGATAAAGAACGGCGTTCACCAGCGTTCCTGTTAAATGCCCCACAGCAGGATGTACAACCATATTGGCCGATTTATTAATGACAATAAGATCATCATCTTCATAAACAATATCCAAGGGAATATTTTCAGGCAGCGGGGTATCATCAACCGCCTCAGGAATGCTTACATAAATTTTATTGCCTGCGTCCACTTTAAAAGAAACTGTTTTCTTTACTTTTTTATTGATAGCAATCTGACCATCTAGGATGAGCGCCTTTAATCGGGAGCGCGATAAATCAGGCATTAAATCAGCCAGCACCTTATCCAAACGCATTTGGTGATAATGCTCTGGCACTTCAATAATTTGGGTATTTTTATCTGTATCGCTCATAATACTGACTATATAGGGTATTCATCGGTAAAAAGTAAATAAATGACTTGATTATTTATGCGTTTTTCTATTTCTTATGCATGACCGCATAGCAAAGAGTGGGCGGTTAGCTCAGCGGTAGAGCACTTGCTCGACACGCAAGGGGTCACTGGTTCAATCCCAGTACCGCCCACCATTTTTTTCTTTAAGCTGCCACTTTAAGTTCAGGACTAACCGGGAAGTTTACTATCTCTGCTGATTGAGGCTGCGTCATTTGCGCCTTAAACTTAATCGTTTCCAATTCCCCCTCATTATTCGTAATCACAGAAGGCATTAATTGATTTAGTTTATTTATAATCTCTGATGAAGGATCTTTATCAGCTTTTCTTAGCCCATAACGAATAACAGCAATTTTATCACCATCAACACGCCCTACTATATCGTAGCTTCCAGTACTTTGCTTTATCTGATTTGATAATTCCTGCAAAAGAAAATCACCCGTTTCATGGCCAAAGATATCATTAAAGAATTTAAAATTAGAAATGTCAAAATGCATTAATGTGACGCTATCATCAGGCGCATCATATCCCCCAATTTGATGCTTATTTCCTTCAAGTTTATCTTTCATCGCTTCAATTGTATTTAGACCTGTTAGCGGGTCTATTGCACCGACCCTAGAAGCTTTAGAAAAATCTATTCCTAAAATTGTATTACCTGAAAAAATTTCACTCGCACTGACTACAACAGAATCAACTTTTAAATTCACATTGGTTTGTGATTGTATCATTGGGATTGATACGGGTTTTTGCACCGCTTCATTCTCTGCTCTAATATCAATACCCATACGTTTGTTTGGAATTTCCGCTGAAAACTTTCCATCACCACGATTTGACCTAAACAAAGCACGTAAAACTTCTAAATTTTCTGGAGTATTTATAATTGTGACTGTTCGTCCATCTTCTTCTAAACGCACATGATGAGGTTTAGCAAATGGATTTATAGTCAAAGCCCACTGATGCCAATCTACTCTGGTTGTTTCCGCTGTTTCAATTGAATATTGATCGCCAGAAATATGTTTTAAAGAAACATGAACACTATTTCGCTTCGTTGGTTCAGCTAATCTTTCTGCTTCTTCTGCGTCCCATTGTCTTCTCTGATCTTCTTGATAAGCCTTTTCCCGCGCTTCTTCGATCATTCTTTCTTCTTGTTTTTCAGCACGCCTTTTTTCTACACGTGTTTTGTGATACTCAACCCAATGTTCTTTAGTTTTTTGAATATTCGTTTGATTTACTCTTTCTAAAGTTTCCAAGGCTGGTGTTTTTATACCCAAACTACTCTCATATTCTTTAAGAATACCTACTAATGTTTCAATTTCATTATCTTCTATAGCTATATCATATATTGAGGGAATATCAGAAACAGCGTTATTCCTTCCATATATTTTAAAATCATTAGGGTTTTTAATAGCGTGAGCAGCTAATTTTTCAAAAAAACCATGAAATGAAACAATAAGGTCATCTGCTGTTGTTTTATCATCACATAACGGACCTAAAAAATCTCTAAAACTTTCACCTCTTTCGGCCAGATAATCTTCTGAATCTTCCAGAGTATCCTTAAGGGCGTCATCTCCCAACAAAACTTTAACGGGAATACCTTTATGCATTTTTTGCAATCTATTTAATAAAGATCTTTGATTGCTAAAATCAACTTTGTTATCAGCCCAAGGTTGCGGATAGTCAGACCGACCTTTGCGGCGCCCCCACTGCCCTTTCCCAAGAAGATTATCTCTCAGCATATCTTTATTTTTATCCGATACGAAATCTCCTAAGTATGGACCTAAATCACATAGATAAGTGTGTAACTTTCGACCCAAAGCAACTGTAATACCTTGCTGTACAACTGCTCCAGCCGCAGCATTAATAGCACCCACCCCACCAGTTGCCCCTGCAACTGGAACCGCGGCGGCACTTCTTAAAAAATTACGGCGATTAATACCTTTTGGTGGCTTTTCTTCTTCTGACATATCTAAATCCTTAATTTTCGGATTTAACCATACTTAAATTTATTTATTATGTCAATAAAGTATTCCGAGTGAGTGCATTTGGTTCAATCCCAGTACCGCCCACCATTTTTTTAAAAAATTATTAGTTTCTATTGGGTGTATTTGGACCCGACCCGCGTGATGGTGTCGGGCTTGTTGGTTCTAATTTTGCTTTAAAGGTATCTCTTTGTGTATTCGCTACATCCATGATCGTATCAATACGGTCAAAAGTTTGCCCAATAAGGGCGTCATTACCAATCATTGCTTTAGCGGCAATTGTTTTAAAAAGGTCATGCGTTTCATTGAGAAGTTCTTCGCGATCGACATGATAACCTAATGGATCATAAGGGCGGCGGTCATATGCCGCGCTTTGTTCTGGTGTAATGCCCATTTCACTTTCGACAGCAACTTTCAATTCTTCTGTATTATCTATCATCTCTTGTATTTTATTTTTAAGAGTAATTTTAGTTTCATTTTCTGGTTTGGCTTGTTCACGCTTGTATATATGAATAACCTCTCTGGCCGATAATTGGGTCCATTTTAAACGCAATGCTTCCAAATGCTCTTTTTCATCACTTGTAAGACTTGATTCAACATCTGCAATCGCTCTGATCATTACAGCGGCTGTTTGTATATCGATCGCATATGGCTCAACATCTCCGAAGGTTGTTGGCTTACCATCTTTCCCAAGGGTAATTGGAAATGGATTAGGAGCTTTTGTTTGGTCATGAACGTTCTTCATTCGTGTTAACTCAATGGCATCACGCGGCATTAGAAAAATTCTCATGACTGCCTGTTGCGCCTTATCCGCTTCATCCAAAGGACCAGAATTTTTATATCCCAACTCTCTTTCAAAAATACCAACGAGTGGATATGCCCCCATTGGTTTAACCATTTCTTTAGCGGCCCAAGTTGTAAACTTAGGGTTTTGCATTAACCGCTGAGTTATACTCTCTGTACCAACAAAATGTTCTGGTTGTGATGCCCAATTCTGTGTACTTTCAGTAAAGATAGAAATCGCCTTTAAAAGATCAGGGGATGCCTTTGACCAATCAATAATCGTGATCTCTTCCTCTTCACCCTTCCATTTTTTTGTTACTGTCTTTGTTGGCAAATCACCAATGGCTTTTTGAATATGTGGCGCTAGCGCGGCCAACTCTTCGGCGCGTTCCGCAGGCATAAATAATTTCTTTTTTAAATGCTCTTCAAATGAAGCTTGATCAGCGCTCTGATTTTTAAAAGCGTCTAAGACTTTTATAAGTTGTTGCGCGACGATAATTTCATCTTCGGCGTCTTCACCATGGTAATGAGCCGTGTAGGCACCCGCTCTCACATCGCGGCTGGGTATCTCATTTTTAAAGCGTGCGTTTAAATCACCTTTTACAAATTTAACATTGTAATGCTTATAAGAGGGCACAACAGTCTCATCAACTTGAGCCGGTTTCAAATTTTTAATTGCATTTGCTAGCGCTAAACTCACAATAAATTTCTTTTTAATTATGTATAAACAATTCCACTTGAAAAGTAAAGGTTTTTATAGCCAATTCAAAAGAAATTAAATACTAAAAAAACCAATAATAGTAAATATTTTTGCAATAAAACTATAGGGTTAACGCCTCCTAAAGGTCTTTTAAAACAAAAATAAGGCGTTACAAACATAATTAACCACGTTAAGCTTTATTAATATGTTTTATCTTCATAACAATTTTGATCAAAATGAATATAAAGCCCTTCTATTTAAAACTTTCAACTAGGTAGGATTATGGAATTATTACAGGAATATTTGCAACTTAATTACATCACGTGGTCTGAAATGCTCGTCCGTGTCGGACTTGCCTGTTTATTTGGTATGATTTTTGGGCTAGAGCGGAGCAGTAAAAATAAACCAATCAATTTTCGCGCTTATATGATTGTTTCCATGACCAGCTGTATCGTTGCGATTTTGGGGTTAGAGCTTGGCAGCGAATTGGCCAGCGCTGAAACCGCTTCAAACTTAGATATTGGTAAAATCATATCAGGAACATTAACCGGTATTGGATTTTTAGGGGCGGGAGCCATCATGCGTCTTGATAATGACCGCGTTGTCGGTACAGCCACAGGCGCCAGTATATGGGCCGCTGGCGGCATTGGCTTAACGTTAGGGTTCGGTTACTACGCCTTGGCAGCAACCGCCTTTGTGACCGTGGCAATCATTCTGATTATTGGTGGATTATTGATGACCCATTCTGATAAAATGGTCGATGATAATATTAAAAATGATAAATAATATCTTCGCTTGTAAAAAATTTTAATCCTTTATAAATTCATCGCATGTTAAGCAAACTCAAAAAAATCAGACCCAGAAAAGAGCTCTTCTGGATCTGGATAGGATATCATTGTATTAAAGGAATTCTGACCCTTTCTTTTATCTGGATACCACTTATCTTATTATGGCTTAAACAATAATATTATCGCCTGCGATCATTTCATATAAATCAATATTCGTAACAGAATCAATAATCACAGCATCAGAAAATGATACACCATTCGCCGCACCATCACCGTCAACGGCTATTGTGGTATTGCCTGCATTTTCTGTTAATTGGATAAAATCAAATATATCATCGTTAATATAATCAAAATCAATAAGGCTGGATAAATCGATTTGGTCACGATTTGCGGCATCAAAATTATAAATTATATCTACCGCGTCTAAACTATCTATAATAAATAAATCAACACCAGCGTTACTACCATATAATTCATCCAAACCACCCTGCCCCATCAAGGTTGTCGTGTCAGCGGCAGTTGTAATTAATGTTTGGGCATCCCATTCAACCACATAATTAAGCGAGGTAACTGCTAATTGCACATCCCACTGGCCGCTCGTATTAATACTGGCGAAATCGCGTGTTCCGCTAATATTGGTCGGCTCAAAAAAGCCCCAGTTATTGTAATGGCTATTTACTGACGTGCCAAAAAAATTACCAGACCAAAACTGCATGCCCGCTTCTACTCCATCATTCCATGACCACAGCCCTTCAATGGCTTGATCAGATGCCCCGATCCATGCATTACCTATGGCAGTAACCAATGATTCAACATAATCATTTTCATTTTGCGACGTAATATTAACAAGATATCCATTCACACCACTTAACCCCGTAAGGGTCATTGACTGCGCGCTTAATTGTGCTGCGCTCCAAGTCTCAGCCGTGGTAATAACTTGATAAAAACTATTGGTTTGCACATTATAGCTAACACCTGCATTGGCAGATAAGATGGAGGCAACACTACCGCTAATAAGCGTGTTTGAATTAGAAATAATTGTGTCATTATCAGCGCCACCTTTCAAAATATTAATGCCCGCGCCGCCAACCAATAAATCATTTCCGGCTGACCCATCTAACGTGTTATTCCCCTCATTGGCGTATAAGGTATCATTTCCCGC
Source organism: uncultured Micavibrio sp. (assembly GCA_964353185.1). Classification (GTDB taxonomy): domain Bacteria; phylum Pseudomonadota; class Alphaproteobacteria; order Micavibrionales; family Micavibrionaceae. Next base: position 47,732 of record CAYGUV010000005.1, on the reverse strand, counting down.
ATTACCAAAAAGAACATCATTTCCCAATCCTGCATTTAAGATATCATCCCCATTACCACCGTAAATAAGGTCATCTCCTGCGCCGCCATCGTTGGTGTCGTTATCATTGCCCGAAACAAGGACGTCATTACCTGCATCACCGTATAAAAAATCTTCCCCATTCGACCCTATCAGGCGATCATTACCTGCGTTCCCAACCAATAAATCATTACCATCATGGCCAAAAATACGGTCATCCCCTTCACCACCAAAAATGGAATCATTGTCGTTATATCCGTAAAGGCGGTCATTACCCAATCCGCCATATATTTCATCATCACCATCATCGCCATAAAGAAGATCCGCGCCAGCCCCACCAGAAATCAAATCATTATTGCTGCCACCATAAATAATGTCGTCGCCATCATTGCCATAGACCCGATCCACACCGCTGCCCAAATAAATGGTATCGCGACCCGCTTGGGCATCAATTGTGTGATTTATGAACCCTTGATTACGGTAATTATCATTGCCTGTTGTAAAACTACCATCTGATGGCTGAAAAATTGAAAGATCAGGTTCCGCCCCATCAAAAATAAAACCCGCTTGTAAAATATCGACACTAGCGCTATCGCTTTGGTTAAGGGTATCAATAGATAGAAAATTGTTCTTATTTACGTAGCGATCGTTAATTTTTACACTCTGTAGATTAATTGTACGTCCACTCTCTAAAAATGTATCGTTAAAGCGGAATTCCAGCGCAGAGGGCAACGCACCCGTAAAAGACAAATTATAGAACATGGTAGAAATATTGCTCGACACGATAGCAGAATCCTCCAAAATGCCATCATTCCATATTTCCAATATTGGTGTATCTGAAAAATAATTCCCTATGGCTTGTATCTCTAAAGTAAAGCTTCCCATAAAATCTCCCTTGTAAAATATTAAATATAACTTAAGAGTGTTTTATATATTAAATAATTACAACTTATAATTGATTTACAGATTTATTCTGGATTTTGACTAATCTTTGAAAAGCTTTAGTTACACTCTGTTAACGAAGTTCTGGTATAGTATAAATTGGTGTAAATTATATTTTGAGCGATAAAGCACAAACATACTTATGTATTTGCTTTTAAAAGAAAAATATAATGGCATAAAATTTGCAGTGCTATCACGCAGGACGCGGGATTAAGGATAAAAGGAATTTATGGTAAGAGATGTCGTCATCGGCGCAACGGTCAAATCTACATTGACCTCCATTCAACGGGCAAGAGAAAATCTTGACCGTACTTCCGAACGTCTGGCCACTGGACTTCGCGTTAACAAAGCAACAGATCAACCACAAAATTTTTTCCAATCAAAACAGCTCAGCGCAACCGCAAATAATTTTACCCAACTACTCGATAAAATGAGCTTGGGCGTGCGCACTATCCAGCAAGCAATAGCAGGGATTGAACAGTTAGAAAATATTCTTAATATCGCCGAAAATAAAGCAATCGATGCCAGAGCCGCTCTCGAAGAAACAGATTCCAATCTATCCAATCTAATACTTTCGAAACAACCTATCGGATATTTTCAATTATATGATTCTGACGTAAGCCCTACCGCACAAAACCTTGGTAATGCGGGCGCTGTCCTTGCGGATGGCATTTATACAAATGGTGTAACCCAAGGGGAAGAAATTCTCTTTTATGGGGCCGGCGGAAACCCAGCAAGACTTGATGGCACAAACCAATTTATTGAGGTGCCCGTTGACCCCCTCATTAACTTAGGCGGCCCCTTCCCTGAACGATCTGTTGAGCTTATCTTTAACGCTGAAACAGTAACAGGAAGACAAGTATTGTGGGAAGAAGGCGGGTCAACAAATTCCATGGTGATCTATATTGATAATGGTGAGCTTCGTGTAAACGGACGAACAACAGCAGGCGGTGGATATGGCCCCCTTGATATTTCCATCCCAATTGAGGCGAATACCAGCTATCACGTTGCCTTCACACAACAAGGCGGCAGTCCTACTGTGGATGGACGCTTCACTGGATATTTAAATGGCGTTGAATTTGGTAGCGAAATAATAAATGGCACAATCGGAAACCACCCTAACCGTAACGCCATTGGGGCGATCGCCCAGAACACTTATTTTCACGATGATGGCCCTGGAAATGCCCCTGGTCGCGCAGATGGTACATTCGCCTTTAACGGACAAATTTCGGATGTCGCCATATATAACGAAGTGCTTACACAAGAAGATATGCGCGCCAGATATGAAGCAACATCCCTTCCATTATCCGAACGTTTCCGCCAAGACATTCAAGATTTTTTAGGCCAGTTCCAAAGCATTGTCGAAGACACCAATTATCGTGGCATTAATTTATTAGCAAACGAAGATCTTGTTGTTAATTTCAATGACCAAAACACAAGCAAGCTTCGCGTCGATGGTAGAAAATTAACATTAGAAGATTTAGGCCTTGCGGATGTGAACTTTCAAAAACCTTCACAAGTGCGCGATGCAATTATCAACATTAGAAAAGCAATTACACAAGTGCGCGACTTTGGCACAACATTAGCCAACGATCTAAATATTATACAAACTCGCCAAGAATTTAGCCGTAATTTTATCAATAACTATAAATCTGGTGCAGAAGATTTAATCATCGCCGATCAAAATGCCGAAGGTGCACGCTTACTCGCGGCTCAAACGCGCTTAGACTTAAGCACAACTGCGTTAAGCCTTGCCGCCGAAAGCTCACGAAGCATCCTTGAAATCTTTGGTTCTGGATCGAACTTATTCTCCTCATAAGGCGTTAATATATCATGACAAAAACCTTACGGCTCATTTTGGGCGATCAATTAACGCATGACATATCGGCCCTAAATGGCGCTGACCCCTCCCATGATATAATCCTTATGTGTGAAGTATGGGACGAAGCAACCTATGTAAAACATCACAAAAAGAAAATTGCCTTTTTATTTTCTGCCATGCGCAACTTTGCACAAGAGCTAAAGGAAAAGGGCTATAATGTCATCTACACCAAACTAGATGATGATGATAATAGCGGATCATTCAAAGGTGAAGTAAAACGCGCTATCAACAATAATAATATCGGCCAAATAATTACAACCTTCCCAGGGGAATATCGTGTCTGGAAAGATATGCAATCTTGGGATGATGAATTTAATGTTGATGTTGAGATACGCGATGATGATCGTTTTTTATGCACCCCTGATGAATTTAAAGAATGGGCGCAAGACCGTAAACAATTGCGCATGGAATATTTCTATCGTGAGATGCGTAAAAAATATTATATCCTCATCGATGATGACAATAAACCAGAAGGCGGCGAATGGAATTATGATTCCGAAAACAGAAAACCCCCAAAAGAGGGATTAAACGTTCCCCCAACTTACCAAGCCAACATTGACGATATTACCCAAGAATGCATTGACCTAGTCGCGGATAAATTTGGAAACCATTTTGGCGATATAGAACCTTTTTATTTTGCAGTCACCCGTGACCAAGCCCTTTATGCACTCAACAAATTTATTGATGAACGCTTGGATAATTTTGGCACTTATCAAGATGCCATGATCCAAGGAGAGCCATGGATGTATCATAGCCACCTTAGTTTTTACATTAATTGCGGCCTCCTTACCCCCCTAGAGTGCATCAAAAAAGCAGAAAAAGCGTATCAAGATAAAAAAGCGCCCCTCAATTCTGTCGAAGGGTTCATTCGTCAAATTTTAGGGTGGCGTGAATATATTCGCGGTATCTATTGGATGAAAATGCCTGACTATGCAGAAGAAAACTTTTTAGACGCCAAACGCACCCTTCCCGATTTTTTCTGGACAGGAAATACGCAAATGAACTGCATGCGTCAATGTATTACTGAAACCAAACAAAATGCCTACGCCCACCATATCCAACGCCTTATGATTACGGGTAACTTCTCGCTTATTGCGGGGCTATCTCCTGCCGCGGTGAATGAGTGGTATTTAATCGTTTATGCCGATGCGTATGAATGGGTTGAAATGCCCAATGTCACAGGCATGATTTTATTTGCTGATGGCGGCGTACTTGCATCAAAGCCATACGCAGCCAGCGGCGCCTACGTAAACCGTATGTCTGATTATTGCAAAAGCTGTAAATATAGCGTGACAAAGAAAAATGGTGAGAAAGCTTGCCCCTTTAATTACCTTTACTGGAATTTTATGATTGAAAACGAAGATAAATTAAAAGGTAACCCCCGTTTAAATATGTCGTACAACACGCTCAATAAAATGGGTGATGAAAAAATTCAAGCTATTAAAGACGACAGCGCCCGTTTCTTTAAAAATATTAATGACATGTAATCATGGCACACAAAAAACAAAACCTTCCCACAAAAATATGCCCCGTTTGCAACCTACCTTTTGCATGGCGAAAAAAATGGGAGAAGAGTTGGGATGATGTTAAATATTGTTCAAAAAAATGTGCGGCAAAAAAATAATTACTCCTTCGTTTAATCAAAACACTTATTGAGTTCCGAGTTTATTAACATTGATAAAAACTGTTAACGCTTTACCACTTACGAAAAAGTGCTATCGCTCATTTTATTTCTTTCATGATCCGCCATGCTGACAACTTGTATTGTGTCAGATCGTTCTACGTATTTTTTAATCAAGGCAACGTTTTTATTATTGGCTTTCCATCCCACGTCAAAAATATCTCCTAACAATGGAATTAATCCAATTAACCAATCAATCAATAAATTCCAAAGCATCGTAGTCTTAACATGCCACGGGAGTTTGTATTCATGCGCTTTGGAAATAAGATACCCCGTTGATGCCATGGTTATCGTGTCACCAACGCCAGGGATTATCCCCAGCAAAGAATCAAGACCAAATCTGATGGATGTGCCAGGTATCTTAAATCGGCTATCCATCCATTCGGCTATTTTATCTAACTTATCAAGTTCTTCTTGAAAAATAGTTTTCATTTAATTACGCAGCCTCAAACATTTCATTATTGTGCCATTTGGTATTAGGTTTTTGTAAAAACATTTCATTAAAGTTGGCGAGGTTAATTAGTTTTTCTTTATCTAAGATTGTTAAACTTGATCTATCATAACGAATATATTCATGACGTTTAAGCTCATTCATCGAACGGTTCACATGAATAGAACTTAAACCAAGAATATCTGCAATATGTTCCTGACGTATTGGAAATTCAAAACTTTTACTCGTATCAATGCATAACATGTTTAAACGGGTTGATATTTCGATGATAAAATGTGCGACTTTTTCCAATGCTGTTCTACGTCCTATGGATACAATTCTTTCGTATAACAGTGATTGTTCACGGCTTAATATTGTATAGAATGCACGGCTTACACGTTCAGATTCTGTGAAAATATTATTTAAATGTTCTTTAGGAAAAGGACATATTACAACATCCGTCAGCGCGACAAAATCATATAAATATTTATCAAATGACAACTCACTTATGCCAATAACATCACCATGTAATTTAACATTAAAAATGCTACGAATATTTTGATCTAATTGATTTGATATAAAAGCCCAGCCAGACTTTAAAACTATTAAGTTATCGGCAGATTCCCCTCTTTTGCGGATAATTTCACCCGCCATATATGTTTCCTTAGATTCCTCTAAAGAGACAATTAGCTCTTCTTCTGCATCCGTTAAATCGATGTAATGCTTGAATTTTTCGGCCATGCAGCTGCCCATGAGATACCCCTTTATTTTTCTTCTTTAACGCCCCTACTTACTATTTAGTTCCCGAATAAGGGTTTAAATACATTGAATTTTATGTAAATTATTAGAATTTTAACCTAATTTATGGTATTATTTAGTATGAGTATAAATAGATTTATTTTTGGAATTTTTAGCAGTTTTCTGGCATTTACCATGCCTATGCTTAATAATGCTTTTGCGGCAGAAAACATTTATAAAAACCCAGCTGAAAAAAATCATAAAGTTATCTCTGTGTATGAAAACAACTGGTCATACGATATCAATACACAATTTGAAATAACTGCATCAGAAACTACTAATTCTGATACTGGAACCCCACGAGAATTATTAAAATCTGTCGAAACGCCCGAGGATGAAAAAAGAAGTGCAACAGCACGATTTATCGAAGAAGCTAATCTAGAGGATAAAATTCTTTCAAAAGTTCCTCATGGTTCAAGAATAAAACATATATGGAATATTGTTGATGGCGATGTTGACCTATATTTTACTGGCCTTCGTGCCGATAAAGGCAATCGTGGGATAACATATACTACGACCAATCTACCCGTTATCGGCAAAATCAACGATATGAAGTTTGAATTTTCCGCCGGTGAAACAAACGAAATTTCTTTCACAACACACGTCATTCCCTTCATGGGCGAATTAAAAGGCTTTACCTTAAAAGGAACCGCTGGCGATGATGACAACAAAATATTCGCCCGATATACCGTTCCTTTTGAATAAAGTTCTCAACACGATATAAACCTAATTTATCTTGTATTAAAATCTACATATTTCTCTATAATGATCAAAATCATAAATAGAGAATAATTGTGCCACATCCCCCTCCAACCGATAACAAAGCCTCCGCTGAAGAAAATTCTCAGATTCAAAAAATCTTGATTATTATGAATGATAATGCTGGAAAAGGTCAGAATTTGGACCCTGTCAGTCGAAAATTACTAAAACTTCCTGAAAAAGAGAATATATCCCCCGAAGAAACCCAAAATAGAATTATCAAAGCATTTGCTCAACATGACTTACAACCAAAGATAGTCTTGACTGAATATGCCAAGCACGCAACAAAACTAGCCAGAGATGCCGCTAATGACAGCTTTGATGTCATCGTAGCCGTTGGTGGTGATGGCACGATCAATGAAGTGGTCAATGGCATTGCAGGGACCAACACGCGCCTTGGTATTATTCCACGTGGTACGGCAAACTTGCTGGCCAAAGAAATGGGCATTCCTTCAAAACTTGAAAAAGCATGCGCGGTTATTGCAAAAAATAATGCAGTAAAAATCGATACCGCCACAGTAAACGATCATCATTTCACAATTATGGCTGGTATTGGTTTTGACGCCCATGTTGTTCAAAAAGTTGACGATACCCATGTCAAAAATAAATGGGGCGCCTTGGCCTACCCCCTAGTAGCTATTCGTGAGATTATTCGCTACCCCTTTAATAAAATTCAGGTGCGCACCGAAGATGGTGTTGATCATATTGCTTTTTACGTTTTTGTTCAAAATGCAAAAGTTTACGCTAGCGGCTTTAACATGAGCCCTAAGTCAAAAAAAGATGATGGCACATTAGAGGTTCTCATGTTTCCAACAAAAAACATCCTGAGTATTGTTTTTTATGTCTTAAGTTGGGATAAATTAAAATTTCAAAAAGAAATAGCAGGCGTAAAATCTTTAGAAATAAAAAGTAATCATTCCATTCAAATTGACGGAGACTATATCTGCAAGGGGCCTGCCAAAATTCAAGTAAGGCCTAAATCATTATCAATTTTGGTCGATGAAAAATATTCAAATAATCACAAGAACAAAGGTAAAAAAGTTAAAAATGACAAATAATACACAATGGACACCCTGTACCATCTTTACAGTCGGTGATACTTTAAAATGGATTGAACCCTTATGGGCACCACCAAATAAGCCACGCGGTAAACGTGACAAAATTGGGGAGCAAGAGGTCACTGCAAAACTAATAACCAAAACAAATATATTAGAATTAGAAGTAATTGAATTAGAAAACAAATCAACAAATTCTAATTCTAAAATAACAATCAAAGAAGGTGACATCATAAAACGAAAAATGTCATCTATAGAAAAAAGCAATTGCTACAAACTAACCAATCATTGAAATGGAAAAATTATAATGAAATTAATGGCCCTAAACCTACCCCGTAATTTTTCCGAAGATGCGTTGGCAAAACTGTTCAAAAATTACGGCAATATAAAATCATGCCAACTTGTTATGGATGATACCACTGGCAAATCAAAAGGCTTCGGCTTTATTGAAATGGCTCTGGAGCATGAAGGCTTAGAAGCGATAAAATCCCTCCATGGCAGTGCCATTGGACAAAAGAAAATTCGCGTAAAAAAAGCAAACTAATCAAACCATTAAAACAGAATGTCTTATTTTTTCATTCTATTAAAGGCAGATAATAAAGCCTTAACTGATGCCTTTGTAATACTGGAATCAATACCAACGCCAAAATATTCACTTCCATCAGATGTTAATGATACATACGCCGCCGCGCTTGCTTCACTTCCGGTGGATAATGTGTGTTCTTCATAATGGTTTAAACCAAAGTCGATATTTGTTTGTTTTTTCAAACCATTTGAAAACGCGTTAATGGGGCCATTGCCTTCGGAAATAAATTCCACTTTATCACCATTGGGCAATTCAATACGCGATGTGCTTTCAATCTTATTTTCCGTCTCAGACAATGTCTTATATTGATATGACAGTAATTTATACGCATCTTTTTGTTCAATATATTCTTCAGAAAAACTGTTCCAAATTTGTTCTGTTAGAACTTCTTTGGCAGTACTATCTGCTAATTTCTGAATAACTTTTGAAAATTCAATTTGCATGGCTTTTGGTAATTTGAAGCCAAACTCATGCTCTAGAACATACGCAATACCACTTTTCCCTGATTGGCTATTAATACGAATGGTCGTCTCATAAGACCTGCCAATATCTTCGGGGTTAATTGGCAAGTAAGGGACATCCCAATGTTTTCTATTTTCTTTTCTATGCGCTTCAAGGCCTTTTTTTATGGCATCTTGATGCGACCCAGAAAGAGCCGTAAACACTAACTCACCCGCATAAGGATGACGCATATGTGTTTCAATCTGGTTACATTCTTCTACTGTTTTCACAATTTTTTCTAAATTTGATAAATCTAATTTAGGATCAACGCCTTGCGTAAATAGGTTTAATGCCATGACAATTAAATCAGCATTCCCCGTTCTTTCACCATTGCCTAGTAAGGTGCCTTCTACACGTTCTGCTCCCGCTAAAAGGGCAAGCTCCGTACTTGCCTCTGCGCCCCCTCGGTCATTGTGTGTATGAACACTTAAAATGATGGAATCCCTACGTGCCAAATTTCTGCTCATCCACTCAATTTGGTCGGCATAGATATTGACGCTCGACATTTCGACAGTTGAGGGCAAATTAATGATCATCTTATTTTCTGGTGTCGGCTGCCATGTTTCAATAACCGCATTACAAATATCAACGGCTACTTGCAATTCTGTTCCTGTAAAGCTTTCTGGCGAATATTCCAAAACCCATTCAGTTTCTGGATGTTTTTCTGCCAATTCTTTAATTTGTTTCACCCCTTCACACGCAAGCTTGGCAATGCCTTCAGGATCCATTTTAAAAACATCGCGTCTTTGCGCAACCGATGTTGAATTATATAAATGCACAATTGCTCTATGAACGCCAATCATAGATTCAATAGTCTTTTCAATTAAGTGCGGGCGTGATTGTACCAAAACCTGCGGCGTGACATCTTTGGGAATTAAATTATTCTCAATAATATGGCGCGCAAAGTTAAATTCAATGTCTGAGCTAGATGGAAATCCAATTTCAATCTCTTTAAACCCCATTTCAATTAAAAGATTATACATCTTAATCTTACGGTTATGATCCATAGGATTAATAAGCGCTTGGTTCCCATCCCTTAAATCCACAGCACACCAAATAGGGGCTTTTTCTATGATTTGGTCAGGCCATGTTCTGTTATCCAAATCTACCTTTGGATAGGCCATATATTTTGAATCTAACATTTTCATATTTATGCACTCTTTATTGTATTTTTGTTATGATAATGTACAGAAGAACCGTTGAATGACAACATTATTTATGTATTGATAGCCCTTCTAAATATTTTCATAAAAATGTTTTTATATAGACGGAAAAACTATGCGGGTTTAATACCCCTATATTTAGAACAGTTAGAACCTAATATAATAAGAATTGGCTATGAATAATTTACACTATTTAAATATATTATCGGCAATATTGGACGTTGTAAGAACATAAATCATAAAAATCAATGATCGGCTCTTCAATATTTAATAGCTTTGCTTCAACCAAACGTATGTCCGCATCTAACTCTTCACTAAATTTATTAGGGTTAGCTTGAACTTTTTTCTTTTTCTCGCCATTCGGTCCGTTTGCACTTAATTGAGTCCCTTGGTCATCAAAATCCGTATCCAAATCTGGCAATAAATACTGTTTTAACTTCACTTGCTTTTCAACACCAGCGGGAATTGTGAATGGATTTTCGCTATCACTAAAAACAAATGCGTTTCCGATAAGTGGATCAACACTTAACGGATAAGAAACAGAAAATACATCTGTTCCAACCAGTCCGCCTTTTACAATATCATCGAGGCTCTCTACATATGTTAAGAAACGCCCTGCACCTGCATTGATATTATTGATACTAGAAGAGTTGATTATTTTCTTTCCAACCAATACCACGCTATCGCCCGCGCCAGTGGCCGATAAATTACCATTTAAAAAAAGATTGTTTTTTGCCAAAATACGTAAAGAATCTGAAGCATTAAAATTGTTATCAATCGTAATATTGTTACCCTGAATTCTTAGCTCACCGCCTAAATCACCACTCATATTAACGTTATTAATGTTTACGTTTCCTGTTGTGGCGTTACCAATTAAAATATCTCCCCCTGCTTGTAACTGCGATAATTCAGCCGCGCTTAAATTCAAATCACCCGTACCACTGCCTAAACCAATTGTGCGTCCTGCAGTTCTGTTTTGTATCGAAATATCACCTGCAGAATGTATATCTACAGCGTCTGTATCATAAGTATCCGCAATAAGTCTAATTTGACTATTCGCATCATTATTAATTAACCTTGTTGTTGCGCTTAAAGAAATATCATCACCAGTACCTGACCCAGTCACATTCCCCCGAATGGTTAAATCCCCAAACGTTGTTATACCTGTTAAAAACGTACCACTTGTGTGGAATCCATGGTTATTGACCCCTGTTCCATTTCCTGTGGCAACTATGTTTACATTCCCACCGTCTGTTCTAAAACGGTCGCCAGATGCGTATAATGTCATACCATAGTTATTATTTATTCCATTTCCGCCTGTTGCTGTGACTGATATATTTCCTGCATCAGGTGTTGTACCTATTGTACGAACCAATCCCCCGTTTGAGCCACGATAACCATAGTTGGAACTTCCTGTTCCATCCCCACCGCCAGTTGCCGTAATTGTAATATCCCCATCAGTCGATGTAATACGTGGAGAGCTTCCACTAGCCAACATACCATAGTTATTGTCACTTCCTGTTCCACCTTGTGCATTAATGATGATATTAGCGGCATCAGGCCCCGTCCCAGATGAAATGATATCCGCGCCATCACTTATCGTAACCCCATGATTTGAACTGCCCGTTGCAGCCCCGCCTGTTCCGATTAAGGTTATATCGCCCTTATTAGACTCAATACGTGTATTGGCTTCAGAAATAATAATACCTCGGTTACTATTATCTCCATCACCTCCTCTACCATTTAAAGTAATTATTCCTGCATCGGAAAGAGTGGACGTAGATTCAATAAATGAGTCATCTAAAATATGTATCCCATGATTTCCATCTCCAATATTACCACCGCGTCCTGTAATATTGATGTCACCAGATGATGATGTAGAAATTTCATACCCAATACCACCTGTTTTATCACCTAAGAAAACACCATTACACCCACCGTTCGTACAATCTCCTGCCGTTCCGTCGAGCGTTATATTACCTAATCCAGTTGACCGGATGTGAGATCCGCCGCTTTCAGTAATTGAAATACCATGGCCATTACCAATTAATTCTGTTGAATCACCGCCTTGCCCCGTGAGGGAAATATCACCGTCAACACCCCGTATCCAAGAGGAACGAATATCAATACCAGATAATAATTCACCGGCTGACGTACCTGTCGTCGTCCCATCAAGGGTTATATTCCCATCTCCAAAGGACTGGATACGGCTACTAAAACGCATATATAGTCCCGAGGTATCCCCAGAAGCTGTCGCGTCAACATCAATGTCACCATCCAAGGTTTCAAGTGCGCCGCTAACATGAAGAAATACTCCGTTATTTGTACCATTCCCAATAATCGTTATATCTGCAGCATCTGCAATTAAATCGCTACCTGTTGAAATTATTCTTGCTTGTGTTGCCGTCGTATCAAAATTTGAAATCATAACACCGCGGCCAGATGTTCCTGTACCTGTTATATCAATATCTCCATAACCGGATTGAACCGTCCCACCATTTACAAAAACAGCGTTTGAACTACCTCCATATGTTGATGTCCCATTCAAGGTAATTGTTGCCGCATCAGCATTTGTTCCCGTTGAAATGATATCTGCGCCATCATGAAGATATATGCCATGATTTTCATCGCTCGGAAAAGCAGAACCACCACCAATACCTGTAATATTTATATCACCTTCGACAGATGTAATAAGTGTCGTGTCATCCAGTAAATGAACACCTGTATTTGTATCTCCTGTGTCTCCACCACCAACACCGTTCAGAGTGATTGTTCCTGTCGTTGTATTTAACTCGCTCCCCGCATGCATAAAGATTCCGTGATTATCAGAGCCCGTTCCCTCGCCCTGTCCACGGATAGAAATATTCCCTGCACCTGTTGTGATTTGCGTGTTATCGAGTTCAACGCCATGATCATGGACACCATCTTCTCCAGCTATAGCAGCCATTGTTAAAGGGTTTGTTCCGCCACCGACAGTGAAATCATTTTCATTTGTAGTAATTGTAGAATCACGTAAAACAACATTACCGCGATTATTAGAACCACTATCGGCCGCTATTGTAAAATTTCCTTGTGTGTCAATAATTGAATTAGCTATTGTTACATCACGACCAGAAGATAAATTTATAAAATCAGCCGCTGTTAGATTTCCATTAATAATTATTTCATCGATTGGATCAACGTTGGATGTTGATGATAGATTTACAGACCCACCAACATTATAAATACCATTTAATCTAGCACCACGAACAGCTCTGATATCAATATTACCACCAATATTTGCGTTCGATGAACTATAGGTATATCGGGAAATATCATTTTCTTCACCAATAAGATTGCCGCCAACATTTAAATTGGTAATATTGGCACTACCGCTGAAATCGCTACGATTTATCCAATCTCCCCCAATATCAAAATTTGTTGCCACAATATCAACATGCCCTGCGCCCGCCCCAGCACCCGTACGCGTTATTAAATTACCTGCAATGTCCATATCCGCATCAATATTAATTGCGTCCCATCCCACAGTTGCAGCTGAACCACTCTCCATAGTTAAGTTTGCTCCATCTGTTGTAGTAAAAGTATCGGTTACAATTATTGTGGCATCGCTACCTGTATTAAAGAAATTCACATCGTCAGAAAACGATACGGCGCCAGATATATTTATTTCTTCGGTATAAGCGTTTGAGCCAAAAGTAATAGAGTTAAATCCTTCTTGAATAGTTGCAAGCTCCGCAGCGGACATTTGCCAGTTATGCCCAACGCTTGATCCGCCCAATTCCATTGCTTCATCTTCACCCGCTTCAAGGAAAGTGATATTTGATGTGCCTACCACGTTTCCTGAAATAGTTGCAAGTGAACTAAAATTGACGCGCTGGCTTCTAAACAATATATCGCCATCTACTTCAACATTTGCACTACCACTTAAATTAATACTGCTTGATGGGCTAGTACCAGAAAGTATTGTTAAATCACCACCAATATCCATGGTATGACCATCAAATAATGTAAAGTGCTGCCCATTAAAATATGCATTAAAATCACGTCCTACTGTTAGGTCAGTGTCCATATTTATATTTACACCACCAAGGATAGTCATATCCCTCCCTACATTAACTTCATTCGTAAAGAAGGCAGGTTGACTATTTAATATAAAATCGCGCGCTACGTTTATGTCGGCTATACTATGAATACCATTATGGGGATGCGTACTTCCTGCGTGCGCAAACCCATATAGAAAGAGGTCCGAATTATCAATCGTTGTAATGGCGGCATTTATATCTATGCCTGTATCAATTGATGGCCTACCACTTCTAAAATAAGTATGATCTGAGAAAATAATCGCTTCATTCACGGCTATTTCAGCTTCAATATCAGAATCTCCAATCGTTATGCTATTCCAACCATCTGTTAAATTTGCTAATTCGCCTGCTGTTAAATTAAGACGTCCCGTATTAACAGACCCAATTTCAATTTCTGTTGTGACATCACCCGTTGTTAATTGAATATCACCCGTTCCAGTTAAGCTGTCCGCAATATCAATTTCATCTGCACGAAAGGTTAAATTATTATCGTCCACATCAATAGCAGATTGGATACTCACTATGCCATTTGTTCCCGTCCTAAATAAAAGGTTATCGGTAAAGCTACGTGATGCCCCTGTGTCATACGTCATAAAAGAAGCAAAATCATCACGCCCAAATTCAATCAATCCAAAACCATCTTGAATACGGTCTAAATCAGCATTTGAAATATTTAAATTAGTTACCCCTGTATTGTCGCCAATAGACATTGTTCTATTTGCACGTGAACTTCCAATAGATAACGTTCCTCCACTTCCATATAAATCACCACCAAGGTTCAGACTATCCGTATAAAAACCACCATCCGCAGTAAAAATTTGATCCCCTAAAGTAGTTACTGATCCAGTATCTCCCGTTAGAAATGATACATCATCATTCCATGTACGACTTACGACATTGATATCAAAATTTAGGTTTTCTCTACCAAATATAATTTCATCAAATCCATTTGTGATATTGTCTAATTCCGCGTCTGACAAATGTAGCAATCCAGATGTTCCATCCCCTATCCCAATATCATCTGAATGACCGATAGCTGAGAATGTAATAGTCCCCGACCCACTAATCTGGCTATCCAGATTAAGGTTGTTCGTATAAAAAGTAGCGTCATAAATACCAAAATTTTCAGCATCAACAATATTTACTGCCTGAGATCCATTGCCCGGCTGGGAAAATAAAACATTAAAATTCCAAGGTGTACTGCGGCCAATGTTAATAATTTGATCCCGATTAAAGCCAACTAAGTTAAATGTACTATCAATTAAATTTAATTCTGTATCATCAAAATGAAGTCCACCTGAGACATTATCCCCCAGTGAGACCGTTGAATAATAACGATGAAAATTTATATCGCCTGTTCCTGTTAATGCATTTGTTAAATCAATATTATCAATATCAAATGTTGCGGTTCCAGTTAAGAAATCTTGATCTGCACTTGTTGTTAGTAAACCAGACCGAATAAAATAATTATCTTTGGTCCAATTAATATCACCTAAATCAATTGTTCCTGAATCTAATAAAGTTTCTACACGCACATTTACAAAGTCACTCTGAAGTGTATCAAACGCTGCAGTGCTAAGGGTGAGGCCACCATTTGCATTCGCGCCATCTCCCAACCCAATGTTACTGTAACCACCAATAGTTAAATCGCCTGTGCTTGGCGTTCCATTGATTGACCCTGCAACATTTAGGTTGTCTGTAAATAAATTAAAGTCTGCTGTATTTCTATTAATATTTCCGTTTACATTTAATGTAGGTGCCGCAAGTGTTAATAAATCTCCATTCATCGTCAAATCGCCCGCAGTGGTAATTGACCCTGTTGCATCTGTATAAAATTCTACGCCTTGTGCCCATGTCGTTGTTTGAATATCTATATCGTTGAAACCAGAATCTTCATTAACGCCAAAAGATAACTGTGAGAACCCTCCACTTTGTAAATCAGTCAACAAAGCATCAGTGTAAATAAAATCACCAGCCGACCCATTACCCACTCCAATATCAATGGCGTTACTTCTATCAACACCTTTTAGGAAAAGCCTTGCGGGTGACTGTAAAAATGCCCCCGTCATATTCAACGCATCGGTTTCTAGGGACACGAAATTATCAACCGTTGATAAATCCTGAAGCCCATTTACATTAATGGTATCAGCCACAATTGTGAAACTTTTACTAGTAGGATTTGCATATAAAGACGTCCAATCGTAAGCCCCCATATTAACAGCAGCGGCTTTTACCAAACTTGTCGCGTTACTATTGCCAAAATTAAAATCTCTAAAACCTGTAATAAAATCTAATTCCGCATCACTCAGATGATATGTCCCAGCTTGCCCATCTCCAAACCCAACAGTAAGCCCATCTGTTCGATTATAAAAAATTAAACCAGAATTTGAATTGGTCGTTGTAACGTCTGCACTAATATCAATGGTATCAGAAATAAAGCTATGTCTGTTACCTACAAAACCTGTCAGCGTATCGTTGATGATTAAGTCTGTTGTTAGAAAAGTTTGATCATTTTGGCTAAATGTTTGTTGACCGTTAAAGGTAAGCGTGTCTGAACTATACATTCTAACAATGCTGTCCCAATCATAAGCGCGCACATCTATATCACGCGTCGCTGCAGAATCACCAAATTGAAGTGAGCGAAACCCCGCATCAAGGATATCCAGTTCAGCATTTGAAAGATTCAATGTTCCCGCCGCACCATCCCCTATGCCCATATCTGTACCAGTTGTATACGCTCTTAGACTAAAAGAATCAGAAGTTGAATTTAAAGCCGAATTTATTGCCAATGTATTTACATCAAAGCGAGTATTAGACAACCCTGATAATGCTGCATTTATATTTAGGTCACCTGAGAATATTGAAAGATTTCGATCTCCCCAATCTTGTGCGCCATTAAAGTTAACTGATCCTGAACCAGATGCATATAGATATACATTTGAACCACTTCCCCAATTATACGCAGCCAAATCTAAATTATCTGTATTGTTATTTCCAAAATTAAGAAGGCCAAAACCTCCACCAATATTTGATAAATCCGCATTTGATAGATGAAGTGTTCCTGCCGCGCCATCACCAATACCATAGGTTCCCCCGGGCGCATTATTCTCTATTCTAAAATTACCATTCGAATTACTGGTAATCATGGCATTAATGTCAACATCATTTCCTGCAATAAAAACAAGTCTTCCGCCATCAATCACATTATTGATAATAATATCATTGTCAGCCCTTAGGACAAGCTCTCTACCAGACACCCAATTTAAATCTGCATCAACGGTAATGTCCCCCAGTTCGGAACCTGCACCGTTAGATGTTGTGACTGTCACATTCCCTGTTGCCAGCGCGGTTTCTAAACTATCCGCATTAATCGTAAAACTATCTGTTGCGGGGTTAACCGTTCCCCCTGCGGATTGATCTGTACCGCCCGGACGCACAATATTTACATTAGACGGATCAAGAAGCCATAAGCCGCCCTCGCCATTTTCTGCACCTGTTAAACCAATACCATTTAACCCTAAATTCTTTTTGCCTGATGTTTCAATAAACCCACCATTACCCGAAACATCTCCACCTCTGGCGTAGGCCATACCATCAAATCGCGTTGTGTCGTCCGACCAAAAAATTGTGCGTCCACCATCACCATTTTCAATGCCATCATTTAAAATTTCCGCGCCAGCCTCAACCGTTAATTTTTGCGCGCGCGGGGTATCTCCTGTGCCTAAATAATCACCACCAATTTTAATCGACCCACCGCCACGACGCTCATCGGCTAAAAACTCTTCTTCTGATTTAACTTTCTGGTCGGCTGTTAAGGTTGCGGTATCGTTATTACGCGCAATATTTGTCATGGATGATGTACCGCTCGCATCAATAACGCTATCTTTTTGAATAACTATTTCTTTGGCAAGGATATTTACTTCCCCTCCTTGCGCTTTGGCAGCCGTTCCTGAAACATTAATTGTTCCGTTGTTTGTAACCCGCGCCGTTGTGGCAGAACCTAAGATTACTTTTCCGCCAACATTGGTTAAACTTGTTGCTTCGATAACGCCTGTATTCTCGACCAGAGAATCCATGATGTTTCTGGCGTTTGAGGCCGTAAGACGAACAATCCCGCCTTCGGCCTTTATTGTGCCTGAGTTTCTGGCAAGCTTTTTAACCTCTTCGTCACTGACCGCGACGTTAATCAAACCATCCCCCGCCATATCAAGGGTAAAGGTCTCTGCCGCTGCTAATTGAACCTTCCCAAGTCGTGCGTTAATAACACCGTTATTTTCAACCGTAGGCGCCACAAAGCTGGCAAGCCCCGCTTCCTTAATCGTAATCGTTCCATGATTAACAATCGCGCCATCTTGATTCCCCGCTTTATCAAAATTGAGATTACCTTGCATAAATTGATCATTATCAATATCTGCTGTTGTTGCTGTTAAAGACCCCACATCGACCTGCGCGCCCTGACCAAAAACAACACCATTCGGGTTGATTAACATCACATGGCCATTCGCCGTTAAACGACCATCAATTTGCGACGCTTTTGTATCGTTAATTCGGTTTAAAGAAATTGATTTGGATGATAATTGATGAAATTCAACATGCTCGTCCCCAGCAATATCAAAGCTGCGCCAATCTAAGATTGCTTTGTTACTTTGCTGATGAATATCTGTTTTTTTGCCAACCTGATTAATTGTGGCTGAACCCGCAGATACCACGCCACCTTCAGGGCCAGCCACAGCTTTTTCTGCCATCCCAATAGAGACCGCAGCAACCGAAGAAAGCAATAAATATTTGTATGCCCTACGCATTATATTATTATACCTATTTTAAGATAAAAAACGGTTAAGACAGATAGACCGTTTATTACAGAATTTATAAAATTTTTATTAGATTATTACTCGCTGTGTACTGATTAGCAAAACGCCCTAGACAAGAGCAAAGACTTACATCACAATATGTTAAGTGTTTGTAATTAATTGTTTTTTTTGAAATCAAAAATACAAAACTATTCATACGCTACCAACATAATATATTAATAATAATAATTTTAAAGGCTTAGATTTTGAAGTATTTGGCAAAAATCTTCATTTTTTTCACTATTTTATCAATAAATAGTGATTTTTTGTATGCGCAAACGCCAAATGTGCCTTCTACGGCAGAAACTGGCCGCTTAAATGAACAAATTTACACACCATCAATTGACCCTTTAAATGAAATCATTCCTGTAGATCCCGTTGCAATTAACGGCGAAATCCCCGCTTCCGAAAACGGGTTTACCTTAAACGCAATAAAGTTAGAGGGAATGTCAGCATTCCCAAAAGGCTATTTTGATGATTTAATTCAAGAATACTTAGGTTTAAATGTCGATTTAAATACCTTAAACCACTTAACAGCCCGCATTACGAATAAATATAGGGAGGAAGGCTATTTCATTTCCCGCGCCATTGTCCCCCAACAAGAAGTCATCGATGGGACAGTTATAATTATTATCATAGAAGGAAGCGTCAATGACATCAGGATAAATGATGCCTCTGGCTTATTAAATAAAGACCGCCAATGCCATCTTTATAAAACAGCCGCTAAAATAAAAAAAATATCCCCCCTGCATGGCCCAAGTTTGGAGCGTTACGTTCTACTCCTCAATGACACCCAAGGCATAACTGTTAATACAACCTTAGCAGCCCCGCAAAATCAATCTTCCCCTGGAAAAGTTGATATTATCATGGAGGCAACTGAAAACCCTCCTTTAAATTTATTATCCCTAAATAACTACGGCTCTCGATTTGTTGGACCATACCAATTAAGCAACACTTTTTTCAAAGGCGGACTAATTAATAGTTTTGACCAATTGACCTTAGGCCTAACAACATCCCTTCCTGTAAAGGAGGTTCAATTTGGATCCTTGCAATATAGCCACCCCCTAAACGCCGAAGGATTACAAGCAAATTACAGCGTATCCTACTCAAACTCAGAACCCGGGCTAAACCTTGAGGATCTGGAAGTTGAGGGAGACAGCATTATTGCCGCGGCAGAAATAACATATCCCATCATACGGTCACGACGGAAAGACTGGAATATCGGCTCTTCTTTTGACTTCCGCCAAAGCGCTACGGAATTTTTAGATGAAGAATTAATCGACGATAAAACACGGTCTGTAACATTATTTACAAGCTTTAAAGCCATCGATGATTTTGGTGGAGATTCAAGCTTACTGGCTAGCATTTCAAAAGGTTTCAACATCCTGAACGCAACAGAAACAGGCTCGGAGAATCTTTCAAGGGCGCAAGGTCGAAGCGATTTTTTCAAAGGCAATATAGAAGCATCTAGAAAACAAGCGATAAAAAGCAACTTTGAACTCAACACATCTATATCGGCACAATACACCCCCCACCCCCTACTCTCATCAGAGGAATTTGGATATGGGGGCATTGATTATGGAAGGGCTTATGACCCTTCTGAAATAACAGGCGATAATGGCGTTTCGGCCGCGGCAGAACTACGTTATACAACCGTTCCAAGAATTTCTAAATTAAATCTAAAACTAATACCTTTTGCATTTTATGACATTGGAAAGGTGTGGAACAAAGACACAGGCGCCAAACCAATATCGGCTGCCTCTGCTGGGTTTGGCGCACATTATAATCTTAATAACACGCTCAATGGCTCTGTTCAGGTTGCATACCCCCTTACAAAAAGCATATCAACCCCCATTATGAACGGTGACGATGGCCCCCGTATCCTTTTCAATTTAACGTACGCTTTTAATCCTGATTTAAGAAAATTTTCTCGTCAAAAGCCTCAATATACGCAAGGCGATACTGTATTTTCAGAAGCTATGAGCAATGCAAAATAATTTAATAAAATTAAAACTAACTCGTTATTAGTGAACCATCTATTTCCAAACTATTTACATCTGGCAGTCCAGTGACTCCATCTAATCGTATAACATTAACAAAATTATTGGCTCCACCATCATTGTCAATTTGAACCATAGTATTTTTTCCATGGCCTGTTAAAGAAACAAAATCATTAATACCATCGGTCAAAGGATCATAGCCAGTGAGAATATTAACAGTATCAATTACATCACTACCAAGTTCAAAATCAGTGATAGTGTTATAATCTGAAGCATAGTCATTGATATCTTCAAAGACAAAAATATCATCTCCAAGTCCGCAGGCAATAACGTCTGCCCCTGCACTTCCATAGATTATATCTTCCCTGTTACCTGCGTCAATTTCATCAAATCCGATTCCACCATAAATGGTATCCTGTCCACTACCACCATTAATAATATTGTGGCCAATTTGGACATAGATAGTTTTTGTACCTGAACTAGCTGTAATCGTTAGTGAGATTGGTTGCGGGAGTAGGATTTGAACCTACGACCTTCAGGTTATGAGCCGTATATGCTTATATACTAAACTATTGATATAATTTATAAATATGAGATATAAAATATGTATGTGTAATATTATGTGTAAGTTTTATCGTCGATTTTAGTGCTTTTGTAGCCTATTTTTCACCTTGAAAAAAATTATATTTTTCTGTGTATTACGTTTTTATAATACCAAATCCTATCAAAAAATTTCGTTTTACCTATCATTTGTGATAGGTTTAAGTGAAATTAATGAGAGGATTAACCACGGTGAATTTAACAGTAAGACAGCAAGAAATTATCCAAATTGTCACCACTAAGGATAATGCGCCAATCTCTACGATAAAAGAGCTTTTGAGTGAAGAAGCCAGTATTCCAACTATCAATAGAGAGTTGGCTTCATTGGTAGCAGATAATATCCTAGCTAAGACTGGTAAAGGAAGAGCCACAGTTTACAGCATATCTCCTGCCTATAAGATATTTGCGCCCATAGATGCGTCTGATTACTTTGTAATGGAATTAGACGCTCGCCAAGCTCAAACAGGGTTCAATTTGGACGTATTGACAACTTTAGGAAATGTAGAATTATTTACAGACAAAGAAAAAACAAAACTTGAGGTATTAAAGCAAGAATATCAGGCAAACATCTCTGATTACCCAGAAGCATTGTTTCAAAAAGAATTGGAACGCCTAACGATTGAGTTAAGCTGGAAATCCTCTCAAATTGAAGGGAATACATACTCACTTTTAGAAACAGAAAGACTGTTTAAAGAAAAAGAGGAGGCTGAAGGTAAACCAAAAGAAGATGCAGCCATGCTGCTGAATCACAAAGACGCATTGAATTTCATGCTTGAGCATAAAAACATAGCAGAAAGCCTAAGCCTTAGGGTATTAGAAGAAATTCATTCTATTCTTATCAAAGATTTAGGCGTTGGGCGCAACATACGCTCCCGTACAGTTGGTATTACTGGCACGGCTTATAAACCGCTTGATAACGAACATCAAATTAAAGAAGTGTTAGAACGCATGTGCGTTCTTATAAATTCAAAAGAAAATGGATTTGAGAAAGCATTATTGGCGGTGGCTCTAATTTCTTATATTCAACCTTTTGAAGATGGCAATAAACGCACAGGCCGAATGATAAGTAATGCATTACTTATCAGAGAAGAAGTATGCCCACTATCATATAGAAGCGTTGACTCATTAGACTATAAAAAAGCTATGCTCATATTCTATGAACAAAATAACTTATCTGCGTTTAAGAAAATATTTATTGAACAAATTGAATTTAGTGTGAAAAATTATTTTAGGTAAACACTTAAATTTCTTAATGCTCTTATTCAGCGGCTTCAAGATTTAACGCCTCAGATTGTAGCCATCGTTTTAATTGATCATTAACTTCTGCTAAAGGCTCTTGCATAGCAGCTTCAAACTTAATCATATTATTTACAAGCCAATTGATAATTTCAGGCCAGTTTTCCTCATTATAGCTTTCAAAGGGTGCGCTAAACTTTATCCGTGACGCTTTTTTGTTATCTAATCGCTCCCAGATTAGCTCTTTTGCAAAAGCATTCTCTATTCTTTCTTTTTGTTCAAAAAGCTTGTCAAAGATGAATTTATTTTCAATGGCTTCGGCACGAGATATACTCAACTCAACACGCGCTTCATTTTTACAAAAAATAATGCTGTAAGGCACACCACGAACACCTGACCCAGCACTTAACCAGTGGTCTTTGGACGCGTTAATATTAGCATATAAATCACAAGAACTTTCTCGCATAGCCTCAAGAGCCTGTTCCCAAAATCTAGAACGGATACTATGCCGATGTTTTTTCTCAACTTCTGTAGACTTCTCTTCTGCTTCCTTAACAGACATACTAACCATTAGCTCTTTCGTTTCTGGCGTTGGAACAATTTGCTCAACATTTAGGAACAATTCATTTTCATAGCTGTAAGGCGTAACTTTCATGCATTGGATATTAATGCCGTACCCCAACAACCATAGTGCCGTACTTGTAACTTCTTTTCTGAAATTAGCTGCTACCATCATAAGACGTTGTTGATTCCCACTATTAAAGACAACTTCGTCCAAATCAGGCGTTTCAAGAAAATTACAAAGTTCTTCACGTGCGTCTTTTTCTCTATCGGTTTTGTTTATATGGTTTTGAAATATCTCAATAATGTTCTGTTTAGTAAGGCTTGAGCAATAAGAGGCATATTTCAAAACTTGCCAAACAACATCTCTGCCTGAATCATCCAACTTATTTTCAATTACAACAATATTTCCATCCTTATCTAACGCAAGAAGATCAAGTCTCTCCCTTGTTTCATCAAATCCATCAAACTCTTTTTGAATTATTAAAAGCTCTTCACCTAAGCAATCTGGGCAGTTAGCAATCCACTCTTGCAAATGATGGCGCTCAGTAAACCCTAAATCTGAAAATTTTCTAGTTTTTAACTGCGTTATACGATTTTTATCTTTGTTAATTTGATACATAATTTATTCCCTACCAAAATTAGTTTTTACCTGATGAAGTCCATTCAGTTGACCATATTTCAGCCTGTTCAATGACTGTTCGAATTGCATCGTTTTGAAGATCAGGTGGATAACCATATTTCTTTAAAACACGCTTTACCAATACTCGTATTTTTGCACGCGCACTATCTCTCTTTTGCCAGTCAACCGAAATATTAGATTTTACTGAATTCATTAGCTCGTGAGCAATTACCTTAAGCTGATCATCCCCCATGATGTCCAGCGCACTCTCATTTTCAGCAAGCGCGTCATAAAAAGCTATCTCATCATGCGTTAACCCTTCCTCTTCTCCCCGTTGTCGTGCCTGCTTAATATCCTTTGCTATACGAATGAGCTCTTCCAAAACCTCGGCGGTAGTAAGCGCATTATTATGATAACGTTTAATGGCATCCTCCAAACGCTCAGAAAAAGCGCGTGATTCAACCACATTTTTACGGCTAGATGATTTAATTTCTCCATTCAAAATCTTCTTTAAAGCCTCTAAAGCTAAATTCTTGCGATCCATATTTTTAAGCTCGGCTAAGAAATCATCAGAAAGGATCGATATGTCAGGAGATTTGATACCTGATGCAGCTAAAATATCTATAATCTCCGTTGATACAACTGCACGACTTAGAATTTGTTGAATTCCAGCCTCAATGTCTTCAGACGATTTTTTGGTTCCTGATGCTGTAGATTTTGTCAGTGCTGCTTTTACAGCCTGGAAGAACCCAACCTCATCTCTAACTTCTTTGGCGTAGTCACTTGCCGAAGCCAATGCATAACCTCTTGTAAGGGCAACGACTGCATCATTATAACGACGACGAATTTTCTTTTTTTGCTCTTCTGTTTTAGCCTTTTCAGCCTCAGTATGCAGTTGAGATAAAATCCATTCCATAGCTCCTGCAAGAGTTTGTAGCCGTTCTTGTGGTTTTCCTGTAATTCCTAAAGAATAATCAAAGCCATGATACATATCTTTTACAACTTCATAGCATTTTTGAAGAGCTTCAATAACTTCATCTTCATCAATACCTGTACTTGAACGGTCACTATCAGAATATTCAAGCAAAGCATTTTTAAGATTTTGAGCAACACCAATATAATCAACAATTAAACCGCCTGGCTTATCTTTAAAAACACGGTTTACACGCGCTATAGCCTGCATTAAACCGTGTCCCTTCATTGGCTTATCAATATACATTGTGTGCATACAAGGGGCATCAAAGCCTGTAAGCCACATGTCACGCACCAATACCAATTTTAATTCATCAGAAGGATCACGCGCCCGCTTTGCTAAATTTTCACGCCGCGTTTTATTGCCAACATGCGCCTGCCAATCTAACGGGTCTGACGCATTGCCTGTCATGACCACTTTTATTGCCCCTTGCTTATCATCATCACTATGCCAATCTGGGCGTAGATTAGTAATAGCTTTATATAGATCAACACATATACGACGGCTCATGCAAACGGCCATTGCTTTTCCTGGCATCGCTTCAAGTCGAGATTCCAAATGTTCAACTATATCTTTTGCAATTAATTTTATACGCTTTTCAGAGCCCGCTAAAGCTTCTATTCGTGACCATTTGCCTTTTGCTTTCTCAGTAGCATCTTGCTCCTGACCTTCAGTTAATTCTTCAATTTCCGCATCAATGCGTGGCTTTTCATCTTCATCCAGATCAAGCCTTGCTATACGGCTTTCATAATAGATTGGAACCGTTGCCTCATCTTCAACGGCGCGGTGAATATCATATACATCAATATAGTCACCAAAAACAGCAGGTGTGTTTACATCTGTACTCTCAATTGGCGTTCCTGTAAATCCGATATAAGACGCATTTGGTAGTGCATCGCGCAAATATTTTGCAAAACCATAAGTCTTTTCGCCTGTATCTTTATTAATTTTTGCGCCAAAGCCATATTGTGTTCTATGTGCTTCATCGGCGATAACGATTACATTGCTACGATCTGTTAATAGCGGAACTTCTGTTTCATCTTTGGCAGGAAAAAATTTCTGAATAGTTGTGAAAATAATACCGCCAGAATTAACCGCCAATAGCTCTTGTAAATTTTCACGTCCGCCTGCTTGCCTCGGTGTTTGACGTAGCAAAGCCTTACAATTTGAAAATGTCCCAAATAACTGTTCATCCAAATCATTGCGATCAGTGATAATAACCAATGTTGGGTTTTCCATGTTTGGATGACGTACAACCTGACCAGCATAGAACGTCATTAAAAGGCTTTTGCCTGATCCTTGCGTATGCCAAATAACACCCGCCTTATGATCTCCATCAGATTTTGAAGCGGATAACGTGCTTTCAACTGCTTTCTTCACGGCAAAATATTGATGATAGCCTGCAATTTTTTTAATGATTTTTTTGCTGTCATCTTCAAAAACAGTAAAGCCAGAAATAAGATCAAGAAAATGATATTTGTTGAAAAGTCCTTTAATAAGGACTTCCATTTCAGGTAAGCCTTTTTTGGCAACGTTAATTCCATCCGTGGTTCGCCAAGGCATAAAACGATCTTTATTGGCCGTAAGCGATCCAATGCGTGCTTCCATACCATCCGAAGTCGCAAGCAGGCCATTTGTTCTAAACAGGCTAGGGATTTGTTCTTTATAGGTTTGCAACTGACTAAAGGCTTTATCAATCGTGGCGTGTTCATCACCTGCATTTTTAAGCTCAATCACCGCCAATGGTAAGCCATTTACGAACAATACAATATCTGGCCTGCGGTCATGACCATTTTCAATAGTTGTAAATTGATTAACGGCTAAAAAATTATTGGCCTCAATATTTTCAAAATCAATAAGCTTAACCGTTTCACCGCTTAAACTTCCATCATCACGCATGACCTCTATATCAACGCCATCGGTGATAAGGGCGTGAAGCCTTCTGTTTTCTTCAATCAGAGATGGCGTCTCGCTTTGTTCAACTTTGCGAATAACATCATCAAATAAGCCCGCATCAATTGTCGGGTTTAAATCAGTTAAGGCTTTTATCAAACGTCCGCGTAAAACAACATCGCCGTAGCTTTCGCGCTCTGGTGCGCTTCCCTCTGGCGCAATGACTGTTCCATGAACTATCTCAAAGCCAAGTTCTTCTAGCCACTCTAACGCGGCTTCTTCAATATGATTTTCTGTTATTTTAGTCATCGCTATTAAAATCCGTTTTAAATAAAGCCACTTCTTCTTTAGTAATGAATTCTGGAAGTTCTTTTATACAATTTATATCAATAATTTTATTTGCTGATACTACATTCTGCATATCAGTTTTAAGCCAAGAATTATTCCAAATTTGCACATCTTTACCTGCAGCTAGCTCACACAAGGGCTCTTCAAATGGATAATTAGCTTTTATGCCGAGCGTAATACGCTGTAACCAAATTAAAAGATGTCCAGTATTTGGAATATTCCTGAATTTTCCAATGATTTTATCAATCATCACGCGCTTCTGGTCTTCAGGACTTACATATTTAAGCAAAAGACTAATAATTGCCGCTGCATATGAGTATGTACGAGGATTTTTATTCGCTATATCAGTTGCAATACTTATTAGCGGAATTACGCTACCTTGTAATTTTTTAAGTTTTACAAGTCGTCCATAATAATCTTTCAGGGCAGTCGTTAAACTGCCTGAATTTTGGTGCTTATTTGCCAGCCCATGAATGATAAGGAAATGTTTTTGAAGACTCCCATCTCTTTGCTTTTGTTTCATCCAATAAAGCTTATCACTTTTGATAGAATCTCTAATTACTTCTGTTGTTGCTTTAGTTTTTTCAGCACTAAGCTTTAAGCCAAGGCCAATCATAATCTCAGTTATAAATTTAATGATCTTTTCACTATCACGGGGATTGTTAGTAAAAACTCTATAATCATCACGATAACGAATAATTTTATAGTCTGTAATCTCTGCTTTTTCTATTTCTTTAGATAACAGTAAATCTGCGTATCCAAGAACCATCTCAGCAACAAAGTCCATAAGCACTGATCCCTGTGGAATGCCATTTGTTTGCCCGTGGGACATGTCTTGTAAATGGTCATCAACTATGTTTCCTAAAAGAGTAGGATTTCTTCTTGGTCTATTCTCTGGTTTCTTCATACAATCTTTGCCATGCAAAGCCCAAGCGGTTGAGTGAGTATAAATGGCACCATAGCAATCCGTAATATCCGTATGGGATAAGCACTCATAATCTAAGGCAAGCTCTATAGATTTTTGTTCAACTTCTAACCACCAGTTTGTTATTTGCTCTGCTTTATCTGAATTATCAGACAAAGATTCACGGGGTAAACTAATACATTCAATTTTGGGATTATCCGCAAATTCTTTAAATCTATCGCAAATTAATTTCCAATTCGCATTCGTGGTAAAACTATGCACTAGTGAAACATATAGCACAGGATGAATTAATTGAATTGGTCGCCAAGCGTATCGGCCATCTTTGTTATTTAAGACCTTATAATTTACATCGTCAAACTCTCTTGGATTTCCTTGCTTAAACTCAGAAAGTTTTTTACCCGATAGAGTCTTATCAACTTCTGACAGAATTTCTTGAAATTTAAAGTATGGTGGTAAATCAAAACTACAGTAGCTTTCTTCCTTCAAAAAATAGGCTTTAGCCTCTTCATGGCTCATATCAACAATGCTACGGCTATCAATCACCGCATCAATGACTTCCGCCACTTCTACCTCTTCACCTTTTTCTGGCTCTTCAAGTTTTTGAACTTTATCTGGCTCTTCAACCACTTCAAACAAGTTATTCATTATACCGCCTCCTTTAGAAGGGGGGCAGTATCCTCAACACGTAAGTCGCCAGAAATAAGTTTGGGTAATATTGTATCTCGTAAACAAGCAAGATTTTGATTTTGTTTTTCATTTTCTAAAATTTTAAGCATAAAAGAAGAAACCGTATTTTCGTATATTTGCGCTAATTCCAAGGACGGCTCAATAACTTTTAATTCACTAAATTGTGACTTATTTAAATTATGAAAGACAGAGCCACCGCTACCTATTGAAATCACATCTTCCGACACTTCTTTTATTTGCCAAAATCTAAAACTTTCAAATCCTTCTTTAAATGGTACGACTGAATTTATCTGCTGATTTGTTTGACACTCTTGATGCGTTAAAACAACCAAACCTGGTGAAGCAATGCAACTTACACAAATCGTTCCAGCTGGTAGAGTTTTGTTTTTTTGCGTTGCCTCTCCAATATCTGATAAATATTTACTGCTATTTAAAACATATATTTTCCCGTGCATATCAGGAATAGTAATAAATGGTAAATCATTACCGTAATTTTTAGTATCCTTTGTTGGTGGTGTTTTGCCTGTCTTCACTTCCCCAATTTCTGAAAGTGGTTTTTCCTGCCAGCTATCAGGGATTCCCTCATCATTGAAGCTGTCAGGAAAAAGAGCGGCGGTGGATTTGTTCATTCCTGTTGGGGGGCGGCCTTCGGCTTTGGCGTGGATGGGGTCAAAATCGACGAACCAGCTTTTAAAAATGCTCCGCGCCATCCCCTCCAACGTCTCACTCATCCGTTGATTAAGTTCAATCTTTTGGTCAAGAGAACCAAGGATATTTTCAATCTCATCTTGCACATCCTGAGAAGGAACAGGAATTGAAACAATTTCAAAGGTATCACGCGTTATAGTGTTAAAAACAGCGCCATGCCCAGCATTTTGCAAAGAACATATAGCTGTTTTAAGGGCATAGTAAAGATATCCGTTATTGATTATTTGTGACTTACCGCGCAATCCATAGCAAGATTGATTAAATGCCATTGGTTTGTCTAATTGAGCTAGTTTTCCAACAGTACCTCTCGCAGAAATTATTAAGTCGCCCTTATTTAATAATTTTGTTGAACTTTGTTCTAATCCTTTATCAGTAATTGTCTTCACTGTTTTTGAAACAAATCTGTCATCATTATTAAAATCTTCGATTGATAACCACGGAATATTACCATCCCAGAATTCTGGATTAGTTGTTTTAGGCGTACCACCACCAATGATTTCAACAACATCAGATACTTTTACTTCCTTCCACTTACTCATTTGAAGCCTTCCATATTTTTTCCATTGGGGCTTCTTCTTTAATGTTAAAGCGTGTTCCTTTTGGCAGATTATCGGGAATAGGAGTTATTGTTTTTTCGTTAAAACTATAAACAGTCTCAACACAGGTTTCTTTATTCTTAATTTCGCCGTTTACCTCTTGTTTTTTATACTCAACCAATATTTTCAAAACATCACTTTTTTTGCTTTGTTTTATTGGGTATTTTCCGCTCAAAACGCCTTTTTTAAAAGCGTCATCGCGCATATGTGCCGATATTTTTTGCCCTGTTACTGTATCTTCGAAATACCACTGGAAGTTTTTATCTTCTGTAACAGGTGAAGTTAGGATTGCATCGTACAAAACAAAATCGGAATCTAGCGGGCGCGTTCTGTCT
Organism: uncultured Micavibrio sp.; assembly: GCA_964353185.1. GTDB lineage: Bacteria > Pseudomonadota > Alphaproteobacteria > Micavibrionales > Micavibrionaceae. The sequence goes on along the minus strand of CAYGUV010000005.1, from coordinate 17,501 downwards.
TTCGACATATGACGTTTGAAATCAACATGTCGTATTGGAAAGTTGCGCGTATTATCAAAGCCTATTCCTTTAATATCGTCATTGGTCTGACACGACATATAAAAATCCGTTTTAGCTTTAAAAGCGCGGTCTAAATTCAATTCATGTGGAATGCATTTTTCAAGCTCATCTACTTCTTTAGAGAAAAAACCAGCCGTTAAATCTCTTAAAGCCCTACCATGATCCTTGCCGTAATCAGCAGGTTTATGCTCTGCAATTCCTTCAAAAGCACCCAAAACATAATCAGACGTTATAGGAACAACCACGGCATTAGCAACAAGTGTAACTGCGACAAATCCTACCGTTTTTAAAAATGTTCCTTCTTTGGGGGGGATAACAACAAGTTGATAGCGCAATTGTCCGCCAAGAACCTGTTTATTTAAATCATCAATAATTTTTAGAGCTGAATTGGAAGCTGTCAGAAAATCACTCATTGGAATAAAGTGATCTTCAACATCATAATGAATATGAAACTTTATTGGATCAGTTGTTACGGTCTCCATTTATTTCACCCTCACATTTGCCAGAAGATTTTGAAGGCGAACTAATAGCTCATCATAAAGAAGGAACTCTATATCCTTTAGTCCTTCGCGCAGGGTTTTATATTGATGGCGCATCTTGTCATTTGTTAGATCGCTAGACTGTCCCGCAACAATGATCGCTCTTGGATTCACAATATTAATTTCAAGTCCTTTTTCGCCTTCAACGCTAGTTTCCGTTTTAATGGCATTTGCATAGCTAGCAGCGTTTTCTTTTGCTTTTTGCAAATAATCTGAAGCTTGAGAAATGACCATCGCCATGTCTTTTGACCAATAATAGGTTTTATGACTTTCATCATATTTTAAAAGTGGCGTACTGCTGCGCTTTAACTCGTAAAAATCAATGTATCCATATATATCAACCAAAACCAAATCAGGGTATTTCGTAATGCCTGTTGCAATATTTTTGTAATTCAGCTTTTTGATATAGCGATTATCAAAAAGCGTGATGTGTTCATCAAAGAATTCTTGCCATTTGGCTTCCAATGGGTTTGAGGCCAACAATAATTCGTATTTCTTGACCACTTCCTGCAAAGTGAGAAGCTGTGCGCTTCTTTGCAGATCAAGCAACATTCTGCGTACAAGGTCATCGCGCTTATATTTCTGCGCGGCCTCAACGTAAAACTTACCAAACGCTTCAACATCATCCGCATTTAACTGCTCAATTAGCTTTTTGTTCAAGTTACGAAGGATGAGGTCTTTATTATTATTTGTTTCCTTAATTGCGTAGTTTAAAGAGGGAAAGCTTTTTACCAAAAAGTTCTTAATAAGCAATCGCTTTGTATCCTCACAGGCTCTTTGTTCCTGATTCAGAGCCGTCGCCAACTCTTCTAAATCTTCAATATTTATTATTAAAGCGTTACCGCTCTCTCTAGTTTGCGTTTTACTTGTAATGGTGATTGTTTTTTTCTTATCAAACTTATATTTGAAGAAATTGTTAATAGCTTTGTTTTTAAAACCAAAGCCTAATTCACTCATTGCTGATGAAGGAACTTCTTTAAAACCATCAAGAAGAATGGTTGGTATTTTGTCATTGCCAAAATTGTAAGAGATTTGATCCCCGATTAAAGTGTAAACTTCTTCTTCTGGTCGATCTTTATCGTCTTTATCTTTCAGAAAATAAACATAAGAATTATCCCGTTTTTGTCGAGACAAAATAAAACGCTTATTTTCTTTTACCTTACGTTTTTGTGCCATAATCAATCATATCCCATACTCTCATTCTGAACTGTCAATAAATCCTTTACAGTTCGAATTTGACAATATGGCTGTTTTTGAACTGTTAAGAAATTCTGAACAGTTGCCTTTTTGTCTAAGTTTTTACCTTTAGAAGCCATAACCAACCTTTGCCAAATTTTCTTTAATCCTTTGCTCTAATATTTCGGATTCTGCAAATTGCGCCTCAAGCTCGGCGGTGTAGGTCGCCATTTTTTCTTCATAGGTAACGCCATCATCTTCTATGTCCGCCGCACCAACATATCGTCCAGGGGTTAGGATATATCCATGCTCGCGTACTTCTTCAATTTTGGCGGATTTACAAAGTCCCGCAATATCTTCATATTCACCGCGACGCTCAATCGCGTCTTTCTCACCGCGCCATGCATGGTAAATATCAGATATTTTTACAATATCTGACTCTGGGTCTTCAGGATCAAATGAAAATTCTTTACGTGTTCTATCAACCATATGCCCTGTATTCCGCGCATCAATAAACAGGATTTCACCTTTGCGATCACGAAAACCATTCTTGCCCTTATTGCGTGCCAAAAACCATAAGCAGACAGGAATTTGAGTTGAATAAAAAAGCTGACCAGGCAAAGCCACCATGCAATCAACAATATCTTCTTCAATTAAAGATTTGCGAATTTCGCCTTCGTTTGATGAGTTTGACGACATAGACCCATTCGCTAAAACAACGCCTGCATATCCATTGGGTGATAAGCGATGCACAATATGTTGCACCCATCCAAAGTTAGCATTACCCGCAGGCGGGATGCCGTATTGCCAACGTTTATCTTCTTTAAGGCGTTCACCGCCCCAATCACTGACATTAAAAGGTGGATTAGCGATGATATAGTCGGCTTTTAAATCTGGGTGTTCATCTTTGTGAAATGTGCCTTCGCTGTTCCATCTAATGTCCGCATCAATACCGCGAACGGCCATATTCATCTTTGCCAGTCGCCATGTGACATGGTTCATTTCTTGACCATAAATGGCAATATCGCCAATACGCCCTCCATGCTGTTCTACAAATTTTTCAGATTGAACAAACATTCCGCCTGATCCGCAACATGGGTCATAGATACGCCCTGAATTAGGCTCAAGCATTTGAACTAAAAGATTAACGACTGAACGGGGGGTGTAGAATTCTCCGCCACGTTTTCCTTCTGCACCTGCAAAGTTTGAAAGGAAATATTCATAGATACGCCCGAATACATCATGGGCTTTTGCTGTGCTTCCGCCAATTTCAATTGTCGCAAACAGATCAATCAATTCTCCCAGCATGGTTTTGCTTAAAGATGGGTGAGAATATTCCTTGGGTAAAACGCCCTTTAAAGAGGCATTTTCAGCTTCAATAGCGAGCATTGCTTGGTCAACTATTTTACCGATTGTTGGTTGCTTTGCATTGGCTTGAAGATATGACCATCTGGCTTCTTTGGGCACCCAAAAGATATTTTCAGCCAAATATTCATCTTTATCTTCGGCAAAGGATTCACCTTCGATCATTAATTCAGCGTGTTTGGCTTCAAATGCATCGGAAATATACTTTAAAAAAATTAAACCAAGGGCAATATGCTTATATTCGCTAGGTGACACACCAGATCGCATCTTATCTGCGGCAAGAAAAAGCTTCGCTTCGTAGCCTAAACTGGCTCCATTATTGGTTTTTGTCGCTTTATCTGCCTTAGCCATTCAATACCCTATAAATTAAAGATTATTATAAGAGGCTATCATGGCAAATTTGTATGATTTTTCAAAGAATTAATACAAAATTGCCTTGAATAACACAGTAATGGATATGGATTCTATGATTCATAACATTAGCATTAAGGGATGCTGGGCGGGCGGAAACGCAACTGGCGGGGCAAAACCCCAAGAAGTGGAATTAAACAAGCTTCAGCTAGATTCCTATTTTAGGGAATCTAGCTAACTTCATACAATTGTAATTGAGGATTTTATCCCATGCGGTAGATATAACGCGTGTTATCGATGGTTGTTTCACTGTAATCCATAGATAAATCATAAGCGATTGCGTCATAATCAAGATAATTTTGAATAGTGCTAGGAATTTCACCAAAAAGCCCTTGTTCAACAAAATCAATGGCAAGTTCGCGCATCGTATCAATTTCATATATATCAATTTCAAATTGATTTGGATCATCTTGACTAAGATTAAAGTTATAGCCACATTCTCCAACGGCAAGAATAACTTTGATTTTTTCGTCTTCGTCCCATTCTTCGGCTACATCTAAAAAATAGCTAAAATTCCCTTGGTGTACTTCCAACGCATTAAATAACTTTGCGTCAATTATCTCACCGTCTATGAATTGAATTTCAAATTCTTCAACAACTTGCCCATAGTCATTAATTAAATCCTTTGCTTTTTCTTCGTATTGTTCGGCTGTATCAAAATAAAAGCCTTTGGCGCATATATCATAGGGTTGTGCAAATAAAGTTGTCATGTCTTTCTCCTCTTTGGAAATGGGTTGCGTATATGCAACCTTGGCTCCCGCCGAGGGTGGGGTAGCAAATGCATAGGGCGCGTTTGGCCTAAAGGGGTATCACCCATCCTGCACGAAATGTAATGAAGGAAGGTTGGGGAAAAGGCCGATAAGCGTTTATCGCTAGACCCTTGCGGCGCGAGGGTCAAAGACCCTTAGCACTTAGATTCCTTAAGGAACATCAAACAACAATTTTAGTTAATTAGCCTCTGAAAATATTCTCACGGTGATAATTCATATACGAGCTTTGTTTGTCATTGAGCTTAACTGACATAGTTGGCTCAATACCGAGAAACTCTGGTTCAGATAACTGCTTAGAAATTAAAATGTTACCTAAGTTATCAAATGAAATATAGCCTTGGTCAAAAACCGTATCTAAATTTGGAATAAGAAGTAATCCATTATTTGAGTCTAATCGTTCAATAGAGCTAGATTTTGACCACGGCTTAATATGAGAAGCTAAAAGAAGAGATGTGTTTTTATAGCCCGTTACAGAACAACGCCCCCATAGTTTAATAAGACCTTGCCTATATATTCCTTGTCCTATTCTTGAATTAATTAATTGAACCCTTTCAGTTACATTGATGGTCGAGTCTTCAAGAATTTCTTCAATATCCGCTTCATAATAGCTATCTTTTACATCGTATAAAAATCGTGAGTATTTTTTGAGGGCGGCTAAATACATACCATGCCCTCTAGTATTTCTTTCTTGAACTATATCTAATTGTTTTAGTTTCAGAACCAAAGAGGACATTTCTGATTGATTACGGATATCTAGAATAGAGCCTGATATTAAATTATTCTCTCTAGCCCAATCAGATAAAGAGCCACTTATAGCACCATAATATTTAAGTACTGTGGACTCACTTACCCCTTTGTTTCGCATCCATGTATCAAAATTCATCATTTTTACTAACCTTAAGTAATCATGGAATGATGTGTCTTAGAAATGTAGACACAACGCATATTTTTTCTTCGCAAAGGCGATAACATGTATTTTAAACTAAGTTTTTTAAAGAACACAACCGATAGCGTATATTCAACACAACTATATAGTGTAAATTTAGGCATTAACGATTGAAAAAATGGTCTTCAATTGTCAATAAATTGAGCGAACCAACATTATAATCGATTATATCAAGATGATTTGCACCTTCATGAATCTTCAGGTTTTTGTACTTGGATTTTTTCAAGGAAGGAAGCTGATCTTTATAGCTAAGAGCAAAGTCCAGTTGCGTTTTCAGCGCGTTCAAATCTCTTACCGTCCAATCTAAAGTTAAATCATTTAACATTTTTCCATACACAATTCTTATATTCTTTTCATCAATTTTGAACACCTGCATTTGAGCCTCCTATTAGGTTAGAGGCATATTTTAGCAATTCCAACAACTACCGCAAAATATAAAAAAATTTAAAACTACTTATTGTTAATCTTATGATTTATATCTTCATAATCCAAAGAAAGTTTAGACAATATTTTCAATTCATCGTCTTCTTGCGTATTGAGCTTAGCAGATAATATATTCTTCTACGGTTTTTATAGGTTTATCTTTTCTATACCAATCTCATAGCTGATCTTAATACCCTTTTTTTACTGAAAAATTAGGGTAAAGTTTTTAAACAACATGTTTTGCAGACGTAGCTTTTCTTGATTTGAGTTATTTCTTACACCAATGGATTTTGAAACAGGTTGAACACTACATTTATTAATCAATACGATACTAATAATCCTTTTAATTTTCTATTTATCAAACGCATAAAAAAACAATTAATTTAAGACGTAATTAAATTACCGTTGGCTTCTAATATATCTATATCTGACAATCCAATAGTATTATGTGTACGTACAACATTAATAAAATTATCTGCACCGCCATCTGCGTCAACAGCAAAATATGTATGGCCTGAAGTTTCTGTTTTAGATACAAAATCACTCAAAGCGTCTGTTAATGGATCATATAAACTAAGTAAATCAGATAAATCAATAATATCTCCTTCGGATATATCCAAATCTTGAATAACATCTACACCTGAGTAAGCACTTGCAGCTTCGAAAACAAAGGTATCAGCATCATTTCCACCTATTAAAGTATCGATGCCAGCCCCCCCATAAAGAATATCCACCCCAGAAGAACCATTCAGTAAATCTCCGCCATCCCCACCATAAAGAACATCATCTCCATTATTTGCATATAAATAATCGCCTGCTCCACCGCCACTTATATTATCATTGCCACCACGGCCATTGAGGCTATTTACTGCATTATCTCCTATGATTACATCGTCATACTTAGATCCAGTTACTCTCTCAATAGATACTAAAATATCATTAATTATTCCATCTCCATTTTCATCTACTTCACCTGTAAGCAAATTTACGTTTACACCTGTGTGGGAATAATTATATCTGACGTCATCATTAGATCCATCCCCACCATCGATAAAATCATTTCCCCCATTAGCATAAATCCAGTCGTTTCCAGCACCACCATAAAATGTGTCATCACCTGAATTTGCACCAGAATAAGTGTCTGTCAAACCATATAATTTGTCATTTCCATCACCACCATAAATCGTATCATTACCACTTAAACCTTCTATGGTGTCAATTCCTTCATAACCATAAATGAGATCATTGCTACTAGTACCATAAATTGTATCATTGGATGACGTACCATCTATTTGATTTAAATTTGAGGTAAATGTTTCAGTTGCTACATCATACGTGCCATTGGCAAATTGAAAAACTTCTACATTATAAACATCATCTAATCCATCGCTTCCAAAGTTATCTTGAATAGTAAAATATGGTACGAAATATTGTGTTAGGTTTGTAATTGTATAATCTTGATAATTTCCTTCATATTGAATAATGTCATTACCGCTTCCACCATAAATTATATCCCTTCCTTCACCCACTTTAATAACTTGATCTCCATAACCAGCATAAATAAAATCATCTGTATTTTCATCCTGAATTAGGTCATTATTTTCTGATCCTAAAATTACATTTGAAACAATTTCTACTGTTTCAAAATCTGTGACATACAAATTTAATGTGGAGAAATAAAAATAATTTCCTCTGTCATAGTCCCAAATATTATTTTTAAAATCTTGTATTTCAGCCAAAATCTCTGCGTTGTTGGCTTGATCGTCTAAGTTCAATAACAATGTATCATCAGTACCATCGGTGTATCCGTGATAATAATCACCATCTAAACCTGATTCTCCATAAGTGAATTGAAGAAAATCGTTTCCTGCGCCAGAAAATATAACATCGCTGCCCTCTTTTCCATCAATAAAGTCGTCTGATACCCCCCCAAATATTCTATCATCTCCCTCGCCACCTGAAATTATATTATTTCCATCGTTGGGATCAGTAATAAAGCCTTCTAGCAAGTCAAAAGAGTCAAAGTGTGCATCATAATAGCGGCCAGCATAAATAATATCATTACCAGCTCCACCATCTATTTTATCAGAACTTTCTCCACCGTAAATTGTATCGTTGCCTTCACCTCCGGCTAATACATCAAAACCATCACGGCCATAAATTACATCATTTCCTAGACCACCATTAATTTCGTCATTTCCATTACCACCATCGATGGTATCATCACCAGAATCACCATTTAATGTATCCGCACCTAAGAATCCGCGAATTAGATCATCTCCATCGCCACCACTAACAAGATCATCTCCAGCTTGCGCAAAAATCGAATCATTATTAACACTGCCGTTTAAAGTATCAGTGCCAACTGTGCCATAGATTATTGTTTGAGTTGAATTAATATAATCGGATAAAGAGAAAATATCATCAAACCAAGTAAATAAACCAATATTTCCATTCTCAAAATCATCTATATTATTAATGATACGATCATCATAAGAAAATGCTATATACTTAAACGCATCTTGATTTAAATAATAATCGTTTATTATCACTTTTTGGTTATGTCCCTCAATAGTAATTTCTAAATCATTTCCATTAATTTGGTTGAACTTTAAATCACGCGCATCATAAAAACCTCTATCAACACTAAAGACCAAAAGATTATTTCCATCATTATCAGTGATTACAGATGTTCTTTGACTATCAAATTCAAGCTGATTGCCATAAGCAACATAAACATCATTTCCCAAACCACCATATATTTCCTGAGACAGTCCTGCTGCGATAATAACATCATCACCTTCGTCACCATAAAGCACATCATTACCTACGTTATTATTATCTAGTTCTGGTTCCGATACTGATATATACACACCTCGCCCAAGTATTAAATCATCGCCTTCACCGCCGTATATAGTATCGTTATCTATACTAGCAACAATTCTGTCATTTCCAGCACCTCCATAAATTAAGTTTTCATAAACAGTTGATGTGGGAATTCTATTTGATGCAAAAATATCATCATTTCCAGCACCTCCATCAATCATGTTATTTCCATTCCCAAAACGAATAAGGTCATCGCCCTCTTCACCGTAAACAGAGGAATTTCCAAATCCTAGTAATCGGACAAAATCATCACCATATCCTCCGTAAACAATATCGTCACCACGAATGTTAGTTGATGAACCGACCGCACTTGTAGTAATAGAATCATTACCTAAACCACCAAAAATAATGTTGTCTCCGTCAGAATCAATAGTTATATTATCGCTACTATCTAAACCGTAAACTGAATAATCTTTTACGATTATGACTATACCATTTTCATCTTTTATTCTTATGCCATTTTCATCTGTTTTACTGATAGCACCTGATATATCAATTTTATTTTTACCTTCGTCAACTTCAGTTGAAGGATTATCCCCTAAACCATAAATGGTAGAATTTTTATTCTCATAATTGTTATTTTGATATGGGGAAAAAGGATCTTGTGATGACAGAGAATCTCCATTTTCATCGCGTGTGGATAAACCTACTGAAGTTCTATTTAATTCATCATAGACGTCTTTAACAGTAATAGTTGCCCCATCAGTAAAATTATAAATTCTATCATTTCCAGAACGGATATACGTTACTTCTGATACTGTCGTTCCGTATATATTTAATCTTGCAGGCATATCAGAAAAATCTTCATCTAAATAAATTACATCTGAACCATCACCTAAAGTATAATGAAACGTACTACCACCAGTTATCGTATCATTTCCTAGACCTCCCGTGATCTCAGCCCACGCAACGTCTGTTATAATAGTATCTCCAGCTGAAGATCCAATAATATTATCAATAGAGATAAGAGTGTCGTTAACAACTCCTGTCGCTGTACCATTTCCTTTCTTATCTAAAACGACAGAGACAGAATTATTTAAGAAACTATAATCTACGGTATCAAAACCATTAGTTTGGGCGCCATGATATATTGCTATATCAGGATCACCACCATATCCATCCAAGATATTTTGCCCCAATCCACCAATTAAGATATCGTCCCCAAAGCCACCAATTAAGATATCGTCTCCACTTTTATCAGACGCCGCAGCAACGCCGCTTTCGGATTCATGCTCTGCGATACCGTAACCATCATCAGAGTTTTTAATTTGGCTAACCAGAGGGTTCCACGCAACTGAAGCGCCATCTCCAAAAATAACGTCGTTCCCCGCCCCGCCCTCTAATCTATTGTCCCATGCATTACCAATCAAAATATCAGAATAAGCAGTTCCTACAGCATTTTCAATAATTGTATGGTAAGCAATCGCTAAATTATCTATAGCAGCCCCACCTTCGGCATTGTAACCAACAGAACTAAATTCTCCTTGGCGTAAATCAACAATAGCTCCCTTTGGATTTGTGTAACCAGAAACGTCAATTTTATCAGCGTTACCGCCGCCATCCCAAATTGTGTAAATAAAGGCATCATTTGGACGTGTGGAGTTAAAGGCATTTAATTTTGAATAAGTTGTATCAATATTTCTAGTAAGATAATTACGCCCGTATATTTCTTGGATGGCGGCGATATCTAATAATTGAAGGCCAAACGGTAAAACTTCATTATTAGAGCCTACGGTATCCATGCCTGTGTAAAGATTGTAGGACATAACTGTATATTTTTGGTGATCAATGGCTAGGCCTGATATATCATTATCACCTTTTAAACCAAGAGAATGAGCAATTTCATGCGTAATCGCAAAACGACCTAAAGAGCCCAAATCTGTCGAAATCCAGTCCCCAGTTCCATCGCTATTTGCGTCATAATCTTTGTTGAGCCATATATCACCGTGTTTCAATTCGCCATCACCATCTGTATAATCTAATTCATAACCTCCATATTGGTTGGTTACTGCTCCTCCATTGGTGGTAGCACCGAAAATAATATTAGCACTAGAGGTTGTGCCTGTATTAAAATTTATTTTTGCGACATCAGAAAACATTCCCCCATAAGTATTTGAAGATAACACAGACGATATGATTGACAACTGATTTGGATTTAAGCTTGGGTTATTTCCTGAAGGAAGTTCATTATATTCACGGTCATAAAAAGCTCCGTCAAAATTAACATCATTCGTAGGTGTATCGTAATACCCTAAATTATTTAAGTCTGATAAAATAGTTAAAGAGTAATAATAAAATTGATATATATTATTAGTATCTTTTACAACGTCTGCTCTAGCATCAAAACTACCCGATACTGTCGAAAGGTCATTTTGATTAGCACCCCCAACAAAATTTGTATTTAACAAAATATTTTGGAAATCATCATAATCAGCCATAATCAAATACCTTTATAATTTTATTTAATGTCCATATTTTTATAAAATTCACCAGCTCTTTCAACTGACGTACTACTTCTACTACTTACTTCATGTTCTCTATTCATTAATAATATCGTTCCCACCAAAAATATAGAGACAATCAACGCTACTATAATAATTTTCTTTTTAGACATAAAATGCCGTCCCCTTATTTAAAAATTTGAATAATTTAATATCAGCCATTTTAAAAAATCCCTTGTATTGCGTGAGATCTTTCTATTTCTTCGCAGGTAAATTCGTGCCCTATAGGCCTCAAAGGAGCATCCTGCATTCCTGTATATTCATCGCAAGTCTTGTAACATATATGCAAATTGTAACAGACGGTTTTTCTAACATCTTGTGATAGGGCATACACGCCCATAACTATAAAAATTAGCGCTCCTATTATATTTTTAATAATTTTCTTTTTAGACATAAAATGCCATCCCCTTATTTACAAATTTGAATAATTACATATCAGCATAGGGATAAAAAATTATCTATATTGAAAATCAATTTTCTTTGTGCTTTTATATTGCACCATACTCATAGGGCATATGCCATATCATCATAATAAATTTTATTAAATTCACTTTTTTAAATTTTATATTCAAATCATTTGAATAGCTTTATTGTTTTGACTTTTTAAGAATAGAGGTTTCAAAAAGAATAAAATAGGGAATAATGTAAATTTTTAAAAATCAGGTTGAATAACCTAATTCCATCATAAGTTTTAAACATCTTCATTTAATCTTCCTAATAAACTACGTTCAATCCTACCTATTCTCAATGCTGTCGGCGGATGAGAATAAAGATATTTTCTTAAAAATCCTGTCTCAGCCCTAATATCTTCATCTTCAATACGCTCAAATAATTCTATCAGAGCCTCTCCATGACCTAGCTCATTTGCAAATTGATCCGCCTTATATTCAATCGGCCATTGCGTCATCGTCTCAAAGATACGCATCAGCCATAAAACTGGAAAACTCAAAACCAAAAATACCAAGAAATAGATAAAAAAGAATATAAACATAATAACAACGAAACCGCCCCATAACCATCCAAAATCTTGCATGCTGGTAGGCATAAATTTCAAAGTCACTCCTCTAGAAAAACACAGCCTCAATAAATAATTTAATAATACTGTCGGCAAAGAGGCCGTAATAAAAACCAAACTAAAAACACCGTCTTTATGATGAAGATGTCCTGCCTCATGCGCCATAACGCCCATGATTTCATCTTCTGTTCCTACTTTTAAAAGACCTGTTGAAACTGCCGCCGTTTGCTTGCCCAAAGCGATGCCATTAATATGTGGCTCGTCCATCACATAGACTTTCATGTCCAAATCAGAACCAAATTTTTGACGATATTGCTTTTTAATCATATCCAAGGCAGGATTGATTTTTTCTTCTTCACGTAAACTTGTTTTACGGTGATTTAAGAAAAGTGCCGCAATCTTATCACCATAAGAACTGATTGATATTATCAAGGCCATAACCATGATGATCACGCTCCAAAGTAAAGAGCTATAAGCAACTGGCATATTTAAGGACATATGCCCGCCTTGAAACGCGTCACGGATTGAATATATAAGTGATGCCATCAGAATGGTTGAATAAAAAGCCATAAAGCCCAGCATAACAATTTTGCTGTATTTCATCATATTAAATCCTTTTCTTTTTAGTAATTGTCCAGCTTGCTTTTTTTATTTAGTCTTTTGTCAGCCATGTATATAATCCTATCTGAATATTTAAATTGAACAGAGTACTGCTTACACTTACTTTTTAAAACGCTAAGATAATCCAAATACAACTTACAAATTTCATTTATATCGTTTGGATACTTTACTATTTTCCCATACAAAAATCTGTAAACCCGCTGATCAATGATTTGATAAACATTTGGGTTTTTAAAGCGAAGGAAGGTCGATGCCATTGGAAGCCTTACTCCCTTTGTATTTAAAAGGGCTATTAAAATATCATGAGTTAAACTTTCATCTATTTCATCTGATTGAGGATCAATTCTGTTTAAAAGTTCAAGTGTATTTTTTGATACGCTCGCATAACGGCTTACCTTCCAAAGAACTATTTCATTAATTATATCTTGGTCAAAATCTTTGGAAATTTTATCCAATTTACTTGTCAAATCACGCTGATAAGTGAAATTATCAATTTTAAAATCTTCTTCATTTAATTCAGAATTATCAATAGTATGCATACGTTTGTCTTTAATCATATATTACTCATCCTCGCTTTCATTTTAGTGACTTTATTCCCTTCTTTAGTAAAGAAAAAAGCCTCCCCTGTTTGTAATGATTTAATGTCATCGGGGTGGGCAATAAATCCACGCGTTCTGCGTACTGTTCCCATATGGGTTGGGCCAACTTGGCTTACTTGCGCTGTGTATTCTAAAGTATTTCTAGTTCCCATCATTTCAGCGAGTTTTTCTGCGTCTTCTGGTGAATTTTGACGATGTAATATGAAGTTATTACAGTTGCCAACAACTTGATTGATAAAATGATCTGCATTTTCTTTACGCCCTGAGGCGATATCAGACAGGCTTTGCGTTGATAATACCGCATGAATACCTGCGCTCCGTCCCATATTAATAACATTCAACACTTGCTCTCCCGCAAATACTGAAAACTCATCAAATATCACATAGACTTGCTTGATATTAGAATTGGATAAGCTCTGCGCCATCGTTGCTTTTAAATCATTTACAATCAAACGCCCCAATGTTTTAGACATAGAAGGAAATTCTAAAGCAGGTAAGCAAAAATAAGCCACACCATTATTTTTAATAACATCTTCCAACGTTAAAACAGGCTTACCCTCTTCAATCTCGAATAATGCGCCAATTTCAGAAGAGGTAAAATTACGAATTTCTGCAACTAGGCTTTCAATGCTTTTTGAAGCTTGGTCTTGATTATTAAGCTCATCCATTAATTTCTGAGCATTGGGTATATTAGCTTCATTTAGACGTACCAATGATTTTAATTTTTTCAAATCAAGGTTCTCAGAAAGACTATGTAGATTACACGGGATATTGCATTGCTCCATAACCTTAAAGACAGATTGTAAATATCCTTCGGCTAATTTCTTGTAATGTTCTTCCGTCCATTCCCTTAGTTCAATAATACGATCTTTTTTAGAGGTGAAGCCTCCTGTTGATAAAGGATTATAGCTTAAGCTTTCACCCTTCATGGAAAATACAGAGACAGGCTTATCTCGCTTTTGCCCGTAGCGGGCAACACGGCAAGCCAGATCATAATCTCCTTTTCCATCGATATAGATAAGAGGTATGCCACGGTTAATAGCACTTTCAACAATATTACAAACCGTCACTGTTTTACCAGAGCCAGTCGTGCCCAGCACCAGCGTATGCTGGTTTGCGCTTTTATCGCTTAGCTCGATGGGACGTGCGTATCGATCTGCTCCGATCAAAGAGCCCTTCGAGGTCTCTGCGGTTCTTTGATTAGTAAGTATGGCGGAAAGGTCACCCACCTTTCCGTGGTCCTTTTTCATTTGTTTTTGACGCTTCAAATGCCGAAGCGGATTTTTAAAAAAATATTTAAATAAAGAAAATAATAATGTTCCGCAGAACAAACCTGCGGGAAGATATGAAAGCCATAACTGAGGCTTCATTAAGCTTTGCCCCCATTGACTGCTCAATGCAGACAAAAAAGCACTTAATTCACCCACTTTAAATATAAGGTCAAATATATTGGACGGCAAAACGACACTATAAAAAATGTGATTGGTTGAAATAGGAAGCATCAGCCAGCCTATTAAACTTTGATGCGCCAACATTCCAATAGCGGTAAATAAGACTGCAAGGCCTAAAGCAAGTTTTGAAGTCGCTTTAAATACACCTAAAATAACAAAACTTATTAAAGAAATACTAAGCGTAACAGAACCAAGTAAAATTATAAAAATAAAGGCACTGAAGCCCAAAATAGCGTAAATAACTTGTTCATTCTCACTAATTTTTGCATCATCGCTCATATTGCCGCCTCAGATTTATTTGAAGGCATCTCTTTTACTTTGATAAAATCAAATCCCTTAGAGGCTTTTGTAATGGCACGAATAACTTCTTTATTATCCGTATAATACCAAACCTCTTTTACACTCAAATTCCCGCCATAGTCATTTATAATGCTGTTGATACGCGCTCTTGATTTTACGGATAATTCTAACTCAACGGCAATAGGCTTATCTTGTCCAATCGTTAAAAATCCATCGGCTACATGCCCAAGTTGACCAACACCGCTTAATCCTTCATCGTGCCTAATTCGCCTATCTGGCATAAACGAGCCCCCAGTTTCACGCTCTAACATCAAGGCTAAATCAATCAGCTTAAAATCATGTCTGAATGTTCCCAAGTTCACATACTTTAAAGGCAACACAGCATCGCCACTAGCCAGAACACCTTGTTTCGTCAATTTATGGATTCTCGCCTGACCATGCAAAATACGCTCCCGCGTCAAATAGCCGCCATCAACCAGCTTTTTCAATCTTACATAACACGCTGTCTTGCCAACTCTCATAAAGCTCTGTATCTGCTCCGCACTCGCAAATCCAAAACCATTAATCCACTTCAATATCTCTGCATCACGCTCCTGAAATATCATATTAACAAACGCCCCAACAAATACGTAAATATTAACCCTAAACCTTCACACCCACTTAATAACCTACAACACCACACCCAAAACCCCAAAATAAAAAACCAAACAACGCTAACCCCACAAACATCACACACAATCACCATTCACATCACTTCACACTACTCACTCACTCTCACCACCTCACACACCACTACCACCAACCACCCCTCTAACTACAACCGCCACCGCCCCCTCCTGACCTCAATCAAATTCTATGTTGTTTGGTTGAGGTCAGGAGGGGGCGGTGGCGGTAACCCCTTGATTATTATCTATTAATAATCAAGGGGTATGAAAAACGGTTTTTCATAGGTTGGTTCATAGTGTGTGACATTCTTTATTACCCTTAAATTAAAAAATCCCCATAGCCAAAGCTACAGGGATTCAATTAGATTTCTAAAGTATTTTTAAAATTTAAGCGGGGTCTTCCTGTGCGATCTTCTTGGGCTTAACACGCCTTACATTAATAGCAGAGGCATCTAAAGTCGTCTTAATATGCGCAGCATAATGCTTCTCAATCATTTCAACGCTTGTTCTACAGTTCTTTGCTATCTGATAAATATCAGCTCCCTCCATAAGCCTTAAACAGATATAGGTATGTCGTAAGCTATAAGACGTTCGAGCGTTCCCATCGCGGTCAAACTTCAATTCTGCACGTTTTAAAATGTTATTAAACATCTTCAAATGATTGCCTGGAAATACTAAGTCTTTGGGTTCTGGCATTTCCAAGCCCTTATCTTTGTCCTTTTTCTTTACTGGTTTAGGGCGATTTAAAAGCCTCTCATAAGGCCTAACTGCTCCAGACGTGCTTTTGCAATAACCAACGCCGCGCTTGCCTCTAACCTCAATTTCAAGGATTGTATCGCCTGACCATTCATCAACCACAACTTCTACGTCACGGTGTTGAAGGTTTTTAGCTTCATCTGGCCTTAATCCAGTATTCGCCATAAACAATACAAAATCATGCACCTGATGCGCATTCCAGACAAACGCAGGGGGGACAGTTTTTGTATAGGCGCGGGTCGCCTCATATAATTGCTTGTACTCCACAGGGCTAAACCACGGTCTATGGACTACTTTTCCTTGGGTATTATAAGGCGGTGACAATTCAGGCAATGCAGCAATCCAACCATGTCGAATAGCTGTTTTAAGCACCTGCCTTAGCGTTACAATCTCGTTATGTATCGTCTTTCTAGCAGGGGTGGAGGCTTTAGGCGGTCTATTGCTTTTTGAATGCTCTGGGTTGCTATCGGGCTGTGGGGTCATTCTATGCACTCTATATTCTTGAACTTTTCCTGCTGTGACATCAGATAAAGCTAAATCACCAAAGAAGGGGGTTAGATGAACACGCAATCTAATCTCATGCCCTTGAACCCACTTAGGGCTTCTATCACCCTCCGTAATGACCTCATATTCCTTCAGGAATAGTTCAGCAGCTTCTTTAAAAGTTTTTTCGTCTTTAAGCGTTCCTGCGCGTGCTTTGCCCCTTAACTCCAAATACCAGTCTTCAGCAAATTGCTTTGCGTGTTGCAGGCTTTCTTCTTTAGTGCTGGCACGGCGATTTTTGCCTTGAAGGTATGTCGAACATTGCCAATAACGGCTGTTATCGCGCTTATAAACGTGAACTTTATTACCGAGAATCGAGTGCTTTATCATAGTCTTTTCCTTATGTGTAAAGTGTGTAAGGACTGTGTAAGACTATTTTAGGGATACTTTTTAGAAGAAATCAAGGCTAAGTCATTGATATTCTTGGTTGCGGGAGTAGGATTTGAACCTACGACCTTCAGGTTATGAGCCTGA
>CAYGUV010000004.1:125043-133719 GCA_964353185.1 uncultured Micavibrio sp. | reverse complement strand
GAGGGGAATAATCTAGGCCGATGGCTGGAACATATACTTTAGAATTGGAATTATCCGCTATTTATAGCGCGGCGATGCCTGTCTTCGAGATTTACGAAGATGGTGTTCTTTTTAATTCGTACTCTATTTCTTCAGCAGGCAGCAGCCTTTCCGTTATTATTAATTATGGGGGCGCTTTGCCGAGCTCCCTTGAGTTTCGTTTTCTCAATGATGGCGCCGAAGGGGGCCGTTCCATCCAGATTGAAAATGTAAAAATAAACAATCGTCATGTGAATACCAATAATTACCTCACTACAGATAATCTTACCAGCGGCAGTTCAGCCACGGTAGATGTTGTGAACCCAGTATTTTTATTTGATAGCACAGAGCCAGGCGCGGCAACTTTTACAACAGGCGCGACACAAACATTTGATGGCTTAAACAATGATTATTTTGGCCGTACTGTCACAACCGATGAAATCTTCAATATGCTGGGTGGTCGTGATGTTGCCTATTTAGGATCAGGCGATGATACGGTGTCTGGCGGTGATGGCAACGACATTCTACGCGGTGGTTTGGGTAATGATTTGCTGTTTGGTGATGTCGGTGATGATCGTCTTTATGGTGAAGATGGTGATGACATTCTTTATGGTGGTGATGGTAATGACCGTCTTCAAGGCGATGATGGGAATGATGAACTGCATGGTGGATTAGGCAATGACCGTTTAAGCGGGAATGATGGCGATGATATTATCACTGGTGGTGATGGTAATGACACGATTGTTGGTGGGAATGGTGTTGATTATTTGTTCGGCGATGCTGGCGATGACCTTTTAAGTGGCGGTGCGGAAAATGATTCAATAGATGGCGGCGCAGGTGATGATGTTCTGTATGGCGGCGCGGGTGATGACATCATGAATGGCGGCGACGATGATGACACCTTAATTGGTAATATTGGCGATGACATAATGAACGGTGATGCTGGGGATGACATATTACAAGGTGGCGACGGTAATGATGTTCTACGCGGTGGGGATGGTAATGACGACATATTTGGCGGTGATGGCAATGACATATTAAACGGGGATAATGGCGATGATGTGCTCAATGGTGGTGATGGTAACGATACATTAAATGGTGGTGCAGGGAATGACTCTTTAAGTGGTGGTAATGGTCTCGACACTATAAATGGTGGTGCAGGAAATGACACTATTTTAGGAGATGAAGGATCAATAGAATTTGAAGGTGGTCTTTTAGTTATCGAAGCAGAAAACTTTGAAACCAATATCGCGCGATCTGGTCATGAATGGGAAATAATAACAGATGGTACTGCTTCACTTGGCCGTTCTATTTTTGTCGATAATAGAGGCCCAAATGATAATTTTAATTCAACTGACGTAACGGCCATATCCCCAGAAGTTAGCTATTCAGTTAATTTTGCCACAACAGGTACATTTTATGTATGGGTTCGTGGCCGTAGCGGATTGGGCGGCGGTGGCGGCGGTAGTGATGACTCCGTTCATTTAGGTTTTGATGGTGTTCAACAAACTAATGGTGGTGGTATCACAGGATTTGGGAATAACTACACGTGGGGATCAAACTCTACAACGGGTGGCCGTGTAACGGTAAATGTAACAACACCAGGTGAACACACTTTAAATTTATGGATGCGTGAAGATGGCGTTGCAATCGATAAAATTATTATTGCAGATACTATTGGTTATAATCCTGGGGCGGGTATTGGCCCTGACCAAACAGTTCGAACAAGCACAACAGGTGGTGTTGATATAATTGATGGTGGAGACGGCATTGATACTATCTTTGGTGATTTTGGTAATGATATTCTAAGCGGTGGTAGTGGGAATGATATCATTTATGGTGGAGTAGGCGATGATGTCATCAATGGTGATGGCGATAACGATATCCTCTATGCAAATGATGGCAACGATATTGTGAATGGCGGTACTGGCAATGATACGATCTTTGGTAGTACAGGCAATGATGTTTTATATGGTGATGCAGGCAATGATGAAATATTTTCTGGTGCAGCATTAACGACAACTGTTGCCGATATTTTGCTGGCCAACACAAACTTAATTTATAACGCAATGAATGGTAATTTCTATCAATTTGTTGATACATTAGTATCATCTGCGGATGCTATAACTGCAGCGGCGGCAAATACGGTGAATGGCGTTGCATCACATCTTGCAACAATTTTAACATCGGCTGAAAATACTTTTGCATCAGGAATAATTAGTGCAAATGACGCATGGCTCGGGGGATCCGATAGCGCCGTAGAAGGTGAATGGCGATGGATATTTGGACCTGGTGCAGGACAACAATTTAGTAACGTTGGCGCGTCAGTAAATGGTCAATTTGAAGACTGGCGTGGTGGTGAGCCAAGTAATACAGGACAAAGGGATTTCTTTGATTTAGATTCTCTCAATGGTTGGCAGGCAGAAAGATCAAATAATGATTCCGCTTATTTACTGGAATGGGAAGGTAGTATTCTACTGCGCTCTTATAACAATGAAAATATAATATATGGTGGAGCGGGTCAGGATGATCTATATGGATCATCTGGTTTGGAAACATTTGTTTTCGAAGCCGCAAGTGCGTTTGCAAATGTTGATACCATAACTAATTTTGATAAAGTCGGTGGCGATGTTATTGATATTTCTGATGTTTTATCAGGGTTCTCTATGACTGTCGATGATGCAGTTGACTTTGTTCAGCTAACTGAATCTGGCGGAAATACTACAATCGCGGTAGATGCAGATGGTGTTGGTGGATATTCTAACATTGCGATATTAAATGGTGTGACTGGATTAAATGTTAACGAGCTTGTCGCTGATGGTAGTTTAATTCTTGTATAATATAATTCTAATTTCTTCCTCATTATTTTGCTGAAAAAATGCTATTATAGTTGAAATTACTTTTTTAGGTATTCATGACTATAGAAACTAATCAATCAATAAGAGACAGATTTATCGCTTTTGCTTTTGCATCAAGTGATTTTCTACTTGAAATTACGCATGAGGGAAAAGTTGTTTTCTCTGCAGGGCAAGTGAAAACATTAACGGGCGTTGAAACTGAAAAATTAACTGGTTTTAATTGGCTCGACCTATTTTCAAAAGGATGTCGTGGTGATCTTGTAGCGCTCATAAAGGGGGTGCAAAAAGCGGGGCGTGTTGGTCCGCTTTTGGTTGATATCCTTAATCAGAAAACGGAGAAATTACAAAAGGCAATTGTCATGGGAATGACATTGCCTGACAGTGATAATATTTATCTGGCGTTTAATGCGACGCAATCATTCTTTGATTTTCTAGCCGTAGGCGATTTTCAAGATAGTCGTCTTTTAAGTGAAAAACAATTTGAGACAGCGGCGTTAAAAGCATTTCAATCTGCCAAAGCAGAGGGCAAAAAACTAGACATTACATTTTTTGATACGGATAAAATTGAAGAATATAAAAAGAGCCTCAGTTTTGAAGATGCCAATAATTTCACAGAAAATTTTCAAAGTATTTTAAAGGAACAATCATTCGAAGGTAACACGGCAAGCCAAGTCGATGATAATAAATTTGCCTTAATTCATGGTGATGAAATTTCACCTGAATTCATTGAAAATAAAATTCAAGAATTGATTAAACGCACCGCGCCAGATGCAAAAGAAGTCGGCTTTAAGCGTAAAACAGTGCAGGCGGATATGGTTTCGTTGAATGAGCGAGAAGCCAGACGTGCGATGATATATACAATCAACCAAATGGAGAAAAAAGGCATAGATGCAATTGGCGATGACTTAAGCAAGGGTTTCGAAGATTATTTAGAAGAGAACGCAGCAAAAATCACACGTTTGAAAACATTAATCGGTCAGCAGGCATTTCGATTGAACTTTCAACCAATTGTACATTTACCGAGCGAAGAGATTTGTCATTATGAGGCGTTGGTTCGCTTTACAACGAATGAATCGCCCTATGAATTAATTGTATTTGGAGAAGACATCGGTATTGCATCAGATGTCGATATGGCAATTTTAAAACAAGCGACAGGCTATCTACAACAAAACATTCATAATCAACCCAATATTCGTATTGCTGTTAATGTCTCTGGACAGTCTATTCAAAAACAAGATTTTTTTGAAAAGGTATTGGCAGAATTAAAAACTGCGAAAGTTAGTTCAAAAAATTTACTTTTTGAAATTACTGAAAGCACCGCGATCTCAAATTTAGAACAAGTGAATGAATATATTCAAACGCTCCGTACCAAAGGCTATGAGGTATGCCTTGATGATTTTGGGGCGGGCGCCGCATCGTTTCAATATTTAAATGGTCTGGATATTGATTGTGTGAAAATTGATGGTAAATACGTGCGTGATGCTTTGCAATCTTCACGAGATGAAGCGATGGTAAGAAACCTTGTGCGCATGTGTAAAGATTTGGGTGTCACGACCATTGCCGAGATGGTTGAAACGGAAGAGCAGCTTAAATATTTGACAGATATAGGCGTTGATAAAGCGCAAGGCTGGCTGTTTGGAAAGCCTGAGAAGAATGCAGAATATCAAAAGCGTAGTGTTTAAGCCGCTTTTTGGGTTATCTTTTCATTATCAATGTTATATATAACCTCCATTATTTTTTGCGCCTGTTTAATGTCCTCATAATCATTTGTCTGATTGTTTAAAACATCTTTAATCTCACTTAAAATTAAATTTTTTAATTCTTCTAGTAAAAGATAGTAGGAATTAAAATCATATTCTTCTATAAATTTCTTTTGATGAGGTAAGGCTTCTAACAAAACTTTTTGAATTGATTCTATATTAAAGCTTTTCGTACTATTTCCTGTTTTTAATAATTCGAACTGAGCTACAGATACTGAAATAATTGTTGAGTAAGCATTGTAAAGTGCCCAGCATTTGGGTGAAACGTATAATCTAGTTTTTGCAATATCTTTTGGCATTTCTTTTAAATTGCTGGCAATTCCTGCTTTGCCTAAATCTTTAAATACGTCTTTTGCTATTTCTAAGTCCTTTTCAACTTCTTCAATATTAAATAGAAACAAGGTCTGACAAAGTAGTGTGTTTTTTGATAGTTCTAGTGTTGCATCCCATAATTGCTCTGAAGCCTCTATTTTCTTTTTATATAGTAGGTCATTTTTATGATTAATTCTACTGGTTGTAATTTCTCGCAATAAATCAAATTGATCATTCTTCTGTTTTAGGTTATTTGATAACTCTATGTTATTTGCTATTAATGTATGCTTCAAACTTTCTAAGTCTTTTGTAAATCCATGCTGAATTTTTTTATCCATAAAAATTTTTGTAATGAAACATACAACATAAATTAAAGCAGCAGCTGTAAAGTATAAGATGTTCATTTAATTAAGCTGCTTTTTTGCTTTTTGTTTTCTCTTTTGCTTTTTCCAATAGAGGTTTTAGGAAATTACCTGTAAAGCTCTCTTTACATTCCGCTACTTTTTCAGGGGTGCCGCTGACGAGGATTTTTCCGCCTTTGTGACCGCCTTCGGGGCCGATATCGATAATATAATCTGCGGTTTTAATGACTTCTAAATTATGCTCAATCACAACGACGCTGTTGCCTTGATCGACAAGGGCGTGAAGTACTTCTAACAATTTACGAACATCTTCAAAATGCAAACCTGTTGTCGGCTCATCCAATATATAAAGTGTTTTACCCGTGGAACGTTTTGATAGCTCTTTAGATAGTTTCACGCGTTGCGCTTCGCCGCCTGATAAAGTTGTCGCCGGTTGGCCAATTTTAATATAATCCAATCCAACTTGTTTTAAGGTTTCCATTTTATCGCGGATGCTAGGGACGGCTTTAAAAAACACGGCAGCATCTTCGATGGTCATATCTAAAACATCGGCGATTGATTTTCCTTTAAACTTCACTTCCAAAGTTTCACGATTATATCGACTGCCATTACATGTTTCGCATGTCACATAAACATCGGGAAGGAAGTGCATTTCAATTTTTATAACACCATCGCCAGAGCATGCCTCACATCGGCCCCCTTTGACGTTGAATGAAAAACGGCCTGGCCCGTATCCACGCGCTTTGGCTTCGGGTAGGCCAGCAAACCATTCACGAATTGGGGTGAAAGCCCCAGTATAGGTTGCAGGGTTGGAGCGCGGCGTACGCCCGATGGGGGATTGATTGATATCAATCACTTTGTCGAGAAATTCTAACCCCTTTATTTCTTTATGGGGGAGCGGGAATTCGCGACTCTTCATTAATGTCTGTGATGCTGCGCGATATAGGGTGTCAATTGTAAAGGTTGATTTTCCTGATCCTGAAACGCCTGTTACGCACGTAAACGTGCCCAAGGGGATTTCCCCTGTTACATCCTGCAAATTATTGCCTGATGCTTTGACGACTTTTAATGTTTCGCCCGCTTTACCTTTACGGCGTTTTTGTGGAATTTCTACTTTTTTTCGACCTGTTAAATAGTCAGCAGTAATAGAATTTTTTGCCTTCATCACTTGTTTGGGTGTCCCACTGGCAATAATATGTCCGCCATGTACGCCTGCGCCAGGGCCAATGTCAATTAGATGGTCTGCGGCAAGTATGGCATCTTCATCATGTTCCACCACAAGGACGGTATTGCCCAAATCCCTAAGGCGGCGCAATGTATCAAGAAGGCGGTTATTATCCCTTTGATGTAAGCCGATTGATGGTTCATCCAAGACATAAAGTACGCCCGTTAAGCCCGACCCGATTTGTGAGGCAAGGCGTATGCGTTGGCTTTCACCGCCTGACAAGGTGGCGGAGGAGCGAGAGAGGGAAAGATAGTCTAACCCAACATTCATGAGGAATGTTAGGCGTTCATTAATTTCTTTTAGAATTTTATCCGCAATTTCGGCGCGTTGCTTCGTTAGTTTTTTTGCAACTTTTTTAAACCATTCATCGGCTTCTTCGATGGATAACTTGGAAATCTCTGCAATATGTTTTCCATCAATTTTAACGGCTAATGCCTCTGGTTTTAAACGGTGGCCTTCACATACATCACATGGCGTTGATGTTTGATAGCGCGCGATATCTTCCCGAACGCTGTTGCTGTCTGTTTCAATCATACGGCGGGTAAGGGAGGGAATAACACCTTCAAAGGCTTTATTACTTTTCCATTCGCTTTTGTTCTTACTTTTATACGTAATCGAAATATGTTTTGCGCCAGATCCATAGAGTATTTTTTCTTGATGCTCACGCTTTAATTTGTTCCAGGGTGTCGTTGTTTTAAATCCAAATTCTTTGGCGACTGCTTTCATGGCCTGCATATAATAAGGGGCGAAATTCTTGCTCCATGGTTCAACGGCGCCATCATCAATAGATTTGCTAGGGTCTGGGATAATGAAATTTTCATCCATTGTCATTTTATGTCCCAGCCCATCACATGTTGGGCAGGCACCATGGGGGGAGTTGAAAGAGAAAAGGCGTGGTTCAATCTCCGCAATGGTGAATCCAGAAACGGGGCAGGCAAATTTTTCGCTGAATAATTGTTGTTCGCTTGATGTGGCATCTTCAACAATGACCAGTCCATCAGCTAATTTTAAGGCTTGCTCGACTGAATCTGCTAATCTAGTTTTTATGTCGTCGCGTAAGACCAGACGATCGACAATAACTTCGATGTCATGTTTTAATTTTTTATCAAGTGCAGGAATATCATTTATTTCATAAATTGTGCCATCCACTTTGACGCGTTGAAATCCTTTGGCTTGTAATTCTCTAAATTCTTTGCGGTATTCCCCTTTACGGCCGCGTACGATAGGCGCCATCACATATAATTTGGTTTTTTCTGGCATGGTCATGATGCGGTCAACAATTTCACTGACTTGTTGGCTTTCAATCGGTTTGCCAGTGGCGGGGGAATAGGGAATACCAACACGTGCCCATAATAAACGCATATAGTCATTAATTTCTGTAACCGTACCAACGGTCGAGCGTGGATTTTTTGATGTGGTTTTTTGCTCAATAGAAATGGCAGGGGATAATCCCTCAATGCTATCCACATCAGGTTTTTGCATCATCTCAAGAAATTGGCGTGCATAGGCGGACAAACTTTCCACATATCGGCGTTGCCCTTCCGCATAGATGGTGTCAAAGGCAAGCGACGATTTGCCCGAGCCAGATAACCCCGTAACCACGATTAGTTTATCGCGGGGCATATCGACATTAATGTCTTTAAGGTTATGTTCTCTTGCGCCTCTAACGCTTATTTCTTTTAGCATGCGGTTGTTTTACTGGATTTGAAGTTTTTAAGCAAAGAATTCATTCTCTTTATACGTCTGAATAAGTTAAAACGTTCAAATTATTTGATTGACATAAGCGTGCTGTTTGGTTTTATTGGAAGTCCTTACAAATATAACGTGTTTATTATGTTAGATATACAAATCGAAGATAAGGATCTTTTTAGAATTTTCTGGACAGTTAGGTCTTTAAAAGGAAGCTTTACAGGAGGCGCAAGTGACGCAAAGACTGTTCCTTCTATTAATCCTAAAGAATTTTATTGCTTTTGCATCCTATCGGATGAAACTTTTTGTGATAACCCCTTATTGTCATGGGAAAACAATCAGTTAAGAGGGGCTTTTGAGGCCAATGTAACAGGTTCTGATAAGCTCATTGCCCTTAATTTTGATCAGTGTGAGGCAGTAATTGTATTATCGGCCACTTTGTGCCGTTCCCC
>CAYGUV010000004.1:4003-124943 GCA_964353185.1 uncultured Micavibrio sp. | reverse complement strand
ATTTTGATCAGTGTGAGGCAGTAATTGTATTATCGGCCACTTTGTGCCGTTCCCCAAAATAAATTTATTTTTTAACTGTTTATAACCTTGATTAGGTTAAAGCATTGTTCTTATTAGTAATTAACCGCTTATTTACTAAATAATGCAATAATATGCGTAATATTATATATAATTTATTTGTTAAATTAGGGGAGAAAAATTATGAGTGTTGTTTTAGAGGCTTTAAAAGCCGGAGCTTTAGCATTATCTACTTTGGCAGGGGCTGCTGATCCAAAAGATGGTGAGACCCCATGTGATGCATTTGATGCTAGTGCAAGGCAAGTGAATGAGCTTAATGTTGCTTTAAATCAAATGGGTGAAGCTAGAGTAGAAGTAGAAAATATTGTTAAAGAAGCCACAGGATTGGATAATCCTTATCTGACAATGACGATTGATGCAATTACAAATCCTGAAAAGCAAACACCTTCAGAACAATTACAAGTTTCTGCTTTCGGGGCTGCTTATGAATCGGTGTTGAAGGCCCAAGGTGTTGACCCCGTTGAATTTTCCAACACATATGCTGATCTTGCACAAACCGCTCAAGAGATTGGAATAGATACATCTATTCATCAAGCAGCATGCAATGCTTATTATGCAGAGGCTGTAGGAAAAGCCGTTTCGGAAGTGGGTAATGCTCTTGGAGATGTGTCAGGTCAAACAGTCAGAACATTTACACCAGAATAATACATCAGACTAAAACTTCTATTTACAAATTAAATAATCAAAAAACCCCGCAAATTAACTTCGCGGGGTTTCTAGATACTATAATCTTGAAGCAGTTGGGCCGGTTGTTTTAGCCCGCTTCATAATAACTTCGTTCGGACTAGAACTTACCTCCGTGTAACGGAAGTCCGGCCTTCATCTGTTCTTGATCAATCATTGGACCACCTCCTTTCGTTGTTAAAAAATCTAAATATATAATATCTTAATCTTGTGCAGTTGGTCAAATAATTTGGGTTAGTTTTAAAGACTTTATTTTTGAACTTATAAGTAACAAATTCGTTTCTTTTTGCGAATAATGTTTCAACTTAAATATAGAAAGATATCTAAATGATGAAATTATATTACTGCCCTGCTGTTTGTTCTTTATCCGTGCATGTTGCGCTTCATGAATTAGGAATTGATCATGATTTGCACAAGGTTGATTTGAAAAAAGGGGAGCAACAACAGCCAGAATTTTTAAAAATTAATCCACGTGGGCAGGTTGGCGCGCTAGAAACAGATGAAGGCGTCATTACGGAGAATGTTGCCATTTTATTATATTTAGATGAAATGAAACCAGGGCAGATATTGCCAAAATCTGGTTATGAACGCGCCATTGCGCTTCAGTGGTTATTGTTTGCAAACACGACACTTCATGGTGCCTATAGTAAATTCATGATGATGTCACGAAACGGAGCTGATCAAAAATTACAAGATGTCGCGCTCGATAATATTCAAGCACAGTGGGATGAAATTGAACGCCAATTAAAAGATGCGAACACGCCGTTCTTGGCAGGTGATACCATTACTGCGGGTGATATCTATACCACAGTTGTCGCCCATTGGAGCTTTATCTCCAAAATGCCGACATTCGGGCCTAAAACAAAAGCTTTAATCGAAAAAGTTTTAGAAATGCCTTCTTATCAGGCGGCGCTTGATGATGAAGGTGTGGACTATAAAGCTGCGGCGTAAAACCGTCCTTGGCAAAGGGAAGAGTGCTTGCTATGACTAATCATCATTAAATTTTAGATTATATAAAGAGGACATCATGGCAGGCAGCGTTAACAAAGTAATTCTTATCGGCAATTTGGGTGCAGACCCAGAGATTAAAACAATGGGTAGCGGCGATAAAGTCGTTAACTTATCCCTTGCAACATCTGAAAGCTGGAAAGATAAAGCGACAGGTGAACGCCGTGAGAAGTCTGAATGGCATCGCGTTGTTATCTTTAACCAAGGCCTAGTGAATGTTTGCGAAAACTACGTTAAAAAAGGCGCGAAGCTTTATATTGAAGGCCAATTAGAAACACGCTCTTGGGAACAAGATGGCCAAAAGAAATATACAACTGAGGTTGTTTTACGTCCGTACCGTGGGGAGTTAACGATGCTTGATTCTCGTAACCAAGGCGGCGCATCTGCTGGTGGTGGCTTTAGCGATAATCAATCGTCTTATCAACAACAACCGGCGCAGCAAAATAACAGCCCAGCCCCAATCGATGAATTAGAAGATGAAATTCCGTTTTGATTGAATAAATGACAATATTGTCATGATTTTAAACAAAAATAGTGGGTAAATTTCTAATTCGAATATAAATTAGGTTATAATAAATAATGATTAAATTTTTATCACTATCTCTTCTTGCGGTTATTTCCTTCTCCCCCTTAGCGCATGCGCAAGAGGATGCGGAAGCAGTCTTACAAGAATCTTTATCAGACAGAGCTGATTTAATTGTTGATGAGACTTCTGAGGTTGAAGCGGAAGCGGCTATCGCCCCTTTAGCAGAGGAAGAGGGTGATTATGAGGAGCGTTTATCATTATCGCGTGAAATGCATCAAATTTGGCCAATTCGCCCCAAAATTGAAAATGCCCTAGACGTTGTTGTGGCCCAGATTGAGCCCGCAAAACGGTTAGAATTTAAATCAGGCATGCGTAAAGCCATTGAGTATGACGCCTTAGAAGAAGCGTCTGTTGATGCGATGGCGGATATCTTCACGGCAAAAGAATTGCGCGCCATGATTGACTTTTATGGGTCAAAGGAGGGGCGTTCCGTCTCTCATAAAACGGTAGATTACGAAAAAGCGTTACTTCCTTTGATGACCAAAATGGTCGATAAAGCCTTGCTCGACCTGAAGGTTGGGAAACAATAGCTTTTCGGCTTTTATCGCTTCAAATACTTATCCTCAAATAACGTGTAAAAAACGCATAAAACCGTTGTGTTCCCTTGTTTTACCCTGCTCAAATTGCTACAAATAGGAATCATTAATGACCTATTGAAAGAACCGCAATGAGCGACGCTGACAACACAGAACTATTACCACCAGAACCACCAAAGGATCTTCCTTCGATTACCATTGAAGAAGAGATGAAGCAGTCTTATTTGGACTATGCGATGAGCGTTATTGTCTCGCGCGCGCTTCCTGATGCGCGGGATGGATTGAAGCCTGTTCACCGCCGCATTTTCTATGCCATGCGTGAGGGTGGATATACCTCCGATAAACCATATCGTAAATCTGCCCGTATTGTCGGGGATGTAATGGGTAAATATCACCCACATGGTGACCAAGCGATTTATGATTCATTAGTACGTATGGCGCAAGACTTCTCGCTCCGTCTTCCTTTAATTGATGGGCAAGGTAACTTTGGATCGATGGATGGTGACCCGCCTGCGGCGATGCGTTACACCGAATCACGCTTGAATAAAGCTGCTGAAGCGCTTCTAATAGATATTGAAAAAGACACTGTTAATTACCGTCCAAACTATGATGATTCAACGCAAGAACCAGAAGTTCTTCCTGCGCGTATTCCAAACCTATTGGTTAATGGTGCAGGCGGAATTGCCGTTGGTATGGCCACAAATATTCCACCACATAACTTAAACGAAGTTGTCGATGGGTGTTTGGCGTTTGTTGATAATAAAGATATTACGACCGAAGAACTCATGGAAATTATTCCTGGACCAGATTTCCCAACAGGGGCACAAATTTTGGGTAAGGTTGGTATTAAATCGGCGTATCGCACGGGGAATGGGTCTGTCATGATGCGCGCAAAAACATCTTTTGAAGATATTTCAAGCGGCCGTCAATCAATCGTTGTGCATGAAGTTCCGTATCAAGTGAATAAAGGAAAGTTGCTTGAACGCCTTGGGGAAGTGGCACGTGAGAAGATTGTTGAAGATATATCTGAAATTCGTGACGAATCAGACCGCGATGGTGTGCGCGTTGTTGTTGATTTGAAAAAAGGGGCTGTGGCAGAAGTGGTGTTAAACCAGCTGTTTAAATATACAGCGTTACAGACTTCTTTTGGTTGCAACATGGTTGCGTTGGATCATGGGCGTCCACGTATTTTTGTCTTAAAAGATTTTATTGAAGCGTTTGTTAAATTTCGTGAAGAAGTTATTACGCGCCGCACAATTTATGAACTGGGCAAGGCGCGCGATCGTGCCCATATCTTGGCTGGTTTGGCCGTGGCGGTTGCGAATATTGATGAAATTATAGCGCTTATCCGTGGCGCGGCAAACCCGCAAGAGGCACGCGAAGGACTATTGGCTAAACGTTGGCCTGTACATGATGTGGGGCCATTAATTGAATTAATTGATGATCCTGAGCATCCCGTGGCCGAGGGCAATACATACCAAATGTCCGAAACCCAAGCCAAAGCAATTCTTGATTTACGCTTGCACCGCTTAACAGGGCTGGAACGTGATAAAATTGGTGATGAATTAAATGTAATTACGGACGCTATTGCCGAATACTTAGCGATCTTGGCCTCACGTGAAAAAATGCTTGAGGTATTGCGTGAAGAGTTGAATGAAGTAAAAGAAAAATTTGGCACGCCGCGACGTACAGAATTGTGTGAAGCAGAATTTGAATCCGATATTGAGGATCTTATTCAACGTGAAGATATGGTTGTGACGATTACACATGGTGGATATGTGAAACGTGTACCGCTTGATACATATCGCGCACAAAAACGTGGTGGAAAGGGTCGCTCGGGTACGGCGCTCAAAGATGATGATTTTGTCTCTGACATGTTTGTTGCGTCAACACACACACCGATTATTTTCTTCACCAGCCGCGGTATTGCGCATACGTTAAAAGTTTGGCAATTGCCACTTGCCTCTCCACAATCACGGGGCAAGGCAATGGTCAATTTATTGCCGCTTGAGGCCGAAGAGAATGTATCTGTTTACTTACGCGTTCCTGAAAATGAAGAGCTTTGGGATAAACTAGATATTATGTTTACGACATCCCATGGAACAATCCGCCGTAATAAATTAAAGGATTTCCAAAATATCCGCTCGAACGGTTTGATTGCGATGAAACTGGATGAAGGTGAGCAATTGGTTGCCGTAAAAATTGCAAGCGAAGATGAAGATGTATTTTTGGCCTCACGTAAGGGGAAGGCCATTCGTTTCCCTGTTGATGCCATTCGCGTTTTCTCTGGCCGTACCTCCAAAGGGGTGCGTGGCATGAAATTAGGTAAGGGGGACGAGGTTATGACCATGTCTATCCTTAAACGTGAAGCCGAAGGGGAGCAAGGACAGGCGTTATTGACCGTATCCGAACGCGGTTTTGGTAAACGTACTTACGCGTCTGAATATCGTACAATTGGCCGCGGTGGTCAGGGCGTTGTGAACATGAAAGTGACCGATAAAACAGGGGAGATTGTCTCAACTTTTCCCGTGACTGATGATCATCAAGTGATGCTTATTTCTGATGCAGGGCAAATGATTAGAATGCCTGTGCATAATGTCCGCTTCACCGGACGCTCCGCCCAAGGGGTGACGTTATTCAAGGTCTCTGGCGATGAAAAAGTTGTTTCTGTCGCATGGCTGGTCGAAGATGATGAAGAAGAGATCGAAGAAATCATCGAAGCAAAAGATGTCGCCGTTGATCCGGACTCTAAAGCGGAAGAAATAATCGAAGCCGCAGAAGATGAAAGTGGTGATGAGTGAGGAAAAGTTAGAGAAATTTTCTATACATTCCAATATAGAGCAAAAATATAGACAAAGAGCTTTTAAGTGCAAATATATATATTTGCACTTAAAAGCTTGATAACAGTTAATTTAGCTTCAATAGCTTTTTTTGCAACTTACGTTCAAGTTTTTGAAAAAGATTTAAATTTAATTTTCATTTTTTCAAACTTATTTTTTCTTGGATCAATCATATCAGCAATATTGGTAGTCTGGCCTGGTTTAATATGAATTGGAAGATTGATGGCATCTAATAGGTTTAAATATCAAGGAAACGACTTAGACGCAAAAATTTGTGAGGAGCAAGCAATTGAATATGAAGACTATGCTGCGAACACGGTTTTATTAAGTTTAGGGCTTTTTATATTAGGTATAATATTATTTTTTGCATTTATTACCATCTAATTAACATAATATTTACCTGATTTTGATATTCTATAATATCAAGAGGAAGGGTAATCACTATGTTGAATTTTAAGAAAGGCATGAGCCGTCTTGGCGAAGCCATGTCAGCCGCCATAAGCGCGGAAATGACCGCCAAAGCCGCAGAAGAGCGCGCATCAGATAAATAAAATTAAAGGGGCCTATCGCCCCTTTTTTATTTTTTTAACATTGGAAAATAATGGTTACCAACCATAGCCTAGCTTGAGGGAATAAGTCGTATCATCTTCCTTAACCCCATCGGCTGGGTCATTATCCCAATCAAAATCAATTTGCGCAGATGCATCCAGTTTTTCACCAATTGGCACACGTGCGCCTGTCGCGCTTTCGAATAAAAATGCCCCTGTATCGGCAAAAGGGGTCTGTATTTCATGGTTGTGAAATAGCTGTAATTTATCATCCACAAATTTTTGGTCGTAATCTAATAACCAACCAAGGGCGATATCACTTTCGGTGTCGTCATTTTCAAACTTCTCATAAATATATGATGGGCCAGATTTTACCGATAGGTTTAAATCATCTTGCTCATAAAATTGATATCCTGCAAAGGCTCCTGTTTTGCTCCGTAAATCTAGCTGTTCAAATTCATCACGTTCAAAATCTTGACGACCCCCAATAAACCATTTTTCGGTAATAAAACGATCATATTCACCATAGGCTTGCTGATCGTTATCTGTGCGTTCCCCATCTTCGGTACCGTAATTGGCTTCTGCGCCTAACTTAAAACGATTGTTTTTATCGCGCACTTTTGCTTCAATATCTGCGACAACATTGCTGGCCTCATTATTTCCTGTTTCAAGCGTACCACCAAGGCTTGCGCGGCCAGACCATTTATATACGCCCACTTCACGTTCGTCCTTGGCGGCAGGGGGCTTTGCCGCCTCTGTTTGTATCACGTGGTCTGAATTTGTTGTAGTAATTTGGTTTGTGGCTGGTGCAACATAGCTCATCGGAATGCCAGTGCGTAATTCGCGCGCCAAAATACGAGGGGCGGGCCCTTGATGAACAGAGGCAATTTTATCCGTAGGTAAGGTGATAACACCCATACTATTTGTATTGATAGAAACGCTTGTTCCGCTCTGCTGTGTGATCGTACCGCTTAAGCGATCACCATTTTTTAACATCACCCAATCGGCTTGTGCATTTTGTGATGCAGTCATAAGGGCAGTAAATAAAATAAGACTTCGGATTTTCATATTAGGAGGAATCTTTCGCGATAATTATTTTTACAAAAACAACAAATTATGGGGTCATTATGTGTTTGTCAAATTTTCTAACGCAAAACCGCTTGATTGCTTGTGATTTTGATGAAAAAACGTATATTTACTAAAGATTATAAACTTATTGAAAGAACATCATGTCAACCGCAACACTTACTGAACCTGTTCCTGAAACTGAAGCCACAGATATTGATATGAAAGATATCGTTGCGCTTTGTAAACGCCGCGGGTTTATTTTTCCTGCATCCGATATTTATGGCGGGATTAACGGCTTTTGGGATTATGGCCCGTTGGGAACGGAACTAAAAAACAATTTACGTGATTTTTGGTGGAAATCCATGGTGACAACACCGCCTATCGGACCAGATGGCCATCCCGTCCAAATTGTTGGCCTTGATAGCGCGATTATCCAAAACCCAAATGTTTGGGTTGCGTCTGGTCATGTGGGTGGTTTTTCTGACCCAATGGTTGATTGCCGTGAAACGAAAAAACGATACCGCGCAGACCATCTTATTTGCCTGATCCCGAATGATGATACGCCGTGGATTGCCATTATCGAAGATGATGAAGAATTCCTCAATGCCCGTCTTAAAAAGGTGGGTAAGGGTAAGTCTTTAAGTGATTTCACGCAAAAGAATTTAACAGATATTGATTTGGCAGATTTCACCAAAGTCCTAGCGCCGCATGCCAAAGAGAAAGGCACATTAACCGAGCCAAAAGAATTTAACTTACTTTTTGAAACAGGGATCGGCGCATCTGAAGCAGATAAAACAAAAGCGTACCTTCGTGGGGAGACAGCGCAAGGAATTTTCATTAACTTCAAAAATGTAGTTGATTCATCACGTGTTAAAATGCCGTTTGGTATTGCCCAAATAGGAAAAGCGTTTCGTAACGAGGTGACGCCGCGTAATTATATTTTCCGCTCCCGTGAATTTGAACAAATGGAAATGGAATGGTTCTGCCATCCGGATGATTCACAAAAATGGTTTGAATTTTGGAGCGCAGAACGTAAAAAATTCTGGCAAACCGTTGGGTTAAGATCAGACAATTTACTAATGCGTGAGCATGACACAGACGAACTTGTTTTCTATTCCCAAGGGACGACAGATATCGAATATAAATACCCATTTACCGCGCCAGATTTTGGGGAACTTGAAGGTATTGCAAACCGTGGGAATTACGACTTAACGCAACATCAAGAACACTCAAAACAAAAATTAGAATATTTAGACCCAGAACGTAATAACGAAAAATATATTCCCCACGTGATTGAGCCAGCTTCTGGTTTAACCCGTGGTGTGCTTGCGTTGTTATGTGAGGCTTATACGCCTGACCCTAACCGCCCAAGTGGGGTCTATTTAAACTTTACCCCCAAAATGGCGCCAAAGAAGGCGGCAATTTTGCCGTTAGTGGCCAAAGGGGAGCAACCAGAAATTGCCGAGAAGCTGTACATGGAGCTACGTGAAGATTTTGCCGTTGATTTAGATATTAAACAAAATATCGGTAAACGTTATGCCCGTCAGGATGAAATTGGTACGCCATATTGCTTTACCATTGATAACGACACCATTAGCGATGGAACTGTTACAGTGCGTGAGCGTAATACAATGGCGCAAGAACGTATTCCGATGAGTGAAGTTCACGCTTACCTAACAGATAAAATGAAAGAAGCATAACCGTATGGTTGATAACATTCCAAAAGACATTGCGGATGTCGTCATTGATGACAAAAATGATGTCTCTAAAAAAACAATCATGGCAAAGCTTAGAAATTATTTTCTGGCAGGTGTTGTTGTTACCGCGCCTATTGCGATTACGACATTTATTGTTTGGAAATTTTTGGAGTTTTTAGACGAAAAGATAACACCGTTTATTCCGTATTCTTATAATCCAAATACCTATTTGCCGTTTAACATTCCTGGATTTGGCTTAATTATAACGGTTGTATTTTTTATTGTTGTTGGATGGTTTACACGCAACTTTTTAGGTCGCCTTATGGTGCGCTGGTCTGAATATATTGTGGAACGTGTGCCTGTTATTAATAAAATCTATGTTGCTATTAAACATGTGATGGAGACGATAACGTCGTCACATTCTGATGCGTTTAAAGAAGTGGTCATGTTTGAATATCCTAAAAAAGATATTTGGGTGATTGGTTTTGTAACAGGTGTTTCAAAAGGCGAAGTTCAAGAAAAAACGTCGGATGAAACAATAAATATCTTTGTCCCGACCACCCCAAACCCGACATCAGGTTTCTTATTGTTTATTCCAAAGAAAGATTTGATCTATATGGATATGAGCGTGGAAGAGGGCATAAAGCTAGTTGTCTCAGGCGGAATAATTACCCCGTCAGAGAAAAAGTGATTATACGGGAGGAACCAAACCGGCCGCTCTTCCTAAACTAGCTTTAACTCTATCAACAACTCCACCAGAACTAGAGGAGGTTCCAGAAGCAGCAGCTAAAAATCCTGCAAGTACTTCAGGTTTAATCTCTATTGTGTTTCCTGTTGAAGTTGCCAGGCCTTTTTGGTCGAGCTTTCTTGCAAGTTCACCAAACAAAACTTGCCCATTGCCACGAACCCCAAGGTCGCTTGCAAATTGCCTAACGTTTGCTCTAGTAATTTTATTATTATTATTTGTCTGGGCATGATTTGCGGCTTTAGAGAAAAAATCATTTAATTGATCTTCAGATATTAAATTAGATTGGGGTAAGGTTGAGGATGTGTGAGCTGCTTGTGATACAGCTTCAGGAAATTTACCGTTACGCGTAAATTCTGGCTTACCGCCTTGTGATAAATTGTAGGCAATTTTTTGTAATTCAATGCGCGGGCCATTAATAATTGGCAATAATCTGAACAACCGTTTATTTCTTATTTTTATTCTTTGCTTTTTGGGTAATGACTCATTCACTGTTTTTAAAACTGATGCCATCATAGCTCTTTCATGCTGTGTTCCATTAATTGGAACTTTTCTTCCATGAAACATCGGGTCCAAAGCCATCGCTTGTGCTACTGCCATCGCGTCTGCATAGCTTTTTAATTTTTTCTGGGATTTTATACTGCCAGATTGTGCGACAATAGTATTTCCACTCTTCTCATTTTGTAAGACGAGAGATTTACCCTGATTGGAAATATTATGTGTTGTTGCTAAATGCTCGATAAAAGTTGTTCTTGTAAGAATATCATCACGAAGTTGCGCGTGGGCATTTTTAAAAGCTTCGTATACTTTCTTTTCATCTTCATCGTAAGCTTCTGGGTCAAAATCACCATAATTTCCCCATACACGTATGTTCCAAAAGCTTTTTGGCTTACCGTTATTTTCGGCTTTATCTTTATTTGTAAGTCTAATATCAAGCATTTAAATTCTCGTAAGTATCCATATTATTACATAATGTATTATAAAGTGAAGACCTTAACATAATATTTAAATGGTTGAAAAGCTTATTTTAATTTATCGTTTTATTACAATGGCTTATCTATCCCGCTCTTAATCTTGCAATCGCTTGATCTTGCTCAAACAGATATAAAAGAGTCTTTAGGGCTTGCCCGCGTTCGCTCTCTAAATTTTCATCATTATGTAGGATAAGTTTGGTGTCGTCACGCGCGGCAACCAAAAGGTCGGCATGCTTGCTTAGGTCTGCTAGGCGGAAATTGGCTTCTCCACTTTGGCGGGTGCCTAAAATTTCTCCGCCGCCGCGTAATTCTAAATCTTTTTCGGCAATGATAAATCCGTCCTCTGTTTCGCGCATAATACGAAGTCGTTCTTTCCCTGTTTCGGTAAGTTTTGCGTAAACCAAAAAACAAAATGATTTGCCAGATCCGCGCCCCACACGGCCCCGTAATTGGTGAAGTTGGGATAAGCCAAAGCGTTCTGCATGTTCAATCACCATGATGGTTGCATTGGTCACATTTACGCCCACTTCTATAACGGTTGTGGCCACTAATATCTTTAATTCATTATTCGCAAATCTTTGCATGACCTCGTCTTTTTCGGAAGGCTTCATACGGCCATGAACCAAACCAATAATGTCACCAAAGCGCTCATGCAAAATATCATAACGCGCTTCTGCTGCTTGCAGGTCAAGGACTTCGCTATCTTCAACCAAGGGGCAAACCCAATAAATCTGCGCGCCTTCTTTTATTTGTTTTCCTGCGGCTTCAACCATGTCATCAATTTTTTCAACAGGCAGTAAGCGCGTATCAACAGGTTGGCGCCCTGGTGGTTTTTCATCAATACGTGATACTTCCATATCGCCATACGCCGTCAAGGTGAGTGTACGGGGGATAGGGGTAGCCGTCATAACCAACACATCAACACCCTTATTTTTTTGCGATAGGTTTAGGCGTTGATGTACGCCAAAACGATGTTGTTCATCAATAACCGCTAATCCTAAGTTATGAAATTCAACAGTTTCTTGGAATAGGGCGTGCGTGCCTATAATGACTTGTGCCTCACCATTTTTGATTTTCTCTAAAATTTCGCGGCGCTCTTTGCTTTTGTTTCGTCCTGTTAAGGTCACATAATTTACGCCGGCGGCATCAAGCCATTCTTTAAAGCTTTCTTCATGTTGGCGCGCCAAAATTTCGGTTGGCGCCATGATGGCCGCTTGGGCGCCGCCCTCAATGACGTTCATCATCGCAAGTGCGGCAACAATAGTTTTACCGCTGCCAACATCCCCTTGGACAAGGCGTAACATGCGCAAAGGCTCCGCCATGTCGCTATCAATATCATCAAGGGCCCGTTTTTGCGCACCTGTTAACTCAAAAGGAAGTATATCCAATATTTTTTGACGGTAGGCGTTTTGGACATTCCATGATCGTCCATTTTGCTTACGCTGATGGAGACGCACAAGTGCGAGTGATAATTGGTTTGCCAATAATTCATCATACGCCAATCGCACGCGTGCAGGATGATGGGGGTCTAACGCACTTTCATTTTCAAAATGATGGAGGGTGTGAATAGCGTCACGCCAATTAGGCAATTTATTTTTTTCTTTGTATGGAATGTCCAACCATTCATTAAGATCAGGCGCAAATTTTAATGCACCTTCTACCGCCTTGCGCATTGTTTTATTTGTTATGCCTGCGGTAAGGGGGTAAATCGGCTCAATCGTTTCTACGCTGCTGCGTTCTTCTGTTTTAACGATGGCATCAGGGTGCACCATTTGTATTTGCCCTTGGTAATGCTCAACCTTGCCACTAATAATGCGTGTTTCACCGAGTGGTAATTGTTTGGTTATCCAATCCTTATTGGCATTAAAAAAGACTAAATCTATTTGCCCTGTGCTATCCGATGCTTTAACACGGCTAGGCAAGCCGCGACGGGGCGCAAAGCTGTATTTTTCTATGCGTATCTCAAGGGTGCAGATTTTACCATCAGGCGCATCTTTTAAAACCGGACTAAACCGTCTATCTACAAAATCGACAGGTTTATGAAACAGGACGTCTAAAACTTTGCCCCCTGTAAGCTTTTCAAAATATTGCGCAGATTTAGGACCAATCCCTGGTAAAACGGTGATTGCACGAAACAGGCTATCTAATTCGAATGGACGTACCATTTAATGATTATACGATATTTTTTTGCCAAGCTTTACCGCATAGGCACTAATGACAATCATCAAAACACCCATACACATTAACGCAAGCGGCCACCCTGTAACATTGGCAAAATATTGTTCAGTAAAATACCCCAAATACCCTAGTAACGAGATGGTCGATACAATCAAAAGGGCACGGCTTTTTAACATCACGCTTGCTATGATCATGGATATGACAACGGGTAAGTATAATAAGTCGGTTAGATACTCATCACAAAGCTCAAAGGCAGAGATAGATAAGATAAAACCACCGACAAAATAGTTAAATGGCGCAATAGCGTTATAGGGTGTTTTATCAACGTACCAGCCAAAAACCAAAACTGAAAATCCTATAATGATGCCAATCAATTCACCGGGCATACTAATATAGTCTAAAGCTAATCCAACAGTATTAAACCAAAATAGCGCTGCAAAAAACAACAAACTAGTCTGACTAAATTTTTTAAAGGTTGTGAAATATTGAATGGCTAATATTGAAAAAATGATAATGCTTGCTAATTGTGCATCACCGCCGCGCCCATATTCTGCTAAAAATACAAACATACCTGTTGGCAATAACGCTGCAGACATTAAAAATAGCGGGGTGGCAGCTTGAATAAATTTTCCATCTTTAAGCGTAATGATACCTAAGATAAGAGCCGTTAATCCAGATCCATAGGTAATAAACACGCGGCTAAAACTATTAAGATCATCCCAAATCATTGCGGTAAACATCACAAGACCAGAAAAAATAAAGGCGGCGCCCAAATACCCCATAATATAAGTAAGCCAGTTTACATTTCTTGATTTTTCATTTGATGGCGAACATGGTGACGCATTCTTTAATTCAGAAAAATTGATATCATACTGATCCATTAAATCAGTAATATATGAAATGGCTTGTTGTTTATTTTGAATGCTCATTATTCTGGCTCATTCGAAATCCAACCAATTATGTTGATATTGTAATGGTTAGAGTTTGGGATGTTGGTGTAATTACCATCTTTTGTTAAGATATGATTATTCCTATTTCGGGAACCGGCTGAGAATAACTCATTCATCAATCCTCTATTATAATGTGTTCTTTCGATTATATATCCATCAGGACTTGTTTGTTTATCGATAATCACTTCGTTTTTTAATTGATCAACGATGACTTCAAAGCCTTTTGTTTTATCGTCAACCTTGGGTAAATTCACTCTTTCTGAACTATCGGTTTGTGCGTCGTAAATATATAGATTAGGGATGCGATAATATTGATTTTTCTCTCTAGGGGTATAAGACGCGTAAAGTTTTTGGTCTTTTACGATAAGCTGATAGGGAAGACTGCTATTTTGTGTCGCCAAATCTGTGAATACTAATTTATAATTTGGCGGCTCAAATTGCGATTTTTGGATAGAGACGGAAATGTAGAAAATAGTCCCCAATACGATAGGCATAAGGATAACTGCAATTAAAGCAAAATTTTCTTTTAAAATCTCTTTCATTCTATTCCCACTCTTTCTATAACAGTGGCTATGACTATAGAAACCATCGATAAAAAACGCAAGAGGCTGATTTTCCGCTCATGGCACCGTGGTACCCGTGAAATGGATATTATTATGGGTAGTTTTGCGGATAAACATGTATTGGCATTTACCTCAGAACAACTGGACACTT
Organism: uncultured Micavibrio sp.; assembly: GCA_964353185.1. Taxonomy (GTDB): domain Bacteria; phylum Pseudomonadota; class Alphaproteobacteria; order Micavibrionales; family Micavibrionaceae. The sequence continues at coordinate 110,337 of CAYGUV010000004.1, read as the reverse complement.
ATGACGAGATTTTATCTATTCCAGACCCTGATATCTATGATTGGATATGTAATAGGGCCGAACCGCCTGCGAATGCACATTCAGATGTTTTAACAATGCTGTTGAGCCATGACACTTCAAAACGCTAAGCCTGTATCGACTGAACCAGTAATAAATACTTCGGTTCAAACCTATTTTGGTGCGCCAGAGGGGCAAGATGCGCGTATTTTGGCCGAGAAAGCCCGAGAAGCCTCAAAAAATCAAGAGATCATCTTTCATATTGCCCTTGATGATGGACGATTAGAAACTTTAAAAGACTTACTCGCTTTTTTTGCTCCTGACGTCCAAGTCATTGAATGCCCCGCTTGGGATTGCCTTCCCTATGATCGTGTTTCCCCCAGTAGTGATATTGTTTCTAAAAGGGTGAGCGCGCTGACGGACCTCATGGCTTGGCAGGCGGATAATAAATATTTTCCGCGTGTGTTCCTGACAACTGTGAACGCAGCGCTTCAACGTGTTACCCCAAAATCCGCTCTTGATAACGCCAGTTTTATTGCCAATAAAGGCGGCACTCTTGATATTGATAAACTTCAAAACTTTTTTACCTATAACGGGTACATAAGAACCGAAACCGTGCGCGAAGCGGGGGAGTATGCCATTCGAGGCGGTATTATTGATGTGTTTCCCCCATCTTACGAAAACCCTGTGCGGATTGATTTATTTGGCGATGAAATAGAAACCATAAAAGATTTCGATAGCGACACACAGCGGACTTTAAAATCACGTGATAATTTTGTTTTGAAACCCGTCACTGAATTTTTCTTAGATGATGAAACTATTTCGCGTTTTAAACAAAACTATCGTGAGACATTTGGTATGGTACGTGATGATGACCCGCTCTATAGTGCCATTAATGAAGGGCGCCGTTATAATGGCATGGATCATTGGTTGCCATTCTTTTTTAATGAAAAATTAGAAACGCTTTTTGATTATATACCTGCGCGGCACATATATATGGATGCGAATGCCTTAAATTCAGTTTCAGAACGTTTGAACCATATTGCTGATTTCTATCAGGCAAGATTAAGCCTTCAACAAGCTGCAAAAAATCGTAAAAAAGGCAAAGGCGAAGACGTGAGTATGACTAACGTCATTTACAACCCTATGCCCGCCTCACGTTTATATCTGGGCGAAGACGAATTCAATGCGTTTATTCATAATGCAGTGCAATTTTCATCTTTTAAATCTCCCAATGATGATTCTTTATATGGGGCGGCAAAAAAGTCCCGTGATTTTTCCGATGTTCGTGCTGACGCTAGTTCAAATGTAATTGATGAAGTGCGCAGTTTCTTAGTTTCTGAACAAGAGGCTAATAAGAAAACCTTGATAGCAACATACAGCGAAGGCTCTCGCGAGCGTTTAAAACTAATGCTTAAAGAAGCGGGTATTCAGCGAATAAAAAATTGTCACACACGCGAAGACCTTATGAAGGTGAAAAAGCACGAGCTTGGCGTTGCCATACTTGCCCTTGAAAATGGGTTTTCTGCTGACGATATTACAGTTTTGAGCGAGCAAGATATTTTTGGTGATCGTCTTGCGCGTAAACATAAAAAACGTAAAAAAGCTGATAATTTTCTGACCGAAGTATCCTCCCTTGATGTTGGTGATTTGGTTGTTCACGTTGACCATGGGATTGGACGATTTGAGGGCCTTGAAACATTATCCGCGTTGGGAAATGCGCATGATTGTCTTAAAATCGTTTATGCGGATGATGATAAGCTTTTTGTCCCTGTTGAGAATATCGAAGTGCTGTCACGATTTGGGTCGGATGAGGGGACAACACGCCTTGATAAAATGGGTGGTGCAAATTGGCAATTACGTAAGGCGCGCGTTAAAAAAGATCTGATGAAAATGGCGGATCAATTGATGAAAATTGCCGCTGCGCGTATTTTGCGAACAGCAGAAAAACTGACAATTGATACAGACCAATATAATAAATTTGCTGCAAAATTTCCGTATCAAGAAACCGAAGATCAACAAAGGTCGATTACCGATGTCATTGGCGATCTTGCTGGTGATCACCCGATGGATAGGCTTGTCTGCGGTGATGTTGGGTTTGGTAAAACCGAAGTCGCGATCCGCGCCGCCTATGTCGCCGCGATGTCTGGGGCACAAGTTGCGGTGATTGTGCCTACGACTTTGTTGGCGCGCCAACATTATGCAGGATTTCTTGCGCGTTTTCAGGGAACTGGTTTACGCGTTGGACAGCTTTCGCGTATGGCAACAGCCAAGGAAATTAAACAAACCAAAGATGGTATGGCGAACGGTGAAGTAAATATCGTTATCGGCACCCATGCGATATTTGCCAAAGATGTAAAATTTGCGCATCTTGGTTTGGTTATTGTTGATGAAGAACAACGTTTTGGTGTGAAACAAAAAGAACGTATGAAAGAGCTTCGTCAGGATGTTCATATTCTAACGCTTTCCGCCACGCCAATTCCCCGAACGCTACAAATGAGTTTGAGCGGCGTGAAAGAAATGAGCTTGATAACAACACCGCCCGTTGATCGTTTAGCTATTCGGACTTTTGTTTTACCGTTTGATGCGCTGGTCATTCGTGAAGCGTTAATGCGTGAACATTACCGCGGCGGGCAAAGCTTTTATGTTTGCCCACGTGTTAGTGACCTTAAAGAAGTGAAAGAACAGCTTGCGGAAATTGTACCAGAACTTAAAACCGTAAGCGCGCATGGTCAGATGACGTCAACGGAGCTGGAAGATAAAATGGCGGCTTTTTATGATGGTCAATATGATGTCTTGCTTGCGACCAATATCATTGAAAGTGGTATTGATATTCCGCGCGCCAACACCATGATTGTCCATCGCGCCGATATGTTTGGCCTGGCGCAGCTTTACCAAATTCGCGGGCGTATTGGACGATCTAAGGTGCGTGCCTATGCGTATCTGACGCATGATCCGAAAAAGAAACTAACGCTGCAAGGGCAAAAACGTCTTGAGGTGATTGAAACGCTTGATACATTGGGCGCAGGTTTCCAATTAGCATCACATGACATGGACATCCGTGGCGCCGGTAATTTATTGGGCGAGGAACAATCTGGTCACATCCGCGAGATTGGGGTGGAGCTGTATCAACAAATGTTGGAAGAAGCCGTTGCCGCGGCCAAAGCAGGCGTTGATCTTAGCGAAGAAGATTTAACCGAAGAGCGTTGGTCACCCAATATTAATATTGGAACATCGGTTCTTATCCCCGAAACATATGTCGCAGATTTAAGCGTGCGGATGAGCCTTTATCGCCGCCTATCTGATTTGGAAGGACCCGAATCTATTGAGGCGTTTGCCGCAGAATTAATTGACCGTTTTGGCGATATCCCGAAAGAGGTTGAAAATTTGTTGGATATTATGGCGATTAAACAGCTTTGCCGTGCCGCAAATGTTGACCGTGTTGATGCCGGGCCAAAAGGGGCGGTCATCGGATTCCATAAAGATACACCGAAAAACCCACAAAAAATCATGCATTGGATTGATAGCAAACGCGGCGCAATTAAGTTACGTCCGCATGATCAAAAAATTGTGATTACGCGCCCATGGGAAACCGCCGCAGATCGCGTCAAAGGGGTAAGAAGCCTGATGACGGAGATTTCAAGGCTTTAATCTTTAAAAATACTACTTATAAAGCATTGTTTTAATTGTTAAATATCGATTCCTTCAGTTCGTTTGTCGAAAATGGAGGGGTGGGGGTATATATTTATTTTATGTAAATAATATGGAAGTTATTTCCTTGATGCTTTACGATGTCTCCCGTAAAGCGGTGCCGAATTTTGTTCGGACAGTACGGTTAATATATACCAAAATGGGCAAAATGAACAGATTGTGGGTTTTTGGGATTGAGAGTAGGGAAAATGCGACATATTTGATATAATATGTCCATAACGATGCGACACTTAGTTTGGCGCAGATCAATTTGTAAGGAGTATTATTGATGGCTTGGGATTATGTTGAAAAGAAAATCAAGGAAGCGATGCATTTACATCGCAATAACCCAACACGTGTACGCCAACAGGTAATTGCGTGGGCAATGGATGACCCAAAGCTTTTAAGAACGTTGGTAAAGCCGCACATGGTTGGCATAACAGCGCATGCCATTGGCCGCGTTGAAAGTGGTAAGACACAGCCAGAGCCAGTGGCACAAGAAGCGCCCGTTTCTGATGACACATTGCGGGCCACGCGTGCGTCAAATACGGGATATAACGCCACAGGACGCACCAATCATTCTGCACCAAAAGCAGAGCCTGCCAAGCCAAAGAAAAAAGAATCATTTGGCATGGATATTTTAAAAACAATCGCAGGCGGTAAAACACCAGAATTTGGTCAAGAAAGTTATAATCAGCCGCGCCGCAAGCAAGGTGTGTCACAAAACCACATTGACGCCATTCATGCGATGATTAAAAAATCATCAAGCGATTAAAGCAAATATAATGAAAAATAATTTAAAGTCCGAGCCATGTGATTTTTCTGATTTTCTAGCAGGAACAGTATGGCAACACGCTAACATTACGCAAATGGGCGCTGATACTGGGCTTCGCCAATATTTTCGCTTAGATTTAGAAGGTAAAACAGCATATTTAATGGACATGAGCCGTGGTGGTTTAGAATCTGGGCTAAAAGATTACGTTAAAATTGATCATTATTTATCAGATATTGGAATAAAGGTTCCTGAGATATATCATTATGACCTTAGGACTGGCTATGCCGTTATTGAAGATTTTGGAGACCAGAGTTTTGGCGATCGCCTTAGATTGGGAGATGATAAGAAACCTCTTTATAAAGCGGCGACAGAAACGCTTTTGATTTTACGCGATAAGGCGGTTGAGAATACGTTGGAATTGGTTACTTTGGAGAATTCTATTCCACGGATGAAATTAGATTTTTTTACTCAAAATTATCTACCTGCAGCATCAAAAATACCGTATCAAAAGAGTAACTTAGATGAGTTCAATGAGATATTTTCTCAAATTATGAGCAAAGCAAAGCATTGCCCCAAAATTATGGCGCATGCAGATTATCACCTTGAAAATTTAATGTGGAATGAACAGTTAGAAAATAATATTGGGGTTATTGATTTTCAGGACGCTCTTTGGATTGAGCAGCCTTATGATTTGGTTAATTTATTGGAAGATGCGCGTGTGAGTGTTGATTCAAAGATTAAAGAAGAGATGAAAGCAATTTATTGTCATGACATGAACGAAGAGGAAAAAGAAGCGTTTGAACAGTGGTATGCAATATTATCGTTTTTCTTTCACGCGAAGGTCATTGGTCAATTTACCAAATATAATATTGAGCGAGGGCTAAGTGATTACATCTGCCATATCCCGAGGTTGCAGAAATATATATTAAACGATATTGAGCATCCCATTATGAAGCCTATGAAAGATTTTCTAAACAGGGAAAAAGTTTCTTTTGAAATATCATTAGATGATTTGTTTCAAAAATAATTCTATTTTCTATTCTTGAAAGCCTTCATAGAAGGGCATAGGATATCTTATTATTAAAAACCATAATTATTACTCATAAGGAAAATTTATGTCTATCTTAGCCAATCGATTGAAAAGAATTAAACCATCCGCAACATTGGCGGTAACCGCAAAAGCAAAAGAATTAAAAGCGGCAGGAAAAGACATTATTGGTTTGGGCGCAGGGGAGCCAGATTTTGACACGCCAGATTTTATTAAAGATGCGGCCAAGACCGCCATGGATAACGGCCAAACAAAATATACCGCAGTTGATGGAACGGTTGAATTAAAAGACGCAATTATTTCAAAATTTAAACGTGATAATGGTATTGAATATGCCCGTAATGAGGTCATCGTTGGAACAGGCGGAAAGCAGGTTTTATATAATGCTTTTATGGCGACGTTAAACCCTGGGGATGAGGTCATTATTCCCGCGCCATATTGGGTGTCATATCCAGACATGACATTATTGGCAGAAGGGGAGCCAGTGATTGTAGATTGCCCTGCAGAGACAAACTTTAAAATGAGCGGCGCACAATTGGAGGCGGCCATTACGCCTAAAACAAAATGGGTGATATTAAACTCTCCCTCCAACCCAACGGGCGCGGGCTACACACTTGAAGATATTAAAGAATTAACCGATGTTTTGTTAAAGCACCCGCATGTTTGGGTTTTAAGCGATGATATGTATGAACATTTGGTATATGGCGATTTTGAATTTGTGACACCCGTACAGGTGGAGCCAAAATTAAAAGATCGTACCTTAACAGTAAATGGTGTATCTAAGGCGTATTCCATGACTGGGTGGCGGATTGGATATGCAGGCGGCCCTGCAGAATTAATTAAGGCGATGGCAAACATTCAAGGGCAAAGCACATCAAACCCATCATCCATTTCCCAAGCGGCCGCGGTTGAGGCGTTAAATGGTGACCAGTCATTTATGAAAGAATGGATCACAGCATTCCATTCAAGACGCGATCTTGTGGTTAAAATGTTAAATGATGCCGATGGTATTCAATGTCATACACCAGAAGGGGCGTTTTATGTGTACCCATCTTGTGCAGGTGTGATGGGGAAAACCACGCCAGATGGTAAGGTTTTGAAAACAGACGAAGACTTCGTCAGTTACTTGCTTGAATCCGAAGGTGTTGCGTGTGTGCATGGGGAGGCATTTGGCCTAAGCCCGCACTTCAGAATTTCTTATGCGACAAGCGAAGAAGCCCTGCGCGCAGCGTGCGAACGCATTCAAAAAGCCTGCGGTGCTTTATCAGGCGGGGCGTCGGTGGCGGCGTAAGTTTTTACTACACGACCGAAGGTTGCGTTGGTTATTGTCTGTGCCATCGCGTACGCTCTAGTCAAAAAGCTGGTTTTCAAATTCATCGGTTCGGCAATTTCTGGTAGTTCGGATGTTGATGATGTTTTTGGTCGTTTGGCAATTTCTGGGACAAGGGCTTTCATCTCGTTAAAAAGAGCTTTTCGGGCAGCTTTGTTCTCACTAAGTGGTTTATGGCCGCCTGCGACTTTGATAAATTTTTGTTTTAAGTATCCTGCCACTTTTTCTATCGCATCACCTGCGGAAAAATTATCATCGGCGCCGGCTATAAAAATAAGGGGGATTGAAGGTTGTGTCGCGCCCTGCGGAGCTTTTGAATTGTGCGCGGCTTTACGAATTTTTTTTGCGATTTTACGGTTATGTGTTGAAGCCAAATACATTTGCGAATAGGTGGGTGACCCACGCTCGCTTAAAAAGCTATCGGCAATATATGTATTATGTTTGGGTAAATTAATACGGCATTTAACTGCCATGCTGGCGACGTGTAAATTAATGGCAATATCTCTTGTTATTTTTTCAAGCATTGTACCATTTGGGAAGGGGTTATAATTTTTAAGTTCTTTTTTAATCGCGCAATTATGCAGATATAATAGCCCTTCGATTGATTCATAAGATAATTTAGGCCAATTTTTCCACGCAACAACATTAAAAGTTCCTAGAGATAAGGCGTACTTCAGGCCTTTTCCATTGATATTATCCCAAAAAGAAGACTCCATGATGCCTGCTTTAAAATGTTTAAATTTTCCTTTGTGTTCTTCGGATAAGACAAGGTCTGTTGTTAGGGGGCCACTGGAGGAGTGGGTTTGTAAAAAGAATGCAATTTTTTCAGGATCAAAATGTTTGTAAAGGGGGGAGCGGGGATCTGTAAAGAAGAATAAAATCATATCCGAATATTCGGGCATAGAGATCGGGTCACGGACGCTGTTTGGTAGGTTCATCCATATGACCGAGATACCGCGTTTATTACAGGCACGAAGATATTTTCTAGAAATAGGGTGGTCTGGTTTTAAACCCGAAGTCATTGCAATAACGGCAACTTCGTTTTCGGCCCTAGACATGTAATACGGGATTAAGAGCTTGTCATGATAATTAAAATATTGCTCTTCACATTGATCGCTGAGCTGTTCCATTTGTTCCGCGATTGATGGCATGTCGTAATGAGGCGTTTCGCCTTTTTTAGCAATTACAGGAGTTTTAGTAGAGGGGCTAGGATTTTCTTCAGAGGGAAATTTACAATAAGGGCCTTCGGCTATTGCGAGCCCTAAATCTGTAGTGGTATTTGTGGGAATTCTAAGCTGAAACAAATGTCACCAATATTTAAATTATTACATAACAAAATTATGTCTTATTGTTATCAGTAAGTCACTTTTTATTAGTGGATATTCTAATGATTGTGGAAAAGTTTAGTCTTTTTCGCCAGTAAAGAGGCTAAAGAATGTTTTCTTCTCTTTTTGTTTTTCTTCGTGCTTATAAAGTTTTTTAGAACGGTTTTGAACCAATAGCTCACAGACATCTTCCAATTGACTATCAAACTCTTCCATAATGGCTTCGGAGAAGTTACGGAGTTTCTTAAGATTTTCGGGCGAGCCATCGTCAATTTGAACATTGGGCGTTGTTGGGTCGCCATCCAATATTGATTTATTAAACATATATAAATCATCCCCCAGTTCATGAAGCAAACTGTGAGAAAGAGCGGATTCAGAGGCGTGGAAAAACATATTGATGAGCGGTAAATTATTGACCGGATCAACAACTCCGAGCGAGCCATATTTATCCCATTGTTCGCGTTGCACCGAACGATTGGTATATCCTGTGCCTAGACCAATCATGATGAGTTTTTGATGAGGATCGAGTTGTTTTTGTAAAGAGCCATAGTAGCTGACGGCGGGGTTATCAAAAATATTGCCATCAATACCCGAATAAGTTTTGGTGCCGCGTTCATCCCCCCAACCAACATCAAAATGATGGCAAGGAAAATAGGTAGGCGCCGCGGTGCTGGCCATGACTGCATCGTACATGGAGACTTGTGGTTTGCTGTTTATATTATGTTGGCCGTTATGCAGTTTCATACTGCGCAGCCAGACAGCATGACCACCTTCACGCGCGTAATGTTGCATGCCGCGTGTTGGCATTTGAGGATTGTAACCGCGGGGTGTATTGTTTCCATTGATACTATAGAAAGGGATGATGAGGCTTTTTAAACTCTCAGACAATTTGGTATGGCCGTAAAGTTTGCGTAAAGGACGGCTTAAATTAATAGGGTCATAATTTCCATGTTTGAACATGCTTTCAATACGGCCAATTTTTGTAAGACGATTGTTGAAGTCATGGAGAAGGCCACGTAATTCACGAAAGCGGTCATTTGGAAATATGTTTGCCCCTTCGCGTTCGTAAAACATCACCATGTGGCGCGCGCGATATTTGGCACGATTTGGATGTTCATCATGAGGCACGTTCATCGCGGCGTTTAAAATAGCGCCAGTTGAAGGCCCGCAAAAAATGTCGACCATCTCGCTCATGCGGTGGCCAGTTTTCTTTTCAACGCGTGCCATTATGTGTGCAGGGATCAGCCCCCGCAAACCACCGCCATAATTAAAAAGGGCGATGACAGGTTCTTTTTCTTCCCGAGGGATGGCATTATGATCAGTTGGAGACATATTGTTATGAAATAAACGAATGATTAGAATTACTTAATAAAAATTATAACGTGATTTGCGTTAATTACCTAAAACATTTCTGTCGCGTATAGAGTAGATAAAAAAAACCGGGCGATTCTCAATAAAGAGAATAAGCCCGGTATTAAGTTGAACAGGGAGGTTTCACATCTAGGGCAACTTAAAAAAGTTGAGATGTAGGACAAAATTTACAAGTAAACTGTATCCTCCAGCCTTACGCTCACGCATAAGATGGTGGGTTATACGACGGGTGAAATGAGATGTAAACAGAAAAATCCCCCATAAGGAGGTTTTTCACAAGTTAAATTTAAGTGATTGATATAGAAGTAATTTTTTATAATAAAGTTTCAAAAATAGCTTAAAATTTGCTGTTTTTGAACGTTTCATCTAAAAATTCATGCAAAAGCTTAATACGGTTTGAGCTTTTTCTTTCTTCTGAATAAACGAAGTACATATCAACAGATGGCCGTTCAATGTTGGCCAGACATGGTTGAATATTTGAATCTGCCGCGGCCAAATAATCTGGTAATACGGCAAGCCCCGCATCGTTTCGAACGGCCTCATAAATACCATAGATGGAATTAATTTTTATTAATTTGGCATTATTGTTGAGGGTTGTGTCTGCCTGTCTAAAAAGCCAATTGGGGTCCTCAAATGGGGCAGGTGTGCCATCAGGATAACCAAGCAAAATGTGGTCTTTTAAATCAGCGGCAGTTTTGGGTGTGCCGTGTTTTTTAAAGTAATTTTTAGATCCGAAAATGTGAAAATTAATCTCCCCAATTTTTGAATATAATAAATCAGGTTGATCTGGTTTATAAAGACGAATGGCGGCATCAGCCTCGCGCATATTTAAATTATAAATACGATCATCAAATAAAAGGGATAATTGTAATTCTGGGTATTTGGCATGCAATTCGGAGAGGCGAGGAACCAACCATGTTGAACCCAAAAAGCCAGGGGCGGTAATACGCAATGTGCCCGAAGGTTGTGATTTATTATCTAAAAGGCGCGCCTGTACCATAGACAGTTTGCCAAAAATTTCACTGGCGGTGTTGCTTAAAAGCTCACCTGCTTCGGTAAGGACGAGGCCGCGGGCGTGCCTATGGAAGAGTTTTGTATCCAGACTTTCTTCTAGGGCGCTGATTTGTCGAGAGACTGCAGACTGGCTAAGGTCGAGTGCGTTCCCTGCGTGTGTGAAGCTTCCTGCTTCTGCAACAATATGAAAGGTGCGTAGTTTATCCCAATCCATTTTTAATCCTTTATCTTTTTTTAGTCGCGTCGATGTAACGCTTTTTAAATTTTCTATCAATTTAATGAAGAATCTTAAGCGGCTTCTTTATCGTCTTTTGCTTCGACATCTGCAAGGTATTTTTCTGCCTCTAATGCGGCCATACATCCCATGCCTGCGGCAGTGACGGCTTGGCGGTATGTTTTGTCTTTTACATCGCCTGCGGCATAGACACCCGGAAGGGTTGTTGCGGTCGAATCTGGCGCGGTGATTAGGTATCCTTCGGAATCCATTTCTAGCTTCCCTTTAAATAATTCAGTCGCTGGGTCGTGACCAATGGCGATAAAGATACCTTCTAAATCAGTGTCTGTCATTTCGCCAGTTTTAACATTTTTGGTGCGAAGACCTGTGACGCCTGGGTTTTCACCTTGACCATGTTCGACGCCCAAAACCTCCTCAACAACATTGTCCCAAAGAACATCAATTTTTGGATTGTTGAAAACGCGTTGCTGCATAATTTTTTCTGCGCGCAATTCATCACGTCTGTGCACAATGGTGACTTTCTCACATAAATTGGCAAGGAAGAGCGCTTCTTCAACCGCAGAATTTCCGCCACCAATAACGGCAACGCGTTTGCCTTTAAAGAAAAATCCATCACAAGTTGCGCAGGCGCTCACCCCCATATTACGGAATTTTTGTTCAGACGGAATATTCAGCCATCTTGCTTTTGCGCCTGTACAAATCACAATTGTGTCGGCGGTGTATGTCGTGCCTGAATCAGTTTTTGCGGTGTAGGGGCGGGTGTCAAAATCTACCTCTGTTACCATGTCGTAAATAGTTTTTGTACCGACATTTTCTGCTTGCTCTTTCATTTGCTCCATCAGCCAAGGGCCTTGGATAGGGTCGGCAAAGCCAGGATAATTTTCGACATCTGTTGTGATGGTAAGCTGTCCACCAGGTTCCATACCCAAAATTTGAATAGGGTTTAAGTTTGCGCGGGCGGCATAAACGGCGGCCGTATATCCAGCAGGGCCTGAACCGATAATAAGCATTTTTGTATGAATGATATCTGACATAGTATATTTCCTCTTATAATGCACTATATGTAATGATCAGAGGGGCTTACAGCAAGGAAAACTTGTGATTTTATCCCATTCTATCTTTGATTGCGGTGGCAATCTTTTGCGCATCTGCCAAAGGTTCGTATTTCCAATGATCAAGGTTACCATTTTGGGGCAACGGGCGGATAACATTTAGGGCGGATAAATGGTCATATAATCGGGTAAAACGCTTTGACGTACCGTCTAATTCTATTGTGTAAACGGGTTTTCCAGTTGTGCCTGCATCGGATAACATGGAAACGCTGTCATTTGTGACGATGATTTTATCTGCCCATGCCAACATGCCTAAGTAAGGGTTGGGGCCATTACCATCGTAAAAGTAGATATTTTCGCCTGTGAGAGTTTGTTTTAGGATTTTGATATTTTCATCGCCCGTGCGTCGTGATGCGGTAATCATTAGAAAGTAATCTTTGCTCAATTCTTTGAGGCGGTTAGATAAGGCTATCGTTTTTTCCTGTGTCATCTTATGGGTACGACTGTTCCCACCAATGAGTATGGCGAGGTGCGGCATAAAAGTTTTGTCAAAAACTGGGGTGAATTCTATTTTTGATTTTTCCAAAAGGGTTGGGGTTATTTTGTTTGGTGCGCCGTCTGTGACGATAACGTTTGGCCCTGTTAAATTGTCATGATAGGGCGCGGCAACTAAATCAAATTCTAAGGGGTTAATTTTGGGGTTTTGGATATAAACTGTAAACACGCCGCTATTTTGTTTTTTAATATAGCGCGCAGCCGCGATTGATTTGCGCCCTGATACGATCAATAAGTCTGGCCAAGGGGGGGTAAGTTTGGGTGAGAATGTGAAAGATGTTTCAAGGGGCAACCAAGGGGATAAAGCACGCCATGGTTGGTTGAGGCCAATTTGCTTAATCTCGCTAGGAAGCCCTATGGCGTTTGCAACGCCCACGCATTGGTTTTCAGTACCAACCATTCCTTCTGTTATAATCTGACACAACATTTTTTTAATTTTTTACGCAATAATCCTTGTTTTCTGTGCCATGACATCTTATACCCTAAATGGTAGGGTGTTTAGTAAAAAGAACTGAATCGTTAAATAATACAAAACAGGATCACATATGACCCGACGCGTTAAGCTAGATAAAATAGATAGAAAAATACTCAGAGACTTGCAGGCTAATGGCCGTATTACGAATGTAGAGCTCTCCAAAAATGCAGGAATTTCGGCGCCACCTTGTTTGCGCCGTGTGCGTGCCCTTGAAGATGCAGGTTTGATAAAAGGGTATTTTGCCAAATTAGACGCTGGTAATTTAGGATATGGATTAACTGTTTTTGCGCTTATTAAATTGGTATCGCAATCAGAAGCCGACTTAAAAGCATTTGAAGAAAAATGCGATTCACTACGCATGGTACGGGAGTGCCATATGCTATCTGGCGAGGTTGATTACTTATTACGGATTGTTGCAGAAGATTGGGATGCGTATCAAAACTTTCTGACGAAGGAATTAACTGCGTTGTCGAATGTTACATCCGTGAAGACCATGCCGATGGTGCGTTCCGCCAAGGAAAAGCCAGGCATTCCTATTCATGTTGATTAATTTACAATTAACCTACTTCATCGAAGATTTATTGAGCGCGTAAAATATTATTTAAGAATAATGCACTTCTAAAATTTCGTAGTCGACTTCCCCGCGTGGGGTGGTCACTTTTACGCTGTCGCCGACAGATTTGCTGATGAGGGCGCGGGCAATGGGGGAGGTTACAGAGATTAATCCTTTATCTGCATTTGATTCATATTCACCGACAATAGTAATGGTGCGTTCTTCATCCGTTTCTTCATCAACAATCAAAACTTTTGCGCCAAATTTTACTTGGTCACCAGAAAATTTGGAAGGGTCAATGATTTGAGCGGCGCCAATCGCCCCTTCTAATTCTTTGATGCGGCCTTCGTTAAAGCTTTGTTGTTCTTTGGCGGCATGATATTCTGCGTTTTCTTTGAGGTCGCCATGTTCGCGCGCAGTTGCAATTGATTCCACAATTTCAGGTCGTAAGATAGTCTTACGCTCTTTCAATTCTTCTTGAATTTTTTTGAAGCCTTGTGGGGTAATCGGAACTTGGTTGCTCATTTTCATCTCTTTTATTAAAAAAATAAATCCGCGAAAAATCACGGATTATGTTGTCATTATACAAATTTGCGCTTTTACCGTCAAGCGTAAGAAAACCTAGCTCAATATTGAGCTAGGCTTTAAATTTAGTCGTCTATGATATTAATTATAGTTGTAGTTAGCGTCAGTTTCGCCTTCATACACGATATTTGAATCTACAGTACCTGGAGTTTTTACGTCCCCTTTGTAATCAATTCCTTGATTTACATTTGGCTCAGTGTCAACGCCATTATAGTCGATACCAGCTTCAATTTCTTGTTTAATTAACGCTTTTTGATCACCAGATGCTGGTTCTATTACGTCATATTCTTCTGGTGCGTAGAATTTTTCGCGCATGCTGCCGAAGTTTGTGTTTGAATATTGTCTTGTTTTATTTGTTGTTTTATTTGTTAGCTGGCCATTACCGTAACGTGAATTGTTTGAAAATTCCTCTGGCGTAATCTCACCACTTTGGTTTGAATCAAATAAAGCAAAAATTTCGGCTTCGTTATCTAACATCGTTTTGTTGTAAAACTCTTTACGTGTTACCACGCCATCTGCATTTTCGTCCAAACGTGCGAATTCTTGACGTTCTTCAATTTCGAAGCCGACAACGTTGTCACCCGGAAGAGCAACATTTTTTGTCTCATATGTTACTTTTTCACCGACTTGTACTTTTACTGTTTCTGCTATGGCAGGTGCGGATAAGATCGCAACGGCTGCTGTTGTTAACCCTAAGATTTTTGATGTTGTTTTCATTAGTCTAAATTCTCCTTTGAATTTTGTTTATCTAAACGCTTATATGCGTCCCGAATACCTTAATAACACTAAAGTAAGATAATCGTTCCAATTTATTTTTTTTGACATAATTATAGTTTTGGTCAAGACACTTCTGTTTGGCTAGGAGCTATAATTTATCTATGAATTAAGCTGCTTCGCTATCATCCACATCTTCTTCGTCATCTTTAAAGTAATCTTGCAGTGGTTTTACGTCCATTTCGCGCGTTTTAAGGGCGCGGATGGCTTGAATACCAGCAGTCGCGGAGGATAATAACGTGAAGTAAGGGGTTTTATGCATGACGGCTTCGCGGCGGATAGACATGGAGTCTGATAGTGCCTGTGGCCCTTTGGTGGTGTTGATTAGGAAATCAATCTCGCCATTTATGATAGCGTCCACAACGTGGGGGTGGCCTTCCATGACCTTATTAATGCGTTTTACATTTAAGCCAGCCTCTTGCAGTTTTGTACAAGTGCCGCCGGTGGCAATCAATTCGAACCCGATTTCTGCCAAATCTTTGGCAAGGGGGATGAGCGCTTCTTTATCGCTATCTTTAACGGAGAGGAAAACGGTGCCTTTGGTGGGCAAAACATTTCCTGCGGCAAGTTGCGATTTGGCGAAGGCTTGCGCGAAATCAGTATCCAAACCCATAACTTCGCCAGTTGATTTCATTTCAGGGCCAAGGATAACATCTGTACCAGGGAAACGATTGAACGGGAAAACGGGCGCTTTAACAGCCGTATGATTGGCGGACATGCCATGAAGTTGATTTCGGAAATTTGATAATGGTTCGCCCGCCATCACGCGAGAGGCGATTTTGGCAATAGGCACATTGGTTGCCTTCGCAACAAAAGGCACGGTACGGGACGCACGGGGGTTTACCTCGATAATGTACATATCATATTCGCTGGTTTGTTTATTCATTTTAACAGCAAATTGAACATTCATCAGGCCTTTGACGTTTAATGCCTTGGCCAATTTGATGGTTTGCGTTTCAAGTTCGCGTATTGTTTTATAGGGAAGGGAGTGCGGCGGTAATACGGAGGCAGAGTCGCCAGAATGGATACCCGCTTCTTCAACATGTTCCATAATACCGGCGATATAGACTTCGTTTCCATCAGAGATACAGTCCACATCAATTTCAATCGCGCCTTTGAGGTAGCGATCAAGAAGAACAGGGTTTTTGCCTGAGACCTTCACCGCGCGCTCCATATAACGCTCAACCTCCTCCATAGTGCCAACAATTTCCATGCCTTGGCCGCCCAAAACATAAGAAGGGCGGATAACGAGGGGAAAGCCGACTTCATCGGCGAGTTTGAGGGCTTCTTCTTTTGAAAAAGCCAGCGCGTTGTTGGGTTGGTGCAGTTTTAATTTTTTGATCAGTTTTTGGAAACGCTCGCGATCTTCGGCCAAATCAATGGCGTCTGGGTCGGTGCCAAGAATTTTGATGCCTGCCTTTTGAAGATCGTGACATAGTTTTAGCGGTGTTTGCCCACCCAATTGCACAATCACGCCTTCGACGGTGCCATTTGCACTTTCGGCTTCGATAATTTCGATCACGTTTTCGGCCGTTAGAGGCTCAAAATATAATCTGTCTGCGGTATCATAGTCAGTGGACACTGTTTCAGGGTTACAGTTAATCATGATGGTTTCATAGCCAGCCTCTTGCAGGGCATAACAGGCGTGAACGCAGCAATAATCAAATTCAATCCCTTGGCCAATACGGTTTGGCCCACCGCCTAAGATGACGATTTTCTTTTTATCGGTTGGCTTGCATTCGTTTTCGGCGGGTGTCATGCCGTTTCCTTCATAAGTGGAATACATATAAGGCGTTTCAGATGGGATTTCAGCGGCGCAGCTATCGACGCGTTTAAAGACAGGATGCACGTCCGCCTTTTGGCGGGCTTTGGTGACATCAATTTCGTTTTTGCCAACCAATGTTGCCAAGCGTGCGTCAGAAAAACCAAGTTGTTTTACCTTCATCCATGCTTGAGAAGATTTTGGTAGTCCAT
The DNA here is from genome assembly GCA_964353185.1 of uncultured Micavibrio sp. Lineage (GTDB taxonomy): Bacteria > Pseudomonadota > Alphaproteobacteria > Micavibrionales > Micavibrionaceae. Next base: position 93,584 of record CAYGUV010000004.1, on the reverse strand, counting down.
TGTTTTTAATGTCTTTTTCGATATTTATAATGTTCTCAATACGGCTTAGGAACCAACGGTCAATTTTACAGATATTGTGAATGTCTTCGACGCTCATCCCGTGGCGCATGGCTTGTGCAACATACAGAAGGCGGCGCGGGGTTGGTTTTGAAATGGCGGCGCGCAATTGATCGGGATGTGGATTTTCGCCATCCCCAATTTTCATGTCGTCAAAGCCTGTAAGGTTTTCTTCCATGGAGCGGAGGGCTTTTTGTAAGGATTCCTCCATATTGCGGCCAAAGGACATAACTTCGCCAACAGATTTCATGGCGGTGGTCAGGTTGTTATCGGCGCCTTTGAATTTTTCAAAGTTAAAGCGGGGGATCTTTGTCACGACATAATCGATTGTGGGTTCGAATGAGGCAGGGGTACGGCCTTCGGTGATGTCATTGTCAAGCTCATCAAGGGTGTAGCCTACGGCCAGTTTTGCAGCAACTTTGGCGATTGGGAAACCTGTCGCCTTTGAGGCAAGGGCGGAAGAGCGGGACACGCGCGGGTTCATCTCAATCACGATCAAGCGGCCTGTTTCAGGATGCACCGCAAATTGAACGTTCGATCCACCAGTTTCAACACCAATACCGCGCAATACCTTTAACGAGGCGTTACGCATGATTTGATATTCTTTATCGGTCAAGGTCATCGCGGGGGCAACGGTGATGGAATCCCCCGTATGCACACCCATTGGGTCAATATTTTCAATAGAACAGATAATGATGCAGTTGTCGTTTTTGTCGCGGACAACTTCCATTTCATATTCTTTCCAGCCAAGAAGAGATTCTTCGACCAAGATTTGATTAATGGGGGAGGCATCAATTCCCTCAGCCGTGATTTCATCGTATTGCGCCTTGTTATATGCAATACCGCCACCTGTGCCGCCCATGGTAAAGGCGGGGCGGATAATGGCAGGGAGGCCAATTTCTTCTAAGGCGGCCACGGCCTCTTCACGGTTATGTGCCAAAACAGATTTAGCGGATTCTAAGCCTAGCTCATCCATACATTTTTTGAAGAGATCGCGGTCTTCCGCTTTGGCGATGGCTTCACGGTTGGCGCCAATCAGCTCAATCCCGAGGCGGTCAAGCGTTCCGTCTTCGGCCAGGGCAAGCGCAGTGTTCAAACCCGTTTGTCCGCCCATCGTTGGCAGGACAGCGTCAGGCTTTTCTTTTTCCAATATTTTTGCAACCACCGCAGGGGTGATGGGTTCAATATAGGTTGCATCGGCCAAGTGCGGGTCAGTCATGATGGTGGCGGGGTTGGAGTTTACCAGAATGACGCGGTAGCCTTCTTCTTTTAATGCCTTACAGGCTTGTGTTCCTGAATAGTCAAACTCACACGCTTGGCCAATAATAATTGGTCCTGCACCAATGATGAGGATGGATTTTATGTCAGTTCTTTTGGGCATTTTTTCGGCTTTTCGTTGTATAATTATTTTGTGCTACCGAAGATGATTTAATAAACAATAAACCCAAGCAAGGCAATAGATTTGCGTCATTTTTTTTGAGTCTTACACATTATTAAATCAACTTGCATCAAGCGCAGGGAAGGCTTAAATTATAAGAACAAATTTACCGCAGGGAAAATCATGATTCATAAAGCCAAAAAAGTTGTAATTATCACCGAAAAAATCATTACTGAGCAGGTCGCAGAACTGGTCGAGAAGTGTGGTGCAACGGGCTATACCCTGTCTTCAACGGGGGGGAAGGGCAGCCGTGGCGTCAGGTCTTCAGAGCGTGGCGGCGTCAATGACAGCTACGCCAATGTTAAATTTGAAATTATTACCGGGAATGAAGAAGTTTCCACCAAGATAGCCAAAGAAGTCGCAGATAAATTCTTTAATAATTATTCGGGGATTACCTACGTTGAAAACGTCGAAATCGTACGCCCTCAAAAATTTTAAAGAGTGATAAATTTTCGAAAAGGCCGTTTACGACCCAAAGCGGACATGTAGTAACAAGCACCACTTATTAATTATTTGACATAATAAACAGGCAATGGTATAAAGTGCACCATGTTTGCAAAGCCGTATAATAGTGCTGCTAATTTAAAGCCTTATGAGAGAGTAATTGAAGATTTGTTAGATCTTCAAGGCTTACGATCTTCTGATGAGTGGTTAACTGAGGCGCGTCGTATGTACCTTGAAACAGCTATAGAAAGGGGTTTTCCGCTATCGCCATTTCCTGACATAGTAAGTAACTTAAGTCGACCCGACTTAGAAAATCTCAGAAGAAAAATTCCTGATAAACAAGCCAAGGGTTGGCATGGTGTCACGTCTTTTTCTGTAGAAGATAGAAAAGCATTTTCTGAGTGGGCACAGGTAAGAAAGGACGGTATCTGGAATAACTTACTCCCTCAACCAGAGACTACAGACACAATGATTTTCTTTTCTGGTCAAGATGCAGATACCACAGAAACATTATTAGAAGAATATATTGAAGCTTATAATGCGAAAGCAAAAGAAGCTTATGAGCAATCTTTATTAGAAGATGAAAACAGATTAAAAGATGACTCTTCTGCCTTCCCACAGGCTGGACGGACAATAGACCAACGAAAAATTCGCCTAGATCCCGATAACTCAAAATTAACTCAATCTTTTGATCCTAAAAAAGAAAAATGGGTGTCTGGCCCTAAGGTAGGAAAATTTCTACAAGATACTTATCAATGGAAACTTTTTGATATTTTACAACAGAGTGATGAGGCTTTATCAAACGCTCCAAATTCTAATAGAAAAGAATTACCTTCTTTTGTTGAATTAATGAACCGTAATAATATTGATTGCGATCCTTTGTTGGAGGCGGAGCAATTGCGTATTTTAATTTCTTCCGATCCTCAAAAAATAGCTGAGATGTCAACTGGGCAACGATGGTCTTCGTGTATGTCGCGCGATGGTATGAATTATTCTTATGTTGAGCATGATATACGACAGGGGTCTTTAGTTGCTTATGTTGTTCATAAAAATGATGTAGAGGGGCGTTATCCTTTAATGCGTCAATTAATAAAACCTTACAAAAGCAATAATGGAGATTTAATTTTTGTTCCTGCAAAGGTTTATGGCGGAGAAGGAAGTAATAGCGCAAAAACGATAGCTTCTCTAAGACAATCATTAGTCGGCTTTGTAGGTGAACATAACAGCCAAGCTGCATTTGATAATTACTCTATGGTTTCAACTTTATATGCAGATGGTCAGGCTACTTTCGTTAATCTTCGAGAAAACTGGCAAGATGATCAAATCAATATTGCTCTTGAGGATTTTCAAGATGGTGCCATTGAAGAATGGATGACTGAGTTGGTTTTTAATTCAGATAGAAAAATAGGTCGTTACGGTGAAGACGCAAGTGCAACAGCTAAGAAATATCTTAGAAAACTCGAAAATGTTCTGCAAAATGATGACCCTCTCATTGGGCTACCAAGAATTTTCTATAGAGAACAAATACGTTCAACCGTAGGTGTGAACGCCAACCCAGAAGACATAGAACGCGTAGCTGAAGAAAACTCAAAGTTACGAGTTCGTAGAGAGATATTCCAAGCCCTTAAAAGTGGTGATTTAGATGAGTTTAGTAGCAATGAAAAAGCAATTAAAGAAGAAGAGTTTAATTATGATGAAGAAAAAATGCTTAATAAAATTGTTGCAATTGCTGTGTTATCAGCAAAGCCAACAGAGGCCATTAGTACATCAATTGATGTACTAAAAAAATTAAGCTCTTATGTTAAGGGTGGTGGAGACGAGTATGGAAGCCTTGATTACTCTTACTTAGAAAAACGTATATTTTCTCACATCATGGATTGTGTGATTTATCAATCTGATAAATTAACAGAAGAACAGATAAGATATTTTGCAGAGTTTGCCACTAATTCTTTAATGTACACGACAGGTGAGCAGCGACGGTTTGCTATTGTTAGAAGTGACTCTTGGATGGGTGGGGGGTGCGAAATAGGAACTGATTTTGAACCTAGTGCTTCAGAAGAAGTTTTTGCAGAAAAATGGATTGCTATGATGGAGTTGCTAAGGAAGCATAACCCTGATTTAGCAACGGAATATGCAAGTAAAGTTAATAATCAGTATCCTGAAAAACTTGGCTACACTTCGCAACATAAATATGCACGAAGAGTACTATGCGGCTCTATTATACGCAGATTTACAAATTCTGTTAAAAGATTGGGGCAGGCTATAACGCACCGAATTGAAGTGGGGGCGGAACCTGAAGAATTACCGCAATATGACATTGGATTTAACGTTGAGGTACAAACGGGTTCTTTAAATGATATAGCAAAGTCATTAGGTGTTTCATTATCAGTATTCCGAGCTAATCATACTGATGAGTCCTCCGATAGATTAACAGGGTTATATAAACGCTCTAGCTTAATAAACTTGTTAGGTAAAAAAGCCGCAGTTTTAGATGGAGAAGATGAGAGTAAGTTTAAACTAATTTGCATTGATATTGATCATTTTAAACGGGTCAATGATGTTCATGGACATTATATAGGCGATGTTGTTTTGCAGGAGGTTTCTAGTCGTATTAATGGTTTGTTTAAGGGTGATGAGCAAACATTAATTGGACGTATAGATGGTGATGAAATTGCTATAGTGACGAGCAGTAACAAGATTGATAAGGATCATGTAGAAAGAACATTATCGGGGATTAACCCTGTTTTATTGCAAAAAAGTAGAAATGAACATAAATCAGAGATTCGCGCTTTGGCAGCTTAGTATTTTCGTGGCACACTCATAGCACAGAATGTAAGTTGAACCCAAATTTATTGAAGTTATTCAGTGGCCTCTTTTGGCCGTTTTCTGTGCTTCCGATGCTCAGATACGAAATGTATCTTCCGTTTTGGAGCTCAAAAACGAAAAATTTCGTCGCTTTCACTCCTTCGCAATGACGTTTATTTTAAATCCTAAAACACCCATTCAGACATCGCGATAAAGAGCGGGATACAGACCGCAATTGCGATTGGTGTTCCGACGCTAGTGGATGAGCCGATATAGCAAGAGGGGTTGGCGGAGGGTATGGCCGCACGCAAGGTTGGTGGGCCAGACACATCGGAGCTGGAGGCGGCCATGACAGCCAAAATGACTACACCGCCCGGGCTGAACCCGACAGTGATGTGGGCGATATATCCAAGGCCAAAGCCGATAAGGCCGTGAATGATTGGCGCGCTTAATGCATAAATCACAAACCAATGGGCAACGCTTTTCATCTCGCGCAATCTGGAGTAAGCCTCCATCCCCATGGTCAGCATGAGGATTGACAATAACCCCTTGAATAAAGGGTCATAGAATTCTTCAAAAACACCTTCGACTTTGGCAAAAAAGCCGAGCGCCATGCCCAGTAAAAGTGCGGATAAGGCAGAGCCGCGCAAGCTCTCTTTAATGATTTTACGAATTGAGGTGTTAGCCTTGTCGGCTTTGTCATCTTTATTGGTTTTTGCAAAATATAAGTTTGCCAAAACAATCGCAAGGACAAGGGCAGGAATGTCCATAAAGGGATAGAGGGCAGGCGCCCATGCCTCAAACCCAAGGTCTTTATCTTCCATGATAGACATGGCGGCGGCAAGGGTTGAGGCGCTAACGGCGCCAAACAAGCCTGATGTTGCAATTGCATCTTGTTTTTTGACATTGGGTAGTAGGGAAAGGATTGTTGACCCCATCCACACGATGATAACACCCGTTAACATGGAAAGAAAAATGGGGAGGGCCATATCAATGATTTCAGCCTCTTTGATTTCTTTTCCGCCCTCAATCCCGATACGAAGGAGTAGCATAAACACACAAAATTGGTAAATCGCGCTGGGGATTTCAAGCTTACTTTTCAACGCCGCAAGCAGCATACCGCCAATCAAAAAGGCAAGCGCGGGGGATTGGAATTGAGTTATAAAGCGTAATGCTAAATCAAGAATTGCATCCATTTAATCAGCGTCCGTTAGCGCGTTTTCGAAATGATCGTTTATATTATTATAGATGTACACATCCCCCGTGTTAATGTCGTATTGCCATGCCTGAACAGTTATACGTTTTTGATTCAAAGCCTCTTTTACCGACGGGTAAGTTGTCAGGTTTTTTATGCTGTTGAGGATGATTTCGCGTTCCGCATCGCCTAAGTCGTGATTTTCGGCTTTTTTTAGGGATTGTTTTGCTTCGCTAATGAAGCTTTCAATCTCTTCATCTTCTAAATTCTCAACCATTGCTTTGATTGCGCCGCAACCGGTGTGGCCAAGGACGATAACATTTTCAACTTTATTATATTTCAAGGCAAATTGAAGGGCGGCAGAAAGCGCGGTGCCTTTTTTATAGGGGCGAACAATGGCGCCCATGGCCTTGTGGGAGAAGAAGCTTCCCGGGGGTGCTTTGAAAATGACACCGGGGTTACAGCGGCTGTCGATGCATGAGATGATAAAATTCTTTGGATCTTGCCCTTCGGCGGCCAAGAGGGGGAGTACCCCATCTTTGGAAGAAAATTGTTCCTTCTTAAATTCAATCGCACCGCGGATCAGTTTATCAGGCATAAATTACTTCTTACTTTCTTCGATCATCTTAGAGAAACGCTCGAATAGATAGTGGCTGTCTTGAGGGCCGGGGGAGGCTTCGGGGTGGTATTGTACGCTGAACGCTGGTTTTGTTTTGTGGCGTAGGCCTTCATTGGTTTTGTCGAAGAGGCTTATGTGGGTGACTTCGACATCATTGGGCAGGCTGTCGGGGTTGACCATAAAGCCGTGATTTTGTGAGGTGATTTCAACTTTACCCGTTGTGAGGTCCTTCACAGGGTGGTTGGCCCCGCGGTGGCCTAGGCTCATCTTCTCAGTCTTTGCGCCAAGGGCGAGGGCGAGGAGTTGATGCCCCAAACAAATACCAAAAACGGGTATGCCCTTTTCAATGAGTTCTTTAATCGCGGGAACGGCATATTCACCAGTTGCGGCAGGGTCGCCTGGGCCGTTTGTTAGGAAAACACCATCTGGATTATGTTTTAAAATATCTTCAGCGGTTGAGTCTCCACGGACAACGGTAACTTTAAATCCTTGGTTAGCTAAACAGCGTAAGATGTTGAGTTTACAGCCAAAATCAACGGCGACAACATGGCGGGTTGGGGCATCTTGTGTGCCGTATCCTTCGCCTAATTTCCATGCGCTCTCAACCCATTCGTAAGTTTGGGTGCAACCGACTTCCTTGGCGAGATCCATACCTTCTAGGCCAGCCCAGTCGCGGGCTTGTTTCTTGAGGGCGTCTAAATCAAATTTGCCGTCGGCCTTGTGGCATATCACCGCATTGGGTGCGCCGTTATCGCGGATATACCTTGTTAGGGCGCGGGTATCAATACCGCAAATGCCCGGAATATTGTGGGAGATCAGCCAATCGTTAAACGGTTGAATGCTGCGCCAATTTGAGGGGGCTGTGATATCTTCGCGGAAGATGGCGCCGCGGGCAAAAGGGGTTAAATGTTCGATATCTTCGTTATTCGTGCCGATATTGCCGATATGGGGAAAGGTAAAGGTGATAATTTCACCAGCATAGGAGGGGTCAGTCAAGATTTCTTGATACCCTGTGATGGAGGTGTTGAAGCAGACCTCGCCAACCTTAGACGTTTCCGCCCCGACGCCATGGCCGTAAAATACAGTACCATCGGCCAACACAATTACAGCGCTTGCATTATCGGGCACTTCGGATGTAGATTGTTTATTCGATTTTAGGGGGGATTTGACGGTGGTTTCGGTCACAATTATTTTCTCCAGTTTTTCAGCTCTACTGGAAGACATTGTAATAGATTAAAACATTGAGGAATGGAAGCATAAAATGAGTATTCGTGATGAGTTAAACACAGTTTTAAAAGAATCTTTAAAATCTAAGGATCAAGTGGCGATGTCCACCATCCGCCTGATTAATGCGGCGGTTAAAGACCGCGACATTGCCGAACGTAGTTCAGGCAACAGTGAAGGTATTGATGATTCAGCGATCATGTCGTTAATGCAATCAATGGTAAAACAGCGCCATGAAAGCGCGAAAACCTATGCCGATAATGGCCGCCCCGAATTGGCGGAGCGCGAGCAGGCGGAAATTGTCGTAATTGAACGTTTCTTACCCAAACAAATGAGCGATGATGAAATGAGCGCGGCAATTGACAAAGTGATTGCCGACACAGGCGCAAAAGATATCAAAGATATGGGTAAAGTTATGGGCGCGTTGAAATCACAATATGCAGGTCAATTGGATATGGCCAAAGCGGGCGGTGCAGTGAAGGCAAAGTTAGCGTGTTAAGTCTAAAGACGTGTTAAGTCTAAAGATTTGTATGGTTTAGCGGATCGTTTTATTGGCGTTTTTTCCGATAAACCATTTTTTGCTTTTATTTCATTATATTTAATTACATTGGCGGCTAAATTTGATAAACGCCCGCGAAATGTTGCATGAGGTGTGCACATTTGTATTTCTCCTCGTCCAATGGGAATTGCTTCAGTGCCAAAAAATATTGTGGGACTACCATTATGTTTTCCAACAGTCGCCCCGGATCTTTTAAATGCTTTTAGTAATCGCTCTCTAGAAACACTTCCATCTGAAGACTCCTTGACGAACTTTAAAATAGATAAATCTTGTGAAAGCATTACAAATCCCTCATTCCTAGAGCTTGCCTAGTTAGGTTAGTACGCTTTTACTTTCATGAATAAGTGTTTTTGTCATTTTTCTTTGCAAGACACTTTCTGTTAGGAAAGCCCCCGCGGCAAGAGTAAACGCTGCTTGTGTTGTCTCAAAATTAATTAAACCGCCATTAATAATAGCTGCTGCCCCTAAAATAGTAGCTATCCAACCTGTCGTTTTAGATATGTCTGTAGATTTATCAATGTTTGTCCTTAAATCATGATTTGATAATTCTGAAGCTGTTTTATTTCTATTGAAAAAAGTTTTTTTGTTTTCCGATGCGGGATTAAACAAAAAATGCAGCGATAACTCGCCGTTTAAAATTTTGCGGCCTTTTGGGGCAGCTTCTTTGAAAAAAGTAGTTAGACGTTTCATGTAGAATTTATTATTATGTCAATCAATTTTTGTCAAGGTTTTATTGGACTCTTTTGGAATCCGCGCTACATATAATATATGACCATTACACCTCGTTTTATGGATGAATTGCGCACGCGTTTGACGTTGTCTGACATTGTTGGGCGGCAGGTGCGCTTAACGCGGGCGGGGCGGGAGTTTAAGGGGTGTTGCCCGTTTCACACCGAAAAAACCCCATCTTTCTATGTGAATGATGATAAGCAGTTTTATCATTGTTTTGGCTGTGGGGCGCATGGGGATGTCATTGGCTTTGTCATGCAAAATGGTAATCGGTCGTTTATTGAAGCGGTGGAAGAGCTGGCGAATGAGGCGGGGATGGAAGTGCCCAAGGCCAGCCCGCAAGAGGTCAAGCAGGCCCAAAAGAAAAAAGGTCTACATTCATTATTGGAAGAGGCGACGCGCTGGATGGAAAAGCAATTGCGCCTGCCTGAAAATGCCGAAGCCTATCGTTACATGAAAGAGCGCGGTAATAGTGAAGAGCAATTAAATAATTTCCGCGTTGGCTATGCACCGAGCGACCCACAAGCAATTAGAAAAGCGATGCAAGCCCTTGAATATACTGACAAAGATATGATTGAGGCGGGTGTTTTGCGGGCAAGCACAAAGGGTAAAGAGCCCTATGCGTTCTTCCGTGATCGCATCATGTTCCCTGTTCAAGACAGGCGCGGGCGCGTGGTGGCGTTTGGGGGGCGAATATTGCCTGACCATTTAAGGCCACCAGACCGCGGTGATTATGTGCCAGCGAAATATATGAACTCCAGTGATACGCCGCTCTTCCATAAAGGCGGGATGCTTTATGGGGAGCCGCGAGCGCGCCAAGCGGCCATTGATGGTCAAGAGATTTTGGTGGTTGAGGGGTATGTTGATGTGATGGCCTGCGTAAAGGCGGGATATAATGGTGCATTGGCACCGATGGGGACCGCCTTAACCGAAGAGCAGGTGATGGTTTTGTGGAAAATGATCCCGAGCCAACGAAAAATACCTATTTTATGTTTTGATGGTGATAATGCCGGGCGCCGCGCCGCCGCCCGCGCGGTTGAGCGGATTTTGCCGTTGTTAAAAGCCGATCACAGCGCGCGTATTGCGTTTCTTCCCGATGGGCAAGACCCAGATAGCCTGATTAATGGGGCGGGCAAGAAAGCATTTGAAAATGTTATTCAATCAGCCATGTCGCTGGTGGATTTTATTTGGATGTTTCATACCCAAGGGCAAGAATTTACAACCCCTGAGGCGCGTGCGGGCTTAACAAAAACCCTTGAAAATCAGGCGTTACAGATACCTGATCGGGATGTTCAGCATTATTATCGTCAAGATTTTCGAGAAAAGATTAATCAAGCCTTTGGCCGATCCTATGGCGGGGGCAATGCGTATTCTGGCGGCGCAAAAAAGCCATATCAGGATTGGAAAAATAAGAATAAAGCTCATAATCAAGGAGTTGTGTCGATTAAACGCCCACAATTTACAGGGGCGCAGAATAAATTATTGGCTGCATTTTTAAATCATCCACAATTAATGGATTATTACGAAGAAGAGATTGGATTATTGGAAATACAACATGCACGTTTGGATGCCTTACGTCAGGCGATGATTGATATTTTATTAAACGCGGCTGAGTTAAAGGCGGCCGAATTACATAAGTCTTTAGAGGAGCAAGGGTTTCAAAGTGAGTTACGCGGGCTTTTAAACCATAATTTATATGCGCTGGCGCGATTTGCTAGGCCTTCGGCCCCTTTGGAGGAGGCCGTAGAGGGATGGAAAATGATGCATGATGGGTTGTTTAAGGCACCAAATGACACCCAAGGGGCAAATAATCAATAAAAATAGCGCTTTAGGGGTTTCTTTTCATGAACTATTTGCTATATAAACCCGTTAGGAAACAAACAACGAATCATATATAACCATTTGATGATTAAGTTTTAGTTGATCTCAAACAGCGTAATGATTGATAGGCAACAGGCAAAAAGTTTGGCAGACAAGAAAAAATCTTCGAAAAAGACAGCAGTAAAAAAAGCGGCGAAAAAGTCGCCGGCCAAAAAAACTGCTGCCAAAAAAGTGCCCGCAAAGAAAAGTGCGAAAAAACCCGCGACGAAAACGGTAAAAAAAGCACCAGCAAAAAAGGCCGAACCAAAGACAAAAAATAAAGCGGCACCTAAGAAGGCTTCTGCAAAAAAAACAACAACAGTTAAAAAGAGTGTGAGTAAAAAATCCGTGACCAAAACAGCGACAGTAAAAAAAGCACCTGCTAAAGACACCGCAGCGAAAAAGACGCCCAAAAGCGCGCCTAAAAAGGTTTCTGCGAAAAAATCTGCAGTGAATAAGAACGAAGACGACGATGTAGAAGAAGATGATGATGATCGCGAAACAACGCAAAAGAGAACCGTCAAAGGGACGCTTGCGCAAATTGTTAAGAAGCTCGTTAAACAAGGTAAAGAAAAAGGCTACATCACTTACGATCAATTGAATAAGGCGTTGCCTGCGGAAGAGTTTTCTTCGGAACAAATTGAAGATGCTATGTCGACATTGTCTGACGTTGGTATCCAAATGAGTGAAGGGGAGGATGACGACGAAGAAGAGGGCGAAGAATACGATTCAGGTGGAAACATTTCCTCTGATGACTCGGGCCGTACGGATGATCCTGTTCGTATGTACCTTCGTGAAATGGGAACGGTCGAATTGCTTTCCCGCGAAGGTGAAATTGCAATTGCAAAGCGTATTGAAGCAGGGCGTGAAATGATGATTGGCGGGATTTGTGAGAGTCCTTTAGCGATTGAATCATTGATTGCATGGTATGATTCATTACAAAAAGGCGATATTTTATTGCGTGAGGTCATTGACCTTGATGCAACCTATAATAACGGTCCTGATGAAGATAATAATCGTCCTAAACCAAAAACAAAAGCAGATGACGAGCGTAAAGCTGCCGAAGAGAAAAAGCGAAAAGAAGCTGGGGAAGAGCCCTCAGCGGATGATAATAACGACGATGAGCCGGATGAAGAAAATGTTTCATTGGCCGCAATGGAAGAAGAGCTTAAGCCAAAGGTTTTCGAAGTTTTTGCGCAAATTAAAAAAACGTATAAGAAAATTTCAACTGTTCAAAAAGTGCGCATTGAAGCCATCCAAAATGGGGATGAGCCAGACGCAGCCACCAACAAAAAATACCATAAGTTAAAAGACGAAATGGTGAAATTGATGGATGACGTGATGTTGCACAACGCACGTATCGAACAATTGGTCGGTGCCCTTTATAAAATTAACCGTGAGCTAGTGACTTTAGAAGGTAAGCTTTTACGCATGGCCGTTGATGCAAAGGTAAAACGTGAGAAATTTTTGGATGAATATTACGGTAACGAACTAGACCCTGATTGGTTAAATCGTGTGCGTAAAATTGATGCAAAATGGGAAAAATTTGCTGAGAAAAATGAAGATAAAATTAACGAAATCCGTGAAAATATTGCATTAGTGACAGAAGATTCTGCACTGCCTATTAAAGAATTTCGCCGTATTGTTTCCACCGTTCAACGTGGTGAAAAAGAAGCAGCGCGCGCGAAAAAAGAAATGGTTGAGGCTAACTTACGTTTGGTTATCTCAATTGCGAAGAAATATACAAACCGTGGGTTACAATTCCTTGATTTGATTCAAGAAGGAAATATTGGTTTGATGAAGGCGGTTGATAAATTTGAATATCGACGCGGCTATAAATTTTCAACTTATGCCACATGGTGGATCAGGCAGGCGATCACTCGTTCGATTGCTGACCAAGCGCGTACAATTCGTATCCCTGTTCACATGATTGAGACGATTAATAAGCTTGTTCGTACAAGTCGTCAAATGATGCACGAAATTGGCCGCGAGCCGACGCCTGAAGAATTGGCGGAACGGTTACATATGCCTTTGGATAAGGTGCGTAAAGTTCTTAAAATTGCGAAAGAACCTGTGTCATTGGAAACACCGATTGGCGATGAAGAAGATTCATCATTGGGTGATTTCATCGAAGATAAAAATGCAATTTTACCAGTTGAAAGTGCTATCCATTCAAACTTACGTGAAACCACAACACGGGTGTTAGCATCGCTTACGCCGCGTGAGGAGCGTGTTCTTCGTATGCGTTTTGGTATTGGTATGAACACAGACCATACATTGGAAGAGGTTGGGCAACAATTTAACGTGACGCGAGAGCGTATTCGCCAGATCGAAGCCAAAGCATTACGTAAGCTCAAGCACCCAAGCCGAAGCCGTAAACTTAGAAGTTTCTTAGATACTTAAAGATTTAGATTGTAAAATTATGAGTATTTTATCTAAAATTTCGATAGAGAAAGCTAGTCTTTTTTCTATTTTAGCTGTAGTAACTATTATTCCTTTATTGGGAGTTCAAACACCAAGAATCATAGCCTTTTTACCTGCTATTTGTTTGATATTATCGCTGCCATTTATACCATTTAAATTTGGAAAGCCATCAAAAGATTTTCTGATTATCTATGGAGCTTTACTCGCCTTTATTGGATTTTTGATTATTCATAGCTTTTTTATTTCTATTAGTCCTAATGCATTAGAACGCGTTCAAAAAACACTACCCTTGTTGTTTGTTGGGACGCTTTTTCTATATTCTGTGAAATTTTATCCCAAGATAAACTTTGAGAAATTTTTCAACAGGGTACTGATAGTTTGTGCTATAGCATCGATTTGCATTCTTTTAGAAATGTATTTAAACAACCCTGTGTTCCGTATTTTAAGAGGCCTTCAAAATAGCCCAAATATTGCAAATGCGGTTTATAATAGAGGCTCTGTTATAGTTGTTTTGATGTCTTTGATGTCTTATTTTTTAATCAAAGAGAAATCAAAAAAATCACTTTTATTCTTTGTCCCTGTATTGGCATTGATTTATTTTAATATGAGCCAATCGGCTCAGCTGGCTTTTGTTTTTTTTGCTGCTTTTTATTATATATTTCCATTATCTAAAAAAATATTTTGGTATTTTTTATTTGCTGCTATTACATTTTATTTTATATCGATGCCTTTTCTCATGCCGTCATTATATGAAGCGATGCCTAATGTCTTTAATGAAGTTGGTTTTTTCCAAAATTCATATGCCAATCAAAGGTTTGAAATTTGGGATTTTATAAGCCGTAAAATTCAAGAAAATCCATTTTGGGGACATGGTTTGGAATTTACGAATGGATACAAGGGGTTTGAACCGCGCGGGGTTTATTTTAGATACGATTCCGTATTGCATCCTCATAACTTTGTTATGCAGATATGGTTAGAATTGGGTGCCATTGGTATTATGTTTTTATTATCTTTTGTCGCATTTATGATGAAAAAAATATACGCAATGAAAAATTTGAACGTGCAAAAAGTTGCTCTTGCTCTTTTTGCGACTTTTATCTTGTTAAATTCGTTTTCTTACGGATTTTGGCAAGGATGGTGGATTGGCCTTATGTTTACAATAGCAGGGTTAATTTTACTTGTTTCGCATCAAAGGGATGCGTATAAAGAGAGTTAAATTAAGGGCCTGTAGCTCAGTTGGTTAGAGCAGTCCGCTCATAACGGATTGGTCGGCGGTTCAAATCCGCCCGGGCCCACCAAATACCTTATTTTATAGCCTTATTATTTTTGCGAGCATCGATAAATGAAATTTAATATTACTCGCAATTGTTTTATTCTGGCAGGGCTTAGCAATATTTTTGGCGTTTTGATCTGTTCCAAATTATTTACAAATCAAGTGATGATGGACGCACAACCGGAAGTAGCTAGCTATCTAGGTCTTATTTCTATTATTTTATGGGGCATTGCTTATATTGCAGTTTCCAAAACATATATTCACGTTCCCATACTTATCGCATTGTTTGCGTTTGAAAAACTGGTTTATGTTATCTTTTGGATAATGTTTATCCATAATAACTCGTTAAGTGTTTTATATGAAAAAGATTTCTTTGCAGGACTGTTTTATACAATTTATGGTGTGAATGATTTTGTTTTCATGGTGTTTTTTATTGCTGTATTATGGTTTATGGGGAAGTCAGACAAAAAAAAATCTTCGACTTAGTTTAATAGATATACTTTCAATAATATTTTTTTAGCACTATGAAATATTCATCATTACTACTTTTATGTTTTTGCTTACTCCTTACATCTTGTAGCAGTTCAAATTACGCCCCTGTTCGTCAGGGAAGTGTCTCAGTCCCCAAAAACCAAAATGAAGATTATCCTGTTCAAAAAGCTTTTGTGCCGAAGGCTGATTATTATAAAATTCCCAAGCAAGTACAGTGTGTGCCGTACGCAAGAGATGTTTCGGGTATTCAAATACGGGGTAATGCCCATACATGGTGGGATAAGGCGGAAGGAAAAGGATATAAGCGGGGTAAAAAACCCAAAAAGGGCGCTGTCTTTGTCCTTGCGGATACAAAACGCCTTAGAAACGGGCATCTTTCTGTTGTAAAACGGGTCGTTGATAGCCGCCTAATCGAGGTGGAGCACGCAAATTGGGGCGGTACAATAGCAGAGCGTTGTATAGTATATCGTGCAATGCCTGTTCAGGATGTTTCTAAGAATAATGATTGGTCATTGGTACGTTTTTGGAATTACCCAACGGGAACTTATGGCAGCCTTTATAAGGGAAATGGCTTCATTTACCCTAAACCAACATCGCGTAACCATGTGGTTTCTAAACGCGAATAAATACTTAAACTTACAGGGAAATATTAATGATAAAAATTCATGATAGACACCTTCGCGGGCAATCAAAGGGCGGTTGGTTAGATAGCGCGCATACATTTTCCTTTGGTGGTTTCCAAGATCCTAGCCGTATGGGGTTTAAATCTTTGCGGGTTTTCAATGATGACCATGTTATTGGCGGTGCAGGCTTTCCCGCGCATAGCCACGCCAATATGGAGATAATAAGTTATGTCCTTGATGGAGCATTGGAACATAAAGATAGCACAGGGACAGGCGCTGTTATCAGACCAGGGGATATTCAACGTATGAGCGCGGGTAGTGGGATTGAACATTCAGAATTTAATCATTCCAAAGAAGAGAGTGTTCATTTTTTACAAATTTGGATTTTACCTAGTGAGCAAGGCATTGCCCCGTCATACGAACAAAAATCATTTGATGAATCTGAATATAAAAACAGATTTAAGTTGGTGGGGGATCGTTATGGCACGGGCGGAGGAATTACCATTCACCAAGATGTTAAAATGTTTGTCGCGAAACCAAATGAGGATGATGAATTACATTATAGATTAGAGGCAGGCCGCGGCGTTTTTCTGCATGTAGCAAGAGGCGCGATTGACTTAAATGGCGAAAGGCTTAAAGAAGCGGACGCAGCAGAGGTCTCCGAAACCTCAGATATTCATATCAAAGCCAAAGCCGATAGTGAGATTATCTTATTTGATATGGGTTAAAGGCGGAATTAACCCTGATTTCCAAAGACGCGTTTTAGAAGGTCAGTTGTTTGACGAACTGGGTCTTGGCGAATGGCCGCTTCTTGTTTTGCTAGATAGAAGAAGACACCATCAATACCGCGGTCAACGACATAATCGGTTAAATCTGCTTTAACATCAGGCATAAATGGGATGGCCGAATATTGCGCCATAACGTTGTCATATGCCTGTATCACGCCAGCTTGGGCGATGGCGCTGTTTACTATGGGGGTTATTCTATCGGCCAACGGGGCAGACATGGTGCGTTTAAAATATTGTGTTGCGCTGTCTTGGGGGCCTTTATAAATATCGACAACATCGGTAAAGGTCATTTGCTGGATAGAATTTACAAAGAGTGCTTTGGCCTCTGGCGTTGCGATTTCGGCGGCGCGGTTGAGGCGAAGCTCTAGATCATCCATAAGCGATGACATACCAACGGTGTTTAATGCCGTTTGCACCTTTCTTAAATTTTCAGGTAAGGGGATACGAACTTTGGGATCTAGGTTAAAGCCGTCTTTAACCCCTAATTGAGAAACCACTTCGTTTGTACCAATTGTGAGAGCTTGTTTAAATGCGGCGGTCAATTCTTGGTTACTAAAGCCTGATGCAGCGGTTACGTTTGCATTGCCAAAAATGGTATTTCCAATAGTTGCAATATCCTTTGAAAGTGTTTGTGTGCTTGTCTGACAAGATATGAGCATGACACTTGATAAGATTAATAGGGATTGAGTGAAATAATTGCGCATGTTGGGGAACTCTTTTCTGATATGGTACGTAAGATTTGAAACAATAGTTTAACCAATAGGAGATACAAAATGAAGTTTATTCTTGCCCTTATTATGGCGTTAGCCGTAATGCCAACATCCGCTCAGGCGCATGAAATCACCAAGGAAGACGTTGTAGAAGCTCAAAAAGAGTGGGCAGAAGGTATTGAGAATATTAGTAAAGTATATATGGAAGAGGGCGATTATAAGCAAGCCGCGACAGACCATATTAATAAATTATATGCATATGGCATGAGTGAGGTTTTGTTTAAGCCAACGTTGGCGGCGGACGACCAATTCCGTGAAACCTTTGATGAAGCACTATCATATTTTGTCGGTGGTTCTATTGAAGAAGACACAGGTTTTGCAATCAAGCCGTGGACGAAAGTCCGCTTTGGTGAAGAGCCACATATTGCTGTGTTTGGTGATTACGCAGTATCTATGGGGAACTACTTCTTCACACCAAAAGATAGTGATGTAGAGCAGAAGGTAGAATTTACCTTTGGTTATATGAAAGATAAAGAAGGCGACTTACGCATTAATCTGCATCATTCGTCCCTGCCATTTGCGCCTAAATAAGACGTAATTTTTAATAATTTCAATAATCCCGCCTATCTTAATGAATATGCGGGATTTTTTATGATTTATAGGGCTTAATTTCTTGACTTAAGCAGTGATAATCCCTATAAATCACGCTATTCCTACGAAGGGGAGCTATTCCCGTTGAATGATTTAAGGAGGTTATTCAATCCATAATGGAAAGCAGGACAACTTAAAAAGCCGTCCATCACGCAAATGTGAGAACGCAAAATATACAGAAGGAACTGTAACTATGAGTGAAAAAAGACCTACGTCTAAATATAAAATTGACCGCCGCTTGGGTGTAAACCTTTGGGGTCGTCCAAAATCTCCAATCAATGTTCGTCAGACTGCGCCTGGTATGCACGGTGCGCGTCGTGCGAAACCAACCGATTACGGTATTCAGTTATTTGCAAAGCAAAAGTTGAAAGGTTTCTATGGTAATATTGGGGAGCGTAAATTCCGCCGTTACTTCCAAGAAGCAAACCGCATGAAGGGTGACACAGGTCAAAACCTTGTTGGATTGCTAGAGCGTCGTTTGGATGCCGTTGTTTATCGTGCGATGTTCGTACCAACAGTATTTGCCGCGCGTCAGTTCGTCAGCCACCAACACGTGACAGTGAACGGTAAAAAAGTAAACGTGCCATCTTACCAAGTTAAAGAAGGTGACGTTATTGAAGTGAAAAAATCTTCTCTTTCAATGCCAATGGTTATTCAAGCAATTGAATCAACTGAGCGTGAAGTTGCAGAATATATTGAAGTAGATCACAAAGCAGGTAAGGCAACTTTCCTCCGTGTTCCTAACTTAGAAGATATTCCGTATGCAACACAGATGGAACCACATTTGATTGTTGAGTTTTACTCTCGTTAATCCGAGCGAAGATAATAAGAATTTTAAGAAGGCCGCTAGTAATAGCGGTCTTTTTTTTATAATTTTTTACGGAACATATAATGTTCGATCATGTGCATACCGGCATCGGCAAAAGTCTTGAGAACCATGAAGAAGATAAGGCCGCCTGTGGAGCCAAATATACCGCCCAATATGATAGAAAGGTGCATGGGTATAATACGTAAGTAGGGGTAGAACATAACCGTACCAATGTTGGGCTTTTTATCTTTGAAGTCGGTTTCCTTATTGTAGTTGTAGGAAAAACGATGCGTCATAAAAAAAGCAGCGATTAGGATTAGGACAAAAACAAATTTATCTGCAGTAAAGTCAGAAAGAGGATAATCAATCCACAAAAACATAAAATATCCAAAATGAAAGAACCCGTAATGAAAGAGAAAAAACCAAGCGACTTGCTTTTTTGTTTCAGTCGTTTCGGGTGGGCGTGAATTGCCCATTTTAAAGTTTTCAGTGCTGAATTCTTTTAAATTTAAAATACGAATGAAATTCATTGCCCCAATGACAACACTTTGCCCCCAGTAAATCCATAACACTTCTTGAGTAGACCAGCCTTGAAAGTAGGTAAGGATGATGGAGGCGATATTGCTGAGTAGTAAAAGCCACAATGATAGGTCGTTAAATAATTTGGGCATTTTTATAAAACCTTATTACCAATCAATGCCGAAAGGATGCCTTGGAAAGTTTTTACTTCTTGATCGGTGAGGTTGCTGCGTGAGATCATGGAGCGGATATTGCGTATCATGGTGGGGCGCATATCTTCATTGCGGAAGAATTTCTTTTTGTCGAGTTCGGTTTCAAGGCGATCTAAAAATTCGTTAAGTTCGGCTTGTGTGGCAATGTCTGATTTTCCAGTAGGGACGAAGCTGTCGATATTTTCATTTGTTTGGCGATGATATTCAAAACAGAGAAGCAGAACGCTTTGTGCGAGGTTTAAGGATGAGAAATTAGGATTGGTGGGAAAGGTGATGATGTTTTGCGCCATGGCGATGTCATCATTTTCTAATCCGGCACGTTCACCCCCAAAAAGGATAGCGGTCTTTTGATTTTCGGATTGTTGTTTGATGATATTTGTTACCGCGTCAGTCGGCGTGAAGACTTCTTTACGCATATCACGGGCGCGCGCGGTGGTCGCATAAACGCAATGATAGGGGGCAACAGCATCTTTGACGGTATCAAACACATCGACAGTAACAATATGATCTAGCGCGCCAACGGCGTTTGCGGTTGCGCTTTCGCTGGGCCAGCCATCACGCGGGGAAACCAATTTTAAATTCGTAAGGCCAAAATTTGCCATTGCCCGCGCAGACGCACCAATATTTTCGCCCATTTGTGGTTTGACGAGGATAATATCAGGCATTAGCCCTTCAAACGCTCTTTAGTTTTATCTGGGCCTAAAAGGGGGAGGAGCACAGGGAGCTCTGGGCCGTGATCCATTCCTGTTAATGCCTGACGAAGGGGCATAAAGAGTGTTTTGCCTTTTCGGTCCGTGCTTTCTTTGACCTTGCCTATCCAATCATTGAATGTATTTTCATTCCATGGGGCAGGGGGAAGTAATTCTGCGGTGCTTGCAACATATTGTTTATCTTCGCCATCCAGTGTGACTTTTACGGGGTTGTTGACAACATTTTCCCATTCTTTGGCGTCTTCCAATTTTTCGATATTGGTGCGCACACTGTTCCAAAAGCTTTCATCAATATCGCCTAAACCAATTTCATCAAGGCGTGATTTTATATCGGCATAGTCCGTATCATATAAAATACGTGCATTTAAACGAAGCAATTCTTCTGTATCAAATTTGGGTGGATTACGCGAAAACTTTGAAAAATCAAATGTATCAATCAGCGATTGAATATTGGTGAACGCCTCAATCGGATCAGACGTACCAAGGCGCGCCATCAATGAGATAATAGCCATTGGCTCAAGCCCTTCTTGTTCTTGAATGTCTTTGACACTTAAAGATCCAAGACGTTTTGAAAGCTTACCGCCTTCTGCATCGGCGATGAGGGATAGATGCGCAAACTCTGGTGCTTTACCACAAATGGCTTCGAACATTTGCACGTGTGTTGCGGTGTTTGAAACATGGTCTTCGCCGCGCACAACATGGGTGATTTCAAAATCAACATCATCAATAACAGAACATAGATGATAAAGCGGGCGGCCATCTTCGCGTAAAACAACAGGATCAGACAGGTCAGACCCGTTAAAGTTTACTTCCCCACGGATATGGTCATTCCATGTTATCGGCTCATGCAATAATTTGAAACGCCAGTGGGGTTTGCGGCCTTCGGCTTCGTATTTTGTAATTTGTTCATCTGTTAAAGACAAACCCGCGCGGTCATATGTTGGGGGAACACCGCGTGATAATTGGGTTTTACGTTTTAATCCCAATTCTTCTGGTGTTTCGTAACAGGCATAAAGACGGCCATCTTGTTTTAATTTTTCGATCACTTCGGCATAACGATCCATGCGATTTTTTTGGTTTTCTTTCTGGTCCCAATTTAATCCTAGCCATGTCAGACCCTCCATAATGGCGTCTTCATATTCTTGTTTAGAGCGTTCAGAATCCGTATCATCGATACGCAACAGAAAATGCCCATTCATTTTACGGGCAAAAAGCCATGTGATAATGGCCGTACGGGCATTTCCGATATGTAGGAAGCCAGTGGGAGAAGGGGCAAAGCGTACTTTTACGGTCATAACTTTTAAAATCCTATTGCGATAATTAATTTTATCTAGTTTAATTTAGATATAGTTTTAAACCAAGGGTATATCTATGTCTAATGATAAGTTACCAGTGCGTTATTATCCGGTGGGATATAAAGGTTACCGTCTAGATCAGGACGAAGATGGGAACGAGTTGAACTTAACAGCCCAGTTTTTAAAAAAGAAAAAACCTGAAAAAAGAGTTATATTAGTTACACCAACCTATACAGGGACTATCGGGCAAAAAGAGGCTTTGGCCTGCTCTCGCGGATTTTTTCTAACTTATGAAGAAGCTTGTGAAAATCTAGAAGAAGCGTGTCAAACAGGGCACTTAGTGGTTTTTCAAGGAACTTTAGAGCAGACTGAAACGCTTTTAGACAGGTTTCACCGTTCACAATACGCTTATATTTTAATGGATGAAGGTGGCGGCAATATTAAAGCCAATGTTTTAAGTGTGCCTAACCCTTCGACCCAAAATAACCATTCGTAATGGGATAACGTCTATCGCGGCCAAAGGCCTTGGCGGTTATTTTCGCGCCCGGTGGGGATTGTCTGCGTTTATATTCGGCGCGGTCTAATAATTTCCAAATGTCGCACACTAAATCATTGGGATGATTTATTTCATCGGGTGCCATGTTGTCATCAATTAATGATTTTAAAATATCATCTAAAATATCATAAGGGGGAAGGCTGTCTTGGTCGGTTTGGTTATCACGAAGTTCGGCCGTGGGGGCCTTGGTAATGATGCGCTCTGGCATGACAACCTCTTGTTCGTTGCGCCATGATGAAAGGGCGTAGACATCCGTTTTATAAATATCTTTGAGTGCGTTATACCCGCCGCACATATCACCATAAAGGGTGGCATAACCCACCGCCATTTCAGATTTATTCCCTGTCGTCAGCAGCATTTTACCAGTGGCATTGGAAAGCGCCATCATGATAACGCCGCGCGCGCGGGATTGAATATTTTCGAAGGCCAGATCATGCGCCCCTTTTTTAATATGGTTTTCGAGAGAATGTTCGAGCGCGATAACGGTGTCTTTGATAGAGATGATATCATATTCAACACCAAGCATTTCGGCACATTGCTGTGCATCATCCAGACTGTCTTGTGATGTATATTCAGATGGCATCATGACACATTGCACATTTTGCGCGCCAAACGCATCAACCGCTATGGCGGCCGTCAGCGCGCTATCTATTCCGCCGGATAAACCGATTAAAACGCCATTGAAACCATTTTTAAAAACGTAATCATGGACACCAAGGGTAAGGGCGGCATAGATTTCTTCTAAACGATCAAGCGCGTCGACTTTGACGATTGTATTTGTATCGGAAATATATTCTTGAAAGGCGGGGAATTCAATTTCTATTTCGCCTTGGGCGTTCATGACGAATGACCGCCCATCAAAGACCAAGTCATCTTGCCCGCCAACTTGGTTGATGTAGAGCAATGGAATATTGCATTCATGCACGCGTGATTTGGCGTGTGTCAAACGCTCCTTATACACCTTTGCATGATAGGGACTGCCGTTGACTATGATAAAGAAATCGGCGTTTTGAGATTTTAAATGTTTTGCTACAGTTTCATGCCACATATCTTCGCATATCATAAGGCCAATTTTTGAGCCTTTAAATTGTATGACGTCAGGCAAATCCCCTTGAGTGAATAAGCGTTTTTCGTCAAAGACACCATCATTTGGTAATTCATATTTTTGGATAATATTTTGAATTTTACCATTATGAATGAAAAGCGCAGCATTATATAGTACGCCTTCTATTATCCATGGTGTTGGTATGATAAAAGCAGGATGCCAGTTTTTTGAATTTTCTAAAAATAAATCAATATGGTTGTGAACGTCTTTCATAAAGCCGTGATTAAGAACAAGATCATCAACTGGATAACCCGTTGTAATGGATTCAGAGAACACAATAATATCGGCGGTGTCATGTTCCGCCGCGATGGTTTCAATTTTTTCAAAATTATTTGATAGCGCGCCAACCGTAGGGTTAAGCTGCGCCATCACAATATTGAAAGGAAGATGCATTGATTTATCTCTAACTTTTTAAGGCCTGTAATTCATCTGCGACTAAGAACGCCAATTCTAATGCTTGGTTTGCATTGAGGCGGGGGTCACAGGCGGTATGGTAACGGTCTGATAAGTCTTCATCTTTAATATCTTCGGCGCCGCCAACACATTCGGTCACATTTTGGCCCGTCAATTCAAAATGAACACCGCCAGGATGTGTTCCTTCGGCACGGTGAACTTTAAAAAATCCGCGTACTTCGGCCAAGACATTATCAAATTTACGGGTTTTATATCCGCTTGGTGACTTTTCTGTATTGCCGTGCATTGGGTCACAAATCCAAACGACGTTGCGGCCTTCTTCTTTTACGCGTCGTACCAGTGGAGCCAGTTTTTCTTCTACTTTGGAATGCCCCATACGAGAAATAAGGGATAAACGCCCTGCTTCATTTTTAGGGTTTAGGATATCGATTAATTTAATCAGCGTATCTGCATCCAATTCAGGGGGGATTTTCATCCCGATTGGGTTATTGATTCCGCGGACAAATTCGATTTGCGCGCCATCGGTTTGCATGGTGCGTGCCCCAATCCATAGGAAGTGGGCGGAGGTATCATAGATATCACCTGTCGTACTATCTTGGCGTGTCATGGCCTCTTCATACGGAAGAAGAAGGGCCTCGTGCGCGGTGTAAAAATCAGTTTCGCGCATTGTTGGAATATTTTCTGATGTAATACCGCAAGCCTTCATAAAGGTGAGGGCTTGGCCAATATCGTTCGCTAGTTTCTCATATCGTGCGGAAAGCGGACTATCCTTGACGAAGTCCAAATTCCATCTATGGACTTGGTTTAAGTCAGCATAGCCACCTTGTGCAAACGCACGCAAAAGGTTCAGTGTGGAGGCTGATTGGTTATAAGCACGGATCATACGCTCCGGGTCGGGGAGGCGACCTTCTTCGGTAAATTCCATTTTATTAATGATGTCCCCGCGATAGCTGGGCAAGGTAACGCCATCGATTGTTTCGGTATCGGCGGAGCGCGGCTTGGCAAATTGCCCTGCCATGCGGCCCATTTTGACAATAGGCATAGACCCACCAAAGGTCATGATAATAGACATTTGAAGGAGTACGCGGAATGTATCGCGGATTTTGTTTGAGCTAAACTCGCTAAAGCTTTCGGCGCAATCGCCCCCTTGAAGGACGAAGGCCTTTCCGTGACAGACGTCGGCAAGCTGTGCCTTTAAATTGCGCGCTTCACCAGCAAACACAAGTGGGGGCATATTGGCAATAATATCTTCCGCCCATTCAAGACGCGCCTTATCAGGGTAAGTGGGAAGTTGCTCGGCTGGCTTATCTCTCCAGCTATTTTTTGTCCAATTTTGTGTCATTTTACGTTTTCCTTTAATTCATATGCGAAAATAAGGGCTTACGACGTTTAAAACAAGCTTAAAAGTGATTGTTCAGCGATGATTTCATGCTTATTTGGCGATAGGCTCACGCATTGTGACGAATTCTTCGGCGGATGTGGGGTGAATGCCGATTGTTTGGTCTAATTGCGCCTTGGTAATGCCTGCGACAAGCGCGGCGGCGAAGCCTTGCATAATTTCGGGCGCATCCTTGCCGCCCATATGCATACCGAGGACCTTATCAGTTTTCTTATCAACCACAATTTTCATCATTGCGCGTTCGTCACGTTTGGATAGAACATGTATCATGGGGCGGAATGATGAGCGGAAGATTTGAACATCGTATCCTTTATCGCGCGCTTCTTTTTCTGTAAGGCCAACGGTGGCAAGGGGCGGGGACGTAAAAACCGCGCTTGCGATTAATTCTTTATTGGCTTTGTGTTGACCATCTTTACGGAACAGGCGGTCGGCCAAAATATGCCCTTCGGCAAGGGCAACAGGCGTCAAGGCCATGGTGTCGGTGATGTCCCCCACGGCATATATATGATCAACATTTGTCTCATAATTATCGTTTGTTATGATTTGACCGTTTGGGGTGCATTTAATATTTGCATTATTTAGGTTCAATTGTGCGGTATCTGGTGTGCGGCCAATCGCGGATAAAAATGCATCACAAGCAATGACATCATCATTGTCTAGAGTGACAATTTTTTTACCATTTTTATTAGTGATTTTTTTGACATTTACATTAAGCCTAATATCAATGTCACTGTGTTTCATTTCGTCCATAACAAAATCACGCAGATCTTCATCAAAGCCACGTAGGAATTTATCGCCACGATGGAGGAGGGTTACTTTTACGCCTAATTTATTCATGATATGCGCAAATTCCAACCCGATGTAACCGCCACCTTGGATGGCCAAGCTTTCGGGTAATTCATCAAGATAGAACATATCATCAGATGTTAGAACATATTCATGCCCTTCAAAGTTTGGTTTTGTTGGCTTACCACCAACAGCGATAAGGAAACGCGCCGCTGTTATTTCTTTCTCATTAATAATAACAGTATGCTTGTCCTTAAAATGGGCGAAGCCATTGTGAATTTTTACATTATTATTTTCTAGCATATTACCGTAGATCGTATTTAGGCGTGAAATTTCAGCATTCTTACTCTCAATCAGTTTTTGCCAATTGAAATTTTTTGCCTCGATATCCCAGCCATATCCCTTTGCATCTTTTATGTGGGAACCATAATCAGCGGCGTAAACAAAAAGCTTTTTAGGAACGCACCCAACATTGACGCAGGTGCCGCCCAAATTACGGCCTTCGGCCAGGCCGACGTATGCCCCGTGGGAGGCCGCAATACGCGCAGAACGCACACCGCCAGATCCACCGCCAATTACAAAATAGTCATAGTCAAAATTATGGTCAGTCATTTTTTACCCTTTTTTATTTTTATTCTTCCATCGGTTATGAAGCCATAACCATTGTTCAGGATTTTTATCAATCCAATTTTTTAAAAGGATATGTGAATCACTCACAATTTCTTTTGCTGTTTTATTAATGGTTTTCATTGGGGGATGAATGGTTAGACGAAAATGGCATCCCTTTAAACGTTCAATCTGAATGGGAAGAATGGGAACGTCGTATTTTAAAGATAATTGAGCAAATACGTCTGATGTCATTGCAGGATGCCCCAAGAAATCAACGACGATCCCTTCATTATATTTTTGGTCAATCACCATGCCTATATGGCCATTATTTTTTAGCACTTTGACAATATTGCGCGTTCCGCTTTGGGATTTTGGGATGCTATCGATACGGCCATTAATAGAGCGCATTTTTTTCAAAAGATGATCGGAAAATGGATTATTAGGCGCGCGGTATATGGGCGTGCCAAGAAAATTTTGTTGAAGATACAACGCAGGGGGCACAACTTCCCAATTGGCCATATGGGCAGATACCAAAAGAGACCCTGTTTGTAGGTTTTTAATATTTTCAATACCGACAATTTCTGTTCGATTAATTGATATGTTTTTGAGATGCGCATATTCCATCATAACGCGCCCTAAATTATCCCACATGCCTGTAACGATCTTAATGACCTCATCATTAGATTTGTCGGGAAAAACCATTTCAATATTACGTTTTGCTTTACGGGATGCGGCCAGGCGCGGGCCAATAGCTCGTCCAATCCATCCTCCAAAATTGGAGGATACGCTCATAGGCATAATTTTGGAAAGTCCTAATAAAATTAGAAGTAATATACCTTCAAATAAGTAACGAATGTTTTTCATGTTATTTTTTCAAATTTTCTTTTAGAAAAGTTACAAGCGCATCATTGTCATTAAACTGAATTTGTATGTACAAAACATCGACCATTTCTTTATATTTTGCAGGAATTTTAACGAAGTCTTTTTCCGTTGTGATAAGGCGCGCGTTACGCTTTTTCGCCTCATCAAGCATTGATTTTATATTTTGTTCGCAGTAGGGGTGATGATCAGGGAATTCGTACCAACCAATAAGATTGTAATCTTCTTTAACCAAAGTAGCTTTGAATTTTTCAGGAAAACCAATACCACAAAAACCAATATAATCATCGTGGGTTGTGGGTTTGTTCGTGGTGTTTAATTGGGATTCGAATACGGGCAGGTCACTAGAAAATTTAGGGCCAATGGTCACAATGGCGTTTGTTTTTGGCAAGATATTTTTCAAAGGTTCACGAAGGGGGCCCGCAGGAATAGTAAGCCCATTGCCAAAGTCCATGTTGCGATCTACGACCAAGACGCAAATATCTTTGTGAATGCGTTGATTAAAAAAACCATCATCCAGTAAAATTAAATCTGCGCCTTGTTGAATAGCCGCATCAATGGCGGCGGCGCGGTTATTGCTGACGATGATGGGGGCGTGCTGTGCCATTAAAATCGGCTCATCACCAACATCTTTGGGTAGGTGTTTTTCTAAATTAACATGGATAGGATCTTTATTTTTTGTGCCGTAACCGCGCGTTACGATATAAGGAGATTTTGCAATCGCGTTTGATAGTATAAGTTTATACAAAGCCAAAACAGTGGGCGTTTTACCGCCACCACCCGCCACGGCATTCCCAACACATATAACAGGCACAGAGGCTCTAGAGATTTTTTTTGATAACAGATGTTGATTTATTTTATGGCCCAGTTGATAGAGCCAAGAAAGGGGCCGCAATACATATGCCTTTAGGCCACGTTTTTGATACCAAAATTTAGGGGTAGAAAAGGTCATCTTGGCTCCCCTGATTTTTGAGGGATATGCTTTAGAATATCGGTGATGACATTGTCGATAATGCTATCGATAGTTTTTATAAAACTCTGTGTGTTTTTCCGCGTTTCTAATAAGGCGTTTTCATCGGTCAAAAATAAGGAGATTGTTTTTGCCAAGTCTGGTTTTTTTTTCACCTGTATAGCAGCCCCTTCTAGGAACATGGGGTTAAACAAGTTCTTTTGAAATTGGATATTGGGCCCTGTTAAAACAATGGAACCAAGCTGCGCAGCCTCGATAGGGTTATGTCCGCCGCCGCCATCGTTACTAAAGGAACGGCCAATCATGGAGATGGGCGCGGCGCGGTAAAATAGCCCCAATTCCCCCAAAGTATTAGCAAGATAGATATCGGTATCTTTGCGGGGTAGGTTTTTCTCTTTATCACGCGTTGTAACGGTGACACCCATTGCGGTTAATTTTTCTTTGATCACGCCGCTGCGTACGGGATGGCGGGGGACGATAATGGTTAAGAGGTTAGGGAATGATTTTCTGAGGGTTAAGTGTGTTTGTGCCGCAAGTTCCTCTTCACCAGCATGGGTGCTGGCGTAAAGCCAGATGGGGCGCCCCTCTATCGCAGTTTGAAAGGTTTTTAAATCCTCAATATCGACAGGAAGTTCTTTAGCGTTTAATTTTATGTTGCCAGATGTCTTCGCATTTGCACCAAACTTTTTGAAATGATCCGTATCTGTTTTTGTTTGGGTTAGAATTAAATCAAAGGTAGAAAAAATCTCTTCTGCTGTTTCTTTGATTCTGCTCCAGCTTTTGAATGATTTTTCGGATAGGCGTGCATTCACGATTAAAGAGGGGATTTTTCTGTTCTTTAGCTGTTCAATGATATTGGGCCAAATTTCTGATTCCATAAATATGGCCATATCGGGATGCCAATAATTTAGAAAACGTTTCACCCAAATTGGGTGATCAATTGGAACAAATTGGTGAATTGCATGAGCGGGCAAGTTTGTTCTTAATATTTTAGAAGAGGTGACCGTCACACTGGTAACCAAGAAACTGTAATCGGGATTTTTAAGTGATAGCTTGGTGATGAGAAGTAATGCCGATTGCGCTTCACCCACACTGGCGGCGTGAATCCATATTAGATTGCCTTGGGGGCGTTTAAGGGTGGCGGTGCCTGTTTTTTCCTTAAGGCGGGATTTGACCTCTTTACCTTTAAAGGTACGAAATTGTAAATAAGCGAGCAAAAGCGGGGTCGCGAGGTATAATAATATTTTATAGGTTAGGCGCATTCGCTCTTTTTTCCCGTTCGCTCTTTTTAAATCGTCTTTAAACAGTTATGATATGATGTATTTTCGTCAAAATGCTAAGGAAATCAAGGTGAAAGACAGATTGTCGCAAAACAATGAAGAGAATAAAGGCGATACGCCCGAAATCTCGTCACAACGCGAAAAAATCGTTAATGATGCGTTGGCTGAATTGCGCAAGGTGCAGGGAAAGATGAATCCAAAGTTTTTAAAGAAAATACGTGATTTGGTGAAAAATAGCCCCGCGTTGATTGAAAAATTAGGATTAAAGAAATCCGAAATTCCCCAAAGTAAGGCGCAAGTTGCAAAGCCACCAGTTAAGCACGAAAAACCTTCTGGCTATGAAAAGATTGATCAGGCCAATAATATGGATGTTGTGTCAAAGTTGTTAGAGTTGAATCCTGATAAAAAAGAGATGATTAAAAAACTACTCTCACAAAAGAGGGATTAGTAATTGGCAATTGGCAATTACAATGTTTATTAATAATTTATATAGATTATTTAACCTGCACCACCGCTGATAATGGCATCTTCTGCTTCTTGGCTTCCAATACATGTTCCTGATCTACTGTAAGAGCAGCCGGGGTTTGTACAAACACCGTCTGGATATGTAGAGCCATCACCTGCAATAACGGTAACTCCAGTTAAGATAGGATCTGCACATGCGCCAGGGGCGGTGAGGTCGTAAACATCTTTATAAATTAAGCCCAGAGGTGTTTTAGAAGGATATAAATTGTCATTTATATTTTTTGCGTCTTGAATTTTCCCTTCCCAATCTACAGTAGGCTCACATGCCATACTTTGGGGCCATTGGCGAGTATCACCAACTTCTTCAACGTTACTATATCCAAAAACAGTCTCTGCACCATCATATCCAACAATATCGTCAAAGGGATAAAAGCCATCAGTTTTTTCAAATTGGCTGTTATCAATAAAGTTTTTACATTTCGATGTGCGCCAGACATTTGCCATCACATCACATGTATATTCACTAATACGAGAAGAGAAATATTTGAAGTCGCTATTTTTGACATTTGATCCCAAATATTCTGCACGTCCACCTAAATAGGCGTCGTTAAAATTTTCTGTTTTATATTCTTGTAGAGCCTCACTCACGACCTTTGTCATGGCGTATTCTAAACCTGTGGGCTGTCCGCGTGATATAATGGGGGAGCCAAAGTAAGTTGTATGAACAAAAATATCGCCGCCATCCCATGCGTTAATTCCGACGAATTGATCAAAGCATGTGTATTCTAAAACGCTGTCTGGTTTGAAAATAAGGTTTTGATTTTGCATGATTTCACGTTCTGCTTCCATCCATGCGCGTGCGGACATCTGGCGCCAAAATTGTGTGTCACAAGGTTGTTCAGCAATTTGAGCAGATGCAATAAGAGGGTTCATACTGAAAAGTATGCAAGCCAAAGTAAGCAGTTTTGAAAATTTCATAAAATCCATCCTTTAATAATACAGGATATACCCCTGTTATTGCAATTCATTGCGTGAAAACTCTTCATTTTTATTCCCATCAAAGACATCCTTCTGCTTGAATGAAGCTGCAACCTGTGCCACGGCAGAAGTTATCAGCATATTTTATCGCCCCGCCAGAAATTTGTTTGATCACAATATTTCCCGTTGAAATAGGGGGTAAGCATTCCTCTTCACCAATAATATTGGGAAAATTTGTTATAAGTTTATCTTGGTTAACGGCAATATGATCGGCAAACGCGACAATTTCTGGTGTGATACATGTCGATGTTGGACATTTTGTTTCGACGGCTTCCCCTTCATATTCTTCACGAAGGCTTATCGGTTCATTAACCGTGTCGTCTGTTTCAGGAATAGTTGTATAGACAATAGATGAACCATCCGCCGCTGTCGCAGTCGTTGTTGTGTTTTGAGTTACTGCATTGCTGGTGGAGCCATCGGGTGGGTTAGGAGCCATATTTTCTATTAGCTCTTCATCTTCTTCAGCGGTTTGGGCAAAGGCATTGCCATCCAACATTAGGCCACTAGAATAAATAACTGCGAATAATAGGGTGAATGTTAAAATTTTCATGGATTCACACTCATATTATAATATTGATCAGTGCTTCGATCATATTGATACACATCGAATTTTTGCCATGTGCCATCGGTATAAGCACGTAAGGATTTATAATTATCGACAACTTCGTCTGTTGAAAGTGCTATTGAGTAAGTAAAAATCGGGCCTATCGCGCTAAAGGTATTAATGGTTCTTTTTTGGTCGGGTAGGGACCTGTCTTGAATTATAAAATGAGGACATTGCTTTGCGGCGGGGCAGAAATTTCCTTTAACCGTCTGTGTGGTTTCTGGAATACTCACAATTATTTCTGGCGATCCATCTTGATCCAGATCAGGAGTGGAGACAAATAGCGTTGGAAACTTTAATAACTGCATTTCTTCGTCGATATGGGTGCCATCGTGGAAATAACGCTTTTTTGTCAGGGGATTTGTAAGTGTTTGTAATTTTTCAAAGGCAATTAGACAAGCGGCAGATTTTTCAGCGCTCTGGCATGTGTCATAAGGAAGGGCATACGACTTTGCAGGTGCAAAAGCGAGCAGGGCAAGCATCAAGAGAAGAGTGGAATAATTTATTTTAAGGACCTGCTTCAACTACGCCTCCTTCTTCTTCTTCTTCATTACCATCACAACCAGCCCTTCCGTTGAGGTCATAAACGCCTGAAAGGCGGCCGTTAAGCCATTCTTCTATGTTTGGAATACCATCGTTATCAGAATCTGAGTTTGCATCGGGAGTATTGGGATCCCATCCTGCGGCTATTTCAAAATCATCGGGAACACCATCTCTGTCGCTATCAGTATTTCTTTCGTTGGTAAAGTTAATAGAGTTTAGTCCGCCAACTTCTCTTTGGCTGTCGATGATTCTTGTTGTCCCCGCGGCGACTTCATTAATAATACGTTGGTCAATGGCGTCTAATTGTCCATTTACTCTTGCGCCAACACTGCTAAGGGCGTTGTTTTTAACTGAGCCAGCAGGGAGGATGGTTGAACCACTGAGTGTAAATGAAGGGTTATTAACAAGATATTGAGTTTTTCCATGGTAGGGCGTGTTGTGGTTTGATTCTACACGATTATCACTGCCATATACTATTGAGCCAGAATCTAGGTTTCTTAAACTTACAGGGGGTCTAGGATCGTTTCCTGAATCTCGACCATCTTCATAATAATTACCGATAAGGGCAACTTCTAATGGGGAATTCCCCCCGCCTAACGCGGTTGCTTGATGGCCTAAACCGTGATTACTAACGTAGTTATTAATAATTTCAGTGCTATAAGTCTTTTTAACCAAAGGGGCTCGGCTATTTATACTTGCAAATAAATTACCTATAACAGAGATGTTCTGATTGTTTGGTTCCCCTTCTTTATTACCAATAATAAGGCCCGTACTATGTGGTGCAGGCTGAGTTTTTCCTTCGTCAACGTGGATACTATTATACAACGCTTCGGCAATAAGATTGTTTGATACTGTAATATTACTTGTCGCACCCCAAATCCCAACTGTTTCATCAACTGCCCAAGTGAGTGAATTACTATCAATAATAACATTTCTCCCGCCGTTACCGATGGAAATAGCATCTCTGTTACGACCGTCGTCCCCGCCAGGGTCATCCCCTGGGCGAATTTTCATTCCGCGCACAATTACGTCGTTTGTTTC
The DNA here is from genome assembly GCA_964353185.1 of uncultured Micavibrio sp. Classification (GTDB taxonomy): domain Bacteria; phylum Pseudomonadota; class Alphaproteobacteria; order Micavibrionales; family Micavibrionaceae. The sequence continues at coordinate 60,460 of CAYGUV010000004.1, read as the reverse complement.
AATCTTAAGACGTGCGCCTGATATAACAACACCAGCACCAGGAGCGGATTGCCCCGCAAGCGTAACATAAGGAGAGGTTATTTTAATTTCGTCCCTTAGTTTAATTTCACCTTGGACATTAAAAATAATAGTACGAGGGCCGTTTACATTTTCTAACGCTTCTCGAAGGCTGCCAGGGCCAGAGTCATTTAAGTTGCTTACCGTAATAACTTGTCCGCCACGTCCTCCAACAGTGCCTGCACCATACCCTTGGGCACCTGGGAAAGCAATGACGCCACAGCTATCTGTTGGTGTGAATGGGGCTAGAGGGTCATATAATGGCGCGTCTGATGGTGTGTATGTATAGCTTGGCGGAACATAATCCACATAGGGATATGGCTCTGGCTCTGGTGGGTTTTCAGGTGGAGGTGGGAAAACACATTCCCAATTATCACCAGAGGGAAATTGCCTTGGGTCTTCAAAATCAGCTGCAGCCATTTCTGCAAATGTTGGGAAGGGGGTTGATCCACTAAAATTTACGCATTTTGCGGCCTGCCAAATGGCGGACATACTAACGCAGGATTCTTGTCCTGTTCCTGAAACGGGCGTTGTTCCTGAAAGGTATGGGTGATTAAATTGGCCGTTAATATAATTTCTAAGTGCGCTGTCCACGACAAGAATAAGTGATTCTTCTAATGTGTTTTGTGACAAAAAATCAATAAAATATCCAGATTCAGCATCGCTATCTTTTTCATAGACATTAATATTTACATCATCATCCCCTAAAACAGTGATCGATCTATCCTCCCACATATCAGATGCGGTAAAAATTGGGTCAACGGTGGCTACTGTATTGGCAATTACATTGTCAAAGCAGCTATATTGTAAAACAGAATCACTTTTGACGATAAAACGTTTATTAAACACGGTTTCACGGCGGGTTTGTGCAACGGCTTGATTGACCATTGCTGTCCATGTGTCGGTGGCGCACCCTGATATTTCGCCTTCTGGTTCGCTTCCTTCTGGGGCCGTTAAAACCAATGTAGCGTTTTCACCTGGCGCACCAGGGTATGCTTGGGCAAAGGCATTTGAAGTCGATAGTAATAATACAGAAAAAACACACGCAAGCATTGCCATCCATAGACAATGTGGGGGGAATATCTGTTTTGTGCGCCTCATAATCTATTATTTTACCTTGTTTTGTTGAAGAAGTGCAAAAAGCTTATTGGGTAGGCTTAATTCTTCTTAAGGAATATATGTATATTTATATTGTACGGGGTCCCAGACAGCCGTTTGGAATGAAAAATCATTATTACTCTTATTATAAACGTTTAAGCGTTTAACCCCGTAGTCTTTTTTACTTAAAATGATGATTTTATGTGCATCAAATTCCCCTAAAATGATGGGTTCACGCGCCTTAAATCCTATTAATTTATAATCGCACAGCTGTTGTTGTTGGCAATTTGATGGTTTTACAATGTATTCATTGATGAAGTCATCGTTTAAATCAGCATTGGCGAGTAACAAGGGAACATTGCCGCCGCTCTCTTTTTTTGCTTTAGCTGCAGCCTGTAACTCTTTGTAATTTAAGGGGATTTTAAAGTTTAAGGTAAGCTGCGCCTGCCCCATAATAGGGGCGATAAGATAAGTGAAAATCAATATAGGGAAAAATAATCTCATACCTTTTGATTTTAACAAAAAAAGGAATGTGATGCGACTTTATTCAGGTAGGTCGATGGTCAATATACCCATATTAAAGTCATATGATGTTTCACCTTCATCTTCGTCTTTGTAAACAAGGCCGATAAATTCGCCATTGATAAGCACTTCGATAGAATCAGTTGTTTGAGAGCGCGGACGCACGGCTATTCCTTCGTTTCCAAATTTTGATCTGAGGTAAGCTTGAATTTTAATTAGCTCGTTCGGAGAAATTTCCATGAGGAGTCCTTTTTGTTTTCTTATGTTGTATGCGTTTTTAAGATAATTCTTAAGGTGAATCAAGGGGGAGAGGTGAATTATCTTTTAATCCTTTAAAGCTATCGGCATAGCAAGTGTTTGAAAAGGCCTTGCGGTTATTAAAGGTGCTTGCTTTATGGGGTTCATGAAAGATGATTTTTATTTCAACGCCTTTTGATTTGGCGAGCATCCACAAGTGTGGGGCAAGCGACATATCCCCATACCATGCATACCCATCATGATCATTAATGCTGGAGACGCCTTTGCCATGGATAGTTTGCGGAATGATTGTGAAGGGCTGTACGATAAGAGAATCCTTTATCTTTTCACTTAAGAAAAGCTCAAACAGGCTGGATTTGAAGGGAATAATTGACGCACCATTAGAGGATGTCCCTTCGGGGAAGAGTATCAAAGACCTGTTTTTTAAAATTCTCTTTTGAATATCTTCAATGCATTGCGAGGCGGATTCACGATCACGGCGAATAAAAATTGTATCAGCCAACAGTGCCAGTTGTCCCAAAACAGGCCAAGATTTGACCTCTATTTTTGATATAAAGGTTGCATTTAGAAAACTGCCCAAAAGGGGGATATCGATATAAGATAAGTGATTACCAACATAAACTGTTTGGTTTTGAGAGATATTGCCGATGATGATTTTTTTTACGCCAAAAATTTCACAGGTAAGCTTATGAAATGTTTTTGAAATAACGTGGTGAAAGCGAGAGTGGCTAAAAAATACATTCCAAATTGCGAGGGTCGGGAAAGTAAGCAGACAAAGAATCGCAAACCAAAATATTTTAACGATAGCAATCAAAGTGCGCATGACTATTAATCTGTCTTTTCTATGTGTTTGGCATTTGCGGAATTGTTAGTGGGCATCGTTTTATTTGTGACGCGTTCGTAATGTTTCACATATTTTTGAGTGACTTGCCCCGTAGGCAACACGATGCATATATCCGTGGTATTAAATTGATTGTCGATAACGGCACCATAGCCAATAGTTGCCCCCAATCGAAGGTAGCCTTTGATTAATGGCGGTAAGCTGACAAAGGTTCTTTTTTGATCGATCGAATTTTTTTCTTCAAGATCCATATTTATGAAGCGGTCGCTTAATGCTTTTGGTCGCATATTTTCTGGGGCGAGGTGAAAGTGATGAAGGTAGGCAAGCTGGTCAGAGAATTGATTTGTGTCTGTTCCGTGAAAGCTGGCGCAGCCAAACATAAGGTCGATTTTATTATCAGCTAAATAATGAGCGATACCTTTCCACAAGGTTTGAAGAACGGGGCGGGTGCGATAGGCGGGCAGCACGCATGAGCGGCCAAGCTCTAGCAACCCATCCTTGTAAGGCAAAAGCGGGGTTAGATCAAATTCATCGCTGGTGTAGAACTGCCCCTTTTTCATGGCTGCTTGATATTTGAGGAGGCGGTATGTGCCTATAATTCCATCTATACCTTCACCGACTTTTTTATCAATTACAATTAAATGGTCGGCATAATCATCGTAATCGTCGATGTCGCGTTTTTCTAATAAGTTGTGTGCGTTTGGTTTGGCGCTATATTCCTTATAAAAAACATCAAAACGAATAGATTGCGCTTTTTCTATTTCTTCATTGGTGGTTGCAAGGCGTACTTCAATGAGGTCTGCGTTTTGAATTGTCTCTATCATTGGGCACAGCTTTGTGTTTCGGCACATGTTTCGTTGGGGGTGTTTTTCTCTGGTGCAGGGGTATTCTGGCGCATATTTTGAATGTTTGAAAATATTTTTTCAGCCGATAAAGTTGCGCTGCTTGGTTGTACGCTACAGCCGCTGGCCTGTTGAAGGGTAGCCGCATCTGAGCCATTTTGGCTGGGGGCAAGATTATTTGTGCCGCTAGCGCAGTTTTCTGAGACTTGCTTCATACGGGCCTGATCTTGGGCTAGGCGCTCCCTATCAAATTTTAGCCAAGCCATATAAACAGGGTTATAATTGGGGGGCTTGAATTCTATTCGCTCAAAATTAAAAGGGACATTTTTGTTGTCATTGGACGCTTTTAAGGCGTCGTCAGGATTAAGTATTATGAATGTTTCAGTTTTGGGTGGGGCATCAAACGTAAAAAAGTTAGCATTTTGGTTTGGTGTTTTTACAGGCTGTTTTAAAATTTCTTGGACTTTGTTCTCTTGATAGATAACGCGCCAAACGAAATAATTTTCATTTCTAGCATCTTGTTCTTTTTGAAGGGCAGAGAGAGGGAGCAGTTTAAGAGAGCTGGTTTCGGATTTGATGATATCAATGTCAGGGGAAAGTAAATCCGTATCGGTGCCCTTTGGTAATTTAATCAAAATATCTACACCATCTGAGTTTGGGCGTATCATCTGAATATTTCCACCAAGGGGAAGAAGATTTTTTTCTTTATCGTAAAGCATAATGCTTTGACCGTTTCTTAATCCCTCTGCCGCATCTTTTGTGAGGGAGGTCATGCCAATGTCTGCATTATTTTGATAGATTGCTTTTGCAGGCATTGTCTTTGTAAAGTTGCCGTATTTTGGTTCAGCTATTTGATAGGTTTTTTTAGACGGTTTTAAGCCTGATGAACTAGGGAGTTGTGTTTGTTTAAACGCGATGAAATATAAGGCAACTAACGCAATCGCTGCGATGGATATAGCGGCGATAAAGATTTTTTTTATTGTCATGTTAAATCATGCCAAGTGGTTATATTAAGACCTTAAAAATAAATGAACTTCGCTAGACGTTGCTTCGGGGTTTGGTGCGTAGGACATATCAATTTGTTCCAGTGGCACACCAAATTGAGTGAGCGTTCGAAGAACTTTTTCTGCGCTGCGGCGGGCGCGTGTGCTTTCTATCGCTTGCTCCGCTGCGTTACCTGTAGTTGGGTGAACTGCAATAAGCTCAAAACGCGCATTCGGGTAGCGATTTAATGCTTCTTGTACGGCACTATAGATAGGTTGTTCATAGTCAACATTTGCTTTATCAAAACGAATTTTGGCCAATGGACGTGGTCCCGAAGGAGCCGATTGATTATAAGAGGTTGAGGGAGGGGATTGCATTTCTTGTGGCACAGCCAAAGGTGTGCGTGGCGCAGCTGGGGCAATTGCGGCGGCTGACATGCCTTGGGGTTGCATAAGGGCAGTAATAGGGGCGCCAGAGAAAGGATGATTTGCTAAATTTTTACCGTAGAAGTCACCATTTGAAACCGCTAATCCCAGTGTTCTTAAATTATTACGCTCTGTTGCTAGGTAGGCATTTGTTCGTGTGATATCGTCGTTCACTTCGTTTAAAAGGCGATCAACACCAACGATAGAGGCATTCACTTTATCTTCTAATTTTGAAAGGCGCACATGGTCTTCTTCAATTGCACCAGAAAGATTAAAAGTTGAGCGCGTCGTGTCTAATAAATAAGAAGAGCGTGACGCCGCATCTGCAATTTCAACAGCCAATGAATTTAAATCGGCAACATTATCGGCAAGCATTTCAAGGTTATTTTGCGCAGTATCTAATTTTTCAATAAGACGCGGATTTCCCGGTGTTGTGCCACTTTGAAGTTGCGTATTAATAGTTGCGATACTGGCGTAATATCCTGCGGCTAAATTGCGACCTTCGGATTCAATAGAATTAAGTTTGGTAGATAGGCCACTTAATCTGGCATCTAAAGAAAAAAGATCTTTGCTTAAAGTGTCAATTTGTCTTCCAACGACAGTGCCGCTGCCATCAAAAGTATTTTGGCTTTTTACTTGTTCAGCGGTTATTTCTGGCGCGCGAACGGGGCCGGTGTTAATGCCGTTTGTTACTGGCTCATTCATAGGCATTGTTTTGTTTGTAATAACAAGAACAGGCTGCTGATTCATGTCTATTTGAGCGGCCGCGCTTTGTGGTAACGCAAAAATAAAAGCGGTTAAAGCAAAAGCTAAAGAGTTTTTGGTTAAGCTTTTGTTTTTAATGGTATTTTGTTTCATATTCTTGAGCCAGCTATTCATTGTCAAATTATCAAAAAAGAGACGTTTTTCAAATTAATTTCTTTATAAGGTCTCGTTTAATTCGCATGTTTGCACGTGTTCTGTCAAGAAAAAGAAAAAACTCTTCTTAAATTCATACAGTATTATTTTTTAGGCTTTTTACTCTCATTAGGGCTTGCAAATGTCGTTTATTATGAGTAGTGTCCACCCGAATTAAAAAAAAGCATAAACATATGTGTTTTTGGTTCATCTGCGCCCGTAGCTCAACTGGATAGAGTGCCTGACTACGGATCAGGAGGTTGGGGGTTCGAATCCTCCCGGGCGCGCCATTTATATCCCCAAATATAACATTTTTTTCTTAATGCCATTCTATGGTATAGTTTTGTTAACCTTTTTCACGCACAATAATGAATGAGGTAACGTGTTGAATTCTAACACTATTTCCATAATTTTATACTTAAGGTATTAAGAATGAAAAAAGACGGGCAACCCACGATTGAGCCAGGATTGGTTTTCGATGAAGACTTTGTTGTTGATTCAGAATTGGATCAACATAAAAAGCCTGCTGCCCCAAATAATTCTGAACAATTACATCGAAAGTCCTCTCCTGAGCCATATATTGGTGATCAAATGGAAGAGGTTGAGTTTGTTGTTAATGAAGAGGACGGCAAATCACGCCCATCTATGACGGGCAATGATATTGTTAAAGTTTCTGGGCAAGAAGTGAAAGCGGCCGGTAATAAAAAGCGTATTGGCGAACAGCTCGTAGAAATGGGCGTCATTACTGGTGACCAATTAAATGTGGCTCTGCAAGAAAAGAAAATTAAGGGTAAGATGATCGGTGAGGTCATGGTTGACCTAGGCTTTATTGATGCAGAAATCCTTGGCAGTTATTTAGCGCAAGCCTCTGGTGTGCAGATATTTGACCCCAAAACGACAATTATTGACAGTGAAGCGTTGGCATTGATTGAAAAACCGTTGGCGTTGAAGCATCATTTTCTACCACTTTCGATGACCAAAAACGAAATTTTAGTTGCGATGGCGGATCCTTACGATGTTGTCGCGCTTGATATTTTAAAGCAGTACACCCCAAAGGGTTTAAAGGTTAAACCAATTGTTGGTACACCAAAGGTCATTGCGGATGCTATTGATGCGGCATATGGCCATGCCAGCACGGTCAACGCCATATTAAAAGAGTTAGAAGGCAAAGACCCTGATGATTTAGAAGAGGTTGCAGGCCTTTCAGAAGACGAGGCCTATAGCCACCCCATCGTGCGCCTTGTTAATGCCTTGATTTTTGAGGCGGTAAAGGTAGGGGCGTCAGACTTACACTTTGAACCAGAAGAAAATTTTGTGCGGTTGCGCTATCGTATTGACGGTACATTATCGACGATTCAGATTTTGCACAAACAACACTGGAACGGTGTTTCGCAGCGTATCAAGTTAATGTCAAATCTAAATATTGCAGATAAATTGGCGCCGCAAGATGGGCGTATCAAAATGAATGTTGGGGGGCATGAAGTTGATTTTCGTGTGTCTTCACTACCGACAATGCATGGTGAAAACATTGTGATGCGTGTTTTGGATAAACAAGCCAGTATTATGCCTTTGTCAAAGCTTGGGTTTAGTGACGGCAATAAGGAGCGTATTGATCGCGCCCAAAAAAGACCAGAAGGCATTATTATTGTTACGGGCCCAACGGGTAGTGGTAAGACAACAACCCTTTATTCAATGTTAAATGAGATTAATACCGTTGAGGTGAATATCCAGACATTGGAAGATCCTGTGGAATATTCATTACCAATGATTCGTCAAACAGCCGTGCGTGAAGGGATTTTAGAATTCGCAGATGGTATCCGCGCGCTTTTGCGTCAAGATCCAGATATTATCTTTATTGGAGAAATTCGTGATAAATTAACGGCAGAAATGGCATTGCAAGCCGCGATGACGGGACACCAAGTTTATACATCCTTACACACCAACGATTCGTTTGGCGCGATACCGCGTTTATTTGATTTGGGCATGGTACCAGGAATGTTGGCAGGAAACATTATTTCTATTTTTGCACAGCGTTTGGCGCGAACCCTTTGTAATAATTGTAAAGAAGCGTACAAGCCAACCGATGAAGAGCATGAAATATTGGGGGTTACCGATGCCCCAGAAATTTTCCGTGCAACACAAGGTGGGTGTACTCAATGTGAAGGGCAGGGTTATAAGGGGCGTGTCGCATTGGCGGAGATTTTATTATTCGATGAAGCGATGGATGAAATTTTGGCGCGCGGCGGCACAAAAGCAGAGATTAAGAATTTAGCTTTATCAAAAGGATTCAAAGATATGCGCGATGATGCTATGCTAAAAATTCTTGAGGGCAAAACGACCTTTGAGGCCGTGTCTAAAGTCGTCGATATTTCAATTAAGTAAAGTGTTCAGGAAAAGTCTTAAGGGTTTTTATTCATGGTAAGATACAGATATAGAGCGATTAGAAGTAGTGGACAGCCTGTTCGAGGTGTTTTGACCGCGGCCAGTAAAAATGACCTGCATCAACAGTTGAAATCCGCCAATATGGATTTGGTTAGTTGTAAAGAGATTAAAGAGAAAAAAGCTGGCGCGCTGGGCATATTAAATAAGGTCAAAATTCGAGACCTTATTCAATTTTTTATCAATCTAAAGCAAATGCAGGGCGCTGGTATTGGTATTTTGGATTCGCTTGCTGACCTTCGTGATTCATCTGACAGTTCAACGTTTAGGGACGTTCTAACGGGCATGTATCGTGATGTTTCGGAAGGAAGTTCATTGTCTGAAGCAATGGCGACCCATCCACGTGTTTTTGCCAATATTCATGTTTCGTTGGTTGCCGCAGGTGAGGAGAATGGGGACATTGAAACCGCGTGTGAGCAGTTGGTCATTTATTTAAAGTGGGTTGATGCCATGCAAACGCGTGTCCGTAAAGCAACGCGTTACCCCATTGTTCTTTTGATTGTTGTTGTGGCGACAGTTGTCATTATGATGACGCAGGTTGTGCCGCAAATTGTTGGCTTCCTTCAGAACTTAGATCAAGAATTACCGATCGCGACTACATCTTTGGTGGCGACATCTGATTTCTTTGCTGCATATTGGTGGCTTGTATTATCTTTGCCTGTTGCGTTGACTGCTTTGGTTTTGGCGCTGCGCAAGTTTTCAGACAGTTTTGCGTATCGTGTCGATGCACTTATGTTAAAAATGCCTGTTATGGGAACGGTTATTCGTAAAATTAGTATTGCGCGTTTTGCGCAAACATTCAGCGCCCTATTTATCGGGGGGATTGAAATTATCAAGGCGTTACAGGCCGCAACAGATACGGTAAATAACCAAGTTTTAAAAGAGGGATTAAAAGACGTTGAAAACTTTGTAAAGCAAGGGGATCAGATATCTATCGCCTTAAATAAAAGTGGTCAATTTCCTTCTATGGTGGTGCGCATGGTTCGTGTCGGTGAAGAATCTGGTAACTTATCAGAAGTGTTAGACCAAGTGGCTGAGTTTTATACCAACGACGTTGATGAAGAAGTTCAAAAAGTTATTACAATGATTGAGCCTTCCCTCACTGCCGTACTTGGTGTTATGATATTGTGGATTGCGGTCGGGGTGTTCGGGCCAATCTATTCTAGTTTCGAATCGATCGATTTTTAAATAATTATAAGTGGAGTCTTATCCGTGTCTTTATTATCATCTGCGCGCACTATTCTGATTATGAGCGACGAGGGGCTTCAAATTTATATGACGGGCCGCCTCAGCATAAAGCATGTCCAATTCATAACATGGGATGTTGAAGATTTTGCCAATGTTCTAAAAACAATTTTGGTTAAAAAATGCGGTAAAAAACCAGTCATGATTTTAAATGATATGGTGGAGCAGCATTACAGAAAAGAGCGTATACCTAAAGTAGGGTTTGGAGACCGAGGTCAGATAATCAAAAGCCGTTTAGATTACGTTTTCCCCAATAATCAAATTCGCGCGGCATTAAAGTTAAACAAGAATAACAAGTCTGTTTCTGACGAAACGCCTGGTCATCCTTATTTGTTCGCTGCTGTTCCTAAGTCGCAAGTTTTTAATAAAACGTTTAATGCCATTATAGAGTGTGGTGTTAAGTTCATTGGTTTTTATCTGCTTCCTATTGAAGGGGGGGCATTAATTCATGATCTTTCCAAAAAACTAAATAAGGGAAATAAGATCAAATCTGCTTGGACCATATTTGTTGGTCAGCAAAGCAATGGTGGATTACGCCAAATTGTTACCCGTAATGGTGAATTGGCGCTTACCCGTATGACACCAATTGTTGATACAGATGTTGAGCCAGAAATGTGGGCTAATGAAGTGTCAGAAGAGCTTACCGCTACGATGAGTTACCTTAGCCGTTTTGGGTATAAACAATCAGATGGTTTAGATGTTTTTGTTGTAGCCAATGTTTCAACGCATGATCACCTGAAAGAAAATATTAATATTGATGCTGATTTACGGGTGATGACCGTGAAAGATGCAGCAGACATGTTGTCTGTTAAAATTGGTATGCCATCCGATATGCGGTATACCGACCCTCTTTACGCCGCGTATCTTGGCAAGAAAACAAAATTCTTATTGCCTATGCAATCAAAAGTAATTGATGGTGTAACAAAGCCACGACAGATTGCTTCATTCCTACTTTTGGCGTCAACCCTTGCGGCGTTATATGTCGGGTATAATTTGTTTATGAGTTTTAAAAATCAACTGGTTATTGATGATAGTTTAGTCGTCACAAAACAGCAGATAAAGACACAAGAAAATGAATATAAAATTCAAGCGGCAAGGTCAAAGGAGCTTGGCTTTGACTTTTTGGTTGTGGATGGTGCCTTAGAAAATTATTACGCGCTTAACAAAGAAAAAATGGATATTCTTCCATTTGTGACTGAGGTTGGCCGATCATTAGGAACAGATTTAACGATTGATCGAATAGAAATTAATTCTATACCAGTGCCCGTGCGCATTGATAATAATGGACGCAACCGTGACCGAGAGGAAAAGGAGAATACAAAAACAGCGCTGCTGAATTCTCTGCTTGTTTTGTCATTTCCAAATACGATCCGCCCCGCGCAAGGTGTTTTATTGATTAATAATTTACGCGACCGTTTGGAGGAAAATCTTCCCAATTATACGGTGGAAATTATCCGTCAGGTTGCAGATTTAAGTTATACGGGTAATGTTGTTGGTGGAACGGATAGTGGGCGTAGTCAAGAATCAGAAAAGAAAAGCGAGGAAGATTACGTTGCTGAAATTAGAATTGTGGAGAAACCATAAATGATAAAATCCATTGGTTTAGATAAGATTATATTACTAGTATTAATCGCAGGGTTTGCGGTGGGAGGGTATTTTTATAATACAAATTTCTTGGAGCCTTCCATTGCAAAAAAAGAACGTCAATTACGGTCTAATAAATCAGAGCTGTCGAAACTGACGAGTGACACGCAAAAGCTAATCTCTGGTGTTGAGCTTTTTGAAAAACAAAAATCTGAATTTGAAACAGTTCAACAGAGTGGTTTTTTTGATGATCAAAACCGTGTTGTCACCCGTGCACGTTTGGATGCAATGGGCCGCGAAAGTAACTTGGAATATCTTCGTTACAGCATTAGCCCCGCAAAAGATATTTCAAACAAAAAGTTAGCAGATGCTGGATATAAAATTTTGGAAACAGAAATTCTATTAGATGTTGGTGCAATTGATGATACTGACATTTCTACATTTTTATATTTCTTAAATCATGGTTTTCCTGGTCAGGTGCTTATTCAAAGTATGGAGCTGGTAAGGGATCAAACTTTAACGCAACCTTTGCTAAGAAATATCGGGTTGCAAACAAATTACGATCCATTGGTTTCGGGTAATATAAAAATTCTTTGGAATACAATGGTGCCAGATACATCATTGGAAGTTGAAAATGAGGGTGAATCATAAAATGAAAAAATATATTTATCTTTTGATTTTACCATTGGTTGTTTGTGCGCCTTTATACGCGAACGCGCAAGATGTTCCTGAAACAGGCGATGAAACAGTTTTAGAAACAAGTTTATCCGATAGTGATATTATTCAAGAAATGGATGAGCGTTCCGAAAAGGTGAGCGGTCTGAGCAGGCCTGGGGTGACTTTTTCCTTATTTTTCACTCCGCGTGAGCTTGAGATGTTGAATGAAGCGCGTCAAGGGTTGCTTGCCCGTATGGCAACAGATTCGGAATTAAATGCGGCGCAAGATGGACGGTCAGTCCCAAGGGGACCTCGTGAAATTTCCGTTAGTGGAATTTTATATATAGATGCAAATGACTGGGTTGTTTGGATTAATAATGAAAAAATTACGCCAGAGCGTATTCCGCCAGAAATTACAGATATCAAGGTCACAAAAGATTCTGTTCGTTTAAAATGGTTCGATGCCTATACAAACCAGATTTTTCCGATCAAGCTAAGAACACATCAGCGTTTTAACATCGATACACGTATCTTTTTACCGGGATAGAATTATGAATGTGCTTTCCCTAAATAAAGTATGTGCAGGATACGCAAAAGTAAATGTAGTAGAGGATGTCTGTTTTGATATTACAGAGGGGCAAATTTTTGGTCTTATAGGTTTAAATGGCGTTGGCAAAACGACGTTGATTAAAACAATATTAGGGCTACGGGATGTGCACTCTGGTCAAGTCAATCATTTAGGAAAAGAAAATATAGCTTTTTTGCCAGAGAGGTTTGATCCACCGTGGTTTTTATCGGGCTATAAGTTTTTAAAATTCTCTCAAAAAATATACGGCAAGAATATTACCTTGGATGAAGCCCAAAAATTGGCAAAAGATATTTCACTTAATCCTGATATGTTGACGAAAGATGTAAAAACCTATTCCAAAGGTATGCGTCAAAAATTAGGCTTAATCGCAACAATTATTAGCGGATGTAAATTAATCATCCTAGATGAGCCGATGAGCGGCTTAGACCCCAAAGCCCGCCAAGAGGTAAAACGCCTTATTCTTAAGGCAAAGGAAAGCGGGCAGTCAATTTTTATGAGTAGCCATATTTTATCCGACGTAGCGGAGCTATGCGACAAGGTGGCTGTTTTAAATGATAAAAAGATAATTTTTGAAGGATCGCCCGCGCAAATGAATAAAGCGGGGAATGACAATAACCTTGAAAAAGCTTTTTTAAATCTAATCTCTACTTAAGTTTTGACGAATAAAAACTTATTTTCTTTTTAACCTTTTGTTTGATATAATACTTTTATAAAATTTTCATTTTCTAGAAAAGATATTCCTATGACGCATTTATTGTCTAAAACTATTCATATAAACAAAAGTTTCGCAATATTAGCCGGGGCGGCTTTTTGTTTTATGCTGACTTCACCGTATGCAGCAAAAGCGCAAGATGCGCAAACGGTTGCGACAGAGGTGATTGCATCAGAAGACATTGACGTTGTAGCACCAGATGTTACGGATTTAGACGCACCAGCAGAAACTTTAGCAGATATTGATCGCGCACCAGAGGCAGTGGCCGTGCCACATTCAGGTACATATTATGATTCTTCATCTTTTGGAACCAGTGCCGTTGGTAGAACCGCACCACGAGAAGTGGACCCTAAATATGAACCAGGATCACGCTATGTTGTTGTGCGCCAAAATTCAACAGCAGGAAGTTTTTCTGCGCAGTTGGTTTCCGCGCAACGCGCACTTAAATTAGGACGCTACACATCCGCATTAGAAATTTATGAACAGCTTTACAAGAAAAATTCTAAGAATACGCGTGTTTTAATGGGTTTAGCCGTCGCACAACAAAATAGCGGTTTTATAGAATCCGCTATGGCAACATATGAAGAATTATTGCGGATTGAGCCGAACAATACGGATGCGACTGTGAATATGATTGGTTTAGTTTCGACGCAAAATCCAGAGCAAGCGTATAACAAACTAAGCAAGATGTGGGATAAGAACAATAGAAACCCTGCAATTGCAGCGCAATTGGGTCTAGCGTCAGCAGAGTTAGGGGATGTTGAAAATGCTATTCGATATTTAGGTGTTGCGTCCAGTATCGAGCCCACAAACCCAACCCATTATTACAATATGGCAGTGGTGAGCGACCGTGCAGGCATGGTAAAACAAGCAATTGATTTTTACCAAAAATCTCTGGAAATGGACGCCGCATCAGGATCAAGAATAGTCTCTCGTGATGTTGTTTATGATCGTCTATCAGCCTTACGCAGTTTGTAAGATGGCGTTGTAAGGCAGTTGTTCTTATTTAGCGATAGTGCCGTTATCATTTTTCAATATATATCAATTATTGTTTTTGGTGCCATATTTGGTAGTTTTACCACTGCGGTTATTCATCGCGCTCAAAATAATCAATCATATATTTCAAAAGATAAAAAGGCGGCGCGCTCACAATGTCCTTCTTGCGGGCATCAATTAAGGATACGAAACCTTATTCCTTTGTTGTCATGGTTGTTTCAAAAGGGGCGGTGCGAATATTGCCATGTTAAAATTTCGCAATTTTATCCAGTGATTGAACTGATGGCTATTTCACTGGCGCTACTTCTTTTTTCTTTCTTAAGTTTTTGGCATGTAATTATAGCTCTGCCAGTAATCCCTTATTTTATCTCTTTTCATTATAGATTTTTGAGCGACAAGGTTTTTGATAAGAAATTATTTTTTACGATGATTATTCTTATTTTGTTGGTTTTTGTTGGGTCAATTTGGGTTAAATAAGACAAAAAGACTAAAACTTTGTTTTTATCCCGTAAATCTATGATAAAATGATAAAAATTTACTTTTTCTTTGTAAATTCTATGTATTTTTAAATAGGTAACACATTGCAGTTTTTCAAACTGTATATTTCAAAATAAAATCTATTCCTTTTAAAGGGGGGCACCGTGGATCTTACTCAATTGCTTGCATTTACAATGCAAAACAAAGCATCCGATTTACATTTAAGCGCAACAAATCCGCCGATGATAAGGGTGGACGGTAGGCTTAAGCGTGTAAAGGCGGAGGCATTATCAACGGATGATGTCCGTCAGATGTTGTATTCAGTCATGTCAGAAGATCAGCGTGCGGTGTTTGAAAAAGACTACGAAATTGATTTGGCTATTTCATTTGGTGAAAAGGCGCGCTTTCGTGTGAATGCTTATAATACACGCAACGGGGCCGCGGCTGTTTTTCGTGTTATTCCATCTGATATTCCTACAATGGCTGAGCTGGATCTTCCGCCGGCTATTAAAAAATTTGCTAGACTTGAAAAAGGTATTGTCCTTGTAACGGGACCGACAGGTAGTGGTAAGTCGACGACGCTCGCCTCCATGATTAATCATATTAATGAAACACAGAACAAACATATTTTGACGATTGAAGACCCTGTTGAATTTTTTCATACGTCTAAAAAATCACTCATAAACCACCGTGAATTGGGGCGTGATACCCATAGCTTTAAACATGCCTTGAAAAGCGCGCTTCGAGAAGACCCTGATGTTATCTTAGTGGGGGAGATGCGTGATTTTGAAACGATTTCTTTGGCGCTTACGGCTGCGGAAACGGGGCATTTGGTGTTTGGTACTTTGCACTCTAGCTCCGCTGCGAAAACCATTGACCGTATCATTGATGTTTTCCCAACAGGGGATAAAGAGATGGTGCGAACAATGCTTTCTAATTCCTTGGAAGGTGTTGTGGCGCAAACCTTGCTTCGTAGGGCAGAAGGGAGCGGCCGTGTTGGTGCGTTTGAAATCTTAATTGGAACGAACGCTGTTCGAAACCTTATTCGTGAAAACCAAGTGCCACAAATCTACTCCATGATGCAAACAGGTATGCGATACGGTATGATTACAATGGCCGAAGCCTTAAATGATTTGCTGGCAAGCGGTATTATTACAGCTGAAGAAGCCCAGGCAACATTGGCCAAAGCAAGCGATGAAGGCTTTGCTGAGGATGATAAAGTTGATGGCGCTGCAACAGATGAAGATGCAAATACTGCATCAGGAAAGACTAAAAAATTAGATGATAATGATGGGGAGTATTCGTTTTGAGCGAACCAAAAGCATTTAAATACCTAACCCAGATGAATGCCAAAGGGGCAAGTGACCTGTATTTAACAGTCGATGCCCAACCAACGGTAAGGGTGAATGATGAGCTGTTTCATTTGCAAGAAGAAGTTTTAACCGAAGAAGATTTATCGGATATTATTCAAACTATTTTGACAGCCAAACAAAAGCGTGATTTTCAAATTCAGATGGAATTAAACACAGCTCTTGATTTGGCACAGCACGGACGATTTCGTGTTAATATTCTAAAGCAACGTCAAAATACCGCGTTGGTTATCCGGCGTGTTGAAACAACAATTCCCAGTGTACATGAGCTTTGTTTGCCGAGCATGTTAGAAAAGCTCTGCATGGAAAAGCGAGGACTAATTTTATTGACGGGGATGACAGGGTCTGGGAAGTCCACAACATTGGCCTCAATGCTTGATTACCGCAATAGAAACAAGGCAGGGCATATCTTAACAATTGAAGACCCGATAGAATATTATCATCAGCATAAAAAAAGTGTTGTTACGCAACGCGAAGTCGGCGTTGATACGGCGTCTTATGAGGAGGCACTCAAAAACTCCCTTCGTCAGCGCCCTGATGTGATTTTAATCGGTGAGATTCGCGATCGTAAAGTGATGGAACAGGCACTCACCATTGCAGAAACAGGACATTTATGTTTGGCAACCTTGCATACTAGTAATGCGTATCAGGCGATTGAGCGTATTGTGAACTTTTTCCCAGAGGATCAGCATAAACAGATACGCCTAAATTTATCGATGAACTTAAAATCTATTATTTCACAACGTCTATTGCCGAAAGTGGGCGGTGGGTTGGTGCCCGCTATTGAAATTATGTTGAACGAAGCTTTGGTGAGAGAGCTCATTCAAAAGGGTGATTATGAAAAAATTGTTGATGTTATGGAACAGAATAACCGCATCGGAATGTGTTCCTTCGACCAATCATTATTGGAATTATATTCAAAGGGTTTAATCACAGAAGAGACAATTATGTCGCAAGCGGATAAAACAAGCGACATTAAGATTAAAATACAATCTTTGAAACTGGGTAAGGATGACGATGGGTTCAGCAATATTGACACATCGATATTTAAATGAGAATTAATTTATCTCATTTGCTAGCCATAATGGCGTTTATGAGGTATTTTTATATATGATTCTAATTCTTTGGATCTGCATTCTAATTTTCTAATAATCACTTTTGGAAACACATCATGATAAAATCACGTAAATTTTTTAACATTGTTCTGGTTACATCGGTCATGTCATCCGCTCTTTTTGTCTCAGGTTGTGAGCTTTCACAGAATTATCTGAAGCATGATCGTGAGAATTCATTTCAAGAACAAGATTACCGTGATGCATTAGCGCCAAGGCAGATTGAAGTAGACCAAAATGCGGCATCTAAAGAGGGGGTTCCCCCGTTAAAGCCATATGTTGTTCAACCAGATAATAATTACAAACCAATGCCGTTGGTTTCTGTTTCTGTAAACCGTTCTGTTCCCTTACGTGACGTTTTATATGAAATAGCAGAGCAGGCACAATATGATGTTGAGTTGGACCCACGCATTCGTGGTTCAATTATCTTTTCTGCAAGAAACCGTCCATTAGACATGGTGATTGACCGTATTGCCGACATCGCAGGCCTTCGTTATAAATTTGATGATGATATGTTGCGAGTGGAATTAGACACACCGTATCATGAAATATATAAAATTAACTATCTTGCCTTAACGCGTACAAATTCTAGCTCAATCCAAAATGATATTTCTGTTGTTTCGGGCGAGGGCGCGGATACAGGCTCTAGCTTTTCTGCACAAAATGCCAGTGTGATTGATTTTTGGGCAGAATTAGAAACCAACTTAACCCAAATTTTAAATTCAAATCGTGACTCTGACCGTTTGGCGACAAACTTAGATCCTGAAATAAGTGTTGCGGATAGTAACCCTGCACCTGTTGATCCGATCGTGATGGACGAAGATGGAAATCTCTCTGAAGATGGACCTGCTGTTCAAGTGCAGGCGCCGCAAGCAGTCTTAAATGTTAATTCACTTGATATGGAAGGTGAAGAACAAGAAGAAGGCGCATTTGACGCAAGGTTTTCTTTAAACAGGCAGGCTGGCTTGGTTTCTGTATTTGCACCAGAAAGACTTCATAAACGCGTGAAGGATTATATGGATGATCTTAAATCTTCAGTCAGCGCGCAAGTCCTTATTGAGGCAAAAGTTTTAGAAGTTTCTTTAAATGATGAATTCTCAGCTGGTATTAATTGGAACATATTATTCGATGGTGGATTGGATGGTGGATTTGGCTTTAATCCCCGTGATGCCGGTGGTTTAGTCCGCGGTGTGCTTGATCCTATAGGTTTTTCAAATGCAGGGGCCTCATTTGCTTCGGGTGATTTTTCTGCTGCGATAGATGCGTTGTCTCGGTTTGGAACTGTTCAAGCATTGGCAAGCCCACGTTTAACGGTTTTGAATAATCAATCTGCGGCCTTAAATGTTGCTGAAAACTTTGTTTTCTTTGAAATTGATGTTGAAACAACAGTCGGTGATGTTGGTCCGCCTGTCGTAACATTTGAAACAGAGGCGCAAACCGTTCCTGTTGGTGTTTTGATTAATGTTCAACCTGCTATTGATTCAGACGCTCAGACAATTTCAATGGCGATACGTCCGACGATTACATCGATTAGTAGTTTAACGCCTGATCCAAACCCTGCCTTGGCAACGGCAAATGTTCAATCAAATGTACCTGTTGTAAATGTTCAAGAATTTGATTCTGTTATTAAGATGAATAATGGCCAAGCCATTGTGATGGGGGGATTAATTCAAGACCGCGTTGCATCTACACGTAATTCGGTTCCTGTTGCTGGTGAATTGCCGTTGATTGGTGGATTGTTTAGAAACCAAAATGATAGTGTGAAAAAGACTGAATTGGTTGTTTTCCTAAAAAGCACAATCGTAGAAGGCGGCAACACAATTCATAATACAGATAAAGACCTCTACCGAACATTTTCGAGCGATAGACGCCCATTTAAACTGTAAGTATTCATGATAAAGCATCTTTTCTTCTATGTTTTATCGGCGGCGATAAAGGATAAAATCTTCCTTTTATATATATGCTTGGTTGGCGTTATCTTAAGTCTCTCAATATTTTTTGGGTCGTCCGCTGTAACAGAACAAGATCAATTTTCTGCTGTTTTTACCAGTAGCGCGTTGCGCATTGCTTCTTCCTTTACATTGGTTTTATTCATTGTTTTTTATTTTCGCCGTTCGTTTGAAAATAGAGATGTGGATTTTCTCTTCTCTCGCCCTATATCTCGATTACAATTTGTTATGGCCCATTTTGTTGCTTTTTCTTTTCTTTCATTCGTTATTGCTACTATCACAACGATTGGTGTTCTTTTGCTGACGCCTAATGATGTTATGCCGTCTGCATTGATTTGGGGGGCAACAGTCTTTTTTGAATTAGTTGTGTTATCTGTGATGGCAATGTTTTTTGGTGTTGCTTTGTCCACTGCTGTTTCTGCAACATTAATGACAATTTGTTTTTATATCTTGGCCCGCTTAATGGGCGATATCATTGGCATTTTGGAAAGTGGCCTTTCCAATTTGGCAACTGATATTTTAGGGTTTGTTATGATTGTTATCTCTTTCTTTGTTCCGCGGCTCGATTTAATTGGGCAAACCTCTTGGCTTGTGTACGGGGTAGAGGAATTTAATTATATTGCAGTGTTGTCGCAGGCAGCTATTTTTATTGGGCTTGTGTTATCGGCCACTTATTTGGATTTAAAACGCAGGCAGTTTTAGTTATGCGCTTTTATATTCAAAAAGATAGGCGCCTTCCTTTTAGTATTTTTATAGTCCTTCTTATTTCCATGATCCTCTCATGGTTTTGGACCAAAGATTTAAAGGCGCAGTGGTTGAATGTCCCCCCTGTGCCATCTGAAAATAGGGCGTCTTTTATTGCCCTTGGTGATAAGCAGGCCGCCTATCGTTATTACACGATTATGCTTCAAAATTTAGGTAATACGGGGGGGCATTTTCAATCATTAAAAAATTATAATTACGAAAAATTAAAATCATGGTTTTTTATATTGGATAAGTTGGACCCACAGTCTGACGCGGTTCCTTTATTGGCGGCATATTACTTTGGGGCGGTCAATGACAAAGAAAAATTGGAATATATATATGATTACTTATCCGTGGTTGGCCAACGGCCAGAGGGCGAAAAATGGCGATGGTTAGGGCACGCAGTATTTTTGGCGCGTCATATATCTCAAGATACAGAAAAAGCATTAGAGCTTGCCTATTTATTGGCAGATAATAAAAGTCCCGATTTAGGGGATTGGGCAAAACAAATGCCAGCCTTTATTCTTGCGGATACGGGGGATACTCAAGCCGCTTATGAGATTATGATGAATATATTAATCTCAAATGTAGATAATCTTCATCCCAATGAAATTAATTTTATGACCGATTATATTTGTAACACTGTTCTTAAAGACGATAACACAATAGAAAAACCTGAATTTTGTAGTGATTTAGGGCAATAACGGTTAATCTTTTATCATGGAAACAAGTTTTTTCGAATTGAACGTCCTTGAGCTTTTGTCACTTATTGGCTTAATTCAAACGGTTTACGTTGTCGTTCATTTGTGGGGACGTGCCAAAAATATAAGTCAGGTTTTCATCCCGTCAATTTTATTTGTTATTTTAGGTGCTGTATTTTTTATGAATATTGCAGTGCGCCATTGGGATATGACTGATGATCTATATTTCAACAAAGCGCAATGGTTGATGTGGGCGTCAATCCCCGCTTTCAGCACGTTATTTATTGTACAAATTTTGCGTATCTCTAAATTTCCGCCATTATATTTATGGCTTTTCCCGTTATTGCTTCCCATCATTGCATTTATGCCGCAGATGACGCGTGTTGTGATGGAAGATAGTTCTCTGTTTTTTAATCTAGCGGCCTTAATCATTGGGGCGGTGAATTTATTGTTGATTTGGATATTTAGACGAGATTTATCACACATAACAACACGAACTAGCGGCAAAGAACGTTTTTGGGTCGTGATTTCACTGGTTGTGATGAATATTGGCCTCTTATCCTTATATTTTATCGCGTTTACCGCGCCTATCAGTGAATTTTCGGCCGAAATGATCCGCACTGTGTTGGGGCTAGGCTTTGTTTATTTGGGCTCAACCAGTCTTTTCCGTATTTACCCGTACTCAATTGATTTAAAAAAGAAGAAGCAGGAGACTAATTTATCTCAAGAGGAGCAAGACGTTGCCTTGAAAATTGATAAACTGCTTACATTAGAAAAAATTTATCAAGAGCCAGGGTATAATAGAGCCGATCTAGCCAGAGAATTAGCTGTTTCTGAGGGGCAGTTATCCCGTATTGTAGGCATATATTACGATAAAACGGTGCCACAATTATTAAATGACTATCGTCTTGAGGATGCAAAAGTGCTTTTGACACAAACAAATGCCGATATTGCAACAATAACGTACGAATCAGGATTTAACTCAGTCGCCACATTTAACCGTGTTTTTAAAAAAGAGACGGGTATATCTCCGACAGAATTTCGTAAAAACAAAGGTTTATAGCTTGGTTTAAAGTAAATTACCCTCAATTTATCGTTTTGAGCGATGGCAAATCATGTCATACTGCATACTATTAATAGGTGGGGGCGTATTATGCGTACACCTAGTTTACGAAACTTTAACTTACTTAACTTAAACTTAAAAGTTCATTTCAAAATAGGAGAAAAACTTTGACGAAACAACATAACAAACAAAGTGGTTTTACACTTGTTGAATTGGCGATTGTGATGATCATTATCGGCCTTTTAATCGGTGGAATTCTTAAAGGGCAAGAGTTGATTGCAAACGCGCAAACAACAGCAACTGTTGCTAAAATCAAAAGTCTAGATGGCGCGATTACCACGTTCCGTGACAAATACTCGGCTTTACCTGGTGATATGGAAGATACAGCAGCGCGTTTGTCTGACTGTGGTACAACGTGTGCTGTTGATGGTGATGGTAATGGTCGAATTGATGCGCTTGCATTAAGCGCTGATCCAACTATTGGTTCGGAAAATGTTGTAGCTTTCTTACATTTAGGAGCCGCAGATTTGATTTCTGGTGTTGAAAACGGAATTGATGATGCAACTTTAGATGCCGGAAGTGCCGTGCCTGAAGCAGATATTGGTGGAGCCATTTGGGTTGGATTTCACAATTTAGGTGATATTACAGCTTCGGTTACAGCCGCACGTCGAGGTCACTATATGGTAGTAAAAGATGGGATTACAGCCGTTGATGATGCTTCTACTGACGGTATTACAGCAATTAATGCGGGTCGTATCGATCGTAAGCTTGATGATGGTAATCCTACAACAGGTGATGTTCGTGCAACTGGTGCTACTTGTGTTAATGCCGATGACATTTATGCAGAAGGCGATGATGAAGCATTCTGTGATAGTGTTATCCGTATCCAAAGCTAATATTTAATACTTATAAAGAAAAAGGCCGCTATTTATTTTTAGCGGCCTTTTTTATTGTCTAATGTTTAAGAGTTCGCTTATTTTTTCCCGACAATGGTCGATAATAAATCCATCGGCATCGGCAGTACAATTGTGGAGGCTTTAGAATTGCTGAAGTCTCCCAAAGTGCTCAAATATCTTAATTGCATAGTCTCTGGACGTTTGGCCATGATTTCGGATGCTTGGTCCAACTCTGCCGCTGCTTGCAGCTCCCCTTGGGCGTTGATGATTTTGGCGCGTCTTTCACGTTCTGCTTCGGCTTGGCGGGCGATTGCACGCACCATGGAGACATCAATATCAACATGTTTAATTTCTACATTGGTGACTTTGATACCCCATCCTTCGGCCTGCGCATCAAGAATTTCTTGAATATCAGAATTAAGCTGATCACGCTTGGATAGCATATCATCTAACTCATGCTTGCCTAAGACAGAACGCAATGTTGTTTGCGCCAATTGACTTGTTGCTTTTTCAAAATCTTCCACGCGGTTGATGGCAAAGGCGGGGTCAACTACGCGGTAATAAACAACCGCGTTCACCTTAACCGAAACGTTATCTTTTGAGATCACATCTTGGGAAGGGATGTCTTCGGTACGGATACGCATGTCAACCCGATCCATCAGTTGCACAAATGGGACGAGCAATTGTAAACCAGCCCCACGCGTTGAGGTGTATTTACCAAGTGTGTACACAATTCCACGTTCATACTCTTTAATAATTCTAATGGACGCGGCAAGGATAACCACCGCAACGAATAGTAGAAAGGTTAGAATAGGCATCATAATATTTTCCTTATTTTAGATGTGTTCAGTATTTTCTGGAGATTTAGGGATAATTTTTACTTTCAGATTTTCAACTTTTGAAACAAAGACTTCGTCGTTTTTCTTTAATTTATGGGTATCGTCGCTGTAGGCTTGCCAGTTTTCACCTTGGATAAAAACATGCCCCTTCGTGCCATCCCAATCAACCACGCGGGCGGTGTCACCAACCATGCCCTCAATACCCGTGGTCATTTGTTTTTTAAACATTTTAAAGGCAAAAACACCACCAATGATGGAGAAAAGAAGAAAGAGCAAAGCGATGATAATAATGGCTTCAATACTAAGAGGCATATTTTCGATATAACCTGTTTGATGCAATTGAACCACTCCAATTAAAATTGCCGCCACCCCAGCAAAACCAAAGAGGCCAAAACTAGGAAGAAAAATTTCAAGAATTAAAAAGGAAAGACCAATTAAAATAAGCGCAATACCACCCGCACTGACCCAGTCGGAACTGGCTAAAATCAAATCTGTTTCCATTTTATGCTGCTTTCTTTACCTTATTATTTAATGTTGAAATGAGGGCATCACCCATTTGTGATGTGCTGACTTCTTTACATCCGTTGGCCATGATGTCTGCGGTACGTGTTCCTTGTGTTAATACCTCTTGAACTGCGGCTTCTATAATATCCGCTTCGTCTCCTGAGTTCATGGAATAGCGAAGCGCCATGGCAAAGCTTAAGATAGTAGCAAGAGGATTGGCCTTTCCTTGGCCAGCAATATCAGGGGCGGAGCCGTGAACAGGTTCATAAACGCCTGGTTTGCCAGGCTCCCCCAATGAAGCAGATGGCAACATGCCAAGCGAACCAGTCAACATCGCCGCCGCATCAGACAAAATATCACCAAATAAATTATCAGTAACAATCACATCAAATTGCGCGGGGCGACGCAGTAATTGCATCGCGGCGTTATCGGCATACATATGTTCTAGTTTCACATCTGAAAATTCTTTATTGTGAAGGGCGGTGATATCTTCACGCCATAATTTACCGCATTCCATGACATTTGCTTTTTCGCATGATGTTACGTGGTTACCACGTTTGCGTGCCAAATCAAAGGCAACGCGTCCCACACGCTCAATTTCATAAGTGTCGTAAACTTGGGTATTAATGCCGCGGCGTTGACCATTGCCCAAATCCTCAATTCCGCGTGGTTCACCAAAGTAAACACCACCCGTTAATTCACGAACGATTAAAATATCCAAACCTTTAACAATCTCCGGTTTTAATGTTGAGGCATCTATTAAAGCGTCAAACACAATAGCAGGGCGTAAATTTGCAAATAAACCCATTTCTTTACGAAGTTTAAGTAAACCTGCCTCAGGGCGTTTGTTATAGGGTGTGTTATCCCACTGCGGGCCACCGACAGACCCCATAATAACTGCATCTGATGTGTGACATTTTTCAAGCGTTTCATCAGCAAGTGGGTCGCCATAGCGGTCATAAGCGGCGCCCCCAATATCATCTTTGTGAAGGCTAAATGAAAACCCACGTTCGTGCTCTAACCAGCTAATAACTTTTTCAACTTCGGCCATTGCCTCAGGCCCAATGCCATCACCAGGGAGAAGGGTAAGTGTAAATTCTTTACTCATATTTCAATATCCATGTTTGTTGACTTTTTAAGCGTAAGCTTATGAGTATAACCAACTGCGTTTTTCTTTATCTTTTGTTTCGTAATCGGCGATAAAGTTTTTCTTTTCTAAGGTTAAACCAATATCGTCTAGGCCGTTTAGCAAGCAATGTTTACGATGTGCATCGACATCGAAATCAAAAGCAATTTTGTTGCCGCGTGTCACTGTTTGTTTATTTAGATCTACGGTAAATTCAGACTCTGGATTATTGTCAGCCTCAGCCATTAACTCATCAATTTGATTTTGTGGTAAAACAATCGGCAAGATACCGTTTTTAAAGCTATTGTTAAAAAATATATCTGCGAAGCTGGGGGCGATGACGCATTTAATACCCATGTCTAATATTGCCCATGGTGCATGTTCGCGGGATGAGCCACAACCAAAGTTTTCACCCGTAATAAGGATTGAGGCATTGCGATATTCTGGCTTATTCAAAACAAAGTCAGGCTTTTCACTGCCATCTTCGTTGTATCGGATGTCATTAAAGGCATGAATGCCTAGTCCTGTGCGTTTAACGGTTTTTAAAAACTGTTTAGGAATGATGATGTCGGTATCAACATTAATCATGCGAAGAGGAGCGGCAACGCCCGTTAATTTAATAAATTTTTCCATACAATTGTTTTAATAGGTTGAGCGGTAAAAATCAATAAATTGCGCCAACATATCCGTATCAAATGCTCCTTGATATTTTTTACCATTTTTTAAACGCTCCAGAGCCTCGGCGGGAGTTCGCTTGGCGGGTTGGTGAGGGCGATGAATCATGTCGCCATCAAAGGCGTCAATAATGCATATTGCCTTTAATATTTTGCCCATCTGATCACCTGTCAATTTATAACGCCCCGTCCCATCTACGCGTTCGTGGTGGTACATTTGGATGCCTTTTATTACGTATATATGATCGTGAGTGTTGAGCGCTTCGCTTTCTTCCATAAGGGCGTTTTCGATTAAGTCTGCGCCGCGGGTAACGTGTTTACGTTTTTCTGCGCGCTCCTCATCTGTGGGGCGGTGGGGTAGATCCCAAATCGCGGGGTCATATTCAGGATGAATTTTGCCAAGATCTTGGAAAAGATTGGCTTCATAGAAATTTTTACCTGCTTTTTTGCTAAAGCCTAAACATTCTACCAAAAAATCTTCGCCTAATTTAGAGGTCCGTTTTAGGTGGTTGGATAAAATTTTACCGTAATCACTTCCGCCTTTTCCTTCGTCATAATGTTTGATTTTCTCCCAAAGGCTTTCTGCTATGGGATGAAAATAACTTTTTAAGATTCTGTCTGTTTCGTAATCGTAGTTCTCTATCAAATCGTCAATATTAGGATTTTTGAACGAAGGCATGTTACAGGTCACGCACGTCTGAGAGCTTGCCTGTGATAGCGGCGGCGGCGGCCATAGCGGGACTCATGAGGTGGGTGCGCCCGCCGCGTCCTTGACGACCTTCGAAATTACGGTTTGAGGTGGAGGCGCAACGCTCTCCCGGCTCAAGCTTATCTGCGTTCATGGCAAGACACATGGAACATCCCGGTTCGCGCCAGTCAAATCCAGCCTCTTTTAAGATATCGGCAATTCCTTCGTCTTCGGCCATTTGTTTAACCAAACCAGAACCAGGAACGACCATGGCAAGTTTTACGGTGTTTGCAACTTTTTTCCCTTTGACGATGGCGGCTACGGCGCGTAAGTCCTCGATACGGCCATTTGTGCAAGAACCAATGAAGATTTTATCAACGGGGATATCTTGAAGTTTTGTCCCCGCAGTTAAACCCATATAATCCAGCATGCGTTCAACTGATTTTTGTTTTGACACATCAGTGAAATCTGTGGGTGAGGGCACGGACGCGGTAATCGGGAGAACATCCTCTGGTGTTGTACCCCATGTGACCGTGGGTTCGATGTCTGACGCCTCAAGCACGACTTCTTTATCATAAGTTGCGCCTTCGTCACTGGCCAAGGTGCGCCAGTAAGCAACGGCCTTTTCCCATTCGTCGTCTTGGGGGGACATGGGGCGTCCCTTTAAATAGGCAAATGTAGTGTCATCGGGGGCAATTAAGCCAGCACGCGCGCCGCCTTCGATGGACATGTTACACATGGTCATACGTCCCTCCATAGAAAGATTTTGCACGGCCTCACCAGCATATTCAAGAACATAGCCTGTACCGCCTGCCGTTCCAATTTTACCAATAATGGCCAAAATCATATCTTTGGCGGTGATACCCGGGTTTAATTTTCCGTTGACCGTAATGCGCATCGATTTTGCAGGCTTTTGGATGAGCGTCTGGGTGGCAAGAACATGTTCTACCTCTGACGTGCCAATTCCAAATGCCAATGCGCCAAACGCACCATGGGTTGAGGTGTGGGAATCACCACAGACAATGGTTGTACCGGGTTGGGTAAACCCTTGCTCTGGCCCAATGATATGCACGATTCCTTGGCGTTTATCTTTCATATCGAAAAGTTGCACCCCAAATTCTTTACAGTTTTTGGACAGTGTTTCGACTTGAATACGGCTCATCTCATCGGCAATTTCAACGGATCGGTCGGTCGTTGGCACGTTATGGTCACACACGGCCAAGGTCGCAGAGGGGTCATAAACCTGACGACCTGCAAGGCGTAACCCTTCAAAAGCCTGTGGTGAGGTGACTTCGTGTACCAAGTGGCGGTCAATTTTTATAAGTGACGTGCCGCTTTCATTTGTATGGATGAGGTGGTCATCCCATATTTTTTGAAATAATGTGCGGGGTTGGTTTGCGTTGTTACCCATTACGAAGCCTCTTTAATATTTATAGATATCATTTATAAACATCCCAGAATTTTAATTCAATATCATAAATAACCTATTTATAAATCATTGATTATATTGGTAAAAACAGATTCCTTCAGTTCGTTTGTCGAAAATAGAGGGGTGGGGGTAACAATCAATTTTATGAAAAATAAATCTCAAAGGGCTTGTTTGATTATAAAGGCTTTTGCGATGTCTCCCACAAAGCGGTGCCGATGCAGCCATCGGACAGTATAGAAACCATAGCATATTGTTGGCAGGATGAATATTATTACCGTGACAAAACATCATTTTTAGGTTAATAATGTCACTTTAAAGAATAAATTAACAAATAATAGTTGACATAATAATTATTTATGCCTATTATGTTGGACTTTTTAACGAATAAGAGAAGGTGTGGAAATGCAAAATTTACAACAAAAATATAATGATGCGAAAAGTGCTAAACATATGAATATAGTTGCTCCGGCTTTAATTTTAGTGGGTGCTGTTGGGGTGGTCATACAATTTTGGGCTCCTGATAATTCTATTGAAAATGGGTCGACTGTTATCCCTGAAATAGATAGAAACTTCTCTGTTGCTGTTTTTGATGTGGATACATTTCCTAATAATGATAATTTGGGAACAGGTGTTGAATTAGTGAATAAAGCTGGTGAAATACAAAATGTTAGTAGCATTTCTTGTAGTGAAGCAGTGTTGCGAGGTAGCGAAAAAGGTGCCATTGGAAGTTGTAATGTTAAAGTCGGGGATAAATATTTTACAACGGATGCGCTTCCGGCCGCTTTGGTACGTCAGCCATAAGCAGATAGTGAAAGCCCATGTCTGATTTTAAAACACCACAAGGGAAGTTGGTTGAAGAAGCCGATAAGCATAGTCGCCGACGTAAAGCATTTCGTGATGGCGCGGTTTTCACATTAGTACTTGGATTTGCGGGTGCTACTGGATATACCTACAAAATTCTTTCTGACATGCGAAATGATAATTGGTTAGAATTTGCGGCGTCTAACAGTGCAGTTTGTGGTGTTGACGAAAAAGGGACAGTTGCTGTTGTTGCTCGTGGTCCATTCGCAATTGCTGCGGATAATATCCGTTATTTTCCACATCACTATGGAAAAGAAGATAGGTATGAAAGCATAGGAGTTTGTTATTATACGGATAGATATGGGAAAGAAAAAGCCGCGCTTGCGAAACCAAAAAATGAAGCACTACTCGCAATATAATTTTAGGATAGATGATGGAATTTTTACTGAAAACTACCAAAATATTATCGGCTCTAATAAGTTTGAACGGTTCGGCGGCGATGGCGCAAGAGGATGCTCCGCTTACGCCTGTTAACGATATTGCGCAAAATGTTGCGGATTTAGCGTCAAAAATTAATAAATGTGAGGTTAAAGAAGGTGTGCCGCAGATTACATTGAATAATGGAGATGTGATCGCAAATTCCAATTGGTATTATGATAGTTTTTCTATTGGAGTCAGGAACCCTGAAGGTGAGGGTAAGATCTTAGACCCACGCACAGATGAGATTATTAATAACACAGATATTTGTACAAGATCAGATATTGAATTACCCCCTCATAAGAATGTGAATCTAGAACCAGATATTGAAAAGCATGAATTTGCTTGTGAGGCACCGCGTTCAGGACTTTCTATTGATGTTATTGACCTTAAAAGTGGTAGTTTGATAATAGGAATAGAATCTGTAACCGCTGAGTTTCATCACGTGAATGGAAATGATGATATTTTAGGAAGTTGCGAATTCATGAAAGAGGGGCAGAAAATTATTGCACCAATTCTTCTTCCACCAGCATAATAATTCGTTGATTATTGCTAGATATAAAAAAGCGGCCCGTAAGAGCCGCTTTTTATTTATTCTTTGAAATAGCTTACAGCTTATTCTTCAGTTTTTGCTTCCGCTGCGGCTTCTTCGGCTGCTTTTGCTTCGGCGGCTGCGGCATCTGCTGCGGCTTTGGCTTCTGCATCTTTGGCTGCTTGTTTATCCGCTTTCACTTTATCGTTTGCGATGCGGCGCTCTTCCGTTGCTTTTGCTTTGTTCGCTTTTTTCATTGCGCGTTTTTCTGTTTGAGTCATGTTCTCAGTTGCTTCATCGATTTCAACTTCCAAACCGTGACCTGTTGTTCTTTCTGAAATACGGGCAGATTTACCGCGACGGTCGCGCAGGTAGTAAAGTTTCGCACGACGGACAGAACCGCGGCGCACAATATCAATTGAATCAATACGAGGGGAGAATAATGGGAATACACGTTCCACACCTTCACCTAAGCTAATTTTACGGACAGTGAAGCTTGCGCTCATGTCGTTTTTACCAGAACGGGCAATACACACACCTTCGT
The DNA here is from genome assembly GCA_964353185.1 of uncultured Micavibrio sp. Lineage (GTDB taxonomy): Bacteria > Pseudomonadota > Alphaproteobacteria > Micavibrionales > Micavibrionaceae. The sequence continues at coordinate 30,388 of CAYGUV010000004.1, read as the reverse complement.
AAGCCTGAACACGCTCACGTGTGCCTTCACGAATTTTCACGTTTACACGCACGGTATCACCGGGTGAAAACTCTGGGATTTGTTTTTCTTCTAGGAATTTTTCAACCTGACGGTTTTCAAATTTTTGTAATATATTCATAGGGTTAACTCCATTATTTGGGACTCGATAATCAAGGTTGTCGCCAACCGAGGCAGTCCACTTATATTTTTTTGTGGTTAATTTTGTTGTTTTATGGCAGATTGCTAGGGTTATTGCAACAAATTATTATAGTTAAAGTAAGAAAATGTCTTTAATTGAAGATTTCGGAAAAAGTACGCTAAGAAGGCTTTGGAATGCGGTTGTCGCAACCCCTGTAAGTTTTTGGCAACCAACAAAGTACAAGTTATCTCCCTTATTATATCGTGCGCATACTGAGTTTGTAACAAATTTATATGGATTGCCTAGTGATCCTAATGATTTACTGGATGGGCAAAAGCACGGCAAAGCTGATGGGTATTTTAAAGCCATTGGCATTTACCCAATAGTTGATGTGCAATTGAGTGGTTTACTTAAAAGTGCTTCTTCGTTTACAAAACCATATGAGCCTAAATATACTATTCGTCTAGGCCAAGATGATGTCAAAAACCATTTTTTGGGTGAAAAGGGAAGTCATGATGCTGTAATAGAGGGACGCTTGTCTAATTTGCCTATTGCAAGAGACGTATCTTTGGAAGATGCAATAAAGATTACAAATAGATGGGAATACAATAGAAATTTGCCGCAGCTTTTAGATTCTTGTATGAAAGCAGGGCAACCAAACCATCAAAATATACATTACTTCAGAGAAGTTATTGAGACAACAGTGCCGTTAAAGAACGGTCGGGTCGACTTTGACATGCTTTCAAGGCATAAAATGGCTATTGAAGGATATAATGCTACTCAAGAAGGTCCGAGCGTCTGGTCTTTGTAATTTTCAGGCTTTCTTGTTTGCGCCATTGTTCGATAAGCGCATGATTTCCATTTTTTAAAACTTCGGGAACTTTGTGTATTTTGCCGTTGGCGTCTGTCCATTCAGCTGGGCGGGTGTAATGTGGGTATTCTAGTAATCCACCAGTGGCGCTACCAAAGCTTTCATTATCGGCGGTTTCTTCATTGCCCATGACGTTGGGAAGCAGGCGGATGCAGGTATCCATCAAAATCATCGCCGCAGGTTCACCGCCCGAAAGGACGTAATCACCGATGGAGATTTCTTCAAAATCATGCGCGTCAAGCACGCGTTGATCGACACCTTCATACCGGCCACATAAGAGGGTGATGTTTTCTTCGGTGGAGAGTTCTTTGGCCATGGCTTGGTTGAGGACTTTACCACGCGGAGATAGGTAAATCTTACGCGATGGCTTTGTTGTTAGCCCTCCGTCGCCCAGGCGCGGCTCGGGTTGCTCAGGAATAGACAGCAATGCAGCTTCTATAACATCGGCGCGCATTACCATACCCGCACCGCCGCCATAGGGCGTATCATCAACCGTTTTATGATTGTCAGTTGCGAAATCACGAATGTTAATGGCATTGAATGACCAATCCCCACGCTCCAACGCTTTACCCGCCAAAGATTGGCCGAGCATGCCGGGGAACATATCGGGGAAAAGGGTGAGGAGGTTGAAGTTAAGATTGCTCAATATTTATATCCTCTTCTTTTAAGACTTCTTTTGCGGCGTCAAAGTCGCTTTGCATCACCATAACACGGGTCGCGCCATTTATGTCCCAATTCATTCCGCCATTCATATGATCCATCACAAAGCAGTGGATATCATGGCTTTCAAGGATTGATCGCACAAGATGCGCGGTCGTTGGGTTTTGAAAACGCGCGAAGAGGGTGAGGGAGTCTTGATCTGTTTTTGACATCTTAATCCCTTAAACCCTCTGGGATTTTGACGATGATTTTTTCGGAAGATTTTTCGATGATTGTGTCATCGTTATAAGGCAGATAAAAACTGTCTTCACCTTTGGGTTGAATTTCGAGGAGGTCGCCTGCGCCAAAATCTTCGAGGGCGAGGACTTTACCAATTTCGTTGCCTTGCTCATCTAAAACGGGCAGGCCGATCATGTCAGAAACATACATTTCCCCATCATTTAATACAGGCATGTCAGATTTTAAAATATAAAGTTCTGTGCCGCGCAAAGCTTCGGCCGCGTTGCGGTCTTTGACGCCATCAATTTCGGCAAGCCAATGTTTGGCAGTTGCGTTTTTTAATTTAAGGGTGAGGGTGTTTTGCTTATCTTTTGAGATATAGAGCGTCTTTTTCAAAAGGTCGCGGTCTTCCACAAAAATATGAAGTTTAACCAGCCCCCGAATGCCATGTGCGGTAGCAATTTTTGCAACACATATGCGGTCGGGGGCGGTCATTATTAATTAGACAGATTCTTTAGAAGTGTCTTGGTCATTGGCATCACCAACAACAGCATCTTCTGCTTTCACTGGAGGCTCATCTGCTGTTGCTTCTTCAGCGGGAGCTTCTTCAGGGGCAGGTGCATTCGCAGCTTCTTCAGCGGCGGCTTTTGCTTCTTCTTCAGCTTGTTTTGCTGCTTCGGCTGCTGCTTCTTTTTTCTCTGCTTTATCAGCGATACGCATCTTAGTTTTTTCAGATGGTTCACCTTTTTGTGGGTTGTTTGGTTGTGCTGGCATTGGGGCAATACCTGCTTTACCTAAGAATACAGCAACACGGTAAGAAGGTTGTGCACCTTCTTTTAACCAATGTTTAATGCGGTCTTCGTTTAAGTTGACGCGGTTTTCGTCATCTTTTGCGAGTAATGGGTTGTATGTACCCAAACGTTCGATGTAACGACCGTCACGGGCATTACGTTTGTCCGCAACAACGATGCGGTAAAATGGACGGGCTTTACGTCCGCCTCTTGATAGTCTCATTGCTAGTGCCATTTTGTTTTCTCCTTTTTAAAATGTATTTGTTAATGAGTTAAAATAATTTTTAAACCGCCAAGGCGCAAAGACGCCAAGAAGGTTTTAAGTTAAAATCTTTCTTTTAATGCCGTCTTTTATAAGGGGCACATTAAAATTTATTAAGTATCCAAGTTGATTATTCGTTAGTTTTAAATAATTTAATATTTGTGCATCATGGACAGGGAGCAGTTTTTCAATTGCTTTTATTTCCACAACAATGGAATCTTCTATGATTAAATCTATTCTATAATTCAAATCAATTTTGTGATTTTTATAATTGATAGGAATTATTTTTTGAGATTCGAAATTTATGTTTCTATCTTTTAATTCACAAATAAAACACGCCTCGTAAATATTCTCAGTTAGTCCTGCACCCATTGTTTTGTGAACTTGAAAAGCACAATCAACAACCTCTTTACCCAAAGCATCTAATTGTAAAGAAGGCTCAATAAAACTTGGCGTCTCGGTTTCTTGGCGGTTTAAATTATTAATTTTCTTTTTTCCTTTTAAAATGTTTCTTTTGTTAATGAGTTAAATTAATTTTTGTACCAAAAATCAGGTAATAATTCTGAGATAGGTTTAGTAGTATTTTCAGATAAAATTACGTTTGTGTTTTTATTGTTATCGTTTATTTGAAAGATAACTTCACGGCATCTGCCACATGGAGGATAAACAGCTCCTTCGGCACCAACTGCTACGATAGTTTTAATTTCACTTTCGTTACTGGTGAGCATTGTTCCTATGGCATTATATTCTGCGCAACAGCCCAAACCACAATGCAAGCTTAAACTTACACCAGTATAAATTTTGCTATCTTTTGTTTCCAGTGCGCAGGATACCATTGCAATGCTTGCGTCATAAGATGAAATTACATGATTGTTTAAACCTGCCTGAGCTATTTTAATTAGTTCTAAATTATCCATACCCGTTACCTCTTTTTCTTTTTAGGTTTACGGTTTTTCTTACTCCCGCCGCGGGTTGGGAAGGGGCTTGCGCCCATGTTTGGGCCGCCGCCTGGCGCGCCGAAGCCTGCGGGCATGTTGCCTAGGCCGGGAAGGCCGCCTGCCGCGCCCATATTATCGAATGGGTTTTTACCCAAGGGGCCATCGTTGTTCATATCAGCGGCGAGGGCATCAGGGTCCATGGATTGTGCCATCATTTCAAGCTCATCGCCTTTGCCGCCCATCAGGCCCTTCATTTGTTTCATCATGTTGCCCATGCCCATCTTTTTGATGCGCTTCATGACGGTTTGCATTTGTTGTTGTTGCTTAATCAATTTGTTTAGAGTTTGAACGTCGGTACCAGAGCCTGCGGCGATACGTTTTTTACGTGACGCATTTAAAAGAGTTGGCTTTTCGCGTTCTTCTTTGGTCATGGAAAGAATAATCGCCTCTTGATATCTAAGGGCGTTTTCATCCATTTTGCCTTCTAAAGCTTTGGTCATGTTGCCCAAACCTGGCATCATTTTAAGCAATGCGCCTGCGCCGCCCATTTTGTTCATTTGACGAAGTTGTTTCAAAAGGTCGTTAAAATCAAACTGACCTTTTTTGAATTTTTCCGCCATTTCCATGGCGTCTTCTTGTTGGATAGTCTCTTGCGCTTTTTCAACAAGGGAAACAACGTCCCCCATACCCAGTATTCTGCCTGCGATACGGTCAGGGTAGAAAGGTTCAATCTTATCCCATTGTTCACCCGTACCCATTAATTTAATTGGCTTACCCGTAACGCCGCGCATAGACATGGCAGCACCACCGCGCGCGTCCCCGTCAATACGGGTCATCATGATACCGGTAATACCAATTTTATCGTCAAATTCTTTGGACACGTTGACCGCGTCTTGTCCTGTCATGGCATCGACAACCAATAATGTTTCGGCAGGGTTTGCAATTTTGGAAACGGCGGCGACCTCATCCATCATCTCTTGGTCGATAGATAGACGTCCCGCGGTATCGAGCATGACAATGTCATAGCCGCCAAGTTTTGCTTCCTCAAGCGCGCGTTTGGTAATGTCGATAGGTTGTTGATCTTTGATAATCTCAAGCGTATCTACGCCCGTTTGTTCACCAAGAACGGCAAGCTGATCCTGAGCCGCAGGGCGATAGGTGTCGAGGGACGCCATCAAAACTTTTTTGTTGTGTTTTGTCGTCAGGAAGTTCGCAATTTTCGCGGTTGAGGTTGTTTTACCAGACCCTTGAAGGCCGACCATGAGGAAGGCGGCAGGGGGCTTTGCGTTAAAGTTGAGTTCTTCGGCAACATCACCGCCCAGCATATCAACCATGGCATCATGGACGATTTTGACGACTTGTTGCGCTGCGGTGACTTTTTTGGTGACTTCGGCGCCGATGGCGTTTTGTTTGATGGTTTCAATGAAGTCTTTGACCACGGGCAGTGCAACGTCAGCCTCAAGCAAGGCAACGCGAATTTCGCGCGCGGCGTTATTAACATCGTCTTCGGTCAGGTTTCCCTTACCCCGAAGTTTATCAAATACACCACCTAATTTATCCGACAGGTTGTCAAACATATGTTTTCCTTCAAACAATAACAAAAATGCCCCAGTGAGCGTAATTTCGCCGACTGAGGGGTATCCCCATTTGATTTTGGGACACTAAACATTACAAAAATGTCAGTGATTTATGAGGTTTTATAAGGGGTTTTATTTTCTTGGTCAAGTATGTAAATAGAATTTTTAGGGTGTAGCAGGTATTTGCGGGCAATATTTTTGGGTAAAGCTCGCGCGGGCACTTAAAATATCTTGAGCTAATGCATCAGATCCAACTTGTTTTATAAAACGAGCCTGTTCAGAGAAGGTTTCTGTTACAAATTTTTCTTGAATGCCGTCGCAAGCTGCTTGCATGAAGTCAATATTTGTTTCGGATTTGATTTCTAGTTGATTTTGAAATTCTAATAATGCATCTACACCATCCTTCGATGATAGGTCAAAATTGATATGTTCACTTTCTCCTAAAGGACGAATAGAGAAGGTATCGGGCCCTTGTAGATATGCTTTATATCCTTCTGCTTCAAAAATAGTTGGGTTTGCTACAATGTTTAGTTTTCCTACGGCAAATGCAGTAGCTGTTACTACAGCAAATGTGTATGTTATCATTAAACTTTGATACATAATGAACTCCTTAAATTTTCAAAGAGCATACATTATTTACATAATTTGTAAAGTACTTTTTGTTAATGGTGTTTTTTACAAAATTTTAATAACTCTTCGCGCCGTCAAAGCTAGTTTCTAGGGTAATCTCACAATCTAAAACTTTTGAGATGGGGCAGCCTTGTTTGGCAGCATTTAATGCTTCTTCGAATGTTGATTTATCTGCATCGCCTAAATCAGTTGAGAAGATGAGGTGGCTTTTTTTAATTGCAAAGCCTTCGCCTTCTTTATCAAGAGTAACGATGGCTTTGGTTTCTAGTGTGTGTTTTGTTGGATCAATGCCGTGTTTTTCCAAAATCATTGAAAGCGCCATGGTAAAGCATGAGGCATGCGCGGCGGCAATTAATTCTTCGGGGTTTGTGCCTGATTTTCCCTCAAATCGTGTGTTAAAACCATAAGGTTGATCATTCATCGCACCACTTTCAAGTTTAATGAGGCCTTTGCCTTCTTTGATAGTGCCATTCCATTTTGCGTGTGCGTGTTTGTTAATCATAAATCTTCCTTTTGTTAAAAATCATTGAGTTCAGTAAACGAAGTAAGCCATAATATTGTTCCAATATAAAGGGAATATTCTTACTTTGCGGTTTTAAAAAAAACAGATTATAAAGCGTCTATGTCAATTTATAATAATTATTTGAGAAACTGTTGGTTTGAAATTGATTTAGGTCAGTTCAAGCAAAATATTGAGATCATAAAGCAAAACGTTCAAACACGTGTTTTGGTTGTTGTGAAAGCAAATGCCTATGGTCACGGGTTAAAAGAATGTGGTCAGGTTGCAGAAGAATCTGGGGCCGAGATGTTGGGTGTGGCATCGATCGCGGAAGCGGCCATATTGCGCGAAGCGGGCATAAAAATTCCTATTTTAAGAATGACTGCTTATGGTTTGAATGAGATTGAGAGCTTTATTCAAGATGACATCCATTTTTTTGCATGGACAAAAGAACATATGTCTGCGGCCAATGAAGTGGCGAAAAAACATAATAAAAAAGCAAAAGTGCATTTAAAAATTGATACGGGTATGGGACGCGCGGGCGTTTTCGTCGAAGGCGTTGCAGATATCCTTGCGGTTATAAGGCAACATAAAAATATAGATATGGTTGGGGTCTGTAGTCATTTTCATACCGCAGATATGCCAGAGATAGATTCTGTTTTTGAGCAAATCTCAGTTTTTAATCAAGCCTTAGATGTCATAGAAGAAATGGATATGACACCTCCTTATATACATTTATCTAATTCTCCCGCTTTATTAAGGTTTAAAGAGGCGCGATACAATATGGTTCGTACTGGCGTTATTACTTATGGCCAATATTATGAAGAAGACACTGAATTGTTTGAAGGGATGAAGGCAATAGGAACATGGAAGGCGCGTTTGGTTTCGGTGAAAACATTGCCACCTAATCATGGGGTAAGTTATTCCGTCAAGTATAAGACGACGAAAGAAGAGAAGATTGGAATAATTCCTGTTGGGTATGCTGATGGCTTCCGTAGAAGACCTTTGGGTGCTAATCAGGTTTTGATTAAAGGTGTGCGTGTCAATGTGGTTGGGAGTGTTTGCATGGATCAATGTATGGTCGTAATTCCAGATGATTTGGATGCAAAAATAGGTGATGAAGTCGTTATTATGGGTGGGCAAGGAAGTGATTATATTGACTCAATAGAAATTGCCAATAAATGGGGCACGAATAATTATGATGTCTTTGCAAACATTAATCAGCGTGTGCCTAGGGTGTTTATAAAAAAATAACAAGATGACTGAAATATTTCTCCTACGGTTGATTGTTAGTTTTTTTGCGGGTGGGGGGATTGTCTTAATGGCGATTTTTTTGGCGCAGAGGCTGGGTAGTCGGCTTGGTGGTCTTTTGTCTGGGTTTCCGACGATAATTTTTATCTCTTTATTATTAATTGCATTGTTTGTTTCGCCGCAGGCCGCACAAACCGCCAGCATGAGCGCGCTGGTCGCGTTATCATTTTTTGGTGTGTTTTCAAGCATCTTTGTATTGTTTCAAAAAAAGAGCATTTGGGTTTCTTTACCGATGGCCATTTTGGGGTGGCTTATCGCGGCAACAATTTTTAATGCGTTCGAGATTAATAGATTTGCAGAAGCTTTGATTATCTTCCTTTGCATCGTCATCGGGTCGCTTATCTTTTTGCGGTTTCAAAATGTGCCTGCGCATTTTTCGGCTGATATTCCCAAACCAAAATGGAGTTATGTTTTACGTTTTATGTTAGGTGGGCTAACGGTTTCGGGGGCATTTTTGTTAAGTGTGATGGCGGGGGAGCATGTGGGCGGTATTCTGGCCAGTTTTCCTGCGCTGGCCATAAGCTCAATCATTATTTTGACTTTATTAGAGGGCAAAGAATTCACCGCGAGCTTTATTAAAAATGTGTTTTTAAGTGCGTCCATCAATTGTGGAATTTATATAACGGGTGTTTATTTTACCTATACAAGTTTGGGTATTTTGTGGGGGACGGTTGTTACGGTTTTGATGTCGATCTGTAGCACGGCAGCGTTAATTATTGTAAATCGTTGTTTGAAATAATTTATTGACATAATCTTAAGACCTGTTAAAAAACTTTATGCTAAAAACTTTATTAATCAATATAGGGTTATCTTTTTTTCCTGTGGAGCCGACTCCTCAGCTTCAGCCGTCGCAAAAAGAGAGACCGACTTGGCATTTTGGATACAGCGCCCAAAGAGATAGTCCCCGTATTGTAAGTTTAAATAATCATTTCTTTGATAGTTTTTATGTGGCTGATGGTTTGGGTTCAGATAATCTAAAGGTTTTGGAGGGAAATGAATATCTTAACAAAGGAAACCCTGACGCAAGCTTAATCTTTATAAGTCATTCTATGGGAGAAGAGCATAGTTATGATCTTGAGCAATCTAACGGAATTATTTTTCAAAGAAATTCTGATGTGGCAAATGACGAGTGTGTTTTTGTGTCTAGAATGTCAGGAGATTTTCAGATTGCGACTATAACAAACAGCCAAATAATTTTACTAAAATCATTACCAAATGATGTCATAGAACATATTGAGCAATATGGTTGTGTTGTTGTTGAGCGAAGAGATGGGCCAGCGCCAATTTAATCTTTATTGATTTTTCGCTCAATTCTCTTTAAATCCTTAGCTTATGAACAAATCTGAACCTGAACTGGTGACTTTTGGCTGTCGCCTCAATACGTATGAGAGCGAAGTGATGCGTGCCCATGCGCAAAAGGCGGGGATGGAGGATTCCATTATCTTTAACACCTGCGCTGTCACCAAGGAGGCGGAGCGTCAGGCGCGTCAGGCCATTCGCCGTGCAAAGCGTGAAAACCCCAATGCCAAGATTATTGTCACAGGATGTTCTGCACAGATAAACCCACAGACTTATTCACAGATGGAGGAAGTTGACCAGATTATTGGGAATGACCTTAAGCTGAAAGAAGAAACTTGGACGGGTAAGGACGAAACGGAACGCGTTTTGGTCAATGATATTATGTCGGTGAAGGAAACCGCGAGCCATTTAATTGAGGGAATTGAGGGGCAGGCGCGGGCGTTTATTCAGGTGCAAAATGGCTGTGACCATCGTTGCACATTTTGCATTATTCCTTATGGGCGTGGAAATTCACGGAGCGTGCCGATTGGTGAGATTGCCGCGCAAGTGCGCAAATTGGTCGAGGGCGGCTATAACGAAATTGTAATGACGGGGGTGGATGTCACCTCTTATGGGGCGGATTTACCGGGTAAGCCTGCGTTGGGGCAGATGATCCGCCGTGTGTTGGCGCTCGTTCCTGAATTGCCACGTTTGCGGCTTTCCTCATTAGACCCCGTAGAAATTGATGATGATTTATGGCGTTTGATTGCCGAAGAGCCGCGATTGATGCCGCATCTGCATATGAGTTTGCAGGCGGGGGATGATATGATCCTTAAGCGTATGAAGCGCCGCCATTTACGCGCAGATGCCATTAAAATGTGCGAAAGAGCGCGTGATTATCGCCCTGATATCGTGTTTGGCGCGGATATTATTGCGGGTTTTCCAACCGAAACGGACGAGATGTTTCAAAACACGCTGGATATCGTAACCGAATGCGATTTGACGTTCCTTCATGTGTTCCCATATTCTGAGCGAGATGGCACGCCTGCGGCCAAAATACCAAACCAAGTACCGCATCCCGTGCGTAAAGAGCGCGCGGCAAAATTACGTGCGCAAGGCGAAACTCAGGTACAAAAATTCTTACAATCTCATCTTAACAAAAAACGCCAAGTTATTGTTGAAAAAGGAAATATTGGACGCACAGAGCATTTCGCGGAAGTGCGTTTGGATAAAGAAATGCCCGTGGGGAGTTTAGTGGATGTTGATATTATAGGCATTGAAAATAATCAGCTTGTCGCGAGGATTTTATAAGGTTCGCCGTATTTATTCTGAAGCTAACACCTAAGTATGCTATAGAGAAATCTTCACTTTTAGGGGTGGTCTTGAGATAAAGTTGGTGAAATTTTTTCATACACCAAAGGCATTTTAGAAAATCTGCTCATTACTGCGAAGTCGTTTATAATTTTGTTTGCAAGAAAGCTAACAATTCCTGTAGTAACGGCAAGAGGGGTATTTTCTAAAATCTGTGCAGTAATTGGTTGCCCTTTTTCCATGAATATATGTGCTAAATTTTGCACTTTTGGAGTTATATATTCATATGGTTTATTTAAATTAGCGCAAGCTCCGATGTAAACCATATTTAAAATTGATTTTGCCGTGTAATATTTAAAGATATAATGAGGATCTTCGTATTTTACCCTACCTGTTTCTTCCGCTGTTTTTTTATTGATATAAAAATTTTTATGATTGTCTCCGTAACACGCTTCTAATACTCCATTAAGTTCTCTTTTTTGAGCATAGTTTTGTAACTGGGTTGCCAAAAAAGCACTCCCTAATATAATACTGAGTGATGGGGATGTTGACTGTGAAAAAACGCTAGCTAAGGTTAGGCCGCCTAATGCTATGCCTCTTTTGTTAGCCCATGCTTTAGACAAAACACCTTTTGTAACGGGTTCACCTGTTAATCTTATTTTATTGTAAAACATAATGATTTATAAAAAGCTAATTTTCTTATGTCAATGAAAAACCTCTTTTTTTTAGTTTCATAAATGGATAGGTTAAATACATGGTTTTCTGGCGCAAAAAAAGACATGAGGGCTCGCAAGAGCTTGAAGAGCAAACGGATAAGCTTATCCATGGCGAGGGCGAGCCAGAGATGGAGCCGCCCGTTGAGTATGATTCCGATATCGATGAAGACACAAAGCAAAAATTACATGAATCTGCGGACGATATTTTGGAAGAATTGGATGAGCAGCCTGCGCCAACGCATAATGCCTCCATCCAAGCGGATGAAGAAGATCTAGATAAAGACCATGATGATGAGGGCGGGTGGCTGTCACGCCTGTCGAAAGGCCTGTCAAAATCTTCAAATAAGTTAAGCGATAATATCACGGGCGTTTTTACCAAACGTAAATTGGATCAAGATGCGCTGGATGAATTGGAAGAAATTCTGATTATGGCCGACCTTGGCCCAAAAACAGCGGCAAATATAGTCTCTAAATTTTCAAAAGAAAAATTTGATAAAGAATTAAGCGCCAATGAAATTAAAACTGCGCTTGCCGCGCAAATTGCGAGCTTACTAGAACCTGTTGCAACAAAGTTAGATATTGAAGCGGGTGATAAAAAGCCGTTTGTCATGTTGGTTTGCGGTGTGAATGGTGCGGGTAAAACCACGACCATTGGAAAGTTAGCGTATGAATATCATGTGAAGCAGCATAAAAAAGTGATGATTGCGGCGGGGGATACATTTCGCGCGGCGGCGGTTGAGCAATTGGATGTCTGGGCAAAGCGTGCGCATGTGCCATTGGTGAAAAAAGATATTGGCGCCGATGCATCCGCCGTTGCCTATGAGGCCATGGAAAAAGCAAAGGCCGAAGATGTAGATTTGCTCATGATTGATACGGCGGGGCGTTTGCAAAATAAAGCAAACTTAATGGAAGAATTAGCCAAGATGATCCGTGTGATAAAAAAACAGGACGAGACTGCGCCGCATGCGGTGGTGCTTGTGCTTGATTCTACCACAGGGCAAAATGCGTATAGCCAAGTTGAAAATTTTAAAGACGTGGTTGATGTGACGGGTTTAGTAGTTACAAAGTTGGATGGCTCTGCCAAAGGCGGAGTAGTTGTTGGGTTGGCGGAACAATTTGGATTGCCTATACATGCCATTGGTGTGGGGGAGAAAATCGAAGATTTAAGCCCGTTTCAAGCCAAAGAATATGCGAACACATTGATGGGCGTTAAAATTTAACAAGGGAAAAAATGAAAGTTTTATTTACAGGTGGAGCGCCAAAGTGGGTTCATGAAGAATTAGAAGCGCAAGGTCATGAATGCTTAGACGTTCCTGCGGATGAATATGTCGACCAAGAAAAATTTGCAAAAGAAATTAATAATTTTGATGTTTATGTCAGTGGTGGTATTGAAGATTGCACGCGCCCCGTTATTGAAGCGGCGGATAATTTAAAAGCAATTATGTTTTTAGGGGTCGATTACAAAGCGTATATTGATGCGGACGCGGCCATTGAAAAAAATATTCCTATTATAAATACACCCGGAGCCAATGCGCGCGCGGTTGCAGAAACAGCATTTTTTTTGATGTTGATGGCGGCTAGAAAAGTGCCAACAATGTTGACGGATATGAATGATAAAACGTGGCAAAATCAAAAAGGTTTTGAATTACAAAATAAAACTGTTGGCATTATTGGTAGTGGCCCGATTGCAAAGCAACTTTCTTCTATGGCGTGTGGCATCGGTATGAATGTTATTTATTATTCCCGCTCTGGCGTAAAAGAAGGAATGATGGGGGAGTATAATAGTTTTGATGATGTTTTGAAAAAGGCGGATATCGTTTCGTTGAATGTACCAAAAGATGCGGGCGAAATTTTCGGTAAAGACGAATTTCTTAAGATGAAAAACCATGCAGTTTTGATTAATACCGCGCCTGCATTATTGGTTGATGGGGACGCATTATATGATGCGTTGAGCAAAGGTGAAATTGCGTCTGCTGCGTTTGATTGTTTTTACGCCGAAGGGGAAAAAGCGTGGAGCTGCCCTGAATCAAAGTTATTAGAATTGGGACATAATAAATTCTTTTTAACCCCGCATTCAGGGTATTGTACGAACGAAGCATCAGATAACATGTTTAGAATTGTTGTTGATGCAGTTAAATCTTTGTAAGTACTAATTCATTGAAAATTAACGGTTTTTGAGTGATAATAGTTGCATGAATAAGAAAGCACCGACTATTAAATCAAAAACTTATAAAACCGCAGAAGACGCGTGTCAGGCGATTAAACAGGTTTATGACGCACAGGTTGAATATCTGTGTGGTGCGTTTGAAAGTTTTTCACAAGGAACGATTCCATCATCAAAAATTAGTGGGTTTTACCCGTATTTAAAAATTGATGTGCCACGCGAAGGGTTTCGCGGACATTCGGGCGATACACGGCTTTCCTATGGTTTTGTGTCAAAGCCGGGAGTTTATGAAACAACATTAACGCGCCCCGATATATTTCACGAATATTATTGTAAGCAAATATCTTTATTGATTGAAAATCACAATGTGCCCGTTGAAATTGGGTTGAGTAATACGCCCATACCCATTCATTTTGCGCTGGGGGAGAATTTTCATTTAGAGCATGATTTAAATTCTGAACAGATACAAAAATTACCGCATTTGTTTGATCAGCCTGATTTGGAACATTTGGATGACCAGATTGCAAATGCAACATATATTGTTGGTGAAGGAAAGGCGGCGCCGCTCGCGCTTTTTACTGCGCCGCGCACAGATTTGAGTTTGATGCGCCTAAAGCATTATAGTGGGACAAATTCGGAGCATTTTCAAAATTATATCCTCTATACAAATTACCAATTTTACATTGATAAGTTTATTGGCATTTCACAAGAATTGGTTGGCAAGGATGGATACACCGATTTTGTCCAGCCAGAGGAGGGCGGCCGTTTACCGCAAATGCCTGCCTATCATTTAAAACGTGCCGATGGCAGTGGTATTACGATGATTAATATTGGTGTTGGGCCGTCTAATGCAAAAACCATTACAGACCATGTGGCCGTTTTGCGCCCGCATGCGTGGTTGATGTTGGGGCATTGTGCAGGACTTAGAAACTCTCAAGAATTGGGAGATTATGTTTTGGCGCATGGATATTTACGGAGTGATAATGTGTTGTTCCATGATTTGCATCCAAGCATTCCTATTCCGGCCTTATCAGAAATTCAATTGGCATTGGAAGATGCCGTGAGTGAGATAACCGCCAATCATGGGCATGATGTGAAGAAGGTGATGCGAACCGGAACGGTCGCGACAGTTGATGATCGTAACTGGGAATTGCGCCCGTCTATTCGTCAAAACCAAAGATTTTCACAAAGCCGTGCGATTGCATTGGATATGGAATCGGGAACGATTGCGGCGAACGGATTTCGATTTCGTGTGCCGTATGGAACGTTGTTATGCGTTTCGGATAAACCCTTACATGGGCAATTAAAATTGCCGGGTATGGCGGATAGTTTTTACCGCAAGCGTGTGGAGCAACATTTGCAAATTGGACTGCGCACGATGGAAATTTTGCGTGAGATTGGGTCAGAGAAATTGCATAGCCGTAAGTTGCGTAGTTTTAATGAGGTTGCGTTTCAGTAATTCTCTTTTATTGTACAACTAATGCACTACGTTTTATTCACGTATTTTTTATACAGAGATGTCTAAATTTGAGCCGCGGACGATGCTGCCGCTATTTTGTGGTTGTTGCAGTGGTGTGCCACGCACAGGGGCAGATGTATCGACCGATAATTCGGATTTTAGGTTCTGAACAGGGGAGCGTTTTGCATCACTTTGTTGTGCAATTATATTGGCTTCAGAGTTTTGTTTAACGCTTTGCCCGACTTGGAATTGTTGAAAAGGGTTCTTTCCAAAACCGCCTATACCATCCATCTTTTTTCCTCACAATATTAATATGATTAGTTAATTATACATTATAATTGCTTATTTTTCCGTTAAAAACCGCAGAAAACAATATATTTTTAAAAAACTTTGTTTTGTTAACTAATTTTTTATTCTTTTTCTATATTTTTAGAAGCAAGGGAAATTAGGTTTAATTTAAATCATATTTTAATGAACTTTATATAGACTTAATATAATAATTAAAAAAACGGGGAAAGACAGTGTCTTTAAATTTACTAACAAGAGTGCCAGAAGCGCAGAATTTGCTAATCAATTTTTATGATAAGCATAAGCTTTATAACATGACAGGGTGTCATGAAGAGGAATCACGTTCAGAGTTGGCAACAATTATGAGCGAACTGATTGATTTAGATTTAGGATCAACCGAAAAAGAAGTGATCACAGACGCATTAATGGGCGTTATCTCACAGGCAGAGCGTAATTTACGTCGAGCAATTGCACAAAAAATGAGCGTAAGTAACAGCGCACCATTGAGATTGATTTTAAATCTTGTGAGTGACGATATTGATATTGCGACACCAGTTTTAAGGCATAGTCCTGTTTTAAACGACACAGACCTTTTATATATCGTGAAGGCACAATCAAAAGAATATTGGCGCGTCATTGCAGAGCGCACAAATTTATCACCATTGCTTATTGATGCGCTTGCGGATACGCGCGATATTTTGACAGCAAAAACATTGGTGCATAATAAAAATTCAACCTTAACAGATCACGCCCTTCGTGTGTTTTCAGTGATGGCCGAAGATTATGAGCCATTAACAAAACCATTGCTTGAACGTAAAGAAATGACCAATGACTTGGTTCGTGAAATTTACAGCTTTGTTGGATATGAGCTTAAGAATTATATCAACGCCAACTTTGATATTGATGTTTCTCAAACTTTTGATATTGCTATGGAAGAGGTTGTTAACGAAGCCATTCAAAACGCCCATAGTAATTTTCAGGTAACCCAATCAATGATTGAGGAAGCAGAAACCCTATGTCGTAATGATATGTTGACTGTTTTTGAGATGATCAATTATTTAAAGCGCGGTCAGGTTTCAACATTTATTGCATGTTTTACGGTGTTTTGTGGACTGCCACTTCCTGTAGCAGAGAAAATGCTAAGTCAAGAGCGCGGCCAAGGGTTGGCCATTGCGTGTAAAGGAACAGGCATTCAAAAGTCAGATTTTATCAATATATTTTTATTAACATCAAGGTTGCGTGAAAAACAAATGGTTCAACATTCACAATTAAATCATGCAATTAAATATTATGAGACAATTGAAATCACGATGGCAGAAGAGATTTTAAATTCTAGCCGTGATTCATAAACACAGTTTTTCCTTCAAATATTAAAGCAGCTTATCTTTAGGCTGCTTTTTTATTATTTGCGGTAAGGGCCGCAACGCCCGGAAGTGTGTTGCCCTCAAGCCATTCTAGGAAAGCGCCGCCCGCGGTGGAGATGTAACTAAAATCATCAATGACACCTGCATTATCAAGGGCGGCGACAGTATCACCGCCGCCTGCAACGCTTATCATTTTATTTTGTTTGGTGAGGGCAGCGACTTTTTGGGCAACCTTATTCGTGGCGTTATCAAAAGGTTTAATTTCAAACACACCCAAGGGGCCGTTCCAAAGAACAGTTTTACACTCATCTAATATTTCGTTGATGTATTGAATGGATTTTTCACCTGCGTCCAAAGCCATTTTATCGTCAGGGAAGTTGGGGAGTTGCACGGTTTCAAATTCTGCGCCTTCTTTAAACTCTTTTGTAACAACGCAATCTTGAGGGAGGATGATTTGACAGTCATGATCACGCGCAGTTTTTTGTATGTCGCGCGCTTCTGCAACCATTTCTTTTTCGCATAAAGATTGCCCAACTGATTGGTCGTTTGCAAATAAAAATGTGTTGGCCATGCCGCCACCCAAAACAAGATAGTCGACTTTTTTTACCAAATTATGAAGCACGCTTAGCTTGGTGGAGACTTTGGCGCCGCCAACAATGGCAAGTACCGGTTTTTGCGGAGATTCGAGTGCATTATTGAGCGCAGTTAACTCCGCCTCCATAAGCAACCCTGCTGCGGAAGGAAGGTAATGGGTGATGCCTTCGGTGGAGGCATGGGCACGGTGCGCGCATGAAAATGCATCATTCACAAAAACATCACCAAGGTTGGCGAGCTCTTTGGCAAATGCCGCATCGTTCGCTTCTTCGCCTTTATGAAAGCGTAAGTTTTCTTTGAGGGTGATTTGCGCATCGCTTTCTTCACCGAACCCTACAGTTGTTGCCCATCGTTCGGTTAAGACGGAAGGGAGGAAAGAGAGGCTGTAATCTAAATTTTTCTCACCTTTTGGGCGGCCGTAATGGGAAAGGATAATTACGCGTTTTGCATTTGATTTTAGATAGTCGATAGTATCTTTTAGGCGGTCGATACGGGTGAAATCAGAAACTTTTCCATCTTTTACAGGGACGTTTAAATCTGCGCGTAATAAGACTGTTTTATCTTTTAAGTCAAAATCCTTTAGGGTTTTAAATGTCATGTTTCATCCTATTTATTTTATAGATTTCATTTTTTCGGTTGCGCCGACCAGATGCGACAATATTGATTTTTCTAACATTGAGTGGCCTGCATCTGGGGCAATTAAATATTCCGCTTCGGGCCATTTTTGATGAAGGCGGTGTGCGGTGATGATTGGGCAAATCATATCATAGCGCCCTTGGACGATGACGCTTGGGATGTGTCGAAAGCGGTCGATCTTATTTAAGATGCTGTCTTTTGCATCAATAACGTAGTTTTTGAAAAAATGTGCTTCGATGCTTGAGATACAAATAGCATCTTGTAATTGTTCTGGCGTTGTTATGATTTCGTAATTAGGGAGAAGGGAAGCACAAGCGCTTTCATAAATGCTCCATATCTTGGCCGCTTCGTTTTTTTCTTTTTCGTCATCGCCTGTGAGACGTTTGTAATAGGCAGATAATAAATCAACCCGTTCATTTTCGGGTATATGGTTTGCAAACTCTTCCCATGCTTCGGGGAAGATGTTTTTGTTGTCGGTATAAAGCCACTGGATTTCACTTTCTTCCATTAAAAAAATACCGCGCAGAACAAGACTTTTTATTTTATCTGGATGCGCACACGCATAAAGAAGTGATAATGTTGACCCCCATGAGCCACCGAACACATGCCATTTATCAATTTCTAAATGCTTGCGTAACGTTTCAATGTCGTTCACCAGATATTCAGGTGAGTTTTTTTCAAGGCAAGCGGTAGGCGTTGATCGGCCTGCGCCGCGTTGGTCAAATAATATGATACGGTAATGGTCGGGGTCAAAAAAGCGGCGCGCCTTAGGGCTACATTTTCCGCCTGGACCACCGTGTAAATAGATGACAGGTACACTATCAGGGTTGCCGCATTCTTCCCAGTAAAGCTGATGCGGGGCATCGACACTTAAGTATCCTGAAATGTGGGGTTCAATTTCAGGAAATAAATCAAACTGTGTTTTGCCTTCGCATATTGTTTGTTGTACTTGGCTCATTCTGGATCCTTTATGTCAGTCGGAAGAGTAGAAGGATTGGCCAGAATTTGCAAATGGGATATGTCTTCCAGTTCAATAAACGGGCCGTTATATTCGCGCATCCAACCGCGCACACGAACGCGCTGATTGCCTAAAGAGAGTAAGTCGATACCGTTTTTAGCAAAATTTTTACGCAAAGTGGAAGGTATCATGATGGTGAAATCAGTCTTCCAATCCGCGCCAAAATTTAAGTAAGTATTATTGCGAATACTGGCGACTTTTGTAATGGAACCTTCAACGATTGCAAAATCACCGATGGCCTTTTCGGTGTTTTCTGGAGAGATAATTTTATTTTTAGAAGTGGGTGACCATATATCTTTTTCAGCTTTAATGGCCTTATTTTCTGCCGCGATCATTTCGGATATTAACTCATCATGATTTGGCGCTGTATAGATGTAGGCGAGACCTTGTTCAAGCATGCTTCCTTGCACCCAAATATTATCTTCTTTGGTAACCAAATGGGCGAGTTGGTGGTTCATGCGGTTCACGCGGCCTGATTTACTGCTGCGTGTTTGAAAGATAAAAATTTCCTTTCCTTCGGGTAATAGAGTTTTTAGATAATCAAGCGCGCGGATAGATAGGTCAGTGTCTTTATCATTAGGAACATCGATAGAAGCCAAGCGAATGATAGTTTTATCTTTTAACAAAATAGTAACAGGGTCGATGATTTGAGCAATTCGCCCTGATTTCGTATTTTTAATGTCTTTGATTTCCTTCCATATTTCAGGAGAAATTTGCAAATGTGACAATTTTGTGGGAACTTCTGCCTTACTAAAGCTGTTGTTTTGGGCAATAGTAATATTTGAATTCAAAAAGAACCCAAACATAAACCCGATGAGGATAAAACTTCGTATGACAAATCGCATAACATCAAAATGGACGAAATCGACCATATTAAGCAAGCAATCTTTTAAAGTATTGCCCATGATAGTGGTTTTGGGAATTGTGGGATGTACTACAAATGCTGCAACAGGAGATCGTCAGTTTACGGCGCTTTTACCTGCGGGGAATGAGGCGCAAATTGGTGCGCAGGAACATGCAAAAGTGGAAGCGCAATTTGGTAAATTTATGACAGGCCCCATCGCCAATTATGTTGAACAAATAGGCAAGAAAGTTGCCGCAAATACCGAGCGCAAAGATGTTCAATACCGTTTTTACACCATTGATAGCCCAACAGTGAATGCGTTTGCCCTACCAGGCGGGTATATATACGTAACACGCGGGTTGTTAACACTGGCCAATAGTGAAGCTGAATTAGCGGCGGTTATTGGTCACGAAATTGGCCATGTGACGGCGCGTCATGCTGCAGAACGTATGTCTACGGGTGCGATTGCTGGATTGGGCGCGGCCGTTGTGGGCATTGCGACAGGCAGTAGCGCTGCAGGGCAGTTGGCCAATTTAGGATCAAATTTATATGTATCGTCATATTCAAGAGGGCAAGAGCATGAATCAGATGATTTAGGGGTAAGATACTTATCACGCGCAGGATATAACCCGAATGCGATGTCAGACTTCCTCGCCAGCCTTGATGCACAAAGTAAATTGGAAAATGGCGGAAAGAGCGAGTTTAATTATTTTGCAACCCACCCCATTACAGCAAACCGCGTGCAACAAGCCAGAGCCGCCGCCGCACAGTTTCCTGCGAACAATACAGATAACCGTGCAAAATACTTATCGATGATTAATGGATTAACTTATGGTGATAGCGCCAGCCAAGGATTTGCCCGTGGCAACACATTTTATCACCCAGAAATGGGATTTGCGTTTACTGCGCCAGATGGATCGAAATTTGTAAATGGCCAAACAGAAGTTGCCGTGACCAACCCGAACGGAACGGTAATTTTGTTTGATGCGGTGAAAGATACAACCAATCCTGACCCTTATAATTTTTTGGTGCAAAAGGTGCTTAAAGGGCAAAATACAGGCGGGGCAGAGCGCATTCAAATTAATGGTATGAATGCCGCCACAGCAGGATTTAGCGGGCAAGTTCAGGGCAAGAACGCCGATATTCGTGTCACAATTGTGGAGTGGGCCCCAGGTGAGTTTTTCCGTTTCCAAATGGCCATTCCTCAAGGGGTGAGCAACGCATTTGTTAATGAGCTTAAGAAAACCACCTATAGCTTCCGCCGTTTAAGTGCCTCTGAGAAAAGCTCGATACGTCCGAAGACTTTGCGTGTTATTCAGGCCCCATCAGGTGCAACCGTTGATACAATGGCGGCCAAGATGGACGTTACAGGTGACAAGCGTCAGCATTTCTTAGTCTTAAATGGTTTGTCCTCAAATGCGCGAATTGCGGCAGGACAGCCATATAAGATTGTTACGAATTAAGAAATTTTAGGATAATAGATTAAATAAAAGCCCCTTAAACTGGGGCTTTTTTTACGCTTCCATCAATTGATCAATATCGCCTGTGCCTGTCATGGAGGCGCAAACGAGGGAGCCGCCGAAGCCGCAACCGCCATCAAGGGAAGCGGATACGCCGTTTAGGTAAATGCCTTGATGGGTGCTATCGAATCCGCGGATAATTTTTTCAAATGGGTTATATGCATTTTGAATATCACGGAAGTCAATGTCTGCTTCCCAAAAGCTAGTCTGTTGGTCATCCAATCGTTTCTCAAGGTCGATGCCAGCATTTACAAATAAGACAGGAAAACGATTATCATCAAAATTTGTATAGGCGGCACGGACTTGATGCATCATAAAGGCATCGTGCCCTTGGTTTTGTATCAAAGAATGGCGAATGGTTGTGACCCATTTTGAAAGCGAATATGCGCCTGCACGCGCCGCAACAACACCATCGTGAGGGCATAAGCCATAGCTTTCGAGGGTTTGACCCATGCCAGTGCCCAGAAGCGTCAGAAGGCTATCAACGGGGAAAAGCTCAAATTGGAGCTGCATAAGCTTTTGCCAGTTGGCTTCTTGTTTACCTTTTAAGTAGATAAGGTCAGAGGCCTTCATACCCGGTTTGGCCATTAAAAGACGGCGGAATAAAAGAATTTCTTCGATGGTTTCACGAGAATAATCCCCATGCCCGGTGTAATTACCAAGGTAGACAACGCGATCCCCCGGTTTTATGCGGTTAAAGATGGCATCATGAATGTTGATAAGTCTGTTGATATCGCCGTGGATAGAGGACACCGCCCATATACGCTGCGGTTTACCCATATTTGAAAATTTATAATTAGTCGGCTGAATACACAAAGTGATGTCCCAGTATATCGTAAAATGTTTTATGAGGCCGTAGCGTGTTTAGACGCCTGAGGCAAAGAGAAATAAGGAGAACCCTTAAATATCAATATATTATGGGGGTATTCGGTAAAATAGGGAAGGTTTTTTTTATAAGATGTAAAAAACTTTGTATTACTAGGTTTTACCGAAGTATAAGCCCCTATATTTGACATAATATAAACATATTTTATATAATTATTAAGGTTTAGTCAGTTATTATAACAAATAAATTTTAAAAGAGGGCGGTTCAAATGGTGTCAGATACGAAACTTAATGTAATGGGAGATAATTGTCCTGATGATGGTCACGGGCAATATGGCCAAACTGGTGGACATAAAGGACCGATCCAAGAAACCACAGATATGGATAACCATTGTGTTGAAGGTGTTCAAAAATGGTTACAGGATAATGGGTATGATTGTAATGGTGTTGATGGCATGTGGGGACCAGGAACGCAAGAAGCTTGGGATAAATGTATAGAGGAGCGTGGCGCAGATTTTTTCTATTCTGATCCAGATGTTCCATCTGGCGTAATTGATCAGATAGAACACCTTAAAGATAGGGGGATTACAGAATTTGGAAGAGATCCAAATGCAGCTATTGACCCTAATTGTGTGAAAGATGGAGAAGGTCTTGTTGGACCTTTGGTTGATCCGGGCTTAAAAGATGCAGAAGTTGCACCAAAAGCGGATGCTCCAGAAACATCTATTCGTCCAGAAGCAAGGCCTGAAGTTACTGAATCGGCTCCTGTACGCCCTCAAGCGAGACCTGAAAAACTTGACACTTCTAATCAAGAAGGGCAACAAATGGGAGAAGCTCCAAAAGAACTTGGTGAATGTTATGCAACAGATGGATTTGAAAAAGGATATGATCATCACGTCAGTAATGCAAAAGGTCATGATTTATTACCAGAACAGCCTGATCAACATGTAGGTACCTCAAAATTTGATGGTTTTGAAGGTATTGATGCGGTAGAGATGCCCGCTGCACCAATTTCACATTCGGAATTTCAGGTTGACGATCCAAAAATTATTGCTCCAGATTCAATAAGTAACCCTGGCGTAATGGGGTTAGATCCAGGGATTGAAATGCCAGATGTAACTTCCGATATGCCTATTCAAGATGCTAGTTCTTTTACGGGTGTAGGAGGTATGCTTGCTGAGATTAAACAGTGGGTTGAGGAAAACTTTTGTCATGGAGGGGCGCATGCCGCGGGCAATTCAAATATACTTAGCGACGTCGGCGTTGGGAAACCTAATTCTGCGGATGCCGGAACGCATGCTCCTGTTGAGCCAGCCTCAAGCCCGATGACAATGACGGTTTAAAATGATAGAGGCACAAAAAATTAATGAAATTATAGATCTTAATTCTCAAATGCGATGTGGTATTGTTACCAATTTAAAGGGAGATATTCTTATTGTACACGATTTAGAAATTAAGTCCGAAATACAATGGGTTGAATTTGATGAGGTGGAGCAAAAACTTTTCCTCATTCATGAAGATGGTATGCCGCAAGATTTAGGAATTCAGCTTGATAGCAAGATGCGATGCAATATAGCACAAGGTACAAGCGTTATGATTACCCAAGTTGTTGATTCACAAATTATTGCTTTTCAAGAAACCACTATTATCATTAAAAATTATTAAGCATGTAATAAAAAGGCGAGGGGTTAGCCTCGCCTTGTTGAATTCTTAAGAAGTTAAAAGCTTAAGCGGCTTTTTTAACCATGTCGTTTGCGGGCATGCTTTTCGCGTTGCCTTCTGTGCCCATGATTTTTTCTAAGCGCATTGTTGCTTCCAATTCAGTTGTTTTTTCAACTGCTGCCACTTCACGTGCCAAACGCTCAAGCGCAGATTGGTAGATTTGGCGTTCTGAGTAAGATTGATCATTATCTTCAGAATTACGTTTTAGGTCACGAAGTACTTCTGCAATTAAGATAGGGTCGCCAGAGTTGATTTTTGTTTCATATTCTTGTGCGCGGCGGCTCCACATTGTGCGGCGAATGCGGGCTTTCCCTTTAAGGGTTTTCAAAGCATCTTTTAAGCGTGTTGTTGTGCAAAGTTTACGCAAGCCAGATTCTTTCGCCTTCATCATTGGGATTTTAAGGCGCATGCGGTCTTTTTCAAAACTGATTGCGTAAAGCTTGATTTCCATTCCAGAAATATTTGCTGTTTCTACGCCTTCGATCATGCCTACACCGTGTGCAGGGTAAACCACATAATCACCTTTTGCGAAATTATCGTTATCAGCCATGTAAAAGTACCTTCCAGTTAAATTGTTTGTTAATCTTTTCTTAATCTTTTGATTTTAAGAAAAATAATGATTACGAAATCTATGGATAAATTTCGTTTTTCTTAAAATCCCTATGGATACGATTGGATAATTATTTTAATAAAAAGGCGAATGTGTCATCGATCTATTGTCGAAAATTCTGCCTGCCCAATACCGCTTATCGTTTAGCCATGAAAAGAATATACTTAATAAATTATTAAAATGCAAGAAAAATCGTAAATACGGCCGATTTTTACCTTTAATCGCCATCTCCAGGTTCTTTGCTAAAGTGTTGATCTAGCTTGTCTTTTATGTCTTTAAATTCTTCTGATTCTGGCAGTGGATCTTTCTTAACGGTTATGACAGGCCATAGTTCGGAATACTCCCGATTTAGCTCTAGCCATTTTTCTGATTCTGGTTCTGTATCGGGTAAAATTGCGTCAATTGGACATTCTGGTTCGCAAACCCCGCAATCGATACATTCATCAGGGTGAATAACAAGCATATTTTCCCCTTCATAGAAACAATCTACGGGGCAAACCTCTACACAGTCTGTATATTTACATTTGATACATACATCAGTAACCACAAAAGTCATTCTAGGTTTTCCATTCCCATTTATACGTCGTCATTCGTTGCTCATGAATATTTATACATTTCGCGCCTCATTCCTAGCCTAAATGAGAAGCGAAAACCTATAAAATAGTTAAAAATTATTTTTAAAGGCTTTAAAGGATAATTGCCCATTTTTCAAGGAGGCATTTGCGCCAATAGGCAGTGTAGCAAGCCTATCATCGTGGCCAAAAGGGGCGTTTGTGATGATTTTTGTTTTCTCATCGATATGCCTTTTGATGATTTGATCTTCGGTAAAGCCAAAGGGGCGGTCTTTGTTATCTAAAGAATTGGTAAAATCACCTTTTATAACGGCATTAAGGCCGTTTAGCGCGCCTGATTGTTTCAAATGTCCAATCATACGGTCATAACGGCTAAGGTGGTCATTGATGTCTTCTAATAACAAGAGGCCGTTACTCATATTTGGCATAGAGCCTGTCCCGATGAGGGCTTGAAACGCGCTGAGGTTGCCGCCCCATAATGTGCCATTTGTTTCTTCTGTAGTATTTACATTAATTGAGGTAATTGTGCCGCCTAAAACGCCAAGCATGCTTTGAACATATGAATCGTTTAATGCCTGAATTTTGGTTAGGGTTGGGCCGTGAAAGGTGACCAGACCTGTTTTTGTGGTGATTGCATTTAATAAGATAGTGATGTCGCTAAAACCCATAAAGATTTTGGGGTTTGATTTGATAAGGGCAAAGTCAATTTTATCGAGCAAGTGAAGCGCCCCATTACCGCCAGAGGTACAGAAAATAGCGTTTATCTGAGGATCAGCAAAATAATCATGAAGCGCGGCGACTTTCTCATCGTCTGTTCCTGCAAACTGACCATATTTATATTCTGTTTGGGGATGAAGTTTTACTTTGTATCCTGCGTTTTTTAATATTTCGATAGCGTTATTTAGTTTAGTGACTTCAAATACGCTTGATGGCGCAATAACACCGATGGTGTCACCTTTTTGTAAGCGGGCGGGGTAGAGAGTTTTTGGGTTTGTCATGATAAAATTTTATAGAAAATTTGTGACAATACAAACGAAACTTTATTTAGCTGCGGGTGATGGGCCAGTTGAATTTGTTGAAGAGGGAAGGCGTACTGTTCCTTTTTGGCTAAGTAACAAAGCGTAAGCACTATCTAAGTCGGACTCGCCTGTAAATTTAACAATTTCTTCTGCTGTTGCTTGTTTTATATCAATACGTACTGCGTAATATCCACTTATTTTGGGATTGTTAATTGAATGACAGGCTGTGGCAAAACGACCGACAAGAAGTGACGCACCAAGTACAGCAGCAGCTGTACCAAATGTTGTTTCCAAAGCGGGGGAGAAAGAGAATGCTCCTTGCACTCCTTCGTTTGTCGCTGTAACGAATTTTTCTATTATTTGTTCTTTTAAAAAAAGTGTAAATAGTGCCCCTGATGCCAGAGTGGACATCATGAATTTGTTTCCGATGGACTTAGATTTTTTGTTAAGTTCTTCGAGTTTATTTGCGTCGCCTTCGATCTCTTTATAAAAAATCATATTATTACTCCAGTTATTTTCATAAACTAATAATAACTTGAAATAATGTC
>CAYGUV010000004.1:0-3903 GCA_964353185.1 uncultured Micavibrio sp. | reverse complement strand
ATCATATTATTACTCCAGTTATTTTCATAAACTAATAATAACTTGAAATAATGTCAATATGACTAATCAGATTTTTTTACGGATTGATATGCTTCCATGGCGCGGTCACGGGCGGTGTCATGTTTTATAATTGGTTTGGGATAGGTCTGTCCCAATTTAACGCCAGCCATTTCTAAAACGCCTTGGGGCGCTTCCCATGGTTCATGAATAAATTCATCAGGTAGGTCTTTGAGTTCAGGAAGATATTGGCGGATAAAGTCGCCTTTGGCATCAAATTTTTTACTTTGTAATATGGGGTTAAAGATGCGGAAATAGGGGGCAGCATCTGCGCCGCAACCCGCAATCCATTGCCAGCTGGCGGTGTTGCTGGCGGGGTCACCATCGACAAGGCAATCCCAAAACCATTCTTCACCGCGATGCCAATGAATGAGCAAATGTTTCACCAAGAATGAGCCAACGAGCATGCGTAAACGGTTATGCATATATCCTGTTTCGTAAAGCTGTTTCATGGCCGCATCGACCATGGGGTATCCCGTTTGTCCGCGGCGCCAGCGTTCCAGATCTTCGCTTTCTTGGGCTTTCCATGGGAACTCGTTAAATTTTTCCTGCATATTTTCCCATTTAAGTTTAGGAAAGTGGTAGAGCAGGTTGTAAGAGAATTCACGCCAGCCAAGCTCGCTCAAAAAATGATCGCGATCTTTTTCCCATCCTTCGGCAGTGCCGCGTTCTTGGGCGGCGTACCATGCCTGATTGGGTGAAATCTCACCCCATTTTAAATAGGGAGAGAGCATGGAGACATTATTCTTTGAAGGAAAATTGCGGCCTTCTTTGTAGTCTTGAAGTCCGTCTTCTAAAAAATCATTCAGGCGTTTTTGAGCGCCATCCTCACTTATTGTCCAATGTTTAACTAAGCGTTCGTGCCAGTCGCCTTCACCAGAAGGTAAAAGGTCTAAATCATCTAACTTATAACCGTAATTATCCGTTGCCGCGTAAGTAAGGCGATCGGGACGGGGGAGTGGCTCACGCGGTGGCTCGGCTTGGAAGCATCCTTTTTTATAGTAAGGGGTAAAGACTTTGTAAAAGCTGCCAGATTGGTTTTTGATATTCCACGGCTCCCACAACAGGGATCCGTTGGAGCTGTGCACTTTTATGTCGTTGTCTTCTAGGCTGGATTTTATTTCTTTATCACGTGCGATGCGCCATGGCTCGTAACATCTGTTCCAAAAAATTGCTTGCGCGCCTGTTTTTTGAATTAAATCGGGAATAATTTTTTTCGCGTCCCCTTTTTCCAAAACCAAATGATTGGATAAATCTTTATTCAAAGAGTGAAGGGAGTGATGGAGCCACACGCGATGGGCGCCACCCAGTTCGGTGCCTTCTTCGGGGTTTTTATCATCCAATATATAAAGAGGGATAATTGAATATCCGTTTTCATAGGCGGCGTGAAGGGCGGGATTGTCAGAAAGGCGAAGGTCGCGTCTGAACCATACGATTGCAGTTTTTGAAGTCATATTAATAGTACCTCAGAAAAAACATAAAGTTCATATTTATATTTAACTGTTTGTTTGAATTTTCTCGATAACTTCTTCGAGAATTTCATCCGCTTTTAGATTATTTACCTGGCATGTACCTGCGGCATTGTGACCCCCGCCGCCATATTCAAGCATTAAATTACCAATATGTGTTTCAGATGTTTTATTGAGGATTGATTTACCAACGGCCAAAACGGTATTTTGCTTGTTACGACCCCATAGAACGTGAATAGAAACATTACATTGCGGGAAAAGCGCATAAATCATAAAGCGGTTACCGGCCCATATGGTTTCTTCGTTACGTAGGTCAAGCACGATAATATTTTTATGGATGACGGAGCAGCGCTCAATCTGTTCGCGGAATTTTTGTTGATGTTCGCGGAATATTTCAACGCGTTCGTACACATCAGGCATATTCAGAATTTCGTCAATATCCTGTGTTTCTTCACAGACATCAATCAACTTCATCATTAATTCGTAATTAGAAATGTTAAAATCACGGAAGCGTCCAAGGCCCGTTCGGGAATCCATTAGAAAGCTTAAAAGTTCCCATCCATGCGGGTCGATAATATCTTGTCTGGTAAAGCCAGCAGAGTCGGCCTTATCTACGGCGTCCATCATTTCATCTGTAATGTCAGGAAACGCGTCTTTGCCCCCAAAATAGTCATAGACAACACGCGCCGCAGATTTTGCCTCTGGGTCAATGATGTGGTTTTCTACTCCTTCGCCAATGCGCGTGGCTTCACTGCCATGATGATCAAAGCAAATATATATCCCTTCCACGTAAGGAAGATTGGTGGAGATGTCATCACTGCTTACCTCGATAAGGTTGTCTTGCATATCTTTGGGGTGAACAAATTTCACCTCTTCAATAATACCTAATTTGCGGAGAAGGACGGCGCATACCAAACCGTCCATATCGGAGCGGGTGATGAGGCGATATTTTTTATTCTCAACGGGTAAGATTTTGCGTTCTACAGACATATTCTACTCCTATCCACGAATGGATTATTTATGATTTGTTTGCTTAGCTGTTTGCGGCAACTTCATCATTCGCTTTATCATCTTTTTTATCTGATTTTGTGGATTTTTTCTTAGGTTTTTTTTTGTCGTTCTTCTCAAATACTGGCTTTTCTTCACCTTTTACGACTGCTGCATTGACGATCACTTTTGAAACGCCTTCCATGTCAGGAAGGTCATACATAGTTTCAAGCAACATGCTCTCCATGATAGAGCGCAAACCACGCGCACCTGTTTTACGTTTAATGGCCAATTCTGCGATTGCGGTTAGTGCACCGTCCGTAAATTCAAGTTCTGCATCTTCCATTTCAAATAAAGCTTTGAATTGTTTTACAAGCGCGTTTTTAGGCTCCGTTAGGATTGTGATAAGCGCGTCTTCGTCCAAGTTTTCTAACGTTGCTATCAATGGTAAACGACCAACAAATTCAGGAATTAGACCGTATTTAACAAGGTCTTCTGGCTCTAATTTTTGCAATAGCTCGCCAACATTTCCTTCTTCTGGCGCTTTTACTTCTGCACCAAAACCTAATGTTTGACCACGGCCTTTTTCGCTCAAAATACGCTCAATCCCAGCAAAAGCACCGCCACAAATAAAGAGAATGTTTGAGGTGTCAACTTGTAAGAATTCCTGTTGCGGATGCTTACGCCCACCTTGTGGCGGAACAGAAGCAACCGTTCCTTCCATCAATTTAAGAAGGGCCTGTTGGACACCTTCGCCTGATACGTCACGGGTGATAGATGGGTTGTCAGATTTACGGCTAATTTTATCGATTTCGTCAATATATACGATACCGCGTTGCGCGCGCTCCACATTATAATCAGAGGCTTGTAATAATTTTAGGACAATGTTTTCAACATCTTCACCAACATAACCTGCTTCGGTTAAAGTGGTCGCATCGGCCATGGTAAAAGGCACGTCAATGATACGGGCAAGAGTTTGCGCCAAAAGTGTTTTACCACAACCTGTCGGACCTAAAATAAGAATATTTGATTTGGAGATTTCAACGTCACCGCCATTTTCACCATGTTCAAGACGCTTATAATGGTTATGAACGGCAACAGCCAAAACGCGTTTCGCACTTTCTTGTCCAATCACATAATCATCAAGGAATGCTTTAATCTCACTTGGTGCGGGAACGCCATCATCATCACCGCGCACAAGTTGTGATTTATCTTCTTCACGGATGATGTCCATACAAAGTTCGACACATTCGTTACAAACAAATACGTTTGGCCCCGCGATAAGCTTACGCACCTCATGCTGGCTTTTGCCACAAAAAGAGCAGTAAAGGGTGTTTTTGCTGTCGCTGCTATCGTCTGATTTACTCATTAAATTGCCTGTTTTTTATTT
>CAYGUV010000003.1:0-147020 GCA_964353185.1 uncultured Micavibrio sp. | reverse complement strand
GAAATCCTTTGTTTTTTGCGCCGGCACGCTCGTCTAAATAAAGTGCTTTGTTAATTTCAATTTGCAGGCTGTGACGACCCAAGGCGGGGTTTGAGAAACGCTCCACCAGTTCCACCCCTTTATAAGGAGAGTTAATGGCGACGTTATATCCCATATCCAAAAGTTTATTTTTTACCAAATTTGTAAAGTCTTTGGCGCATGTCGTGCCGTCAAGATTGCCAAGGACAAAGTCCACTTGTTTGGCGGGGTTAAAGCGGGTTGATTTAGGGTTGCGCACGCTGGATGAGGGCATGGAATGGCAATTTATATGATAAGACACGCCATAGCTTGCGTGAGTGTTTTCTATCAGTTGCTCTAAGGTTTCGTAATAGGGGGTGTAGTAGGTATCGATACGGTTTTGAATTTCTTCAGGGGAAAGGTTGCGATTATATACGGATATTTCTGGCTTAATCAGGCGGCGGATAAGGCCAATGCCCGCATAGGAGCGATTGGATGGGTTGGGGGTGATATACCCTTTTTTCCCAACGGGCCAAATGCCCGCATATAATTCTGGGCTGATGTCGTCTGCTTTGCGGTTTAAATCTAAATAAGCGCGCGGGAATTGCGCGGTGAGTAGGGAGGCGCCCATTTGCGGTGCATCTTCAAATAACTCATCAACAAAGTGATCTTGGGTTGAAATAATATCTGCATCCGAACAGGCATAGCCAAAGTCGGCGGGGTTTTTTCGCCCACTATGCGGGGAGTCGAGGATTAGCGCGCTGGGGATTTCGGGTTGCACCAATTCATAGATTCCATCGATTGTGGTCTTGTACAACCCGTCATCTGCCTTTATTGTATGCTCAGTTTTAAAAATCATCCCTTAACCTAGATAAAGAATAAAGCCGTTACAATGTTTGATATAAAATACATCCGAGATAATCCGCAAGATTTTGACGCCGCCATGGCACGTAGAAGCATAGAGCCACAAAGCGCCAGTATTTTATCCATCGATGAAGAGCGCCGCGGTATCCAAACAGATCTTCAGACATTACAGCAAGAGCGCAATGAAAAGTCTAAGGAAATTGGGAAAGTAAAGGCCGCGGGCGGCGATGCGCAAGAGGCCATGGACGCCGTCAGCGCGCTTAAAGATAAAATGAGCGAGCTGGAAGAGGTGGAGCGCGTATTGGGCGAGCAGTTGAAAGATATTTTATCTGGTCTGCCGAATATTATGAAAGACGATGTGCCCGATGGTGCGGATGAAGACGAGAATGTTGAAATCCGCCGCTGGTTTCCCAATGAAGAAAATGAGCCGCGTGTTGGAAAAAATGCCGCCAAAGAACATTATGAAATTGGTGAAGCATTGGGCATGATGGATTTTGAAACGGCGGCCAAATTAAGCGGGAGCCGTTTCGTTTTGTTAACGGGAAAGTTAGTGAAACTAGAACGAGCCTTGGCACAGTTTATGTTAGATACGCATACTGATAAGAATGGTTACACTGAATGTTCTCCGCCTTTGATGGTAAAAGATAATGCGGTTTATGGCACAAACCAACTTCCTAAGTTTAAAGAAGACTTGTTTCAAACAACGCGTGGGGATTGGCTTATTCCTACTGCAGAAGTTCCTCTGACGAATATTGTTGCAGATGAAATTATTGATGATGATACTTTGCCGCGTCGCTACACCGCCTTTACACCATGCTTTAGAAGTGAAGCGGGGAGCGCGGGTAAAGATACACGTGGCATGTTGCGTCAGCATCAATTTTATAAAGTTGAAATGGTGTCTATCGTAAAACCAGACGAAAGTGATGCAGAGCATGAGCGGATGTTAGGTTGCGCGCAAGGGATATTAGAGGCGCTGGAAATTCCGTATCGTACAGTGGTTTTATGTAGCGGGGATACGGGTTTTGGTGCGCGTAAAACCTATGATATTGAGGCATGGTTGCCGGGGCAAAATGCGTATCGTGAAATTTCAAGCTGCTCCACCTGTGGTGATTTTCAGGCGCGCCGCATGAATGCGCGCTTTAAAGAAAAGGGTGATAAGAAAACGCAATTTGTTCATACCTTGAATGGGTCTGGCCTTGCGGTGGGACGTTGTTTAATTGCGGTGATGGAAAATTATTACAATGCCGAAGATGGCAGCATCACGATACCCGAAGTACTAAAGCCATATATGGGCGGGTTGGATAAAATTACCGCATCATAAGATTTAGGCAGGGGCGGCTTTTAATTGCTGTCCCATTTCTGCGCGTGCGGTTCGTTTGGATTCTAAGCTATCGAAAAATGGTTTTAGATAGCTATCGATATATGGTTGGCATTCTCTTTTAAAATACTGTGCGTCCGCTTCCCATTTTGGGTCGCCATAGATGGGGTCTAACCCATGTTCTGACATTTCTTCCCAATGTTTCATTATAATAAAATCTTGTTCGTCAAACGCATTCGGATTTCCTGTTTCTGACGCGTGTCTTGCACACCCGCACAAATGCAAAATATATTCTTGGGGCATGGCGGCAACTGGGGCGCGATAGCCAGCGTCTATCAAGCGATGCATATTGCCGCGCATATTGATATGGGTGTTGTGTAGCATGGCTTCGGAAGTAAGAGATAGTCTTTCTAAATCAAATTTATAATAATTTAGGCGTTCATATTCTTTTGTAAAGCGTGCCGTAATCTCTTCATATTCCGACGTGTTTGAATGGTGGCCACCGCCGCGGTTTGGAAGACGTATCATTTCGAAGTTGTCATTTTTGGCATATATTTCTAAACCAGTTGGAATAGTTTTTGGCGGTTCTGTTCCTGTTCGTTCTGGCGCATCAAGGGCGGTTTCCATTTGTTCGATCGTGTTTGGAATAAATCTTTTGGCACGAAGAATAAATTCATTCATCCCTGCACGCGCAGTTGCGCCAAGGGCAATATATTTATCATTGGTGAGGTCTAAATCTTTTGCCTCATCTAGATAGCTTGGTTGCCCTTTTATCGTGATTTTACTTTTTAAATCGTCTTGATTTTGTGTCCAACGATCATTTGTTGCAACGTCTTTTAGTTGACGTTCGCCAGCCTCAATCATTTCTTTTCGTGAGTAATATTTTGATCGCTTTAATACGTTCCCATTGGTTGCATCAAAAAACTCATCGGGATTTTCGGGTAAAGTTTTTTCATACATGTCAACTTGCCGTTTATCGTAATAATCAAGTGTGCCATGTTGATCATAATATCCTTTAAAAGCCGCGAGGGCATAGGCGGCCCAGTTTCCTGATTTTGCATCATCAAGTTTGGCGATTGCTGCGGTGGCAACGGGCGTATTTTTGTGATGAAAATGTGCCAATATTTTATTGGTTCGAAATTGTCGTTCGGGTCCATTTTTACTGCCGTGTAAAGATTCTGCGGCAAAGACTGCTTCGGATGCTCGGGCGTTTGCCTCGAGGGCGCGCTCTCCCATAAGGGCGGATTTTAATGTATGGGTTGAGTTTGTGGTCACACCATTTGCGATGTCTTCCATATGTTGAAGCTCGTGCTTAAGCGTTAAAGCGACTTGTTCTGCAGAACGACCTTCGGCGAGGGGGATTTGCTTATTCGCGTAATCGCACATGCCTGCGGCGCCTTCTTTTTTCATCCACTCTTCATCAAAAACAAAATGGAATTCCTTGTCATTTGCCAATTTTAAAAGGCGGCGCCCGTCATCAGTTTGGGATAATAAAAACACAGCTTTTTTGAGGAGTGCTTCGTTTTTATGGGCGCGCATAGAATGCTCCATTGCTGCGCCGTATTTTTTCTTTTGATCTGTGTATTGGTTTGGATTAAATTTAGGGATCGTGCCGCGGAATTTATATTTGATTGCAGGGCGGGCGAGGAAATCATCATTGCTTGGGGGACGATTAGTGACTTCGTCACCGTTTTTATCGACAATAATGCTCCATTCCCCCGTTTTTACGGGAGGGGCATTGCCCGCTATGTCTTGGGGCCGCTCAATGGTGCTTGAGCCGTTTTTGCTGCCAAATAATCTTTTTAATATGCTCATTGCAAAATAAGTATATAGAAAAGGGTGCAATTAATCAAGTTATGTAAATTATATTATTTAACAAGGCTAATCACCCGCTTTATTACTATCTGTAAGGCTTGCACCGCGAATCAAAGCGCGTTAAAATGATAAATCTAATGCTTTTACATCTCCTGTGAAGGCTAATTTATAGGATATTAACCCGTGAACACTCTCGACGATCCGTTACAGGTCCGTAAAATTAAGCTTATTATGACCCTGCGTCAGCAGGGGGTGCAGGATATGGCTGTTTTAAATGCGATTGAAAATGTGCCGCGGGAGCATTTTATTGAAGCGCGTATGAGCGACCAAGCATATGATGATATTGCGGTGCCTATCGGCAGTGGTCAGACCATAAGCCAGCCCAGTGTTGTTGCAAAAATGATACAAGCGTTAGAATTAACAGACCGCCATAAGGTTTTAGAAATTGGAACAGGCACAGGATATCAGGCTTGTGTATTATCCAAAATATGCCGCCGTGTTTATACGATTGAGCGACATAAAATATTACATGATTTGGCGGCAGAGAATTTTAAAAATTTGCACTTGCGCAATATCACGACGTTGTATGGTGATGGAATGGGCGGGTGGCCAAAAATAAATGGTATCAGCCAAGCACCATTTGACCGTATTGTTGTTGCCGCGGCGGCGCGTGAAAAACCACCGCAGGCATTAATTGACCAACTGAGCATTGGTGGCATTATGATTGCGCCCATAGGTCAGAGCGGAAAACAAATGGTCAAGCGATATAAAAAAGAGGCGGAGGATACGTGGTCCGTCTCAGACGTGATGCCAGTGCGTTTTGTTCCTTTACTGCCTGACGTTGTGCGTGATAATACGCCAAATGAAGAAAAGGTTGTCGCATGAGAAAGCTAATCTTACCTTTGTTATTATCTAGTGCGCTAACCGTTTCGTGTTCCCAAACGCCTGCAGGGTTCAAAGCATATGGCGTGCAAAAGGGGGCAGGGAGCACGGGTATTCATACGGTGTTACAGGGGGACACGGTTTATACCATTGCAGAAAATTATCAATTGCCAATGCGTGAAATTATTACCCTTAATGATATTCAGGCGCCTTATGTTTTAAAAACAGGGTTTCGGATGAAATTACCGCCGCCGAATGAATATCAGGCGCGTGAAGGCGATAGTATTTTTACCATTTCAAAATTATATGAAGTAAGCCCCAATCGTTTGGCCGAATTAAATAATTTAAAACCGCCCTATAAAATTCAAAGGGGGCAAGTGTTACGATTGCCCACACCCACTTTAAAACAAGAAGCGATGATGCGCGAGAATTTAGCGCGCCAAGAACGCGATGCACCCACCGTTCAAACAGCAAGGTTGGGGTCTATCGAACGAGAGAATTTAGACGCCCCTGCAACGCAAAACTCTACTGCGGCGGGGAATGTTGATATGCCACCACAGCCTCAGGCAAATGGTGGAATATCCAGAACGAATGTTGAAAAAGCAGTCTTAACCCCAGATACAGCGCGCGATGGTGGAACAGACGCCGTTACCCCAGGGCGTAAACCCGAGGCGAAAAATGCACCCGTAAAATTGGAAGAAGCATCAACCACAACGCGCGCAAATATCCCAACAACAACGCCAAAATTATCGGGGCAGGGTAAATATATGCGCCCCGTAAGTGGGCGGGTTATTTCAAGCTTTGGCCCAAAAGCGGATGGTTTGCACAATGATGGCATTAATATTAAGGCCGCACGCGGTACGCCAGTACGCTCCGCCGAAAATGGCGTTGTGGTTTATGCGGGGGATGATTTGGCAGGATATGGCAATCTAATCCTTATTCGTCATCAGGGGAAAATTATGACGGCCTATGCGCATTTAGATAAAATGTTGGTTGAAAAAGGGGCGACGGTTGAGCGTGGACAATCCATTGGTACGGTGGGGTCTACTGGTCAAGTTGAGAGCCCGCAGCTGCATTTTGAAGTACGAAAGGGCAGTACGCCAATTAACCCCGATAATTACCTTTAAATCATTGACATAATTTTTATAATTGTGTAAATAATCACCATGAGTGATGATTTATCAGAAGATTTTAGGGTAGGCGCGGAGCCATTGGTTGTTGATGCGGTCTCTTCACGTTTAGAAGTGCCAAATACCCCGCTTATTTCTATGACTTATAAGGATATTGTTGATCTGTTTTGGTTGGAACGAAGCCTACATTATAAAATGGCTGACTTTGAGGAGGATAAAAAAGCATTTAGGCATGATGCTGACATGATGCCATCGCGATGGGATGATTATGACCCTGAAAAAACGCAAGAAATTTTGGATACTGTCTCAGATTTATTGACGCTTGTTAAGGATCAGGTTCAGGATTGGCCTGTTTATGAGGAAATTGCACAAGAAACTCAATTGTTAGATCCAGGATTGGATAAAGATGGTGTTCAAATTACACTGCAGAAACCAATAACGGCACGTAAAATAAAAGGTAATATTAGGGTAGGCAAGAGTACAAAAGAATCAAAGAGAGATCTAAGAAGATTTGTTGAAATTTTTGGCCATTTTGAATCGCCAATGATCGAGGGTTTTAAACAGGCGGATGACGATATTAAGTTAAGGCCAGCAACATTTATTACAACGTCAGATATTATTGATTTGTTGGAAAAGCGTATTCGATTACAAGGTTTTATTAAAAGCGAAGAGGCAAATCCCCCCTTGCCTGAAGCAGGTTGTTCCATAATTGATCTTTTAAGATCTATTGTAGGCACTTCGAAAGCATCTGAATATAAAGAGGCGATAGCGGATATTAATGCTGAATTATCATTTTATCAGGGCTGTGGAGTTGATGTTAAGGGTATAGAGGATCAGTTTGATAAAGGTGATTTAAGTGAAGCAAATGTCCATGAGCACGGCACCAATAAGTGCCATATAATGCCTTATCCCTTTTAAATCTTTACCTTTTGTTGGCCAGCGATATGTTGGATATATTGCCATGCGACACGGCCAGAGCGGTTGCCACGGGTCATGGCCCATTCCAAAGCATCTTTTTTATCAAGTGTAAGCCCATAATGCGCGGCATAGCCGTTCAACATGTCCAAATATCCATCTTGATCCGTATTGTAAAAGCCGAGCCATAGGCCAAAACGATCGGATAGGGAGATTTTTTCTTCTGCGGCTTCGCCCTTGTGGATGGCGGTGGCGCGTTCATTCTCAATCATATCACGGGGCAAAAGGTGCCTGCGGTTTGAGGTTGCATATAAAATGACGTTTGAAGGCCTGTTTTGAACGCCGCCGTCAAGAACCGCCTTTAAGCTTTTGTAACTGCTGTCATTTTTATCAAAAGACAAGTCGTCACAAAATAGGATAAATTGATGTTCCGAAACGCTACGTAGTAAATCGAGGAGGGGAACAAGCGTCTTTAAATCCTCGCGGTAGATTTCAATCAGGTGTAAGTTGGGGTTTTTTTTCGATACTTGTAAATGGATGGCCTTGGTCAGGGCACTTTTTCCTGTGCCGCGCGCGCCCCATAACAGGGCGTTATTGGCGGCAAAGCCATCGGCAAATTGTTGGGTGTTGTTCAGCAAGATATTAGTTTGTTGTTCCAACCCGACCAATAGATCAAGTGGCAAGGTGTTATCTTGCGCGACAGGCTTTAATGACATGGTGGCCGATTGCCAAACCCAAAGGCGGGCATCATCCCAGCTTTTTGGCGGGTTTGATTGGGTATTACCATTTTGGTTTTCAAGGGCGTTCGCGATGCGATCTAACTTGTTCAAAATGTCGTTGATGGATGTATCTTTCATGCACTCATATCCTTGCCTTTATGCGGTAAACCATTATATTCGCACCATAATATAAAACTTAGACAAATAGTATAGAACAAAAGGAACAATATCATGATTTCAATCGCACACGCTCAAGAAGTATTAACAGACGCCACAGGGGATATGGATGTCGTTGTTGGCCAAGCCGCGCCAAGCGCAGGCAATGCATTTGCATGGAATATGGGGTTGATTTTAATTTTGGTCGCCATGTTTTATTTGCTTTTGATCCGCCCGCAACAAAAGCGTTTTGCCGCACACAAACAAATGGTTGATGCGCTCAAAAAAGGCGACAAGGTCATAACTGCAGGCGGCCTAGTTGGAACAATCAGCAAGCTTACCAGTGACACAGAAGTTGAAGTTGACTTAGGCGGTACAAAGGTAACAGCCGTGCGTAATACATTAAATGTAAAAGCAGACTAATAATTTTATGACGACCACCATGATGAAGATGTCACGGTGGTCATCAAACTATAAACTGTAATAAAAGAAATAAGACCTATGATTAATATTGCCCGTTGGAAAATAATTTTAACTGCCATTGTTTGTGCGTTTGCCTTGCTTTATAGCATGCCAAATCTTTTGAGCGCGGGTGCGCGGGATTTTATCGCGACAAATTTACCGAGCATCGCGCCGCATAAAACAGTCAATCTGGGTTTGGATCTTCAAGGGGGATCGCATCTATTATTAGAGGTCGATTTATCAAGCGTTATTAAAGAGCGTAGCGAAGGCCTTGTTGGGTCTATCCGCCCAGATTTGCGTGAACAAAGAATTGGGTATCGCCGTTTGGATGATGTCGAAGGCGGCGGTGTGCGCATTCAATTACGTGATGAAGCGGACATTGATGCGGCGCGCAAATTGGTACGGGCATTGGACAATACCCTTGATGTTGAAGTTGACGGTAATCAAGTTATTGGCCGTTTTACCGACGAAGCCATCAGGGAAATACAGAGCCAGACCATTGACCAATCAATTGAAATTGTCCGCCGCCGTATTGATGAAACAGGAACGCGTGAGCCGGTTATTCAACGTCAAGGGGACGACCGTATCTTGGTGCAATTGCCTGGTTTGGATGATCCATCACGGATCAAAGATTTATTAGGGACGACGGCCAAATTAACATTTCATTTGGTTGTAGATGGGCGTGGGACAAACACCATGACCCTGCCAATGGCTGAAAATGGTGGCGCCCCGATGAGCGTTGAGCGTCAGGCAATTTTAAGTGGTGATATGTTGGTCAATGCCCAAGTGTCACAAGACCAAAGTGGTCAGCCTGCTGTTTCTTTCACCTTTGATGGGGTGGGTGCAAAGAAGTTTGCAAAATTTAGTAGCGATAATGTAGGGCGTTTATTTGCCATTGTTTTGGATAATGAAATTATCAGCGCGCCTGTTATCCGTGAAGCGATCATTGGTGGCGCAGGGCAAATTTCAGGGAGCTTTTCGATTAAAGAAGCCAGTGATTTATCTTTATTATTAAGAGCAGGGGCGTTGCCCGCCCCCTTAGAGATTTTGGAGGAGCGTACCGTTGGCCCATCATTGGGCGCAGACTCAGTTGAGGCAGGAAAGATTGCTAGTCTTATTGGCTTGGCTGGGGTTTTGGTCTTTATGTTTTTGTCTTATGGACGTTTTGGGTTGTATGCGAATGTTGCGTTGTTGGTGAATGTCGCGTTAATTTTTGCGCTGCTTTCAAGCATTCAGGCAACCTTAACCTTGCCCGGTATTGCGGGGATTGTTTTGACAATTGGTATGGCGGTGGATGCGAACGTTCTTATTTTTGAGCGTATTAAAGAAGAGATTGCGAATGGCCGTTCGCCTATGTCCGCCGTTGATAGCGGGTTTAACCGCGCGATGAGCACGATTATTGATGCAAACTTAACCACATTGATTGCGGCGATTATCCTATTTTCATTCGGGACGGGTCCTATTAAAGGGTTTTCTGTCACGTTGATGATTGGGATTATGACGTCATTCTTTTCCGCCATTATGGTCACCCGTGTTTTGGCGGTTTACTGGCTTAAGAAAAACAAACCCAAAACAATAAAGATATAAGTTTTTTAAAGGATTAAACACTCATGATACATTGGATCCCCAGCAACACGAATGTAAACTTTATTGGCCATCGCTATTTGGCATATGCGGTTTCTATTTTTATTATTTTGGCCTCTATTTTTTTAATCACGACCAAGGGGTTAAACTTTGGCATTGATTTTACAGGTGGAACCCTTATTGAAATTCGTGTGGATGATGACGCCCCCGATTTGACGAAGATGCGTAATGATTTAAATGCGCTTGGCCTTGGGAATATTTCTATCCAAGAATTTGGCGCGCCCAATGATTTGTTAATTCGCCTACCTGAACAAAAGGGTGACAACACCGTGCAACAGGCGGCGATCAACACTTTAAAGGATTCTTTAGAGGCGAAATACGAAGAGGGGATTGATTACCGCCGTATTGAATATGTTGGCCCGCAAGTGGGGGAGGAGTTAAAACGTAAAGGTCTATACGCGGTTATCTTTTCTATTCTAGGGATGTTGGTTTACATCTGGTTTCGATTTGAATGGCAATATGGTGTGTCGGCTATTGTGGCGTTGTTCCATGACAGTATCGCAACAGTTGGGTTATTTGCGTTGATGCAGTGGGAATTTAACTTATCAACTGTGGCCGCAATATTGATGATTGCGGGTTATTCGATTAACGATACCGTTATTGTGTTTGACCGCATTCGCGAAAATTTGCGCAAATTTAAGAAAAAGCCATTGCCACAATTATTAAATGAGTCGATTAATGATACATTGTCACGCACAATTATGACCTCGGGTACAACGTTGTTGGCGTTATTTGCCTTATGGATTTTTGGTGGGGAAGTTATTCGTGGATTTGTGAATGCATTAATTTTTGGGATTTTTATTGGAACACATTCCTCTATCTTTGTGGCGTCGCCACTTTTGTTATTTATGAATATCCGCAATAACAAGAAAAACCCTTTGATGGAAGAAGGTGAGCCCGCCCCGTAATAAATAGAGTTGAACTTTAAATAACCGTAATTCGTATGTAATCTTGAATTTTATCAAAGAAGGAAAATAAAATGAAAAATAAATTGTTAACAATATTAGGCGTTAGCGCTCTTGCCTTGACGGCCTGTTCAAGTAGTGAAGCCGGTGTCGGGTCACGCGATGATATTATCGTCAATAATCGTGGTGACGTGAAAGCCGCAATTCAAACAGCCGATGTAATGCCTGCGGAAACAGCGCCACTTTTAACACCAGAAGAAACGATGGAAACATTGGAAGCGGCATCAGATGATATTTCAACATCTGCACCAGTAGCCCCTGCGGTTCCTGAAATGCCAATGACAGAAACTTCAACAATGATTGAAGGCGAAGTCCAAGCGGTGAATGAAGATGTTATTGTACCTGTAACAACGCCATCCGTTGCATCAGGAGAAATTGTTGTCGAAGTACCAGAAGCCGTTGTTCAAACACCTGCTGGTGAAGCAGCAAGTGTTTCAAACGTTGTAACAGAACACCAAGGTGTTGATGAATATGCACCAGTGCAGCCTGCGGTTACAGAAAATCAAGAAATGGATAGCGCAGAAGAAGCGTTAGAAGAAATTGAACAAGTAATTGAAACTGCACCTTCAAGAGTGTCACCTTACATACCAACATACTAAGATAACACTTAGGTTAATTAAATTATGGATATCACGCCGCTCGTCGCAGAAGGACAACAAATTGTTCAATCTTACACGGGCGGCGTTTTTCGTATCAGTGGCCGCGCTTATGAAGGGGCGGTTCTTTTAAGTCCTGAAAAAACCACAGTCTGGGACGTGCCCTATAATATTGGGGATCTCTCGTTAGAAGAATTTCAACCAGTTCTTGACCTTGCGTCTGAGTATGATGTGTTTTTATTTGGGTCTGGTGCTTTGATGCAATTTTTACCTAAAAATTTAAAGAACGCTTTGCGCGCCAAAGGGGTTTCATTCGATGTAATGGACACAGGCGCGGCGTGCCGCACCTATAACGTTCTTATGGCTGAGGGGCGCCGTGTGCTTGTTGCAATGCTGCCTGCATAGTATCTCTATTATATCTATCCATATATTCTAAAGGGACGTGATCTATAACGCCAAAGCGAGGGATCTTTTTCTTTTTTCTTTTTTCTCCAACCGCGAACTTTTTAAATTCGATCGATAATCCACCCCGTTTTTTATCCGTGATTTGTGAAAATAAACCACAGGGAAGATGGTTAAAATCTACATCGCTTTGAACAATGGAAGGCATGATAAGCGAGCGAAATGCATATGTTTCACTTAATGAAAAATAATGCTCGTGCCCATGAAGGGTAAGAATTTCTTTCCCATTTCTTACTTGGCAATGTAAGATTTCGTTTATATCGTCAGTATTATCAACGTATTCATAAGGTTTTCCTTGTGTCCTATTTGATATGCCTCTTACGTTTCTATTAAATGCCCAATGGGATTAAATTATTAAATTTGGCTTCCTACAGCCGTTTAAAATTGTATTTAACCTATCTGCAGAATGAGCGTAATTATATCTATATTTTTTGCCGTGAAGCGATTGGGTAATTTCAGGTTGGACAACAATAACATCGGTATTTGTTAAAGCTTGCTAATTTACGTGATACGTTTCAGGCTCAAATAAATATTCGATTGCTTGAAAATTAGGATCGTGATTGCCGATGGCTCTGGCATAAGTACCATTAAACCGCATGCTTATTTTTCTGGCTTGGTTTGCTGCGGATAAATGCTTTTGTCTTTCTGAGATATAAGTGCTTTGGTCGCCGCCATCTAATATCAGACCCGAATTTTGGTTCGCGTATGTGACTAGAATTCTATGCATTTCAGAGGCTCGATTACCGTAGAGAAAACGGTTATCATCGGCGTGGGCTGAAAAAATTGGGCCATGATGAAAATCTGTTACAAATAAAGCATTACTCATTATGTTTATTTAAAACAAAAGAAAGCAATATTCCATAAAAAAGCCGCTTTTAAGCGACTTTCTTGATTTATTAATTTTATGGGGCCGAAGAGCGTTTGCGCTTTGGGGGCCTTATCGCTGCTATGCTGCGAGTTTAAGGGGTCCTGCCTCGTATAATTCTGCTACATAATCCCAGTTGATGAGATTATCGACGAATGCCTCCAAATATTTGGGGCGTGCATTGCGGTAATCGATGTAATAGGCATGTTCCCACACGTCACAGCCCAATAATGGGGTATGACCATATACAACTGGGTTTGCGCCATTTGGTGTATTAATAACATCTAATTTGCCTGTGGTGTTGTCTTGGGACAACCAAACCCAACCAGACCCAAATTGTGACCCGCCTTTTGCCATAAATTGTTCTTTAAAGCTGTCATAGCCGCCAAGGTCTTCTTTAATTTTCTTTTCCAAGGCACTAGGTAGAGATGTGCCGCCGCCATTAGGCTTCATCCAGTTCCAAAAATGAACGTGGTTGTAGAATTGGCCAACTTGGTTAAATAAACCCGCTTGTTCAGGGTTTTTGAAGCTGGTGAACATGATGTCTTCAATTGCTGCATCTTCCATACCTGTCCCTTTAATCATATCGTTGCCTTTGTCTGCATACGCTTGATGATGTTTGTCATGGTGGAATTCCAATGTTTCGGCCGACATGTACGGGTCAAGGGCGTCATAGGCATAGGGTAGTTCTGGTACTTTAAAAGTCATTATATTTTTCCTTTGTTTAAAGTGAATTCTTATACGTTCCAACAGTTATTAGATATTTTTAGTTCCTTTTAATCAAGGGGTG
The DNA here is from genome assembly GCA_964353185.1 of uncultured Micavibrio sp. Lineage (GTDB taxonomy): Bacteria > Pseudomonadota > Alphaproteobacteria > Micavibrionales > Micavibrionaceae. Next base: position 133,440 of record CAYGUV010000003.1, on the reverse strand, counting down.
GTTTAATAAAAACCTATGAATAATTGTTTCAATATTGCGCGCACCCATGACCCAGACCGATTTTTAATTGGCCTTTTTATGCCGCGCCGCCTTCGTGATGATATCTGGCCGATTATTACGTTTAATTTTGAAGTGGCCAAAACTGCCGAAATTGTTAGTGAGCCGATGATGGGCAACATTCGCCTGCAATGGTGGCGTGAAGCGATTGAAGAGATTTATAATGGCGATATACCGCGCAAGCATGAAGTGGTAGAGCCACTAGCCGCCGTGATTAAGAAACACGATCTGAATAAGGATGATTTTCTCGCCCTTATTAATGTGCGTGAATTTGATTTGGAATATAAAATGTTGAGCGATTGGGATAGTTTTGAAATTTATGCGCGTAAGACGAATGCGCCCTTAAACAAACTTGTGCTTGATATTTTGGGGGATGAGGAAGAGGCGGGTATCGTCAACCAAATCTCTTTTTATTATGGGGCGATTGGGTTGTTGCGTGCGATTGCCTTTCATTTAAATCAACGCCGTTTATTTATCCCGCAGGATGTTTTAGATGCTCATGATGTGTCGTTACAAAAGATTTTAGATTTCAATAAGTTTGAAAATTTACCCAAGGCGGTAATAGATGTGTTAGAACGTCTTAAGCCTTTACAATCCATTAAACCCAAAACGCGATACATATCTAAGGTTAAAAAGACAGCGATGTTATATCACACGCAATTAAAAAAAGCGGGGGGCAATTTTCAAAATATAGAATTTAATAAAGAGCCTGCGTTTAAAGCGTTACGATTATTTTTAAATAAATAAAAATTTTTCTTTGTAAAAATCAAAAACCATGTTTCAATTAAGTATGGAAAAAATTCAAACAGCGAAAATTAATTTTGATCAGATGATTGCAACAATCATTTGTGCGCTTATTGCTGTCTATGGTATGTGCTCGTAAGAGCCACTTTATTTCCACTTCACCCTACCATTATTGTTTGCCTGTAACCGTTAATCATTAACGGTTTGGCAATTTTTCATTCTTTACTTTAAGGAGGCTTAAATGTCACTTAGAAAAAAATTTACTATTGCCTTTTCACAGGAATTGGCCGCCGCATCAACCGTTAGAAAGCAAGACGCGCTTGATGCGTTAATTAAAATTATTGATAGTGAAATAATCATAGAAGATGAATCTGTTGAAGCAGATCAATTGGTTCAAGATATTTTTGATTTATTCATTTCATATGCGGAGCAGCGCTCAATTGATCACGACAAACAATTAACTATCCGATCAAACAGCGTGCCACAACATGCAATGCAGGAAATAGAATTGCTGGGTTTTGATGTCTTACGATAATTTAACGTTTGTTTTTAATAAAGACCTTGAACGCGCGTCAATGGATTTAAAAAGAAGGGCGTTATTTTCGCTCATCCATATTGCGGAATTATTTAATATGATAGAAGAGGGGAGTGATAGTGATGCGAACCTTACGAAAGCCGTCACTCCCTTCTTTGGTGAAAGTTATGAAGTTACTGATTTGTTTGAATGGACGCTTGAGGCACGTGAAATTTCAATGAGGGAATATTACCTTTTAAGAGCGAAAGGCTTCATCGGTAAAACCGCCGAAGGGGTATATGTCCTATGACTTATGCGGCCTTTTTAATTTCCTGATTATTCCAATTTTGAATATTTTCAAGTGCGCGTAAGGCCATAAGCTTTTTCTTATGGCGGCCTTTTTCTTTGCCTTTCATTCCTTTGAATTCTTCTTTTGGGACATCACCTAAGGGCGGGAAAAGTCCGAAATTTACATTCATGGGTTGGAAGGTGTCGGCATTTCCGCCACCTGTTATGTGGTTAAGCAAAGCGCCCATTGCGGTTGTAGCATCGGGCACATCAAAGCTTTGCCCTAGTTTTTCTGCTGCGGCGAAGCGCCCCGCCATTAAGCCCACTCCTGCGCTTTCGATATATCCTTCGCATCCTGTGATTTGGCCAGCGAATCTCAAACGGGTGTCGGCCTTCATTTGTAGTGTGCCATTTAAAAGTTTTGGTGAATTGATAAAGGTATTACGGTGAATACCGCCAAGGCGGGCAAACTCTGCATTTTCTAAACCAGGGATTTTGCGGAATACTTCAATTTGTTCGCCATATTTCATCTTTGTTTGAAACCCAACCATATTATAAAGCGTGCCTAATGCGTTATCTTGACGCAATTGTACGACCGCCCATGGGCGTTTAAATTCGCCTTCTTTGGCGTGTGGGTTTGTAAGGCCAACTGGTTTCATGGGGCCGTGACGCAATGTTTCGACGCCGCGGCTGGCCATAATTTCAATTGGCATACACCCATCAAAATAGGGCGTATCTTTTTCCCATTGTTTGAATTCTGTTTTTTCTGAATTATTGAGGGCATCAATAAAGCCATAATAATCGTCTTTTTCCATTGGGCAATTGATATAGTCGGATCCTGTGCCTGCGGGGCCTTCTTTATCATATCGGCTTTGCATCCATGCTTTTGAAAAATCGATGGAGTCTTTATGCACGATGGGGGCGATGGCGTCAAAAAACGCAAGCTCGTCTTCGCCGCCTAATTTTTGTATCGCCTGTGCCAAATCGGGGGAAGTCAGGGGCCCTGTCGCAATAATCACGCTATCCCATTCTTCTGGTGGCAGGCCTGCTACTTCTGTGCGCTCAATGGTTATAAGGGGATGTTCTTCCAATGCTTTGGTGACGTTTTGTGAAAAAATATCACGATCAACGGCCAAGGCGCCGCCTGCGGGAACGGCGGCCTTATCCGCCTCACGCATGATGAGTGAATGACACATGCGCATTTCTTCATGCAAGACGCCGACGGCATTATAATGTTTATCGTCAGAGCGAAAGGAGTTGGAACAGACCAGTTCTGCCAAACCATCGGTATGGTGGGCCTCTGTTTTACGCACAGGGCGCATTTCATGCAGAATAACGGGCACGCCCATTTGTGCGGCCTGCCATGCGGCTTCTGATCCGGCTAAACCGCCGCCAATGATGTGAATTGGTTTTGTTGTCATTTCTTTTGTCATGCGCGGTTTATAGCAAATTTAGGCGGAAAATAAAAGAAAATTTAGTTGACATAATTTAACGGCTTATGTAGTTTGCTCTTGTTTATAATAATTGCATTTGGTAAATAGAAATTTAAGAGAATACGAGACAAAAAAGGAGTATGAAAATGAGCGGTAATGACGACTCAAACGATCTTATTTCGGCTGCTGTTGCCGCTGGAGTTTTGGGCCCTGACGATCGCACAGATTTTTTTGCTGTCGCTAGTGATAGTCCAACAGATTTAAATGTTGTCCAGCTATTAACTTCTGCTTCATCAAATCCTTTTCAATATGATATAAAACCGGATGCTACTTTTGTATTTAATTCTGAGATTGAAGAGCCTAGTGAGCCAGCAATTCTCGATGGGCCTCTTTCAGAAGAGGGATATTTTGAATTAGCAGAATTTTTTCAAAACATACCAAAACCTTAAAACTGATAACTACCTACTCCCAAAACTCCTCTTTTTCAGGGACTCGATTAAAGGCAATTTTTGTTCCGACGTCGCCGGCTAATGTTTTTGGGGTGACGCCTAGCCAAACGGTTTCTGTTTTATATTTCTCGTGCAGTGTATTCATGGCATCTGCCAGTTTTTTTTGTTTTTGAATCTTATCGCTATTTTCAATTATTTTTTGTTCAAACAAATCATCCGTAATTTCATCTTTTTTGCATAGACCATTGAGCAAGGTTGCAACCTTTAGAAATATCATTTTACGGTTTGATTGTGGGGGGGATCCGCGGAAACATTCTTGTTCCATTTGATACCATATTTCATCAAACATTTTCATCATGGTGAAGGGGTCTTGGGATGCGGGAAAGTCCCGAAATGCGGCCCATTTTGACCCATCTATAAAGCGTAATTTCACAACCAAATTTTTGGCAAACAGGTCCCTTTTTCGCATGCGGGCGCACGCCTTGAATAATAGCCTGCGCCCCATTTGCCGCGTGCTTTCGACGTTGCGTAATTTGGGGTCTAACATACGGGAATGGCCAATCATGGAGGGGTTGGTGGAAACATAAGGTACGTCATACCCATGAAGCCAATACCAAAAGCGTTCCCCTTGCACACTGCGCCAGATGGCGCGCGCCTGTTTGGGGGAGGTGTCATAGAGCTGCTGCATATTGGTGACGCCGCAGGCATTTAACCGTTTCAGCATGGCGACGTTAATCCCTGGTAAATCAGTTAGTTTTAAATCGAGCAATTTCCCCGGCAGGTGCGCAGGGTCTAATACAATTAACCCGTCAGGCTTTTGAATTTCGGTTGCGACCTTGGCCAAGAAACTATTGGGGCCAATACCGATGGAGCAATTGATGGCGGGGCCGACATCTTTATGCAATTGCGCCTTAATGCGGTTGGCCAAATCAATAGCGTTTTCTGGGATGCGTTCGCGGCCCAATAATAAACAATCAAATTCATCAACAGACCATGTTTTATGAACGGGAATAATTTTTTCTGTCGCGGCAATAATGCGGTGATGATAATCGACATATTTTTTGTGGCAGGCCTTAATACAGACCAAATCAGGGCACATTTTTTTTGCCTCATATATTTTGGTGCCTGTTTTAATGCCAAAGGCTTTGGCTTCATAAGAGGCGGCGATGGCGCAGGTCGCATCGGTCATCATGGGTACAACCGCAACGGGGCGTCCCATCAGGCGCCGGTCTTCGTTTTGTTCCACACTGGCGAAATAGCTGTTGAGGTCGAGAAACAGCCACTTTAAACCTGCCTCAATAGGCGGCCTAAGGGTGTTTCCTAGGTTATTTTCCAAATTAATGTTCATGTTTTGTTCTATCATAATTAAAGGCGGTTTGTCTATTGATTTATGATGGGAAGGGGGCATTAACGATGATTTAATCTTAGGTGCGATATAATAGAAGACTAAGATTTAATAAGGGCAAAAATCATGAATATTCAATCTTCTGGAATTTCAGAAAGCCGCCTTTCAATGTGGCGTGCGGTTGTGGCGATCGTTCATGCGGATAAGCGCGTATTACCCCAAGAAAAAAGTTTTGTTCAAAGAATAGTAGAAGAAGTTGGTTTTTCCGAAGAACAAGAACAATTACTTATTCAGGATTTAGACACCCCCAAGACATGTTCTAAAATGTTTTCTCAAATAAATGACATACATGACATAGAAGATTACTTTGTGTATGCTAGATCAATCAGTTGGTGTGATGGTGATTTTTCTTGTCAAGAAAAAGAGATTTTAAAAAAACATGATAAATTATATGAAGACGAGAAAGCAATGAATCTACTACATCATAGTCGTTTATTACTTGAAGAAGTGACCTTAGACTGCCCTAATTGGAATAAACAAAATACGCGTGTAAATTGCTTTACAACCTTAATGCGTCAGTTAACAAAAAATAACGATAAATATCATTATTATGATGATGTTCAATCAAAAGAAGATAGAGCGATAAATGGATAATAATGAATTAGGTATTTCAGAAAGCCGCTTCTATATGTGGCGTGCGGTTATTGCGATGGTGCATGCAGATGGGGTGGTAACACCGCATGAGATGGCCTTTGTACAAAATGGTATTCGCAATATTGGTTTATCAGAGACACAAATGCAGGTCATTGGCGAAGATTTACAAACGCCCCAAGATTCATATGAAATGTATTCCCAAATTACACATCCGCAAGATAAACATGATTATTTCGCGTTGGCGCGCGCCGTTAGCTGGTGTGATGGTGATTTAGACAAGCAAGAAAAACTCATTCTAAAGAACTTAGCTAAGATGAAAATGAATGAAGATGAAATGGCGTTGTTAAGCCAAAGCCGCCAAGCAACACATGAAATTGAGCTGTGCCATAATCAGTGGGACGCATCATTAAAGACGGAGCGCAAAGGCATGTTTAGCTTTTTCTCCAAATTTGCCACAACATAAATTTACAATTATCTAAAGAGTGTTTTTTTATTCACCCGCGATAGTGAGGTCGTGTAAGCGCGCCCTAACATAGGATGATTGGGGTAGGTGCGCCCATCAAATTTTAAGATAACATTTTTATCGCGCATCTTTGTACCAGACAAACGGATAACAATATCGCGCCACCCATTGGTTTTTTCTTCTAAAATATAAATAGGCCCGCGAATACCGCCCATTGAGGCAACGGGGGTGAAGTTTTTATTATTCGCCAAAAAGATAGCCATACCGCATCCATCCCATCCGCACCACGCACCATGGGGAAGGCGGAATAAAACAATACCATCCAATAAACCATCACCATTTAAATCAAGGCGCGCATGTTTGTAAGTGGAATGTGCCGGTTGATTACGCGCAGCAACATATTTTGTCACATCTTCAAATAAGACGCTATCGGGTGGGCCCGTAAATTTAGATGGCATAGGCGTTAGCCCCCGATTATCTGTCCCCCCGCCACACGCCACAAGGAATAGGGACAACAACGCACTAAAAAATTGGAATTTTTGAAACATGGCGCATCATGGCAAAGTTAGAGGGCGACCTAAAGGGGCGTGTCATGTTTTTCCCCGATTTTTTATAATATTGCTTAGTCGGGGCAGTATGTTAGAATCGCGGTTAGTATTTACACATTCCATATACACAGGATCCCCCTTATGTCTTATTTTATGCCCTCAATCATTTCTTTTTCAAAACCAACGATGAAGCATTTTATGCGTATATCCGCGTTTCCTCTTGTGATGTTGATTATCGTATTATTGCCAAGCGCGCTGGCTGCACCGTTGAGTGACACAATCATCCCCAGCATGGTAACAGACCCATGGGCTATGGTGGCGTTGGGTGTGTTTGTTTTATCTTACATTGCGGTGTTGTTTGAGGAAAAAACACATTTAAGGAAATCAAAACCCGTTATGTTGGGCGCAGGACTTATTTGGGTGTGTATTGGGATCATGGCACCAAAATATGGGGTCGATCATTATACCTTGCGAAGTGCGGTGCATCATGGGTTAGAAGAATATGGCTCGCTCTTGCTTTTCCTTTTGGCGGCGATGACATATATTGCGGCGCTTGAGGAACGAAATGTTTTTGCGACCCTTCGGTCAAAATTGGTTGGCGCGGGATTAAACATGCGTCAAATATTTTGGGCGACAGGTATCTTTGCCTTTTTACTCTCCCCGATTGCAGACAACTTAACAACGGCGTTGGTAATGGGCGCGGTGGTTATGGCGGTTGGGGCGAATGACCCCAAATTTGTCTTGCTCGCCTGTATTAACATTGTGAATGCGGCCAATGCAGGGGGCGCGTTTTCACCATTTGGTGATATTACAACCCTAATGGTTTGGCAGGCGGGACATGTTGCGTTCTTTGATTTCTTTCCTTTATTCTTGCCATCGTTGGTTTGTTTTTTAATTCCGGCCATTGTCATGAATTTCTTTGTAAAGCCGCATAAACCGATGGCGATGACCGAAAATATCAAAATGAAAGTTGGCGCGAAATATATTATTTTCTTAGGCTTATTGACCATTGCCATGGCGGTTAGTTTTGAACAACTTCTTGGCCTGCCACCTTTTATGGGGATGATGACGGGGATGAGTTTACTGATGATATCTGCCTTTTTCATTCGTAAATTTGGGAAGGGGCATGATTCAAATTTTGATATTTTGGAACAAGTTCAAAATGCGGAATGGGATACATTATTATTTTTCTTTGGGGTTATTTTCTCAGTCGGTGGTTTAACATTTTTGGGGTATCTGGAGCTTGTCTCCTCCACAATGTATGATGGATATGGGGATACGATTACTAATATCGCGATGGGTTTTGCGTCGGCGTTGATTGATAACATTCCCGTGATGTTTGCGATTTTATCGATGGAGCCTGATTTAGATCAATTCCAGTGGCTGCTTGTGACCTTGACCTGTGGTGTGGGTGGGTCGATGTTATCCATCGGGTCTGCCGCGGGTGTGGCGTTAATGGGAACGGCGCGCGGAAAATATACCTTCATGGGGCATTTGAAATGGATGCCTGTGATTATGGTGGCTTATGCCGCGTCGATTGCCATGCATTTTTATATCAACCAAGATTTGATGGGGAAATATTCCGAACAGGACCGCATCTATCATGAAAAACTGATGGCTGAAAAAGAGGGTCAGAATTAATTATGCCACATATCATTATTGAAACATCAAAGAGCGTATCACTAGGCATCAATGGCGCCGCAATGGTTCAACATGCGCATAAGGCATTGGCCGAAGCCCTTGGTGACGCCAGCCGCATTAAAACCCGTTTAATCGTTGCAGATGAAGTCTGTGTTGGTGATGATGGTATCCGCGGTGCCATGGTGCATGTGACATTGTTATTGTTAGAAGGGCGCACAATAAAAATAAAAAACAGCTACAGCGAAGCAATCTTAAACGCCATCAAACCCCACATCGAAGACATCCCTAAATGCAAGCTAACCTGCGAAGTGCGCGACATGGATAAAAAGACTTATGTGCTTTGATTTTTAAGAATATTTTTGAATTTTCCCATATCGGTCTCAAGATTCTTTAGTGCTGACGTAAGTTTTTCTGGTATAGGCACTTCGTTAGATACGTTTTGTAAATCTATAATTCCTTTAATTACTTTGTTCGCAAGAACCATAGAAAAGTCTAAATCACTTATCGTACTTATGTGCTGATCTTGAAAATAAACGATATGATTTTCGTCAATTAAAAATTGTTCAGGTAAGAGGTTTAGCTCTTTTTGGGCTTTTACTATATCACCGTCAATTAGTAGCTTGTGATAATAACAAATAGTATATTCTATTTTTCTAGCGTAGTTCGAATAATAGAGTTGGTAAGCTTTCTCTACATTTAAGGTTTTGTGTTTTTCGTGTTTTATGTTTTCGTGCGTAGAATACCAAATAAAGAATCCTGCTCCAAAAGCTAATAGACCACTAATTAATATTTGAAAATCATAAATGAAACCTTGCGAATTATCTCTTTCAAGCCATCCCAATAATTGAAAGGCTTTAAACCAAAGAGCAATATTGATTAGAGAAAGAAAAATGTACACGTATGCTTTGCGTGCTTTCAAAAAACCTTTTAGTTTTGAATTTAGCTTAATCCTACTCACCCCACCGTAACTTCGGCTCTCTGGCGGCTTTTAGCTCGTCCAGCCTACGCATGGGGGCGCTTTTGGGGTATTGGGCGAAGTGGTCGTGGCCGCCATCGCGGGCTTCTTGTGCCAATTTCTTCATCACCAGAATAAATCGGTCGATTGAATCCTTGCTTTCGGTTTCTGTGGGTTCCACCAACATCGCGCCATTTACCACCAATGGGAAATACACCGTCATCGGGTGCATGCCATATTCAACCAATCCTTTGGCGATATCCAATGTAGTGACGCCGTGTTCTTTTTGATACTTCTCGGTGAATAAAGCTTCGTGCATGCACGGCCCTTCGAAGGGGACGTGGTAATCATCGCTCAACTGGCTCAAGATATAATTGGCGTTTAAGACCGCGTCTTCGGATACTTGTTTCAAACCATCGGCGCCGTGGCTCATCATGTAAGATAATGCGCGCACATGCATACCAAATTGCCCTTGGAATCCTTTGAGGCGACCGCAAGTGGTCTCACGCTCCCCATTATGTTCTAGGCGGTATCCGCCTTCGTCTTTTAAGACAAGGGGGGTTGGGACATAAGGCGCCAATTCTTCGGTAACACAAATGGGGCCAGACCCCGGACCACCGCCACCATGCGGGGTGGAGAAGGTCTTGTGCAAGTTGATATGCATGACATCCACGCCAAAATCACCAGGGCGAATTTTACCAACAAGGGCATTAAAGTTTGCGCCATCACAATAAAAATATCCGCCAGCCTCATGCAGTAAGTCCACAATATCGGCAATATCGGTTTCAAATAAACCGCATGTATTGGGGTTGGTGACCATCATACCCGCGACATCTTTACCATCGCCAAGCGCTTCTTTAAATGCCTCCACGGTGACGCGGCCTGTTTCCTTTGTTGGGATAACACGAATGGTAAATCCACACATTGCCGCGGTCGCAGGGTTTGTTCCATGCGCGGAGTCTGGGACAAGCATCACTGTTTTTTCTGTGTTCCCTTTGAGCGCGTGCGCGCGGGCAATCGTCATTACACCTGCCAATTCGCCTTGCGCGCCCGCCGCAGGGGTTAGGCAAACACCGGGTAAGCCCGTAAGCTCACCCAGCCAATGTTGCAAATCATACATGACGGCCAAGGCGCCCTGAACGGTGCTGGTCGGTTGTAGGGGGTGAATATGGGCAAAGCCGGGAAGGCGTGCGACTTTTTCATTCAAACGCGGGTTGTGTTTCATGGTGCAAGACCCTAATGGGAAAAACCCACTATCGATTGAATAATTTTTGGTTGATAAACGCACAAAATGACGCACAACTTCAGGCTCGCTCACTTGTGGCAGGCCGATGTTCCCGCGCGCGGCAACGCCAGTACGGCTTTTTATACCCAAAGGTTTCGGTAGGTCGACCCCAGGTTCATCACTGCGTCCTTTTTCCCACAACAGGTTTTCATCATAATTTAGGCCGCGTGAACGGTCATTCACTTCGATCGTGCTTGTTGAATTATTAGCAGACATATTATCATTTACGCTTTCTGTGTTGGTCGTGTCGTCGTGTAAAATTTTGTCGTTTGTCATGTTTAGAACCTTTCAAACCAAGAGTGTGTTTCTTTTAATAAATTTTCAACAGTGTGAGCATTGTAGAAACAATGATCAGCATTTTTAATTTCTTTGTAATATTTTTCACATGTGAGGGATTGGAAAAGATGTTTTCCGCCATCAACAAGCGTGTAATCAGCCGCAGTTATTACGATTGAAGGCGCGCTTATAGCCGCGGCTAAACCCTCCATTGATTTTTCATTTTGCGCGTTGGCGTGATCCATCATGTCTTTACTAAATAGCATTGAAATTCTTTTATTTGTGCCAATCACTTTGTTTGAAAAAGTTTCTTCATCTTTGGTGAATTCATTCCAAAAACCCCAAACATAAAAAGACGAATCCCAAAAGGCATTTGCCGTACTGTCGGGGTTGGCAAATAACGTGGTTGCGCCGCCATAAGAATGCCCACAAACAAAGACCTTTTCATGTTTCTCTTTTATGTGCGCGAGTACATCGTTTAGGTCGTTGGCTTGGATGGGAAGAGTTGTCGTGTGAAGTCGCCTTGCATTATTATTATCATCATAAAAAGACATGCGGTAAACGTGATATCCGTTTTGGGTAAAAAAATCACGAGATTTCAAATGAATATATTCATTCGGGTGCCCAGTAATGCCATGCGCCAAAATGACCGCTTTGTCATTATCGTTTACTGGGGCGGCATGATGGACAAGAATTTCTTTTAAATCACGCGCAGGGACGTAAAAACTATCTTCGCTTTTTAAAATATTAGATTTCATTTATGCTCCCCGCTCCATCATGTGGTGGGGGATGTTGGCTTCGATAAAACCATCACCATAGGCGGTGAAGCCTAGCCCTTCGTAAAATTTCATGGCGTGGTCTTGTGCGGATAATTTAAAGGTGGCTTTGGGATGCTTGGTTTCAATATCATCAATAATAAATTGCATTATTTTTTTGCCCGCGCCTGTGCCGCGATATTCCTTGGCAACGCACACACGTTCAATTTTAAAATACCCATCTATGTTACGATAGCGCGCGGTGGCAACGGGTGTGTCGCCAGCATAGGCAATGTAATAAGTTGCCTCATTTTCTTCGGCGTTAAACTCTTCGCCATAGGGGCATTCTTGTTCTTGCAAAAAAACAATAGTGCGAAGGACAACGCAGGCGGCGAAATCTTGGCGGTTATCAGCAATTTTAATTGCCAAGTTCATATTATTTTAGCTCCTCAGCAATCGCAAGCGCAAGGGCGTCAATACCGCCTTGTGTTGTGATTTCGGTCGCGGCAATTAAGAATTTATTGTCATGGCCGTGCTTGGTTAGTGGGTAGCCGCCAATTATATTTTTATCAGCCAAGTTTTGAATAAGTTTTTCTGCATTCATAGGTGTTTCAACCGTAAATTCGTTAAAGAAATTATCGTTTACCACTTTTACACCATCAATTTTTTCAAGGGCATCTGCCAGTTGACAGGCACGTTCATGATTAAGTGTAGCAAGCTGTTTAAAGCCATCTTCGCCAAGCAAGCTCATATGCACTGTAAAGGCGAGGGCGCAGAGCCCTTGGTTCGTACAGATATTTGACGTCGCCTTGTCACGGCGAATATGTTGTTCACGCGTGTTGAGGGTAAGGACATATCCCTTGTTACCATCGGCATCCACAGTTTCCCCGCATAAACGGCCAGGAATTTGGCGGACAAATTTTTGTTGGCAAGCAAAGAAACCAAGATGTGGGCCGCCATAGCTCATGGCGACGCCAATGCTTTGTGCTTCACCGCAAACAATGTCTGCTTCTTCGGGTGCAGGAAGCATGCCTAGTGATACAATTTCATTGATAACAACAATCAGTAAAGCGCCTTTTTCATCACAAGCCGCACGCCATTCATCAAGCGTATGGGGCGTGCCGTAAAAATCAGGCGTTTGAAGAATAACGGCCGCTGTATCATCCTCAATATTTTTGGGGTCTAAATTTGCTTCATGACTTGCCGCGCCTTCATTGTTGCCAAGAAATGATTGGAGCACTTCGACATATTGTGGGTGTATATCATTGGCCAAGCATATTTTTTTACGCTTGGTAACACGCATTGCCATCAAGGCCGCCTCTGCCATTGCAGTTGCACCATCATATAGGGACGCGTTCGCAACCTCTTGCCCTGTTAATTGGGCGATGAATGTTTGAAATTCAAAAAGATATTGAAGCGTGCCTTGTGCGATTTCTGGTTGATAAGGCGTGTAGGCCGTTAAAAACTCACTGCGTTGAATGATGTAATCAACGCTTGCTGGGACATGGTGAAAATATGTTCCTGCGCCCAAGAAAAAACGATTGGTCAACGCGTCCAAATTTTGGTTGGCGTAGCTTTGCATGATGCGTTCAATCTCAAGCTCCCCCTTATGATCTGGCAAATCACATTTGCCATCAACAAACGCTTTTTTCGGCACTTGTTTAAACAGCTCATCAACGTTTGACACGCCGATTGCATCCATCATTTCATCACGGGTTTTTTTGGTTTGTGGTAGGTAACGCATTTTCGTTTTTTCCTAAATTTTTTTGAGGTCTATGGTTTTGAGGGTTCTAGTCCTATAAACTCTCTCCCTTTGTCTGTTAAAACAAGTGGCTTTTCTTTGGATCCACCAAATTTGGGCGCGACATATCCTGATGCAACAATTTCTGTCCATGATGCTTGCAAGCCTGCTCCTGAATTTCTATCGATATTAATAGCTTGTCTGCTAAAACCATCGTCTCCCAGTGCTGCTGCTTTTTTTAATATTTCACTTTTGTAATCTACTTTCATTTTATTTCTCCTGTTCTAAGTTCTCTGTTTAATTAATTACTCTAATCCTTCGACAAATGTGTCATACGCGGCGCGGTCCATAAGTTCGGCGGCCTCAACATCATTTGCCATTTTCACTTTCACAATCCATCCTGTGTCGATGTCTTCTTTTAATCCTTCAAGGTCATCGGCAAGCGCTTCGTTAACCTCAACAATTTCACCAGTAACGGGTGTGTAAATCTCACTCGCGGCCTTTACAGATTCAACGACGGCAAAATCATCCCCTTTTTTTACTTGGCGGCCAACTTCTGGTAATTCCAAAAACACCAAATCACCCAATGCATGGCGGGCATAAGTTGTAATACCAACCCATGCGGTGTCACCTTCAATTTTGATCCATTCGTGGTCGTTGGTGTATTTTACGTTACTCATGTTTCTGTTGCTCCTTTTATAATTATGCTGCTTTGCGTATTGTTTGTTTTGTATTGGCTTTTAAGAATGGGTACGCCTTTAATTGCGCTTTCATGTCGCGGTTTCTGACTTTTGCGATGATGATGTTGTCAATATTCGCATGATGAGTTTCTACATACGCCATACCGATTGCCTTATTCAGCGACGGGCTGAAGGTTCCACTGGTGATGACACCAATTTGGTTTCCTGCATCATCAAAAAGCTCAGTCCCTTCGCGGGCGACGCCGCGATCGATCAGTTCAAAGCCAATGCGTATTTTCTTTGTGCCATTTTCAAGCTCGTCAAAAATACGCTCTGACCCAATAAATCCTTTGTTCTTTTGTTTGCCCATGATCCAATTTAAACCGGCCTCAACAGGGGAGGTCGTCGCATCAATATCATGTCCATATAATGGGTATCCCATTTCAAGGCGTAAGCTGTCACGCGCCGCTAACCCAATGGGGGCAACATCTGGGTGATCTAATAATCTATTCCATGCCGTTTGTGCGTCCGTATCGGGCATTGAAATCTCAAACCCATCTTCACCAGTGTAGCCAAGTCTATACACACCACAGCGTCCGCCAAAGTCCATATATTCCATATATCCCAAATTACTGGCGTCTATTTCAAGTGCTTCTCTTAAGACTTTCTCTGCCATAGGGCCTTGAAGGGCAATAAGCGCGCGGTCTTCATGTCGGGTGATCATGATATCTTCTGGTAAAAATTGTTCAAACCATTCGACATCTTTATCCTTACAGGCGCCGTTCACAACAGCGGTAAATTTGGTGTCATTAATTTTTGTGATAATTAAATCATCAACAATTCCGCCTTCGGCATTTGTTAGAACGCTGTATTTACATGCATTTGGCTTAAGCGCATCATAAGAAGATGGGGTCATGCGTTCCAGAAATTTTTGAACATCCACACCGTCGAACGTTAATTGCCCCATATGGGATACATCGAAAATGCCCGCTTTCTCTCGCACATGTGTGTGTTCTTTCAAGACGCCAGTAGGATATTGGATGGGCATATCATAACCCGCAAATTCGGCCATTTGGGCCTTTTGTTCGAGATGCAGGGCGTGAAGGGGTGTTTTCTTCATATTAACAACTTCGGTATCTTTATTTTTGGATAATTATTATGTATCGTGTTTTAAGCATAAAAACAAGGGATTCCCCTGAATTGATCACAAGAAGATTGGATAATTTATGAGCATTGAATCAATATTAACACTGGCTTTAGCCGTTGCTGCGTTGGCAATAAAACCAGGGGCGGGAATGATGATGGTTATGTCGCGGTCTATTGCCTCTGGGTGGTCGGCTTGTTTTGCGTTTGTTGTTGGCTTTTGCGTTATTAGTATTCTTTTCCTTGCGATTGTTGTCTTTGGATATCAATTTATTAATGTTGATATAGTTTTCATTTCAATCTTTATAAAATCATTTGCCGCGGTTTATTTGATATGGCTTGGTATCAAGGGGCTTCAAACCGCAAACGCCCCACTGCATTTGCAAGAGTCAAAAGCAAAAAGTTTTTACGATAATCTTACCGCTTCTTTGGTTTTAACGTTATCTAACCCCTTGACGATTGTTTTTTATGCGGGAATTTTACCAACCATAATGAATATTAATGAAATCTCATGGAATGATTTTATTATCATGGCGGCTGTTATTTGTGTTGTTGAATTGGTGGTGGCGGTTGCTTATTCTGCGCCGTTAATATTATTTCGAAAACGATTTGATCAATCATCTTTAAGCGGATTAAAGATTTTTTCTTCTATTATAATCATTCTTGTGGGGCTTTATATTGGGTATACGGCCATTCCTGCGGAAGATTTACTCTCCGTATTTTAAAAGGAATATTTGCCATGACATTAGAAGCTATTATTACATTGACGATCGCTGTCTTAGGCTTGGCAATTAAGCCTGGGCCAGGGATGATGATGGTTATGTCCCGTACAATGGGGCAGGGGATGAAGGCGTGCTTTACCTTTTTAATCGGGTTTTTGTTGATTACATTTTTATATCTTGTTTTGGTTTTTATTGGGTTTCAAATGACCAATATTGACCTAACATTTATTTTGATTTTGATTAAATCTTTGGCGGCAGTTTATCTTATTTATATAGGGGTTAAGGGATTGCAAAATCCTGACGTGGCGTATTTAAATGAAACGCCAGAGGGACATAGTTTTTTTGATAATTTAAGCGCGTCGATAATGCTCACAATTTCTAATCCACTCGTCATTGTCTTTTACGCAGGGATTTTGCCGACCCTGATTGACGTTAGTAACATCACAATGAATGATATGGCATTGATCACGATGATTGTGCTGTTTATCGAAGGAATTGTGCCTATTTTATATTGCGCCCCGCTTGCGTTTTATCGGAAAACTATATCGTTAGAATTCTTAAAAGGCTTACGCATTTTTTCCTCGATAGCGATTATACTTATTGGCCTTTATATTGGTTATACGGCCATCGGGTCAGAAGATATTTTGGCGGTATTTTAAGGTTTAATTATCCAACTTTTTCTTTAATTGATACAACGCTTCGAGGGCGTCTTTGGGGGACATATCATCGGGGTTCAACCGGCGTAATGCTTCTTCGGCCTCTGATGCTTTTGGTTTTTCTGCGGCGGCATTGCTAAAGAGGGGGAGGTCACGTGCGATGGCTTCTGGCGCGTTTGCACCCTTTTCGGATGTTAAGCCCATAAGAACTTCTTTGGCGCGGCTAATTACGGCAGTGGGTAGTCCGGCCAATTTGGCGACATGTATACCATATGATTTATCCGCGCTGCCTTCGATCACATTATGGGTAAAAACAATATCGCCTTTCCATTCTTTTACCGCTAACGAATAACAGCAAAGCGCATCCAGACGTTTATGTAAAGCCGTCAGCTCGTGATAATGCGTGGCAAATAACGCGCGTGATTTATTCACCTCGTGTAGGTTTTCAACGCAGGCCCATGCGATAGAAAGGCCATCAAACGTGGCTGTGCCCCGCCCAATTTCATCAAGTATAACCAGGGAGCGTTCGGTTGCCCTGTTTAAAATAGCGGCTGTTTCAACCATCTCAACCATAAAGGTGGATTGCCCGCGGGCAAGGTCATCGGCCGCACCCACGCGGCTAAAGAGTTTATCAACGCATCCTATATAGGCGTTGTCGGCGGGTACATAACTGCCCATTTGTGCCAAGATTGTAATGAGCGCGTTTTGGCGTAAAAACGTTGACTTACCCGCCATATTAGGGCCAGTCAAAAGCCATAAGCGTCTTTCTTTATCCAAATTACAATCATTGGAAATAAAGCTGTCTTGGCTTTTTGAAAGCGCAATTTCCACAACGGGGTGACGCCCCCCTTGAATATCAAATGAAAGGGAGTTGTCAATTTTGGGCTTATTATAATTATTGTCTATTGCCAACTGTGACAAAGCCGAAGCAACATCAAGCGCAGCAATAGCGCGCGCAATTTTTCCAATATCATCAGCGTTCTTAACAAGCTCACGAATAAGCGTGCCAAAAATTTCCATTTCAATGGCGGTTGATTTTTCTGCGGCGCTTGAAAGGTCGCGCTCTAATTCTGATAAAGCAGGCGTTGTAAAACGTACATTATTGGCAAGCGTTTGACGATGAATAAAGGGGTTATCGTCATCATTTCTATCTTTTGATACCATTAATTTATCGGCATGGCGCGCGGTAACATCAATAAAATACCCAAGGACATTGTTATAGGTAACTTTTAAAGTTTCAATCCCCGTTTTTGTCCGGTATTCCGCCTGTAATACGGCGATGTGACGTTTGCTATTATCGCGTAAATTCCTTAGTTCATCAAGGCGGTCATGAAAACCTTTGGCGATAAATCCACCATCGCGGGTCATGAAAGGCACATCATCTTGCAACGCCTTGTTCAGTGTGTCAGCAAAAGTTTGAACATTGGGTGGTTGCAATAATTTATGGCGCAAATTATGTAGCGCCCCTTCGTCAACGGTTCCTAAAATAGTTGAAATATTTTGCGCAGCAATGAGCCCGTTTTTAATGGCGGCTAAATCACGGGGGCCACCACGATCAACAGATAGTCGTGCGACCGCACGTTCCATGTCGGGAACAGATTTTAATGTGTCGCGTAATGCCTCGCGCAATGGTCGGTTACCGACAAAGGCGCCTATCTCATCTTGGCGGGCGTAAATTTGATTAATATCCGTTAGGGGGGAGGACAAACGCGCATGTAGTAAACGCGCCCCTGCGCCCGTAATTGTTTTATCAATGATGGAAAGGAGGGAGCCTTTACGCTCCCCACTTAAAGTCTGGGTTAGTTCAAGGTTACGGCGCGTTGCGGCATCAATCTCCATGGTTGTATTTGACGCCATTTGAGAAAGACGCGATAGGTAGGGCAGCTTTCCTTTTTGGGTACGATCCACATAATCAATCAATGTGCCTGCAGCAGAAATTTCGGTACGGGAAAAATTTCCAAAACTATCTAGCGTGTTTACATCATATATTTTTTGCAACCGTTTTTGGGCGTTAGCCGAGTCAAACAAACTATCAGATAAAGGTGTTATTTTTTGTTGGTAGGGGGCAAATATATGAAAAAGATTTTCATCTTGTTTTAAATTATCACTAATCAGTATTTCACGCGGGTTAATTTGTTCTAACGTGGCGGCAATGGTTTTGTCATCAACATCTTGTACGATAAAACTGCCCGTTGACATCTCGAGCCATGATAGGGCATATCCATTTCCTGCATTGCTTAGGCAGGCGATATAATTATTTTCGCGCGCATCTAATAAATTATCTTCGGTTAATGTCCCTTGGGTGACGATGCGCACAACTTCACGGTTCACTAACGCTTTTGCGGCGGGTTTTCCTTCGCGTTTGGCGCGCTCTTTGGCCTGAAGCGGTGTTTCGGTTTGCTCACAAATGGCAACCTTATATCCGCTTTGAATTAGTTTGGCCAAATAAGGCTCATACGAATGGTACGGGACACCGCACATGGAAATGTCAGTGCCTTGGGTTTTTCCACGTTTGGTAAGGGTGATGTCCAGCACGCTTGCGGCGGTTTCGGCATCCTCATGAAATAATTCGTAAAAATCACCCATGCGGAAGAATAATAAGCAATCAGGATGTTGCGCCTTTACAAAATGAAACTGCGCCATCATCGGCGTGTGCCCTTGGTCGAGATAATCCTCTAAAGACAGGCTTTGCTTTTCCGACGGTTCAGATGTTTTAACAGCGGCATTAGACATAGAATATTATTAGCATTTAAGAGACGCTAAAATCTATGAAAAATTAAGGGTTTTCCTAGGGTTTTTAACCCGCAGTTCCTGTTGAGCCAAAACCACCAGCACCGCGTTCAGACTCGTCTAATTCCTCGACAACTTCCCATTCTACGGTTTCGTGTTTGGCGATAACCATTTGGGCAACGCGCATGCCGCGCTCTACGGTAAATTCTTGCTTGCTCATATTGGCTAAGATTACACCAATTTCGCCGCGATAATCGGCATCAATCGTGCCGGGGGAGTTAAGCACGGTAATACCGTGTTTCAGTGCCAATCCTGAACGGGGACGGATTTGCGCCTCGTACCCTTCGGGCAGGGCGATGGATAAACCAGTTGGAATTAACATGCGATCCCCTGGGCCAATTTCAATGGCCTCTTTAATGGCGGCGGTTAAATCCATTCCTGCGGCCTGTTCGGTCGCGTATGTCGGTAGGTTCAATCCTACGGCATGGTCCATTGGGGTTAGGGATATTTTGATTTTATTGGGCATTATTCTGCTGCTTTCAATTGGGTTTTATCTTGATTTATATATTCTATAATCTGTTTGACGATGTCACGTGCAATCGTGTTTTTATCCGCACGGTTCAGGGTAAGGGTGTGGTTTTTTTGAATAATTGTAACCGCATTATCGTCTGCGCCAAAGGTTTCACCTCCTGCGACGCTGTTGGCTATAATCCAATCGCATCCTTTGCGCGTCAGTTTTGATTGTGCATTGTCTAACACATCGTTGGTTTCGGCGGCAAAGCCAATAACCAATTGTGGACGTTTTGCGTGGTTTGAAATTGTCTTTAAAATATCTGGTGTTTCCGTTAGCTCAAGGGCGGGGGGAGCCTTGCCTTGTTCTTTCTTGATCTTCTTATCGCAGATTGATTTGGGGGTCCAATCGCTCACGGCGGCGGCGCAAATGGCAATATCAACAGGTATATTATCTATACATGCGGCCATCATTTCTGCCGCGCTTTGGATATGTATTGTTTTAAGGCCATCTGGATCATTTAGGGCCGTTGGTCCGCTGATAAGGGTTACATCCGCGCCCATATTGGATAAGGCGGTGGCAAGGGCGTGCCCTTGTTTCCCGCTTGAGCGATTGCCAATAAAGCGCACAGGGTCAATGGCTTCATAAGTTGGGCCACTGGTGACCAATGCTTTTAATCCTGCAAGCGGCTTATTACCTTGAAAGTAATCAACGGTACTTTGCAGAATATCTTGTGGTTCGCTCATGCGGCCTGATCCTGTTTCGCCGCACGCCATCAGCCCATCACACGGGCCAATCATATGAATGCCACGCGACGTTAAAGTTTTGATATTTTCTTGTGTTGATTTATTTGCCCACATCATAGGGTTCATCGCAGGCGCCATGAGGATATCTTTATCCGCTGCCAACAAAGTCGTCGATGCCAAATCATCTGCCAAACCATAGGTGACTTGCGCGATTAAATTGGCGCTTGCTGGTGCAATGACGATTACATCAGCCTCACGAGAGAGTCGTATATGACCCATTTCCGTTTCATCTTTGAGTGACCATTGATCCGTATAAATTTGTTCTTCGGTAAGGGCGGCGACAGATAAGGGGGTAACAAAATGTGCGCCACCATTGGTGAGAATGCATTTTACATTCGCCCCCGCCTTTTTATAAAGACGGATCAGCTCAAGCGATTTATAAGCCGCGATCCCGCCGCTGATAATCAGGAGTATTTTCTTACCATTTAACATAGGGGGAATATAATGAATCTAAGGGTTAGCGTCTATATTTATTCTGTAAGCAATGTTTTTTAAACGCAAAGCGCAGGCAGAGCCAAAAAAAAGCCCCGCAATGAAGCGAGGCCTTTCAATTCTTAATAATCCGAAGATTACATGTCTGTTGTTTCAGCTTCTACTTCAGCTTCAATTTCTGCGCCAGCAGCAGGAGCTTTTTCAGCAGCTTCTGTAGCTTTATCAGCAGCCATAGCCGCTTCGTCAGCAGCGTCAGATGCTTCTGTTGCCGCTTCAATTGCGTCATTTGCAGCTTCTTGTACTTCTGCAGCAACTTCTTCAGATGCTTCAGCAGTTGCTTCTACAGCAGAGTCAATTGCATCAGATGCCGCAGCTTGTGCGTCAGATGCTGCTTCAGTCGCAGAGTCAGCAGCGTTTGAAGCCGCTTCTTCTGTTGCATCAATTGCATCAGAAGTAATTTCAGTCGTTGCTTCATATGCTTCTGAAGTTTCTTCAGCGATTGTGTCGCCCATTTCGTCCATTGCTTCACCAGCTGCTGGAGCGATGTTTGAGAAATCTGCGCCTTCACCGTCAGTTACATTGTTATATACAACCTGCATTGCAACGATACCTGCTACTAATACAACAGCTGCAAAGAAAATTGATTTCAATACATTGTTATTCATTTGATTTTCCTTCCTTCAAATTAAAATAAGGGTTTTTGGTTATTTTTTATAATTCTCATTCCACCCGTATATAAGGCCTTTGACCTTATGAACGGGACGTTAGAACAAAACCGAGTCACTTTGCAACAGTTTTTTCGGAAAATACGTAAAAAGAATGGGATATTATAATTTTATTCCAAAATGAATGGCTGCAACGCCAAATGTAAGGTTTTCATAGGATGTTTTTGCAAATCCAGCCTGTTCCATGCGGGCCTTTAAATTCTCTTGTTTAGGGAATTTTCTAATAGATTCAACAAGATACTGATAACTTTCTTCATCATTTGCGACCGCTTTACCAATTTTGGGGATCACATTATAAGAAAATCCATCATATAACTTGGACAGAAGAGGGTTCTCAACCGTTGAAAACTCAAGGCAGTAAAAACGTCCCCCAGGTTTGAGCACGCGGTATGCCTCTTTCAACGCGTCATCAATGCGGGTCACGTTACGCAGGCCAAAGGAAATGGTATAAACATCATAGCTTTCATCAGGAACGGGCAGTTTTTCTGCGTTTCCCGTGACCCAGTCAAAATCATTGAGCCAGCCTTTATCCACCGCGCGATCGCGCCCCACGCGCAACATGTCATAATTAAGGTCACAAAGAGTGATCTTTGTTTGCGCGCTTGTTTTGCGGCGGATGCGAAAGGCAATGTCGCCTGTACCGCCCGCAACATCCAAAAACGCTTGGTTTGATTTGGGGCGAATACGGCGGATGAGGTGGTTTTTCCATGTGCGGTGAATACCCCCTGACATCAGGTCATTCATAATGTCATATTGATCAGCAACTGAATCAAATACCCCGCGGACAAGGGTCGTTTTCTCATCAGGGGTAACCGATTTCGTGCCAAATTCAAGGCTCTCTGGATTTAAATTCTTGCTCATATAAGTGTTTTATCACGTTTCAATAGAATGTCACCGAAGTTTTTATTACCATAAAGACATATCGAGTTGTATCAAAAATTAAATAGAAAAGTTAAATGGCAAAACCACTTTTCTTTTACGCGTTTACTTTTTTGTGAAACTCCGTAAAACTTCTTTCTATGAAATTAATCAAGGCAATGGCAACGGTGGGGGGGTTTACAGGGTTAAGCCGTATTTTGGGCTTTGTTCGCGATATCTTAACCGCGGCTTTATTGGGCGCGGGGCCTATTGCGGATGCATTTTTTGTCGCGCTCAAGATGCCAAATCTTTTCCGCCGTATCACCGCAGAAGGCGCGTTTAGTGTTGCGTTCGTCCCGCTTTATACCAAAACGATGGAGGAAGATGGGCAGGAAAAAGCCTCAATCTTTGCCTCAAATGCCTTTGCGATGATGGCCGCGATATTGGTGCCGTTTACCATTTTGGCAATTATTTTTATGCCTTTCATTATATATGCCATCGCGCCAGGCTTTGCCGATGATCCTGAGCGGTATGATCTGGCGGTGGGTTTATCACGTATCACGTTCCCTTACTTATTAATGATATCATTAACCGCTTTATTAGGCGGTGTATTAAACGCACATAATAAATTTGCGCCTTTTGCGGCCGCCCCAATCTTGTTTAACTTATCACTTATCATTGCATTACTGTATTTTACGAAATTTACCGAAAATGCGGGGTATGCAATGGCCTATGGGATATTACTGGCGGGGGTTACTCAATTATTGCTGCTGTTTTATTTTATCTTTCGCAATAATATAAAAATCACCTTTAAATCCCCCGAAATGACGCCGCGTATTAAAAAGACATTTCGCCTGATGGGGCCGGGGGTGTTGGGCGCGGGTGTCATGCACATCAACCTGTTTGCGGATTTGGTGATTGCGTCATTATTGTCTGCGGGGTCTATTTCTTATTTATATTATGCGGATCGTTTGAATCAATTACCGCTTGGGATGATTGGTGTGGCGGTGGGCACCGCATTATTGCCTATGTTGTCCAAAGTTGTTGCGGCCAAAGACACGCAAGGGGCTAATAATTTATTTAACCGCTCGCTCGAGATTTCATTACTGCTGGCATTGCCTGCGGCGGTGGCGTTATTTACCATTCCTGAAACATTAATTGGCACCTTGTTCGAACGTGGAAAATTCACCGCCCAAGATACGATGATGGCGTCAAATGTTTTGATGGGATACGCAATTGGATTGCCCGCTTATATATCATCAAAAGTTTTCTCAACGGCATTTTGGTCCCGTCAAGACACGATGAGCCCCGTTAAAATTTCCATCATTATAACTTTACTGAACATCGTGTTGAGTATTGCTTTAATCTTCCCCTTAGGTGTAGCAGGGATAGCGTTATCAACAGGTTTAGTCGCATGGCTACAGTTATTTTTATTATATCGCGGCGTTAAAAAAGAGGGGACGTTGGCTTTTGATAAAAAGTTTAAATCTTCCATTTTTAAAATTGCATTTGCGACGTTGCTTATGGCGGTAAGTTTGTTGGTTTTTGACAAGTATTATGGGGTTTATGATTTGTTGGGTGAAGGTGAAAAAATGTTCCGTTTATCCATTTTGATATGTATTGGTATGGGTATTTATACGGCTGGTGTTTTGGGAACGGGCGCAATCAAGATATCTGAAATAAAAAAAATATTTTCAAAATCAAGAGTATAAGAATGAAAGACAGCCCCCCACGATCAGATATATCAACAGAACATAGCCATGTGATTGAAATGGCATGGTGTGATGAAAACAGTTTTGATTCAATTTATGCCCAGACAGGTTTAACAGAAAACGAGGTTATCAAAATCATGCGCACCTATATGAAGCCATCAAGTTTTCGTATGTGGCGCAAACGTGTTTCTGGCCGCAAGGCAAAACATGAAAAACTTAAATAAGCCGGTACTTTCTTAATCAGAAAATATGGGATACAACAACATCTGAATAAAATATAAAAAAGGTATATTCATCATGTCAAAGCGCATCTTTTCAGGAATGCAACCAACCAACAGGCTACAGCTGGGGAATTATCTTGGCGCGCTTCGTAACTGGGTAAAGCTTCAGGATGAGGCGGACAACCTTTGCTTCTACAGTGTTGTTGACTTACACGCAATTACCGCAGGCCATAACCCAGACACATTGGCGCAGGCCACACGTGAAACGGCTGCGGCCTATATCGCGGCGGGCGTAGACCCCGCAAAGTCGCACATTATGGTACAATCCGCCGTGCCCGCCCATACGGAATTAAATTGGATATTCACGGCCATGACGCCCATGGGCTGGCTCAACCGTATGACGCAATTTAAAGAAAAAGCGGGTAAGAAAAAAGATATGGCCTCGCTTGGCCTATATGCATATCCTGTGTTAATGGCGGCGGATATTTTGATTTATAAATCAACCCACGTGCCAGTCGGTGATGACCAGAAGCAACATCTTGAATTAGCGCGCGATATCGCCAACAGCTTTAATCAGCATATTGCAAAGTCTGATTATTTCCCACTGCCTGAGCCTGTTATCACGGGGGAGGCGACACGCGTGATGTCTTTGCGTGATGGGACACAAAAAATGAGCAAATCTGCAGAGAGTGATATGACACGTATCAACCTAACTGATGATGCGGACACGATTGCAGGTAAAATTCGCAAGGCGCGCACCGACGCGCATGCCGTGCCAAGCAACGATGCCGAAGCCGAAGGGCGCGCCGAAGCCATCAATTTGATAGGCATTTATGCCGCGCTTTCTGATACGAATAAAAATACAGTCATGGCCGAATATGGTGGTAAGCAATTTTCAGAGTTTAAATCGGCCTTGTCTGATTTGGCCGTTGAAAAACTATCGCCGATTACATCGCGCATGAATGAATTAATGGCTGATCCAGCCGAGCTGGATGCCATTTTAAAGCGCGGAAATGAAAAGGCGAACGAAATTGCCGCCCCAAATTTGGTCGAAATAAAAAAACTCACAGGATTTTGGTCATAAATTTCAAAGGTTTAGCCTCTTTGACAAAAATAATTTTTGACATATTTTGATATTTTATGAGAACATTTATCCTTAAATTGTAAATATATTACAAATGAGGGGTTATATGTGTCCAAAAGATATTGAATTTGCAGAAATGCCGGCTACATCATTAGCAGAGATTTTTGCTCCACCAAAGGAGCATAAGCCAGATCGTTTCTACACTGAACCTCTAGTGTTTGCAGCTTGCCCAAAAGATGAACCTGTTGGTCAGCCAAAATAACCCAAATAGATTATCCTTTAAAAAAAGGATGGGTTAATACCCCTTGGGGGCCAAGGCCACCTTAAAAATTTAATTTGTCTCTGCGCAACGATATCCGATATACTGTTTGAATGAATCGTATCATCCTATTTTTATTCCTATGTCTTATTTCTACACCTGCTTTGGCGGATTACTTTTTATGGCAAGATCCCAAATCCCGTTTAACAGTGACTTTCCCAGACACTTGGAAAAAACAAAATAATAGCAATAATGCGACTATCCTAACAATCGCCGCCCCATCCAATAACGAGGGCGCGTCTTGCAAAATTCAAACATATGATGATAACCGTTATACAATTTTTCCACCTTCATTGGGACGGGATGTCCAAAAGGAGGCGGTAAGCATTCCTTTTTGGAAATCATATATGGGTCATTACAATGATTATGACATTGGCCGTGTTTATGATGGGGGCGGCCTTGGTCGTTGGGTTGCCAGTTACGCGACCGTATCTTATAGTGCAAACGAGGGCACAGCCCAAAGTTCACGACGCGGCATCATGTTTGCGTCGCTATATCATGACACGCTTTATGTTGTTGAATGTTCGTCTTACGCCAACAGCTACGAAAAGTGGGAGCGTAATTTCCGAAGTGTCATAAAATCAATCGATTTTAAAAAAATCTACCATGAGAGAATAACAGGCCACTACGCCAATTTCCTCAAAGATGTTGACCAATATTTTTGGGCACAGACAGGCTCTGCTGGTACAATCGGCTATAATTAATCCTTATATGAAATAAATCTAGTGGACGATGTTTACACAGAAGCTTAAGCGTAAACTTGTCTTGCGCTTTATTCGGCAAGGATGTAAAAAAAACTATGTTTATACAAACCGAAGAGACACCAAACCCCAACACCGTGAAGTTCTTACCTGGACGCACCGTCATGTCTTCTGGCCTGGCAGAATATAAATCTCCGCAAGAGGCGAGTAAGAACCCATTGGCGGAAAAGCTGTTTGGTTTAGGCAACATTACCCGCGTGTTCTATGGCGCAGATTTCATCTCTGTGACAAAGGAAGAGGACACACAGTGGCAACCCCTTCAAACGCGTATTATGGCCTTAATCATGGATCATATCACCGCAGGGTTTCCCTTTTATGAAGAAACAGGGGAGAGCGACACCGCCATTTCAGAAGATGATGATGAGCTAACGGTTCAAATTAAAGAGCTGCTTGAGGAACGTGTACGCCCAATGGTTGCGATGGATGGTGGCGATATTGTCTTTAACCGCTTTGAAGAGGGGATTGTTTACCTTACCATGCGCGGTGCCTGCGCCGGCTGCCCCAGCTCAACCATGACCTTGAAAAGCGGCATTGAAAACATGCTGCGTCATTATGTACCCGAAGTATTAGAAGTCCGCCAAGCCGAAGAATATTAGATTATAGGCGCGGGTCTTTATGATGGTTCATGCAGAACCATATATTGGTAATTATTTGTTTTATTTAAGTTTTTATCTAATATTGCCTTGGTGCAATGCACTTTTAATGCATCTTGTGATATATCGCGCGATAGGCGAATTTCTATTCGATTTTCAATTATATATATGACTGCTTTTGTTCCATTTGATGCCATGCACTGGATGGGGCTGTCATTCGGTGTAATGGCTTGGGGAAGGGTGAGCCCCCATGAGATATTGGTCGTTTTTCCATCATTATTATCATTTTGGATAAAAATCAGGTTGCTATATTCAAACGGTTGACGGTTCATATACGTTTCTAAAACGTCCAGATGACTAAATGATGGCGTTACGTTTATATATGATATTATGTCGTTAAGGGCATTGATGTTGTTGGCTTGATTGGTTGGTAAGTATATTTTTTCAAAATCATAACGCTCAATAATGGCTTTATTCTTTTGAAAGAAAAATGTGTTTGAAATCATAATGCTACGTGGCGTCTTCGAAAAAATATCGCGAAAACGGCTCGTTTCGTCGTTTAGTAATTTTGCAATTAAATCAGTTGTTTCTGCATTTGTGTTGATATTTAATAAAGGTAGTTTTATGAGGTCGTTATCAACGTTTTTATTATTTAATTCCAATGAATTAACGCTGAAATTAACGGGAAATCCGTATCGTTTTGCTAACGGATATGCGTGTGCTAAGGCTTCTTCGTCTTGCGTGTTTAAAACGATGGCGACATATTTTTTTGAAATTGCGCTGGCGCGGGTTAATATTGTGTCTATTTGATCTAGTGCAATGACCTCGTATGCTTCATCTTGAAAAAATGTAAGATGGTTTTTAAAATCGTTAAAGGCTAATCCATTTAAAAATTGATAGGGATCTTCTTCATATTCGATATTGTCATAATATAAAATATGAAGCGTATTTGAATTATTTTTGCTTTGGACCTGCTCAGTCGATGTTGGCGGATCATTTTGTAAAAACAAAAACACCAACAAGGCGAGGGCCATTCCAATCCCGATTATATATTTGAAGTGCATAGGATTTATGTATCGGATAAAGGGATAAATATCAATAAAATCATGCTGAAACAGTTTGATTTAAGATCATAATACGATAATAAAACATATGGCTTTAAAAACACCGCAAATATTGACCTTTGATACTGCGCTTGGCGGGGTAACGATTGCCCTTTCGCTTTCTGATGGGCGTATTGTCTCACGGCACAAAGAAACCGCGCGGGAGCAGGCGTCATTACTCATCCCCATGCTTCAAAATGTACTGGAGGAGGGGGGAGCTACATTTCAGGATTTAGATGCAATTGCGTGCATGATTGGGCCTGGGTCTTTTACTGGGCTGCGTATTGGCATGACAACGGCAAAAACACTGGGGCTTTCATTGAATAAACCTGTGATGGGCATCAACACGCTTGACCTAATGGCGCGTCATTATGATGTCAGTAATCATGATGGTAATCTCTTAATTGTTTTAGAAACCAAACGCCAAGATTTTTACGCCTGTTATTACGATCAAGCTTACACACCCATAGGTAAACCTTTTGCGGCCTCTGCAGAGGATATCGTAAGTAAAGCACCAAGGGGAAGCTTTGCCGTGGGGGGGGATGCAATCCAAAGGTTTCAAAATGCGCTCAAGGCAAAAGCGGAAAATGAGGGGCAAGGCCACAGGGCAGATTTGAATCATGTACAGTTTCTAACGGCCATATCCTATCCTACTGCGGAAATTCTAACATCTTTAGCGCGTGAGCAATATGATAGTATGGAACCTGATATGCCACGGATAGAGCCGCTCTACCTCCGCGGGGCTGATACGTCAAAGCCTAAACACAAGCCGCGCAAAATTGCGTCACCTTAAAGTTTCGGGTATTTAATCTGCTAGCTCTTCACTGCGTTTTTTTGCCGCCATAATGGTTTCGGTTATTATCTCTTGAAAACGACCATCCATTAATATGTCTAAGCCTGCTTGGGTTGTGCCGCCTTTGCTTGTCACGTTTTGACGTAATGTTTCAGGTGTAATATTGGGTTGGCTGTCCGCCAGTGCCGCCGCGCCTATCACTGTTTGACGCGCCATGGTTGCGGCCATATTTGGCTCTAATCCATTTTCAATGCCTGCTATTGTCAGTGCCTCTATAAAATAAAACATATAGGCGGGCCCAGACCCCGATAGTGCCGTGACGGCGTCCATCTGTTTTTCATCGCTAATCCAGTTGATTTCACCACTGGCGGAGAATAAATCGCTCGCGCATTGTTTGTGCGTGTCCGTCGTTGCGCCATTTGCGATGAGGGCCGTGAATCCCTTTTGCACCATGGCGGGGGTGTTGGGCATGGTACGGATAATAGGTGTGTCTTTTGGCAAGATGTTTTCAAAGAAAGAAATTGGTTTTCCTGCAGCGATTGAGAGAACCGCAAATGACCCATCACAATATTGGTTTAAATCGTTGCAGACGCCATCTATGATTTGCGGTTTGACCGCAATGACGCAAATATCGATGTCTCGGAAATCCGCGGCTGATATGTGTTTCACGTGAAACACTTTATTTTTCCCTTTTATTTCAGGGAGTTGTTCGGCGGGGTCAATGATTTGCGCTTTGTGAATCAAATGTGAGTCATGCCATGAGTCAAGGAGGGCCCGTCCCATATTACCGCATCCGATGAGCACAATATTATAAGAAGGCATGATTTTATATGACCCGTTTTTGAGTTTTAGCGCGTAGCACTCTTTTAAGAAGACCCTGCAACATCCATCATCGCAAATGATAGCTGATTGGCGTCATTCACAGCCGTTTCGGAAAGCAAAGAAAATGTCATGAAATAACGCTCACACTCTGCGATGGCAACATCAATTAAGTCTTCCATAGGTTCTACGCCTGAGCTTTCGACTTGTCCACGCATCAATGTTGTATGACGAAAGCAGGGAATGGCGGTTGATTGGAGGGCATCACCCGCATGTTCAACAAGCTTATCAGAAATACGCATGTCAAAATGGCCAAGCCATAATTTTGCATTAATGTCGTTCATTACCTGAGCGGCCTCAAGGAAATGGTCGCTATGGATGCGTAAGTCTGGGGCGCAGATAAATTGAATGGCGCTGAATTCTTCCTGCCAGATAAAGGCCATGCGGTATTCGCCCATTTTCCCTGTGATTTGAACGGTTAGCTCATCTTCGGTGCGGCGTTCAAACACCCAATCGTTTCGCAACATAATGTCTTCGAGACCATCAATGGGGTTGCTGACCTCGTCATATAAATCAATTGATTTTGTTTGTTCTTGCATAATTGATCTTTTCTGCTGGCTCTTACTTTTTATCTTCTAGTTTTTTGAGGCGCGCGGTTAAGTCAGCGACTTGCGCCTCAAGTTTTTCAAAGTCCTCACGCGGGACAAGGTCAAGCTTTGTCGCCATTTCTTCAACGCGGATTTTCACATCATCATGAATTTGTGTCTTTACATCGTTCATTAAACCGGCGGCGCTACTGGCGAGTTGGGTGATATCTTCGAAGATTTTGTTTGATTTTGACATGATCTTATTGGCTTATTTGTTTTTATTTGCTTTCTATTGTGATATCACTGAAACCGATTATTATTCAAGGCAAGAGTGGGCCAAATGACAGGCTATCCACTATTATAAAAAGAAAGCGGATAAGATGATTATTGTGACAGGCGGAACAGGATTTATTGGATCAAACTTGGTCTGCGCATTGGAAGAAGCGGGGCACGAGGATATTGTCATTTGTGACACCTTTGGTGAAGGGGATAAATGGCGCAATATTGCAAAGCGTGAAGTAAAAGATATTGTTCATCCAGATCGTTTGTTTGATTACCTTGAGACGCATGCCGATGATATCGAAGTGATTTTCCATCTTGGTGCAATCTCTAGCACGACAGAAACAGATGTGGATTTGATTGTTGAGACGAATGTTGTTTTATCACGTCGCCTTTGGAAATGGTGCGGTAAAAACCAAAAAAGGTTCATCTACGCATCAAGCGCGGCCACATATGGTGATGGTAATCAAGGGTTTGAGGATGTGCAATCCCCACAAGAATTGGAGCAATATCAACCCCTTAACGCCTATGGGTGGTCCAAGCATGTTTTTGACCGCCGCGTTGCACGGGTGTTAGAGACCAAAAATGAACCGATCCCCCCACAATGGGCAGGATTAAAGTTTTTTAATGTTTATGGCCCGAATGAATATCATAAGGAAGACCAGATGAGCGTGATTTGTAAGCTATATCCGCAAGTGATGGCGGGGGCAACGGCCAAGCTGTTT
The DNA here is from genome assembly GCA_964353185.1 of uncultured Micavibrio sp. Taxonomy (GTDB): domain Bacteria; phylum Pseudomonadota; class Alphaproteobacteria; order Micavibrionales; family Micavibrionaceae. Next base: position 102,033 of record CAYGUV010000003.1, on the reverse strand, counting down.
AAATCGCACCACCCTGATTATGACGATGGGGGGCAGTTGCGTGATTTTGTCTATGTTAAAGACTGTGTTGCGGTGATGATGTTCTTGCTTAAACAGCCAAAAGTTTGTGGGTTATTTAATGTGGGCACAGGGGAAGCGCGCAGCTTTAAAGATTTGGCCGAGGCAACATTTAAGGCCGCCGGTAAAGAGCCGAAGATTAATTATATCGATATGCCAGAGCAGCTGCGTGATAAATATCAATATTTCACCCAAGCAAGCATGGATAAACTTCGCCAAGCAGGGTTTAACGCGGACTTTACCTCATTGGAAGAGGGCGTGGCCGATTATGTTCAGAATTATATGAGTAAGGAAGATCGGTATTTATAATGGCTATTGATTTTCCAAATATTGATCCTATTGCGTTTTCGGTTGGCCCTTTGGTGGTGCGTTGGTATGCGCTTGCGTATTTGGTAGGTTTCCTAGGTGGATGGAAATATGCGCTTTATCTGGTGGGGATGGGAAGTGATACGGAAAAGTCAAAACGCTTCCCCACGAGGGAACATATTGATGATTTCTTACCCTATGCGGTTTTGGGGGTCATTTTAGGGGGGCGTATTGGCTATGTCTTGTTTTATCAATTGCCTTTATATGCGCAAAACCCGCTCAGCGCGTTTAAGATATGGGAAGGGGGCATGGCGTTTCATGGTGGCGCGCTTGGTGTTATTTTGGCTCTTTTCCTTTATGCGTTTTTTAAGAAGATTGCGTTGTTACGCCTGACGGATATTGTTTGTGCGGCCGTGCCCATTGGCGTGTTTTTTGGCCGTATTGCCAATTTTGTCAATGGGGAGTTATGGGGACGCACAACCGATAAGGCATGGGGCGTTGTTTTCCCGTATGCGGGCGATGCACCGCGTCACCCGAGCCAGCTTTATGAGTCGGCGTTGGAAGGTTTTGTTTTGTTCTTTATTCTCTTTGGCCTTTATAAGTGGCGTGTAACGCGCAATATGCCTGGCGTTGTAACGGGGGCATTTTTGGCGGGCTATGGATTATTCCGCATGTTCATTGAGAACTTTCGTGAGCCTGACGCGCATTTAGGCTTTATCTGGGGTAGTGTTTCAATGGGTCAAATCCTAAGCGTGCCAATGGTTATGTTAGGGGTGGGCGTTATTGGCTATGCCATTTTAAAAAAGCGCGCTGCGCAAGGGGTTTAAACCCTAATGAGTGATGCTTTAAAGCAGATCATAGACAAACGTATTAAAGAGACAAAGGGCGGCATAGCCATAGAAGAATATATGCGCCTTTGTTTGGGGCATCCTGAATATGGGTATTATAACACGCGTGACCCGTTTGGCGCGTCAGGCGATTTTACTACTGCGCCTGAGATTTCACAGATGTTTGGGGAGGTTATAGGGGCATGGATTGTCGATAGTTGGATGCAAATGGGGGCCCCTGATCCGTTTTATTTAATAGAAGTCGGACCAGGACGCGGCACGTTGATGCATGACATCTTACGCGCCACAAATAAGGTTGAGAATTTTCATCACGCGGTTGGCATTCATTTGGTGGAGATGAGCCCGATTTTAAAATCTAAACAGCAAGATACACTGGCATCCTATGGCAATGTTACATGGCACAGTGATTTGAAAACGCTCCCCTCTGATGCACCTATTATTGTGATAGGGAACGAGTTTTTGGATGCGTTGCCCGTGGCCCAATATACCTATGATGGGGATAAGTGGGTGGAAAACACTGTGGATATCGATAAAAACGGGTCGTATCGTTATAGCAAAAAGCAAGCTGATTTGGACAAAATAGCCATTATTCCACGCATGATGTTCCCACCACAAAAGGGGGATCAAGTTGAAGTATTACATGAACTTCAAGATTTCATCCTTTGTTTATCAAAAATGATTATAAATCAAGGCGGTATAGGGATATTTATTGATTACGGCTATAATGTTCCGACCTATGGCACAACCCTACAGGCGGTCATGAACCACCAGTTTTGTTCCGTGTTAGAGAACCCAGGAGAGTGCGATTTAACCGCCCATATCAACTTCGCCCATTTGGGGACGTTGATATTAGAGAATAATTTGACGTTATATGGGCCTGTATCCCAAAAATACTTTCTTACCCGTCTTGGTATTGCACATCGTGCGGCGCAATTAACAAAAAATGCTTCGGGTCAACAGGTGCAAGATATAGAGGCAAGCCTTAACCGATTGATCGGAACTAAGACTAAAGACAAAGAAATGGGAGAGCTGTTTAAAGTGATCGCATTTTCATCATTGGGAAATTTAAAGTTAGAGGGGTTCGCATGAGAGTTTTTAAAGCGCAAAATTTAGAGGATAGTGATAATAAAATTAACCACGCATTCTTTGGGCGCAATGGTGGGGTAAGTGATGGTATTTACGCGAGCCTTAATTGCGGATTGGGGTCAAATGATGCACCAGACAAAGTAATGCAAAATCGCGTTATTGTGGCAGATTATTTTGGTCAAGATTTGAAAAATCTATCGGGTGTTAATCAAATTCATAGTCCTGATTGCCTTATTCTTAAAGGCTGTATGTTAGAGGGGGAGGAGCGCCCCAAAGCCGATGCAATGGTGACAGATACACCTGGTTTAATTTTAGGCGTACTAACGGCAGATTGCGGGCCTGTGTTGTTTTATGGGAGGACTCGTACAGGCGTACCCGTTATTGGGGCCGCCCATGCGGGGTGGCGCGGGGCCATTGGCGGTGTACTTGAGAGTACGCTTCGCCGTATGGTTGAATGTGGCGCGGAACTATCGGGCATTCAGGCCGCCATTGGGCCATGTATTGGGCCCAAATCATATGAGGTGAATGAAGAGTTTATCGAGCCGTTCATGGCGCAAGATGATGCCAATGAACATTTCTTTAAAGATGCACAAAAAGATGGACATTTAATGTTTGACCTGCCCGGATATATCGCCAGCCGTTTGGCCATTGCGGGGGTGAGGGATATTACAATTACGGGTCATGATACATTTGCGGATGAGGATAATTTTTTTAGTTACCGCAGAAAGACACATCGTAATGAGCCAGATTATGGCCGCCAGATATCGGCGATTATGATTAGGAAATAAATTTATTTTAGAATAAAGCGTAAAAAGTTTGAATCACGTATTGATTTATTAAATCGCTTTTCCTAAAGTCCAAGCATACACAAAATAATAATTTTACGGAAACCCCACCATGAAAATTATCGCCGGTAACTCCAACCGACCATTAGCAGAAGCGATTTCTGCTTACCTTAACGTGCCCCTTACAAAAGCCAGCATGCGCCGTTTCTCAGACATGGAAGTGTTTGTTGAAATTATGGAGAACGTGCGTGGAGAGGATGTGTTTGTCATTCAAAGCACATCATACCCGGCCAACGATAATTTGATGGAGCTATTAATCTGTATTGATGCGTTAAAGCGTGGGTCAGCGAGACGTATAACTGCGGTTTTACCTTATTACGGTTATGCGCGCCAAGACCGTAAGACAGGGGGGAGAACACCCATCACGGCGAAATTGGTGGCCAATATTATTACCTCTGCAGGGGCGGATCGCGTTCTAACGCTTGATCTACATGCGGGTCAAATTCAGGGCTTCTTTGATATCCCAACAGATAATTTGATTGCGTCCCCGACAATGGTTGAGGATATGAAGTCCAAATTTTCTGGCGATAACCTTGTGATGGTATCCCCCGATGTGGGCGGTGTTGTACGCGCCCGTTCGATTGCAAAGCGTATGAATGCAGATTTGGCGATTATCGATAAACGACGCGAAAAAGCGGGCGTGTCCGAAGTCATGAATGTGATTGGTCATGTTGAAGGCAAAGATTGTATCCTTATTGACGATATCGTCGATAGTGCAGGGACATTGTGTAATGCAGCGGCCGCGTTAAAAGAACAAGGTGCAAAATCGGTTCATGGTTATGTTGTGCATGGTGTGTTATCTGGCGGTGCAGTCGCAAGGGTTTCCGCCAGTCCTATGGAGAGTTTGGTGATTACAGATTCTATTTGCGCCACAGAAGCGGTTCGTGTGGCCCATAATATAACGCAATTGAGCGTTGCCCCCTTAATTGGGGAAGCCATTAAGCGTATTTATGAAGAACGTTCAGTTTCTGCGCTTTTTAAGTAGATTGCTAAATTCTCTTTAATTGACCTGAGAGTTTAATATTACAGCTTAATTTATTGACATAATCAATGAATTTGTGTAGTTTCCTTTCTATGACACAACATATCCGTAAATCATATTTCGATTTGCCTGAGGATACTGAAGGTAATATTCGGGCCAAGGCAGAAGAATTTAAAAAACAAATATCGCCGTATTTTGAAGCGGTTGAAATATTTGGAGACACCTTATGTTCACCAGAAATTATTGCTATTGGCGAAGATGATGTAGTTGAAGCAAAAGAGTTTTATCACCGAATGAAAACAGAAGGAACTGCTCATATTTTAGAACAAACATGGGGGCTAAGCTTAACCAGAGATGTCTTACAAATAGGTTTACCAAATCAGCTTGCTAAAGCGGCAGCAGCTCCTTCGTCAGATCATGAGCCTCAGCGACTGATAATCACGAGTTTGCAAAAAGCTGCTGTTATAGACATTGGAATTAAACTTCAAGATTTTTTAAAAAGTGATGAGCCTCTTACGGTAGAAATCTCAGATAAGCTGGGTTCTGCTAGATCCTTATATGATAAGTTTGCTGATTCAAGAATGGGGGAATATTTGATCGACAGATGGAGCCCCGCAGTTATGCAGCTGGTGATATTTCACGATTTGGTGAGCGCAAGGCAGATATTGAAAGAAGATGCTGCGCCTGAAGTGCGCGGTTCTCATTTAACGCTTGTTAAATCATAATTATGAAACTGCCGCACAAGGTAGAAGAGGGGTTGTTGGGGCTTTAGTCAGCCTATCTAATTCTTTTTGATTAAGACTACCAAACTCTTCTATTTGTTTTAGAACAATATCTAAGCGGGATGTAAATTCCACTGGTGTATCAGATACCATTTCCAAATATAATTTTAGCTCACTCGCATATTTTTGCATATGTTGTTGAAAGCCAATGGTTGAACAAACCGTATAGGGGTTTTCAATTCTGAATTGCTTCCAATTGGGGTTACCAGTACTGCCAACAGCGTCTTTCATTGGTAATAAATAGGGTCTGGCAATATCTGCATTAAACGGAGCATTCACATACCCTGTTGGATCAAATTCTTTTTCAAATTCTAATATATCGTCTAAAAGCGCGCTAAACGAAAGATGCGTATTCACAAAAGCAGTGTTATATGCGTAAGGATCTTCAATGATTTCTTCCTCATTAGCAGAATTCATATTAGGAACCGTTTGCGCATATGAGTATGCAGGGGACATCGTCGTAGCCGCTATAAAAGCTAGGGTTGTTTTTATTGACATGGGGCATCCTTATTATTTTACGTAATGTATTTAATATGTGTGCTATTGTCAAATATTTTTTAGGTCAAATTGTAATAAACACTTGTAATTCTGCTTTAAAACCTGCTATTTACCAGCATTAATCGATCGGACACCCCTGGAGGCCGATCATAACTTTAAACTAAAGGAAAAAACGATGGCTAAAAATATTAAAATGTCAGCGTCGAAACGTGAGCGCGCCGGTAAGGGGGTCGCACGAGCACTTCGCCGTGAGGACCAAATACCTGCCGTGATCTACGGCGATAAAAAAGAACCTGTAACAATTCAAATGCCGGCAAAAGAAGCCAACCTTGAATTTAACAAAGGTCACCTGTTTACAACATTATGTGAGCTGGACGTTGATGGTGAAGCATCACTTGTTCTTGCCCGTGATGTTCAATTACACCCAGTTAGAGATAATGTTTTACACATTGATTTCTTACGTGTGACAGATAAAACAAAAATTACGGTTGCTGTTGGTGTGTCATACATCAATCAGGAAGACGCAAAATATACTGAAGAAAAAGGTATCTTGAACATCAACCGTTATGAAGTTGAAGTGAACTGTAAAGCGAAAAACATTCCTGATGAGATTGTTGTTGATGTCAAAGATTTTGAAATTGGCGATTCAATCAAAATTAGTGATGCAATCATGCCAGATGGCGCGAAGCCAGCGATTGATGATCGTGACTTTACATTGGCGACGATTGCCGCGCCACGTACTGTTGAGGAAGAAGAAGCAGCAGAAGCAGAATCAGATGAAGCAGCAGAAGCATTAGCAGAAGCAGCCGAAGGTGAAAATGCAGAGAAGGCAGCCGAAGGCGCAGACGCTCAATCAGAAGAGAAGTCTTAATAAGCTTTACTTCATTAGAATTTATGAAAGAGGCGCTTTTAAAGGCGCCTTTTTTACTTTTTAAATGCCGTCAATGCGCAGGCGCGAGGACGCTGGCAAATTATAAAATTTTGCTTTATAAAACTTTATGTTTAACTTTTTTAAAAAGAAAATTGATAACGACATGATGCTATTGGTTGGGTTGGGCAACCCTGGAAAAAAATATGAAGGCAATCGTCATAATATCGGTTTTATGGTGATTGATGAAATTGCGCGGCAAAATAATTTTCCCGCCTTTAAATCAAAATTTCAAGGAGAGATGAGCGAAGGGCGCATTGGTACACAAAAAGTTACGTTGCTTAAGCCACAAACTTTTATGAATGAAAGCGGGCAGAGCGTTGGCAAGGCGGTTAAATTTTATAAGATGGATGTCGATAAGGTCATCGTCTTTCACGATGAATTGGATATTGACCCGCGCCGCGTCAAAATTAAACAAGGCGGCGGGGCAGGCGGGCATAATGGTTTAAAGTCCATCGATGCGCATTTGGGAAATAAAGATTATTGGCGGGTGCGGTGTGGCATTGGTCACCCCGGTGATAAAAACCGCGTAAGCGGATATGTGCTGAATGATTTTAGTAAGGATGAGCAAGCGTGGCTCGGCGATTGGGTCGATGATTTAGCGCGCTATGTTGATTTAATGGTTGATGGTGACCGTGAGGGGTATGGTAGTAAAGTAAATAATTTTTAGGATGTATTGACATAAGGTCATTTTGTGGGTAATTTTAGTTCATCTTAATAATTGGGAGTTGAATATGTTTGAAGTTAATGACCATATTAATGGTGGAAAATTTGCTACAGAAGATATAGTTGATGCAATGAATGACTTTTTAAGAGCTTCTGGCTTTGGTAAGAAATATATGTTACATGCTGAAATTTCATCGGATTCAATATTAGGAACACATCCAGATATCGCAATTATGAATGATGATACGGCTCCGACCGAAGAAGAGAAGGCGGTTATCATTGCGGGTCTGCAAAAAGCCTTAAGCGAACAATTCGGTGTTGAAGTTAAAGATGCTCCAGAATTTTTAAGAACTGTAGAGGGGAGAATTCCTACTCGTGGTTGGGAAGCCTTTAAAAAATTAAACCCTGATGCCCATGAACGTTACGCAAAAATAGCGGATCTAACTTGGTAGGATAAAAATTTCCTTTTTCTTTTAGTGTATAAAACGCTATAAACAAATCTCATAAATTTAGAGGGGACCGAGTCGTGCCTGCACGATGGAGGTAATTATAAGTCATGGGTTTTAATTGTGGAATTGTGGGTTTGCCGAATGTGGGGAAATCGACGTTATTTAATGCATTAACAGCAACGGCGGCGGCGCAGGCGGCGAATTTTCCGTTTTGTACGATAGAACCCAATGTGGGTAAGGTTGGCGTGCCTGATGCGCGGCTTTATGATATTGCGCGCATCGCGTCCTCTGCCAAGATTGTGCCAACACAATTGGAATTTGTGGATATTGCCGGCCTTGTCAAAGGCGCGAGTAAGGGCGAAGGACTTGGGAACCAGTTCCTTGGTAATATTCGTCAAACAGATGCAATTATTCACGTTCTGCGTTGTTTTGAAGATGATGACATCACCCATGTTGATGGATCTGTTGACCCCATTCGTGATGCAGAAACCATTGAAACAGAATTAATGTTGGCGGACCTTGAAAGCCTAGAAAAGCAAATCAAGAATACGGAGAAGAAAGCCAAAGGCGGCGATAAAGACGCCAAAGTCATGCTTGAATTAATGGAGCGTATGAAGGTTTCCCTTGATACAGGAAACCCCGTTCGTACCGTGCAGCCAGAAAATGCAGATGAAGAAAAAATATACAAACAACTTGGTATGCTCACATCAAAACCAATCTTATATGTTTGTAATGTTAATGAAGATGACGCGGCGACAGGCAATGATTTTTCAAAATCAGTCGCACAGATGGCCGAAAAACAAGGGGCGCAGAGCGTTGTAATTTGCGCGGAAATTGAATCTGAAATTTCACAACTAGAAAGTGCAGATGAAAAGAAAGAATTTTTAGAAGCCATTGGATTGGAGGAGGCGGGATTAGACCGTATCATTGCCGCCGGTTATAATTTACTTGGTCTTCAAACTTACTTCACCGCTGGCCCGAAAGAGGCGCGCGCATGGACAACCCGTAAAGGCGCAAAAGCCCCCGAAGCCGCAGGTGCCATTCATACCGATTTCGAAAAAGGTTTTATCAAAGCCGAAGTGATTGCGTTTGATGATTTTGTCGGTTTGGGCGGGGAACAACCTGCCAAAGACGCGGGCAAAATGCGCCAAGAAGGCAAAGAATACATCGTTGCCGATGGTGACGTCATTTTATTTAGGTTTAATGTTTAGTAAACAGGGGTAGGCGCATTAGCGCTAGCAATCATATCTCTTACAGGACGAGAAGGCGCAGGAGTAGGGGGTGAAGTTTTATCGCCCAAACCTAATCTATTCATGATGTAGTTGTTCATTGCAGGTGCATTGTTTGATAAAGCTTCTGTTGCATCAGGAGTTTTTACCATACGGCTTAACCAATTGCTTTGATTTTTGGCTTCAAGATGCGCTGCAACAAGTGGGTGGTTTTGTTCAAAGTTACTACTCTTATCACTTGCGGCAAGATCGTTGATAACATCTATGCGTGCAGATGGATCCATAAGATTTAAATATGCATTTGTTCCTGCAGTTGTTTCAGTTAATTTTGAAATTTCTTGTAAAAAGTTTTCTCGCGCAACACCTAATTGTGTTTCCCATTCAACATGATCTGCTGTTTTCATATGAGGCGCAGCTATTGGTGATACGCTAGCGGTCATTAACGTCGATAATGACGGAGTTGGCATATTATTGGCTATTGCCAACATTTCTTGTTTTGCAATTACAGTAGGTTCAAGAATAGGGTCATATTTTTGATTAATGTCAGGAATATTATGTTGAATTTGCTCTGTCAATTGACTATCAATTGTTTTAGGCGTAAACAGGCTCATAGATAGACCATTTATTGTGTCTTGGTCTAAATGACTAGCGTAGTTTGTTCTCCAATTATTGAAGTTATTATAGGTGTATCCTTCTGCCCCCATTGACGCGACAATGGTTAATCCAGTTGGGTCGACACTACTTACGATTATATCGCCATTTAATACATTTTGGTTTGTATCACTAATTTTAAGGTATTCGTTTTTAATGATTTCACTTTGTGTAGGGTCGTCAGAGAGCTTACCTTCGTTTGCTAATGCTTGTATATATTTACGTTGTAAAGAAAAAGCATATGTATTTAAGGCAAACATAGCACTTCCAAAAGCTACACTCGCGGGCCCAGGAACATTGAGCGCAGATCTTAGTTTAGCTAATTTTGTAACGTTTCTTACTTCTTTACCAAGCGCTGCTGAGCCGCCCTCTGCAACCTCGGCAGCTAAGTCTTGTGCTTTTAATGCTTGCGCTGTTTCATCGCCAGCCTCGGCTGCAGTTAATATTCTTGATTCTGTTGCTTCTTCGGTTAGAGCAGGGGCTTGCCTTGCGTTAACTTCGTCTATATGGGATGCCCGATCGGGGTCGTGAGCCATTGACGCAGCATCTATTGGACTGGTTGTCGAGCCATCTGCAGATATTCTTTGAGGTGTCTCTGATGTTCGTGGTGCACTATCTGCTGCGCTTGAAATTTTGGGGCTAATATCATCCGTTGGTGCATTGTTTAAGTAAGGTTCTGCGCCTACAGAAATTGGTGTGCGTCCATTAACAGCTGGTAAATTACCAGGTAACTCGTCAGGTACAATTGAGCCTAAAGAATTTGGTGTATCTAATAATTTTGGCGTATTTTCTAAGCTAGCTACACGTCTTGCTGCCGCATCTTCTGCGGGGATATTTGGTGATTTGGGAACTGCAGGTATATCAATACCTGAAAAAGGTGATCTTTGTAAAATTTGAGGGGCAATACCACTACCTGCCGTGGCGGCCAAAAATGGCGTGCCGATCCTGTTTATTGGATTATCCGCAACACTTTTAAAGCTATCTAATAATGATGATCCTTTGGCTAAAATGCCTGATCCTATATCTGATAGAGAGGGGGCTCTCGACATTATACTTTTAATGCCTCTGCCTGCCAATTTTAATGCATTATCTTCTGGACTAGTTGATGGTGTCATCCAAGGTGCTGAGCTTTGGTTGAAAAAATGTCTGTAGCCAACATAACCCACACCAGCAGCGGCGAACGCTAAGACGGCTAGACCCGCTGCTTTTTTAACAATTCGTGCTGTTCCTTTGAGAGCCATAGCGGCAATAGCCAAGACAGAAACGCCCAAAGCAAATTTGCCTAGATTTTTTTTAACCCAATTTATACCTGCAACTCCTAAGCCGTATAATGCTCCACCTTTGACAGCAAGACCACCAGCAGTGTTAGCGGCGCCGCTGAAAAAACCAGGTCCTGAATAGGCAGGCTTTTTACCGAAGAGCCACCTTGCAGCACTTTCTACACCTTTTGCATATAATTCAGGTCTCTTTGCCATTTATTTCTCTGATCAAATCCCTTTTTTTATCTCTATGCCCCTATTATACGGAAAAAGATTAAGATTTTACAAAGATTTTGGAGAGGATATTGAAATATTGTTTTATATCAATGAGTTAGACCCTAAAAAATATTTTTGCTTATTTTTTAAAATCAGCCTATTTGCCACGGACTAGATTCTCATAAGCCTCGCGCAGCTGGCGGGTTATCGGGCCAACGGTAAATTCTGTATCGTCAATTTTACCAATCGCGGTGACCTCGGCCGCCGTTCCCGTAACAAATACCTCATCTGCTGAATATAATTCATCGGGCATTATTTTACAAACTTCGAGCGGGATGTCATGCTGAGCGGCGAGTTTGATGAGTGTTTGGCGCGTAAGCCCGTTGAGGAAACAATCGGGGTCTGGGGTCTTGATCACGCCATCTTTAATCATAAAAATATTTGCGCCCGTACATTCGGCCACTTGTCCACGGTAATCAAGCATAAGCGCATCGGTGTAGCCTTTGTTTTCTGCGGCATGTTTAGACATGGTATGAGTCGCATAAAGCCCTGCGGCCTTACTGGCGGTGGTGGCCGTATCTGGCATAGGGGCGCGCCATTTTGATGTCATGAGGGAGATGCCTTTTTCGCGGGCCTCTGCCCCGAAATAGCTAGGCCATTCCCATGCGGCGATGGCGACATGGGTTTTGGTTCTTTGTGCGGAAATTCCCAATTCTTCAGAGCCACGCCATGCGACGGGGCGGATATAGGCGTTTGTTAAATTGTTGGCATCTAATATGGCGCGCTTGGCCGCGTTTAATTCCTCAACACTATAGGGCATCTTCATATCAATAAGCTCAGCAGAGCGGATGAAGCGCTGGGAATGTTCTGTTTCTAAAAAGATATTGCCGTCATAGCAACGCTCCCCCTCAAACACAGAGCTGGCGTAGTGCAGACCATGTGTCAAAACGTGGACTTTGGCATCGCGCCATGGGATGATGTCGCCATCAAACCAAATTAAACCGTCGCGGTTGCTAAAATCTTTATCCATGATATGCCTCTTACAATTGAATAAGTTTACTAAAAACAAATAATAGGACACTATTCTTTTAGAAATTAAGAATAATTGCAAGCATGAACAAGAATAAGACCGAAAATAATAACCAGAAAGACAAAAGCTTTTGTCCTGAAAATCCGCAATCTGCACCACATATTTTGGTGGTGGATGATGATGATCGTATCCGCAGCCTAATCGCGAAGTATCTTAAAAAGAATGATTATATTGTGTCCACGGCCGAAAACGCGCAGAAGGCCTTTGGTATATTAGACTTGTTTGAATATGATTTAATTGTTTTGGATGTCATGATGCCAGGAAAAACAGGATTAGAAATGACAGCAGAATTACGCGAAACATCAGATGTTCCAATTTTGCTTTTAACGGCTATGGCGGAGACGGATGATCGAATTAATGGTTTAATCAGTGGGGCAGATGATTATTTAACCAAGCCGTTTGACCCACGGGAATTAACCTTGCGTATTGATGCCATTTTAAGACGTCGTCCAAAGCAGACCGCGGGGTCAATTAAATTGCAAATTGGGCCGTGGTTCTTTGATCCGCATTTGAACGAATTAAAAGCAGCGGATAAAACCGTTAAGTTAACCGATGGTGAGGTCACATTGCTTTGCGCTTTGGGGGAGCGTGCAGGCGAGGTCGTCGACCGTGATAGCGTATCTGACAAATGTGGATTTGACCCAACCAAGCGAACAATAGATGTGCAAATCACACGCCTGCGCCGTAAGATAGAAGAAAACACGGACAACCCCCGCCATTTACAAACAGTACGCGGTAAAGGATATATCTTGCGTGCAGAAAAAATAGGGTGACGTCATGAAATTAACAGCCAAACAATTTTTACCGCGGTCTTTATTTTATCGATCTTTATTAATTTTAACCCTGCCAATCATCCTAACATTATCAATTAGTACTTATGTATTTTTTGATCGTCATTGGGAACGCATGGCGGGCCGCCTTGCAATGGGCGTTGCAGGAGAAATTGCGTTCATAACCGCCTATCTAGAAAATGGTGTTGATGAAGATAGCTTGAATTCCTTAAGCGTTAATAGTTTAACGCATATGCAATTAAATATAAAATTTGTGCCAGATGGAGTCCTTAAGCGAGTTGAAAAAGAATATTTTTGGCGCGGAGATCTCATCCGATCTTTATTGCGTGAAGAATTAAAAACAAGATTAGATAAACCATTTAAAATCATTGTTGATGTTGAAGAAAAATGGATACAGGTACATATCCAGTTAAAAGATGGATTATTAATCATTACGTCGCCAGAAAGGCGTTTATTTTCATCATCTGGATATGTTTTTTTAATATGGATGATAGGAATTTCATCAATATTGATGGTTGTTGCCATCTTATTTATGCGTAATCAAATTCGCCCTATTAAAAAATTAGCCATTGCAGCGGAACGTTTCGGTATGGGACGCGATGTGCCATTTTTTAAACCAGAAGGCGCACGTGAAGTACGCCAGGCGGCACGGGCGTTTATTGGTATGCGCGATAGGATGGAAAAACAAATACAGCAAAGAACCTTAATGTTAGCGGGGGTTTCACATGATTTGCGAACACCGTTAACGCGTATGAAATTACAGGCCGAAATGATTGAAGATGATGAAGAGCGCGAGGCATTAAAATCAGACATTGGTGAAATGGAGCGCATGATTAATGCCTATCTAGAATTCACAAAAGGCGAGGGAGATGAAAAAGCAGAGCGCATTGATTTAGAAGCGATGATTTTGCACGCTTTGTCAGGCTATGAAAAAATGGGTGTAGAAACTTCTGTTGAATTTAATCTAAGTAACACTGAATTATTTCTTCGTCCTGTTGCGTTTGAGCGATGCTTAAACAATATTCTATCGAATGCACAAAAATTCGCTGACAAAATACATGTCAGTGTTAAAGGTGACGAAGAAAATGTTGTTATTCATATTGAAGATAACGGTATCGGCATCGACCCGCATTTTTATGATGATGTGTTTAAACCGTTTTATCGTGAGGAAAAATCACGCAATACGAAAACAGGTGGCGTGGGGTTAGGGTTGCCCATTGCGCAAGATATTATATTGGCGCATGGCGGCACTATTTCATTGGCGCGCAGTCAACAATTAGGTGGTTTAGACGTTATTATCACGATGCCTGTGTAGGGATTAGTGTAATTTACCACCCAAAGGTACATTTTTATCAGGGGTCGTAAGCACAACATGGCCGTTTTCATCATTAAAGCCAAGCACTAGAACTTCGGACATAAATGGCCCAATTTGCTTTGGCGGAAAGTTTACAACGGCGCAGATAAGCTTATCTTTTAGGTCTTCTAGGCTATAATTTTGAGTTATCTGAGCGGATGTTTTTTTGATCCCTATATCCCCTCCAAAATCGATAATAAGTTTATAAGCGGGGTTCCGTGCCTCTGGAAACGGGTGAGCCTCTATTATTTGCCCAATACGGATATCAACATTGGTAAAATCTTCATAAGAAATAATATTCATAAAGCTTATCTTTCCATAACAAAATAAATAGCTGAAATAATTAGTTTTTTTAGTAATCTATTAACTCATTTACGCGATGATGTAAGAGACGATAACCAAAGAATCTATGGTAAATTAATATAATATGAACAATATAGGCAACGATAATTATCAGCCTGGGCTGACACCGCCAAAACCTATGCGTGAAAACACAGGGTGGCTATCGAGCAATATGGCGCAGTTAATGGTGTTCTTGAACGGTGTAATTTTGACCGTGACGGCATTTGCCACATTAAATGTTTTTATCAGTGAAATTGTGCGTGAGGAATTGTTGGAGACAACAAATAAAGTTCAAGAAGAAATATTCACTAATTTTAGCCAAGCAGAAAAATCAATCAATGCATTATCAACTATATTATCACAAACAGAATCTATAGATAGCCAAGGGGTATATGATTACGTTGAAACGGAAATTAAAACATCTGGCTACTTTGATTCTCTATACTACCTAGCGAATGGATCGGTGTTTCCTTTATTGGTGAAAAATACCAGTCAAATTTCTGTGTTAAAAGAACGGGAGTTTATCGAGAAAAATTTTATAGATTTTCAAAACATTAAAGAAAATCAATATATCTTTTTACCCTTACAAGAAGATAGTGATGGAGTGAATGGGGCTTATGGTTTAGTCAAAAAGCATATAAACGCTTATGGTCTTGACGCTTATACGATTGCTGTTTTTAGTTTTGATGCATTTTATACCGTGGAAACAGACTCTGAAAATAATACGGTGGAGCAGGTAAAGATTTTAAATGCAAAAGGTTCAGAAGTCTTATTTATACATCAAAATAAAGATAGTAAAGGGGCTGATAATTTTGCGCAATATTCGGATATAAAAACGCAGCGCATTGCTGGTCAAGATATTTCGATTGAGGTTGGATTAAAAATAGGCACACGTGAAGCGTTTTTGCAAAAAATTCCATTACTAATGTTGTTATTTGGTGTGACATTGACATTGATCGGGACGTTATATGTAAGAAACAATCAGCTACAATCTAAAAAACTATCAAAAATGAACAAGGAGCTAGCGCATAAAAACTTTGAGCTAAATCAACAAGTGACTGAGCGTGAGCGTCTAAATGATATGATTCAAAAATCTGCGTTAGAGCATAGCACTATTATTAACGCAGTAAGTGATATCATTGTTGAACTTTCTGATGATGGAAAAATACAATTTTTAAATGAAGCGTGGAAAACCGTTACGGGTTTTGATTTAGATCGCTCCATAGGGCGCAGTATTTTTGATATGATTTATGTGCAAGATCAAGCGGAGTTGAAAAAAAGCATTAAAGCATTAATTTCTGGTGCGTCTAATTCTTACCGTTCTTTTACACGTATTCGTAGCGCCGATGGAAAATTCCGCGCGGTTGAGTTTTCATTATCTTTAGTGCGCCAATCAGACCAAAAAGAAATGCATTTAGTGGGCACGATTACTGATGTGGAAGAGCGCCGCCGCGCCGAACGCGCATTAAGTGAAGCGGAAAAAAAATATCGTAACATCGTTGAAAACGCTGCGAGCGGTATTTATCAGGTAACGCCAGCAGGGCAGTTTTTAAGTGTTAACCCTGCTTATGCACGTATTTTAAAATATGATTCATCTGACCTAATATTGCGTGATGTAAGGAACGCAACAGAAGACATTTATAAAGATTCTGCGGAGAGAGATAAATTCTTAACAGAGATTGAGTTATTAAATATTGCAAAAAGCTATGAGACGCAGGTAAAACGTGCCGATGGAACAGTCGTATGGATTAGTGATAATGTTCGCCCCGTTTTTGATGAAGAACAAAATCTTCTTTATTTTGAAGGAAGTATTGAAGATATTGACCAACGTCGTAAGGCGCAAATGGCCTTAAAAGAAGCCAAGACAGAATCGGATTTAGCCAACCGTGCAAAGTCTGAATTTTTGGCCAATATGAGCCACGAATTACGCACCCCGTTAAATGCAGTGATTGGATTTTCTGATATTATTCGTTCCGAAGCGTTTGGAAAAATTGAACAAGAAGAATATAAAGAATACGCAGGCAGCATTTATGACAGCGGGAATAATCTTCTTAAAGTAATTAATGAAATTCTGGATGTGTCACGTATTGAGGCAGGCGAAAGAACCTTACAAGAAGGGGCGGTCAATGTGCGCGAGTCTGTCTTGTCGTGCATTTCATTGATGGATAACAAGATTAAATCGGCAAAAATCCGCATTGAAAACAAAGTTACTGATGAAGGCCTTGGTTTGATTGGTGAAAGCCAAGCGATTAAGCAAATGATTTTGAACTTGGTCGGTAATTCGGTAAAATTTAGTCCACCAAATAGTTTAATTATGATTGATGCAAACGTCACAGATAGAGGACAATTAAACCTTTCTATTACGGATACAGGTATTGGTATGACAGACTTAGAATTAGAAAAAGCGCTGTCGCCTTTCGGGCAGGTTGAGGTAGAGCATAACCGAAATACTTCAGGAACAGGTTTGGGACTAACGCTTGTGAAATCTTTAATTGAATTACATGGCGGAGAATTAGATTTGGTTTCACAAAAGGGAATAGGGACCACTGCAACACTTATTTTCCCGGCAAAACGTGTGACCCAGAAAAATATTAAAAAAGAAAATACGACTACTTCAGAAGAAGTGTAATAATCTATAAAGGCATTGTGTCTAAATGTTCTTCCAATTCGTCTTGGGGCATTTTGATGATACGTTGCGCAGTCTCAAAGCTGTAGCCTGCACGACCCATGACGCCCAATGCTTTGTCAAATTCATATTTACCATTTGTATCATAGGGGCCAATTTTCTTTTTACGGGCGAATGTTAATGCCGCAAAAAAATCACCTTTATATTCCGTATCATATTCATCTAAGTCATGAAGACGTACCGCAGATTTTATACGGTCACCATCATAGCCTTTTTGGCGAAGCTTTGCGTCAATTTGTCGTGATGATAGGCCGCGGCGGCGGAAAGATGTAATCATCCCTTTGAGGTATGCTTCATCATCTAGCAAGCCTAATTCCTGAAATTTATCCGCTGTTTTATCAAGCAACTCTAGGCATTCTTCACGATCTTGATCAACATGATGACGACAGGATCGGTCAATTTTACGTTTCATAACGGTTTTAAAATGCATAGAACTGGCGGTAAAGCGTTGAAGATAGGCAAGACCCGAATTATAGAGGTATTTTTCAGTTATTTTCTTGGGCGGTTTAATTTCGCGTTTTTTTTCACGATCTTTCCCTTTAAAATCGGCTTTTTTTGATTTTCTTTTGAAGGCGTCTGCTTTATCGTATTGTTTGTCATTCATTATATTAACAAGGTATCATTTTCATGAGCGAGACCAAACAGAATAACTTAGAACCACGCCAGATCAATGGGATAAATATTGTTGGCTTGCAAACCCTAATTGGTAAGGAAGTGGGGCGTTTTATTAATGTTTACACGCAAACTGTTGTTGCGCCTGTTGTGACGACGTTGCTTTTTTATGCGGTGTTTGCGTTGGCCTTTGGCGGTATCACCCGCACGATTGCGGATATACCCTATATGACATTTTTGGCGCCTGGTTTAATCATGATGACAATGGTGCAAAATTCATTTGCGAATACCTCTTCATCGATGGTTATTGCAAAAGTGCAAGGCAATATTGTTGATATTTTGATGCCGCCATTATCGTCAGGTGAATTATTTTGGGGGTATATTATTGGGGGTGTCGCACGCGGCGTCATGGTCGGCGCTGTTGTGGGCGTTGTTGTTGCGGTAACAGTCGGGTTGCCCCTTCATTCATTCTTTCATATTGTTGCGTTTGCGGTTTTGGGCACGATGATGTTATCAAGCATTGGGTTAGCCGCGGGCATTTGGTCGCAAAAGTTTGACCATATTGCCGCGGTTACAAATTTTATCGTAACGCCCTTAACCTTTTTGTCAGGGACGTTTTATTCCATTAATCAATTGCCAGATTTTTGGGCAGATTTGGCCCATTATAACCCATTCTTTTATATGATAGATGGGTTTCGATACGGCTTTATTGGTCATTCAGATGGTAATGTCACCATTGGCTTAGTGTTTTTAGTTGCCATTAATCTGGTGTTGGGTATTGCGACATGGTTGATGATTAAGACTGGTTACAAAATTAAGTCGTAAAGCTTTATAAGCATCTGTAAAAGTCGTCTTTTCACATCAAATATAAAAAATATGGTAGAATAAAATAATGAGTAAAGTTGTCCCATTAATGTCCCCCAAAGAAATATCGGGAAACGTCATCAGACCTTTTCAATTAGAGGTATCTAGCCTGCGTGGACGCATTGTACGTTTTGACAGTGTGCTTGATGATATTTTAGACGCGCATGACTACCCCGAAGTGGTTAGTCAATTATTGGCAGAAACAATTACATTATGTGCGTTATTATCATCGATGTTAAAATATGATGGTATCTTTACACTACAAACAAGTGGTGATGGACCGATCAGTATGTTGGTTGCTGATATGACATCACATTCCTCTGGAAAATGGAGCATTCGCGGCTGCGCCAGTTTTAATGAAGAGCGCGTAGCCAAAATGCAGCCTGACATTATCAAATCAGGCGCGCCTTTAATGTTGTTGTTAGGGAAGGGATATATTGCCTTTACCGTCGACCAAGGCGAAGAGAGCGACCGTTACCAAGGGATTGTTGAATTAAAAGGCAAGACATTGGTTGAATGTGTTCAGCATTATTTCACGCAATCAGAACAGATTGATACAGGTATTAAAATGGCCGTTGGCCGTGATGGTGATCAGAAAGATGGAAACTGGCGCGCATCTGGTATTATGTTGCAACAAATGCCTGAAGAAGGGCAAGACCAGATTGCTGAACGCGGGGTGAAACCTCCACCCATCAGTAACCGCGATGAAGATGATTGGCGCCGTGCAATGGTGTTCCTTGATAGTTGTAAAGACGAAGAATTATTAGCCGAAGATTTGCATGGTCATGATATTCTTATCCGATTATTTCATGAAGAAGGTGTGCGTGTTTTTGACCCAATCTTAATGCGTCATACGTGCCGATGTTCCATTGAAAAAGTTGAAAATATTGTGCGTATGATGGCGCAAGAAGAACGCGATGAGATGAAGCAAGAAGATGATTTATCGATGACTTGTGAATTTTGTAGTAAGAAATATAACCTTAGTAAGGAAATCCTTAGTCCTTCATAATCAAAAATTAGTAATTTTGAAACAGCCTTATGATTAAAAAACCTATTCAAACTGCTCGAAACACGGTCTTAGCTTGCGCTATGGCTTGCACGCTTTTGGGTTGTACGGTTATTGACCACACAGGGGCAAAACCTTTGCCCGATTTAACGTTTAATCATCTGAAAGCGTATAGTATCAAAGGTGGATCCACCCGCATTACGCAGAGTTTCAAACCAGATGAAATGACGCGCCGCGTTTCGAACGAATTTGGAGAAAGCCCTGCGTTTTTGTTAAAGCGCTATGCGAATGATCGGTTTGTGGTGGAGGGGCAAAATAACCTTCCAACTACTTTCGTTTTCAATATTAAAACAGCAAAGCTAACAAAGAATACGTCGGACACAGACCCTCTTAATTTTATGATAGGGATCAGTATTGATACATATAATTTGGAAGTTCTTTTGGAGTTATCTTTGATGCAAGCCGACGGGCAACAAGCTGCGCCGCATACAATTTATTATGAACAAAAATTAGTTGTATCATCAAATGTTACATTAGAGGAGCGAGAGTTTGCACAGTTTGAATTTTACGAACGCATGATGAGCGATATTGATCGCGCCATCAGTGATATCATCATGAATAAGCTTTAAGGTTTTATTGTTTATGAACGCCAGAATTGTGGCATCAGCAACACCAGAACAGTAAACAGCTCAAGACGTCCTAATATCATACCAATGCACATCACCCATTTTGCGGCATCTGGGATAGGCTCAAACGTGCCAGTTGGGCCAATAATATCGCCTAAGCCAGGGCCGACATTGGCGATGGATGTCGCCGCGCCAGACATGGCGGTGATGAAGTCTAAACCAATAAACGATAAGGCGCAGGCTAGAATAACGAAGCTAAAGGCAAAGACAAAAAAGAACCCCATGACAGAAGCGGCAACACCGTTGGGAATAGGGCGGTTATTATAATGCGCGGTGAAAACGCCGTGGGGATGAATAAGTTGTTTTAATTGTGTAATTGTTACAGACCAGAGGACTTGGAATCTAAAGATTTTTATACCGCAAGTTGTTGACCCCGCACAGCCACCCACAACCATAAGGAAGAATAGGATAATCACGGCAAAGCCACCCCATGCGGCGTAATTTGCATTTGTGTATCCTGTTCCTGTAATCAAAGAGACGATATTAAAGCTGGAGCCTATTAATGCCGCGCCAAAATCCATTCCGTTATGAAACACTAAGTAGATGACCATTAAGCCAATGGAGATGTAAATGAGGAGCAAGAAGGCTTGCACTTGGGAGTCTTTAAAGACGCATTTTAAATTTCCGCGTAAGGCTTTCACGTATAAAATAAATGGCAAGCCACCCATAATCATAAATATGGTCGCGGTAATTTCTGCCCATGGGCCATCAATGTCCGCAAACGAGGAGTCAAAAGTTGAGAAGCCGCCTGTTGCGATGGTGGTCATGGCGTGTGCCATCGAATCAAACGCCCCAAGACCAGAGAGGCGATAGCAAAGCATGCAAATAATTGTCAGCAGCAGGTAAACCATACCAATAGACGCGGCCAATTGTTTGGCGCGGGGTAGTGCTTTTTCACTTTCAGATGATTCTGTTTGGAACAGCTGCATCCCCCCGACTTTTAGAAAAGGCAGAACCGATAATGCCATTACGATAATACCAATACCGCCAAGCCATTGTAAAATAGCTCGCCAAAGCAATATACCTGGCGGCGCATTATCAAGACCGACAATCACGGTGGAGCCAGTTGTGGTTATACCAGAAACCGATTCAAAGATAGAATCAGTAAGGCTCATCTCCATGGCAGAAAAATAAAAGGGAAGAGATGCCGCGGCGGCCAAAACAAGCCAGCTGAGGGTGGTTAGCAAGAAGGTCTGGCGCATTGTAATGTTAAATTCGTCACCCTTGTTTATGAGGATTAAACCGCCCCCTACAAAGGATGTGAATGTCATACTGATCAGGAAGATTTTCCAATCATCGTTGCCCGTGGCCAAATCTGCAATAAGGGGAAAGAGCATGCCACCCGCAAGGGTGCAAAGTAGAATACCGATAACATAAAATATTGGGCGTAAATCCATTGTTATAATTTAAAGCAGTCACAAAAAAAAGACCAGTACGAATACTGGTCTTTTTAAATTAGTATGCTTTATCAAGAATTACTGAAAAGTAATTTCTGTACGGCGGTTTGCCGGCTCACGCACATCGTCTGGTGTGCTGACCAATAGGTCGCTTTCACCACGGTGGTTCACTTGTAGAAGTGATGGGTTAACACCACGCTGCACCATCGCATCACGAACAACATTCGCACGTTGCATAGAAAGCTTTTGGTTATAATCGTCTGAGCCAGATGTATCTGTGTGACCGACTAGATCAATAGAAACAAGACTACGTGTTGTTGCTTCTGCTGCTGCTGCGTCAAGGATGCTGATCGCACCTGGGTTCAATGTATATTCATCCCAGTCAAAGAATACGATGTATTTTGCATTCTCAAGTGCCATTGGGGCATTTGGATCAACGTCAAAAGGCTGTTCAACAACTGGCGCTGGTGGAGGAGGAGCTGGTGTTGCTGCTTCCAATTGTGCAATTGCGTCTAAGTATTTTGATTTACAAGCAGAGATTTGATCTTGTTGGAAATTTTCTTCTTGTTCTTCGATCCAGCAATCAAAACGAACTTGCGCATAAGCGGAAAGTTCTGGCTGCATTTCACGGGCACCATTTGCGTAAACATTTACAAGACGTGAACGCGCAACAATTAATTCTTCTGCATGACCTTGTAGAAGGCTCCAGTCTGTAACAGGCTCAGGCATAACCATGTTACCGGCTGCGGCGGCCAAGCCTTTACGGCTAAAGTGAAGGGCGTCTGCTTCATCATCAAATGTTGATAATTCGCTATTTACAAGCGCTTGGTAATTCTTTGTTAATTCTTGTGTGAATGTATTCCCGACAGGAGTGACATCATTTAAAGCGTCAACTTCGGCAAATTTATGAGTAGAACAGGCAGTTAAAGTTGCAATTGCAGCCAATGCCAAAACTGGGCGTAGCATTTTCATGGTTGAAAACTCCTAAAAATTATTATCTTTTATTCGAAATTTATTTTTCGAACGAACATTATGTTTATACTGCTCTATGAAGAAAAGTAAAGGTGAAAATGCAAAGATATCCTTGAAATGAAAGGAAATTTTACAATTATCCTATATTTACGAAATAATTATTTTGCAAAGCTTGACAGATAAGTCAGGAATAGAGTATCCCTTCGTCATCTTGAAAAATTTATCAATAACCAAATAAAGAGTAGGTGTGTCTATGATGTCAAAAGGGCAGAAGGTCGCGATTTTGGTCGCAAACGGGTTTAACGAATCTGAATTTATCGCCATGCAAAAGAAAATGCGTGAAATTGGCGCGGATATGAAAGTTATCAGTGCAAACCAAGGTCTTGTAAATGGTTGGGACGGACAAGGTTGGGGGCATAATTATGCCGTTGATGCGCAAATAAATACAGCGTTGGGTGCGGATTACGATGTTCTGGTTATTCCAGGCGGATCACGTAGCCATGAAAAATTAAACATGACCGCGCACACAAAACGTTTTATCGGTAGCATGATGATGTCTGACAAGCCTGTCATGGTGATGGGCGATGCCGTTAATTTAATGGCAGAAACTGAGCAGTTAGATGGCCGTACTGTTTCTGGTCCGGACGAATCGCGCCAAATGGCAACAAGTGCCGCCGCAATGTGGAGCGAAGAAGCTGTGGCAATTGATAAAAACATGCTTTCAGGTATGTGGTCAGAAGAATATGCCGCAGCTATGCAAGAAATGATGAAAAATTACATGGATAACGACAGCGATATGCAAGCTGCCGCTTAAAAAGCCTTATGAAAGCAGAAACTCAGTCACTTATTGATGATATCCGTAGCGCGTTAGATGTGCTGAGGAGGCATCTTTGACTGGGACAATGCTGTTCGACGCCTTGAGGAATTAGATTCCCTCGTAGAAGACCCCAATTTATGGAATGATTCTGATAAGGCGCAGGCATTGATGCGTGAGCGCATGCGTCTTGAGACGCAAATTTCTGAAGTGCGCAAAATTGAAACAGAAACCAATGATAATGCCGACCTTATTGAAATGGGGGAGGAAGAGGGTGATGAATCGATTGTTGCAGAGGCGGAAGCATCCCTTGAGAAGTTAAAAGAAATTGTTGAAAAACAACAGCTTGAGAGTCTTCTTTCAGGTGAAGCTGACGGTAATTCCTGTTACTTAGAGGTAAATTCTGGCGCTGGTGGTACCGAAGCCCAAGATTGGGCGGAAATGTTGCTGCGCATGTATTTACGATGGGCTGAAAAACGTGGATTTAAGTCTACTATAATAAATAGAAGCGATGGGGAAGAAGCGGGAATTAAATCCGCTACGGCGCGTATAGATGGCGAAATGGCCTATGGCTGGTTAAAAACAGAGATTGGCGTTCATAGATTGGTGCGTATTTCTCCCTATGATTCAAATGCCCGTCGTCATACTAGTTTTGCATCGGTTGGGGTGTCGCCAGTCATTGATGATGATATTGATATTGAGATTGAAGAAAAAGATTTACGTATCGATACATATCGTTCTAGCGGCGCGGGTGGTCAGCACGTCAACACAACCGATAGTGCGGTACGTATCACGCACGAACCAACAGGTGTTGTCGTCGCCTGTCAAAATGAACGCTCACAGCATAAAAACAAAGCCACCGCGATGAACATGTTAAAAGCGCGTCTTTATGAGCGGGAAATTCAACAACGTGAATCGGACGCGGCGGATGCGTTTGAAGAAAAAAGCGATATTGGATGGGGGCATGCGATTCGATCTTACGTGCTCCACCCTTATCAAATGGTAAAAGATCAAAGAACCGCTTGCGAAACAACGGATACAAGTGGTGTGCTTGATGGGAAAATAGATGCTTTTCTTGAGGCCGCACTTGCCAAAAAGCTTGATGATAGCTAAGCGTTACAAACTGTCTTGTAAAACTGTGGGCTAAGACGTTCCAAGCCCTTGCAAAATAAAGCCAGAATCCTTAAAGTCTGGGCATATATAACAATATGGCTTAATACAATGCGCAAAACTTCCCTTACTCTTTTGTCTTTATCGATGCTTGCTCTCCCATCTTTTTCGATGGCGCAGATGGCAGCAAAGCCTGTTCCCCAGTTTTTGCCCAAGGCGGGCTGGACTGTGAAGCCGGCGGTAACGGGCGATATGCGTGATTTAAAAGGCTTAAAACTGCCCTGCATGATGATGGTGGAATATGATAATGGGTATGTAATGCGCTTATCAGGCGGCAACAATCAATTAATGGCCATGGCGATTGATTTTCGACAAAATGCTTTTGTACAGGGGCGCAAATACCAAGCCAATATTATGATTGATGGCGTAAACGTGGGGAAAGTGCAGGCGACTTCTTTTTCTGAAAATGCACTCATTATAAATACACGCAATGTTCCCAATTTATATCAATCGTTATCTGCGGGGCAAAAAATGACGATAAATATTGAGGGGAATGAATTTGAATTTCAGTTGGGTAATATCCGTGAAGCGGCAGGCCGTTTAGAAGCTTGCTATAACGGTGATACCGCCATTTCAACAGCAGGAATGCCACAACCATTAGGGGGTGTTTCCAATGAAAATATGGCGCAACCCGTATCATTGGGTAACCAATCTTCGCAAAATACAATTACGTGGAGCGACACACGCGACGCAATGGCACGCCCATCTGGCGATGTGAGTATGCCTGCCGCACAACCGCGCCGCGAAAAGCCAGCCCAAATCTGGCGCGCGCAACAAGGCGATAGCCTAAAGGCGACCTTAACAAGTTGGGCGGAAATAGCGGGAGTTGCCGTTGACTGGCAAGCTGACATGCCTGGTACAGTGGTGGAAGATATGGCGCTGACCAGTGATTTTGAAAGTGCTGTCCAATCATTAATAGCCCAAAATTCTGCGGCAACGGGTATTCAAGCCGATTTACGCGGTACAGTGAACAATGATATGACATCGGCGCGTAGTAATGTTTCCCGTGCGCCGACGCCATTGATTCCTGCATCAACAGCGCCAATAGCTTCCCAGCCACGGTTGAGCGAAATATCACCGATGCAACAGCCAAAAAGCGCATCGATGAGCAACGCAAACTGGCGTGCAAGCCAAGGGGATAATTTACGTTTAGCGCTTGAAAATTGGTCAAAACGCGCAGGGGTAGAACTGCATTGGGACGCCAATCAATCTTTTGCCGTAAGACGTGCCATCACCAGTGACGGTACTTATGAAGATGCGCTTCGTAGTATTTTAGAACAGTTTTCAAATGAAAATGTTCGTCCTGTTGCGCAATTAAATAATGACCCATCAACAGGACGCCGTGTTTTAATTATTCAATCCTCACGGGTTTTGTAACGATTTTTCGAATATTCGGGCATAATTTTTGTCCAATACTCATTCAGTCTTGGTTTTCATGGTGTGCACATGGTAGTTTTATTTGTGTTTCAATACTGATTCCTTCATCAAAAATGGCAGTAGGCCATATTCGAAAAACTTATAGATAACTGATTGAAAATGAAAATGCCTAAAAATACAATTCCTGCTCGCTTCACATCTAAATTGCTAACGCTTAGTTGCTCTGTTTTGGTTTTGACCGCGTTGTCACCCACCGCAAACAGCCAAGATGTCGCGGCCTTGACCCCGACAAGTGGTTGGAACTTAAAATCAGATGGCAATAGCGCAAATGGATATTGCGCCTTATCACGATCTTTTGATGACAATGTGGTTTTAACATTGGGGCAAAATGAAACTGAAGAATACTCACTCGCAATTGATTTTCAAAAAGCAAAATTAGATCCAGATACGGCCTATCCTGTGACCTTGCAACCTGGCCCAGGCCAAATTCGCGCTTATGAAATGATGCCTGCGTCTGCGCGCGCCATGGTTATTCGCCTTGGCTATGATGATAGTTTTTTTAAAACGCTGGAGCAGTCAAAATTATTAAAAGCTGAAATTAATAAAGTTCAATATAATTTCCAAATCAACGATATGGGTAAAGGCAAGGAACAATTAGAAACATGTCTGACAAAAATAAAAGGGGATAGCCCAACCAAGGTTGCCAACAATTTTAAGGCAGAAAAAATTGAAGAAGCCGATAAAATTAAGCCGCAAGTTGCGCCAGCCAAGGCCATAGAAGAACAAAAAGAAAAGGCAGAGGCAAAAGACGTTCAAGATGATATTCCTCAAGCAGAGGCCAAAGCCCCGCCAAAGCCCATTGAAATTCAAAAAGCGGCGGTCGAGGTGAAACCTGCAGAAGCCAAAGCACCAAAAGAAATTACGATTGAGCGTGTTGGTCAAAAAATTATCCCGCAAGAACCTGCGCCACAAAAACAAGAACCTGCACCACAAAAAATTGCGCAAGCGGATGTGAAACAAATAGAAACGCCGCAGGCACCTGCATCAAAGGTTGTGGAAGATAAACAGGCCCCTATAAAACAGGACGCTAAGCCAGCAGCAAAAGTCGAAATTAAAAAAGTTGAACCTGTCGCCGCCCCAAAAGAGCAAGCCGTTGTTGCCGCAAGTGATATGGAAAGCGCCAATGATAAAGCAACCAAAATAGTAAAACCAAAATTACAGCGTCCAACAGAAATGGCACGCAGTAGCCGTATCTCTGGCGGTGGCGAGTCGGTTTCCAATTCTTTGACTACGTCCGCACCAGCAGCGGCCAAATCTGCCCCAAAGGTTGCTGTTCAAGAAAGCGCACCTGCGCCTAAGATAGCACCTGAAGTTGTAGAGGAAACAGTAAAGGTTGCAAAGGTTGAGCCACAAAATACCGCGGCTGATTTAAAAAATGTAGAAGCGCCCATTACACCAGAAATGGTACAAGCACCAAAACCGTTTTCGTCATCACAACCAAAAGAAATTTTAAAAGCAAACCCAGTTGAAAAAATTGTTGTGGCACCAATCGCCGTTGATGAAAAAGTAGAAGCACAAAAAGCAGTTATAAAAGCGGAAGCCGACGCGATTAATCAAAAACAACAAAACCTTGCCAAAGCGGTTCAAGAGCAAGAGAATAAATTAAGTGCCTTGGATCAATCTGATACAAAGAATGAGGCGCAAATAAATAATATTCGTGAAGAGATTGCGATCCTTCGTATCGAAAATAGGCGCCTTATTGAAGACGCACAAAAGGCGCGCGCGCAACTGGATAATGTTGCCGTTGAAAGTGGTAATCAGGCCCTGAAAAGAATTCGTGAGTATGAGCGTAAATTAGAAGCCGCAAAAGCAGATAACATCGCCCTTTCGCGTCAAATGGAAGAAATGCAAAGCTTGAAAGAGCAGGGGCGCCTTGACCAAGTAAGCGGCGATGCATCATTAACGCAAACTACATCACGTTATAACGAAGCCGAACGTGAAATTAAACGCCTTGGACTTTTGTTGGAACAACAGCGCACGGCACATGCACGCGAAAAACAAGATTTAGAGCAAATGTTATTTGACCCTGCTGTGACCAATGAAGAGCAGCGCCGCAAATTATCCGAGTTGGAAAGTAAGTTGCAATTAAGTGAACAACAATATGCCCGCGCGCAAGAAGAGTTAAGCAAACGCGCAGCAATAAAACCAGAGGTAATTGTCAAACCAGATCCAAAAGTTGAAATTGAAAAGCAACGTTTGGCCGCAGAAAAATTAAAGTTAGAGCAAGAGCTTCTTTTGGCGCAGCAACAGCTAGCGATACAAAAACAGCAAAAGCCTGTAGAAAAAATTGTTGTAAAGCCTGATCCAAATGTGGAATTAGAAAAGCAACGCCTTGCCAGTGAAAAATTAAAGTTAGAGCAAGAGCTTCAATCAGTGCAAGGACAATTGCGCGAAACACAAGTGGCGTTAAAAGAACAGCAAATGCAAAAGCCCGTTGTGACTGCGCCCGATCCCATGGCACAGCGTAACAATATTCAAATTGAACAATTAAATAAAAAACTATCTTTGCAAAATCAGCAATTAGAAGCATATCAGCGCAAAATGGATTTGGAAAAGCAGCAACAAGAAACCTTGAAGTTCGAACAACAAAAATTACGTGCGGAGCAAGAAGCGTTAAAACAACAAGCCTTGATTGCAAAACAACAAGCAGAAGCGGCCGCTAACCAAGCAAAGATAGCCCAACAATCAATGGAGCAAGCTAAACAACGTGCCGCGCAACAGGCACAACAACTGGCAGCCTCTCAACAACAGGCATTAGCGCAACAACGTGCCCAAGCAGCACAGGCAGCTCAATCAGCCCAAGAAGCGCAGGCTCAACGTGCCGCGCAGCAGGCCGCGCAACAGGCGCAACAGCAAGAAGTTAAAAAAGAACAAATTATATCAATGCTCCAACAATCTGGGTTGAACCCAAATGGTGGCGTGCGTCAAATTTCCAATAATGAATATCAGTGGAATATAGGTAGCATCAGCGGGATGGCAAAAACCGCTGCTAAATCTCAGACACCCAATATGAATAGTTTTGTTCAAGGTTTTATTGCCAACGCAAGACAATCTTGTCAGGGGGATTTTGCATCGCTTGCCTCACAAACAGGTCAGCCGAATGCTTATGAGATAGCGTGCATAGGCCCACAAAGCCGATCTTCATCCGTTTTATTTATGGAGCGTGATGGGCATTATATTGCCATATCGCATGAAACATCTGCTGATGACATGGATCTGGCAATGGATGCGCGTGATAAAATAGCCAGCCAGTTGTAAATATCCGCTATTTCAACACATCGCATCTTATTTACATCACATTTATATGGTTTATAGTGCACGCTTTAAATGAACAAAAGTAGGTCTTTGTGCGTTCTTATGGTTAGAACGTTATTATAGATAACACCCAACGACAGTTTAAGAGGATTTCATGCGCATAATTTTTGGTGGTTTCACTATTTTAGTGGTTTTAATTGTAGGGGCCTTAGTTGCACCGCAATTTATAGATTTGAACAAATATAAACCACAAATTACAAGCCAAGTTGAAAAGGCGACGGGATTAAATGTTACCATCGGTGGTAATTTATCTTTATCTATTCTTCCTGTGCCGCATGCAAAAATAGAAGACCTTACTGTTGTCGCTCCTAATCAAAAAGACTTCACAAATCTTTTGACCATGAAAAGTGCGGAAGTAAGCGTTGAATTATTACCACTTTTGAAAAAAGAAGTAAAAGTCAGCAGTGTCACATTGGTTGAGCCTGACATCACAATTGAAATTTTGGCCGATGGAACACCATCATGGCAGACTGAAAAAAAAAAGTCGTTAACAGACAAGAATAAATCGAGCGAGCAAAATGCTAATGCATCAAATGATCCTGCGGCTACCGAGCAATCTGTTACAGAAAACTCAAATACGTCTAATAATAAACTAGAATCTATTGCGTTTGATAAGTTAGAAATTCAAGGCGGTAAGTTGGCCTTCGTTAATCACCAAACTAACGCAAAATATTCTGTCACAGATGTGAACACAACGCTTAAGGCCGATAGCCTGAGCGGTCCATTCTCTGGTCAAGGTGACATGGTTTACAATGCGCAAAAATTAGCTTTCGATATAGAAGCTGGGGCATTGCCAAACGAAGGCACGCTGCCAATTAAGGCCAAAATAGAGGTGCCTGATGTCAATGGCGTGGTTGCGTTTGACGGTGTTGCTGCGATTAAAGGTACGCTAGACGTGCAGGGGCAAACCAAGATTTCTACCAAATCTATCGGTGGTTTATTAGCAGTTATAAGCGGTAAAAATGATGGATCGTTAGACCAAGATTTAGGAATAGAAGGATTATTAAGCGCAACTGAAAGCACAATTAAATTTGATAATTTGAAAATTTCTACAGGTGATTTTACAGGAGAAGGTAAAATTTCCGTACAGAACTTTAAAGACAAAAACCCATTATTAGTGACCGGTGATATTAAATCGTCGAATGCATTAAATTTAAATCCTTTTTTAAAAAGCCCTTCTAAAACAGAGGCAAAAAAATCACCAGAAGGTGCGACCCCTAAAACAGCCACAAATAAGGATATTGTTCCATCAAGTCTAACTTTACCTATGGCAATTAATGTTGACGTTAATTTAGATGTTGCGGGTTTACGTTTCCAAAAATATAATTTGCGCGGTGTAAATGTCGGCCTTGCCAAAAAAGACAAGGCGATAAAAAGCGTTTTCAAAATTTTGGAAATGCCTGGTCAGGCAAAGGCGGAAGGTGCACTATCTATTCAATATGCATCATCTTCACAGTCATCAAAAACTGGGCAAGTAACTTATTCTGACCCATCTATTTCATATAAAGTTGATGGAAATATCGGTCAATTGGCCGCATTTTTGAGTGAGTTTGCCCCTGATGTTGATGCAAAGGCCATTACAAAAAATTATAATTCAGCCAAGTTTAATTTAGATGGGACGTTTAATGGCGGCGCTATTTTATTAAACCAAAGCGCTGTTCAATTGGATGATTTGACTGTTGGCTTAAAAGGAAATTATAAGCCAGCATCATCACCGGCGGGGCGTGCGTCTGGCGTAATTGATATGACCGCAGGTACAATTGATTTGGCTAAATTTACAGGCAATAAAACATCATCATCAACTAGTGAAGGAAATAGTGAAAGCAAACCTTCATCAGTGGATGCATCAAAAGCATTAGACCCAATTCGTAATTTATCATTACCATTAGATTTAGATTTTGATGTGAGTATCCAAAAATTATTAATGGATGGAAAAACACTCTCTGGCTTACGCGCCGATGGTAAAATATTAACAAATAAAATAACTTTAGACACATTATCGGTACAAGATTATGCTGGCGCAAATTTAAGCCTGAAAGGAGCCATTGGTAATTTAAAAGAATTATCGGGTATTGATTTAACGGCCTATATAAAGACATCAGATTTAAAATCATTCGCCAAAAGCATGAATGTTGATGTGTCAAAAATTCCTTCTTCCGTGAGTTCATTAGAAGCCAGCGTTGAAGGGAAAGGTGCAATTGAAAATCTTAACTTTGCCTCAAATGTAAAGGCAATTGGTGGGTCAGTTGATGCCAGTGGTGTTGTTAAAAATGCCTTAAAAACCCCTGCCTTTAGTGACTTGGCATTGCGCGTTATCCACCCAAATGCCAATAACGCGATTAAGGCTGTATCCACTGATTATAAAGGGTCAGACGCGTTGAATCAGGCGGTTGATTTTTATGCGAAAGTAAACAGTAATGGCAAAGTTTACGACTTAAGCAATATAAAAGCAAAATTAGGAACGAGTGATTTTACCGGTAACCTTAAAATTGATATGAGCAATAAAGTCACTGGCGTCTCTGGTGATATTAATGCGGGTAAGTTGGCCCTTGATAGTTTATTAGGCGCAAAAGGATCATCCACGAAATCATCTGGTGGTTCGTCAAGCACTTCATCCTCAAATTCTTCATCAGGCAAATGGTCTGATACACCAATTAATTTGTCATGGATGAATAGTAATAATATAGACATTAATTTTGCCGCGGAAAATTTAACATACGGTAAATGGAATTTTGCAAACCCATCGACCGCATTAAAAATTTCAGATGGCATTATGAAGGTGAGTAATTTGAAGGCGGGTGTTTTTGGCGGAAACGCAACATTAAACACCACCGTAAATGCCAGCCCCGTGTCTATTGATTTATCAAGCAATATGAGCGGTATTGATTTAGAACAACTTGTAAGTGCGCTTAGCAATTCAAATCGTTTTAAAGCGTCAGGTGACGTATCATTTAAGGTTGATGTTAAAGGGGCAGGAAACAGCTCGAGAGCGTTGATTAGCAACCTGAATGGAACCTCAAATATAGATGGCAATAACATCATTATCCAAGGATTTGATTTGGCAAAAATTGCTCAAGGTCTTTCAACAGAAGAAAAGCTCTCAAGCTCTCTCCAAAATTTTGCCAGTGGTGCGTTACAAGGCGGTCAAACCAGTTTTAATACATTGGATGGTGATTATGATATTCAAAATGGGATTGTGAACATTTCTAAAATGATTTTGGATGGTGACGCCGCAGTTATTAATAGTACGGGTCAAGCAGATC
This sequence comes from uncultured Micavibrio sp., assembly GCA_964353185.1. Lineage (GTDB taxonomy): Bacteria > Pseudomonadota > Alphaproteobacteria > Micavibrionales > Micavibrionaceae. The sequence continues at coordinate 69,432 of CAYGUV010000003.1, read as the reverse complement.
TTCCTAAATGGTATTTGAATGTAAATAATGAAATATCTTTGAAAAACGTAGCTGATTTTGATCCTGTAAATATTGAATTAAAAGGATCGATTAGCAATCCAAAAACTTTTGGTACAAATATTCTAGAAGATTATTTAAAACAAAAATTACAACGTAAATTGGGTAAGGAACTCCCCAATTTATTGGGTGATGATGTGACAAATAAATTGCAACAATTTGGTATCGTGCCTGGTGCCGATGGCACGACGAAGGCGCCATCCTTAGAGGGGCTTGTCAATGGGTTGTTAAAACCAAAAACGGAAACCAAACAAGAGGCCGCTCCCACGCCTGCGCCAGTGCCAGTAGAATCTAGCCCTACAGCTGAGCCTGCTGCCCCTGCAGAGCCAGAAGCTGCACCTACCCCACAGCCTGAACCAGAACCTACGCCAGAGCCTACTCCTGAACCTACTCCTGAACCTGCACCAACGCCGGAGGCCGCTGTTGAAAAATTGCTAAATGGTGGAAACGCGGAAGAGGCCGTAAATGACCTTATCCAAGGTTTATTTTAAGGAGTTTAAAACGTAAAGACGGATCGCGCTTGATAAATTGATGGAGCGCGCTTCGTCTATCTCTGTAATTAATTGATTGATTGATTTATGCTCGGTCTTTGCGCGCTCTAAAAAAATATCCCAAAATGGTTTTTCGATAGAAACGCTTGTCGCGTGCCCCGCAATATTGACGGAATGTTTAATGACTGGCTGATTTAATATATCAGCCAGATCATTATTTATTTCATCATTATGCATTCGGCTTAACCATATTTTCTGGTTTGACCCATTCGTCAAATTGTTCTTCAGTTAATAAACCTAAAGCGACGCCTTCTTCTTTTAAGGTTGTACCATTTGCATAGGCGGTCTTTGCAATCTTCGCCGCGTTATCATATCCGATATGCGGGTTTAAGGCGGTGACCAACATAAGAGAGTTTTTCATTAACTCTGTTATACGTTTTTCATTTGCTTCAACGCCTATCAGACAATTTTTGGTGAAGCTGTTTACACCATCGGCAATTAATTGAATAGATTGTAAAACATTATAAATCATCACAGGTTTAAAGACGTTTAATTCAAAATGCCCATTGCTTCCTGCAATCGAAACAGCCGTGTTATTACCCATGACTTGTGCGCAAACCATTGTAAGCGCTTCACATTGTGTTGGGTTCACTTTACCGGGCATGATGGATGATCCAGGTTCATTGGCCGGTAAGATAATTTCCCCAATTCCTGAACGTGGGCCAGACCCCAAAAGGCGTAAGTCATTGGCAATTTTCATTAACGACACGGCAATCACATTTAACGCACCATGCAATTCTACCATTGCATCATGCGCGGCAAGGGCTTCAAATTTATTGTCCGCGGTAATGAATTCCAAACCAGTGATTTTTGACACTTGTTCGGCGAATTTTTCAGCAAACCCTTCTTTGGAATTGATACCTGTACCAACGGCCGTTCCCCCTTGGGCCAATTCCATGACACGGGGGAGTGTTGCCTCAATACGGGCTAAGCCATATTCAATTTGCTTAGCATAGCCAGAGAATTCTTGACCAAGCGTCAGGGGGGTTGCATCTTGAAGATGCGTACGGCCATTTTTAACAATGGATGAAAAAGCGGCTACTTTTTTCTCTAACTCTTCATGCATATATTGTAAGGCGGGGATAAGCGCGGAATGAAGCTGTTCCGCCGCGGCGATATGCATAACGGTTGGAAATGTATCGTTTGAGCTTTGCCCCATATTGACGTGGTCGTTGGGGTGCACGGGGTCTTTACCGCCGCGTGTGCCTGTAATGACTTCATTAGCGCGCCCTGCGATAACTTCATTTGCATTCATATTACTTTGCGTACCTGACCCTGTTTGCCATACGGAAAGGGGGAATTGGCCGCTAAGTGTCCCATCGATGATTTCATCAGCGGCATTGACGATGGCATCGCCAATTTTGTCTTCCATGACGCCCATATCCATATTGGTCAGGGCGGCGGCCTTTTTCTGCACGCCTAATGCGCGGATAAGAGCGGCAGGCATCTTTTCTGTCCCAATCTTAAAATTCTCTAAGCTACGCTGTGTTTGCGCGCCGTAATAGGCGTCTGCTGGTACTTCTACTTCACCAAGGGAGTCTGTTTCTATTCTTACTGCTTGTTGATTATTTTTTGGCATGTTTTCCTCTATTTTGAATCTTAATGGTAAGATAAACGCTTCGGAGCATAAATCCAGTACGTTTTTATTGACATAATTTTAACGTTATGTTAAAAGCGGCTCTATTTTAAAATATTGGAATATTTATGCTATCAAATCACGATTTTTATTCAATTACCAACCCTTCTAAACAGGATATTTTAGACTCTGTTCAAGACCTAATAGAGTTTGGTTATTCATACCAACGTTTGAATCGTGATTATAGATCTGCTGTTAAATCTTTGTCAGATGCGTTTGAGGTTTCTAAAAGGCTCAATGGTGAAACGTTCACAAGAACTTTTACCAGAATATGGGATCATGCCAATGAGATTGTCCAAATGGAAGGCGATTCAATTTATGATACGTATCATGAGCCAAGTCCACTACCTAAAGGCGTAAGAACTTCAGGGGCAAAACAGGCAAGAGGGTTAATGCAACGCCTCGAAACTGTTGGCGCAGCCAAGGGGTATAATATTCCATCCCATAATAGAAGATAGTTTATTTTATAATCGTCACATGCCCCATCTTGCGGCCGGGCTTGATATCTGTCTTGCCGTATAGATGAATGTTGGCACCATCCATGTTTAAGTATTGATCTAAATCATTTACGTCGTCACCGATTAAATTGATCATCTCTGCCGCGCTGTGGCAGTTTGGGTTTGCAACGGGCAGGCCGCAAACGGTGCGCACATGATTTTCAAATTGTGATGCGGCGCAGGCGTCAATTGTCCAATGTCCGCTATTATGCGTGCGTGGGGCAATTTCATTGGCGAGTATTTTACCATCTTTGGTGATGAACAGTTCAAGCGCCAAAACCCCAACAAGGTTTACCGCATCCGCCAATTTACGCGTCATCTCTGCCGCTTCGGTTTGAATGTTGTCAGGGATATTTGATGGCACGATTGAACGATCAAGAATGTGATTTTTATGAGTGTTGCGGGCGGGGGGGTATATGACCGACTGCCCCTTTAAATCACGCGCAATGATAACTGAAATCTCATAATCAAAATCAATAAGCCCTTCAAGGATCGCTTTATCAGTATCCAAGTTTTTCCAAACATCGTTAGTGTTATCATCGCTTGAAATTTTTGCTTGGCCTTTACCATCATATCCAAACCGCGCGGTTTTTATAATCGCTTCGTTTAATCCCCATTGACCAAAAGTTACATCAATATCAGAGGGTTTTTCAATGGGTGCCCATGGCGCAGTGGGAATGCCAATTGAATTTAAGAAATCTTTCTCTAAACATCTGTCTTGTGATGCTTCCAATAATTTTTCATCAGGAAACACAGGTTTAGTTTTTTGTAAAAACTTGACGGTTTCAACAGGGATATTTTCAAATTCATAGGTGATGATATCCACGCTTTCGGCAAATTTTTGAAGGGCGGCTTCATCATTATATTCCGCACATGTAAAATGCTGCGTGACGAGGGAGGCTGGGCATCCCGCTTCGGGGCAATAAATATGTGTGGTAATGCCAAGATTTGCGGCGGCAAGCGCGCTCATACGGCCCAGCTGACCACCACCTAAAATTCCAAGAGTTTTTGTTTCTAATTTCATAAAGTGTTCTTAGCATAAAGGCGCAATGCAGGGGAAGAGTATTTAAGCAAAAATTATTGACATAATATACGGGTTGCCTATATATAATTATGGCTTTTAAATTAAATAATAACCCAGATGCAGGACTGTTAACTCTTCATTTTCGGGCGGCAACGCAAGAGGAAACAGAGTTTCTGGGGCAGGCATTCAACATTCTCTTAACGGATGAGTTTGCAGATAGGGCAGAAAACATAAATGTTGCGGTTTTAGGGGACTTGGAGATGGGGAAAACCACCCTTATCACTCAAATTTTAGGATTTAATCCCAACAAAGCGAAAAATATTGGCCGCCCGATGTTTAAATATTATGAGCAATTTGTAAAAGAATATATGGCTAAAATAGGGGCTGACTATCGAAATGCCGATCTGACCACGGGAATAAATGGATTGGGAACGACCGTATGGATGGATGCTGGATGGGATATAATTGGGGAACAATCCAAAAACCAAATTACTGAATTAAGGGAACATTTTTGTGGGTTTTTCCCCGCAGCAAATAAGTCGGGAATTGCGCTTATCGAACATGCAGATAAATGTGTATGGGATTTAGATGTCGATTATAAAATAGAATTAGATTACCCAAGCGAAGTAAATGCGCGCGGAAGAAAAATTGATTTGACTTTAGATTCAAGGAAAATTTCATCCGCACCAGTCCAAAAATTCTTATCACAAACGGCCCATTTAAGGGCGGCATAATTACTTTGGCTCGTCTGCGACTGCGTCTGTGCGGTCTTGGCGGAATTTATCTAATTTTGTGGCAAGGTTACCATCAAACGCGGCCAAGATTGAAGCCGCCAAAATACCAGCATTCCTTGCGCCTGCTTCGCCAATGGCCAATGTGCCAACAGGCACGCCGCCGGGCATTTGGACGATGGATAGAAGGCTGTCCATTCCATCTAACGCCTTTGATTGAACGGGAACGCCTAATACAGGAAGAGGGGTCATGGACGCCACCATGCCTGGCAAATGCGCCGCGCCGCCTGCGCCCGCGATAATCACTTTTAACCCGCGGTCTTTTGCGGATTTTGCATAGTCAAACATACGATCAGGTGTTCTATGTGCAGATATGATTTTACATTCATGTTCAATGCCAAGGTCGTGCAAAACGTCGTGAGCATGTTGTATGGTTGGCCAATCAGATTGTGACCCCATAATGATGCCGACTAAAGGTTTATCGCTGTGATTTGTCATGAAATGCTCCATAAGTTAATGAGCAATGGATAATGGATTATTATAAAAAACAAATCAAACAAAAATAACATTGACATAACATAAAATCTTGTTAGTTTAATTTTATGAATGTAGTAAAAAAAATATTTTTGTGCGGTGAAGCAGAGGCTCAGGCTCGGTCTGATTGCCATGATGTTGTCATGCTTCATTCACAATTTAATCTAGCTATGCTTCAGCATGATTCCGAAGGATTAGCAAATAGGTTTGTAGAAGCATCCAGTAAGCTTGGTTCGATCGATCGTGATAAATTTACACATATACATTTTGAAGCCGCTAAATACGTGGCAGAAATGCATGGAATGCTGGTCAATAATCAAAGAAATCTGACTGTTTTAAATGCCATGAGATGGTTACAAGATGAATCCTTGGCGTCTGATAGTGGAAATACGCTGAGGCTGTAGTCATCATAAAAGCTATAATTCTTGATATAACCGTGTGTTTGGTTAATTTATAAATATGATAATTTTAGAGAGTACGAAATATGTTTGAATTAAAATTAAAAACTCACGATTCATTGGCTGTAGAGTTTAGAGAACAATTTAACGAGGCCTTTGGCAGTTATGTTATTAGTGATGACGGCAACCCAGCAGATCCTGCAGAAATTTTCAACCAAGCGTGTAGAGATCTGGAAAATCAAAATTTTGATAAAACCACTCAAGAACATCTACATTTAGCGAGCGAAGTCGCTGCGGTTCAGTCTTACCTTGCAGAACAACATGCGGCTGGTAATGATTTCGCCACTGAGATTATTTCAAAAATAGATCCCCAACATCTTAAATCTGATACTGGCCTTAATCTATAAATCGACAAAGGTATGGGTTTCCGCTTTGGCGCCCGGATGTGTGACCGCCCCTTCACGGGCGGAACCAACAGTTTGTGTATATTTCCAAATGGCGCCTGATTGATAATTATGGGGGCGAGGCTTCCAAGTTTTCTTACGCTCGGCTAATTCTTCGTCGCTCAATTTAACTTCCATGGTGCCATCTTCGGCATTAATGCGGATGATGTCCCCATCTTTGATTAACCCGATAGGGCCGCCAACATAGGCCTCAGGTGCAACATGCCCGATACAAAAACCGCGCGTTCCACCAGAAAAACGACCATCGGTAATAAGCGCAACCTTATCGCCCAACCCTTGGCCATAAATGGCAGAAGTGGTAGACAGCATTTCACGCATGCCCGGGCCACCCTTTGGTCCTTCGTTACGGATAACAATGACTTGGCCTTCCTTGATTTCTTTATTTTGAACGGCGTCAAAGCACGCTTGCTCCCCTTCAAAAACGCGGGCGGGGCCTTCAAAAATAAGGCTTTCTAAGCCGGCAATTTTAACAATTGCCCCTTCGGGGCAAAGGTTCCCTTTTAACGTCACAACACCGCCTGTTGGGTGGATGGGGTTTGAAACAGGGAACACCACATCTTGATCTTTGGGTAATGTTACCCCTTCAAGGTTTTCGGCCAATGTTTTGCCTGTCACGGTCATACAATCACCATGCATGAACCCATTATCGATTAATTCTTTTATAACAATACCAACGCCGCCTACATCAAATAAATCTTTGGCAACATATTTACCGCCTGGGCGCAAATTGGCAATTAATGGGGTGCGTTTAAACACTTCACCAACATCATGCAAGTCAAAGTCAATACCGCATTCATGCGCCATCGCCGGAAGGTGAAGGCCAGCATTGGTTGATCCTCCCGTTGCAGCCACAATTGCCGCCGCATTTTCGAATGATTTACGGGTCACAATATCGCGCGGACGCAGGTTGTTTTTAATCAGCTCCATCACCGCTTTACCCGATTGTCTGGCATAATCATCACGGGATTCATAGGGCGCAGGCGCACCTGCAGAATTGGGCAGGGCCAACCCAATCGCCTCAGAAACACAGGCCATTGTATTGGCCGTAAATTGCCCACCGCACGCACCAGCAGACGGACATGCCACACACTCAAGCTCTTTCAGGTCTGCATCAGAAAACTCACCTGAGGAATGTTTCCCAACGCCTTCAAACACGCTAATCACGTCCACATCTTTTCCGCGGAACTTACCCGGCAGGATCGATCCGCCATACATAAAAACAGAAGGGACATTTAAACGCAACATGACCATCATCATACCCGGAAGGGATTTGTCGCAACCTGCCAAACCAACAAGCGCGTCATAACAATGACCGCGCATCGTTAGCTCAACCGAATCCGCAATAATCTCGCGCGAGACGAGGGAGGAACGCATGCCCTCATGCCCCATGGCAATGCCATCGGTGACGGTAATAGTTGTAAATTCACGGGGGGAGCCATAGGCTTCTTTAACGCCCACTTTAACGGCCTGCGCCTGACGCGAAAGGGCGATGTTACAAGGGGCTGCTTCGTTCCAACATGTGGCAACGCCAACCAATGGTTGATGAATTTCTTCCTCGGTCATGCCCATCGCATAATAGTAAGAGCGGTGCGGGGCAGACTTCGCGCCTTCCGTAACATAGCGTGAAACGAGTTTCGATTTATCCCATTTTTTAGAGTCAGTCATCTTGATATCCTAAGTGGTTAAAATAATTATCTAAAATTTTTACCACCAAGGTCGAAAGACGCCAAGGGAATTATAAAGTTATTTTACAGCAGGGGTTTCTGTTTGAGCGGCAGTGCTTGTTTCTGGGGTAGAGTTAAAAACATTAATTACAAATTTAACTTAATTCAATTTAGAAAAGGAGCGTGTTTATATTAACAAAAAATGATATTTATTCACTTTAAAGGCATTGTTTTGGCGCGCGTGTAAATGTAGGTATAGATGATTTTTCCTCATAAATAGTTACCCCCCAAAATTGATCTCCAGTTTGAGCTGGTTCAGCCATATAAAACATGTTTAATTCATCAGGAACAGGTTCAATATAAGGACTATCCAATGCGCACATTGTAAAATTTACCCAGTTTTTATATTGTTCTGTAAGTTTACTATCAAGTTGTGTTAGAGACTTGCCTTTTATTATTGAAACATAATACATACGAGAGCCATGAGGGTAATCTTCTTTAAGCCTTTCCTCTAAATTCATCACATTTTGTTTAGTTTTTTCAACTGGTGGTGAAAGACCTACAGCTCTTTTGAATATTTCTATCATAATAACGTCCTTGTAAAACGATAAAAATAATACCAAAGGTGTATTATTATGTCAAGCATTACATTCCATTATCAGAACGTTGATGTTTCGTTGAAGCACGGGCTTTTTCAATGGCTTTTTTAAAACGAATGGGTTGCGCAATAGGGGGAAGGACCACTTCACCGACACCCATTCCGCGTACCATCACACGGCCATATCCAAAAATACGGCCCAATATACCCTGAAGAACGTTCACCCCTTCGATACGGTCAATATTAATTTCCCCCACGGCACGCGCAACAAGGCCGCGTTTGTAAACAAGACGAATATCTGTTACGCCAATTTCGGTAGTGATTTTAATAATCATCATCTGAACAAATTTCAAAACCCCCAATAAAAAGATAATCAGGGATAGAATTTTTACAACAGGATGAAGGCTCATAAAGCGTTCAAAGAAGCCAGAGCCTTCGGGGGCAATATTCCCCAACATGACAGGTTCAAACTTAAGCGCGAAAATAATGATACCAATAGCCAAAGCGAAAGAAAAAACCATATTAAGAACGGCATTTACCGTATACATCCAATGAAATTCAGCGATATGTATTAGCTCCTCATCATCGGTCAAGGATTGGCGTATATAATCATTATTGCTCATTTTTTTCTTCCTTATTATCCTAATTGTCTCATCATAACAGATGCTTTAGTTTTGTCTTTATTGGCATGCGGACTATCAACTATATCAAATTCATTCCAACCTAGTTTGGCATATAAATGTGGTGCGGATGTAGTATAAAGATATAATGTTTCAACAGCTTCTTTTTTCGCGTATTGCTCAATAGCTTTAACCAATTTGCTTGCTATACCTTTTCCTCTAAATACCGTATCAACAAAAACCAATGTTAACCAAGGTTTTAGAGGGCTAACTTCAAACCCTATGTCATAATCACGGATGGTAGCCATTGCAACAGGCTTACCATTTATGAGCGCGATTTGTGTGTGTGGAAGGCCTTCTACGGTAGCGTACTTTTGAAACATCTCAACATAATATTGTGGCGTGCGCCCTTTGATATATTGTCCCCATTCCTCATATGCCCATTGTGCACATAATGAAATTGCATCTGGATGCTTATTTAGGGGAGATATAAAACATTCGCAGCTCATATGAAATAATTACTCATCTCCGAATGAGATGCCAATACCGCGTGCGGTACGAACCAGTGTATTGTCTGGGTCTACGGCCTGATATGCGGCGATGGCTTTTTCGATGGAAACATCAACAACATCACGATTTTGCCATGCAACCATGCGGTCAAACTTACCTTCGGCAATTAACTCTACCGCTTTCACGCCAAAGGCTGTCGCTAGAAGTCGGTCGTTGTAAGTTGGCGGAGATCCACGCTGCACGTGGCCTAAAACTGTTACGCGCGCTTCAAAGCTGGTGGCTTTTGAAATCTCTTCGCTAATATAATTTCCTATACCACCATAACGCTTTTGCCCGTCCGTATGGGTAATCATATATGGTTTTCCATCGGTGGTTTTTACGGCCTCGGATACAACCATTAATGCAAAATTGCGGCCTTTTGTTTTGACCTTCTTTAATTTCGCGGCAATATTTTCAATTGTGTAATCAATCTCAGGGATAAGGATAACATCCGCCCCACCTGCAATACCTGCGGCCAAGGCAATATGTCCTGCATCACGGCCCATAACTTCGAGAATCATTACACGGTCATGTGATGCGGCAGTGGGTTGTAGGCGGTCTAAGGCCTCTGTCGCAACCATAACGGCCGTATCAAAACCAACAGAATTTTCAGTCTCGCCAATATCATTATCAATTGTTTTGGGTACACCCACCATTGGGACACCGCCCGCCTGAGCAAGGCGTCTTAAGATGGCGTGCGATCCGTCACCGCCAATGCCCACTACGGCATCAAGGCCAAGTTTTTTGTAATTGCCAATAATTTCTTCGGTGCGGTCCTTAAAGGTGCCATCGGGCATGGGGAAGTGGAATGGGTCCCCCTTATTGGTTGTCCCTAAAATTGTACCGCCCATGCGCAGCAACGTGCCGTCAAATTCATCAGGGGTCAGGTTGATATATTCTGGCTCTTCCCCCAAAAGTCCGGCGGTGCCATCTAAAATACCGATGGTTTCCCACCCTTTTTGATGGGCGCTGTGGACAACCGCACGAATAACAGCATTTAGGCCGGCGCAATCACCACCACTTGTCAAAATTCCGATTTTTTTACTCATGAATATTGGTTTCCTTATTCGCTTCTAGGTCGTTGATTCTTACCGTTATGTGCAATTATTGGGATAAAATCAAATAAAATAAAAACTGAGGTTTTTCTTATAACATCTTCATATTGAAAAGAAAAATCTGTACAGGCAATAATTTTTTCTACAAAAATGTGTTTCTTTCTGATATACTATTATCTCAATAACAAAATAGATAGATATTTTAAAAGAAAAAATCCGGCATTTCCATGGAAGATATACAAGAGCTCGAAGAGAAACTCGTTCTGTTAGAGCGAGAGCATAAAGATTTGGATGAGATCATTGATCGTCTCAGAAATTCGCCACCTATCGACTTTTTTCAAATGAAACGCCTTCAAAAAAAGAAATTGATGCTTAAGGATCAGATTCAACGCATCAAAAGCGAGATTATCCCCGACATTATCGCGTAAAAACCGCAGATAACTTGTGCAAATGATAATTTGCAGGCAAATATATCACATTATTAGACCGTATAAGCACTGCGCTGAATGCCGATAGGTGCAAATTTAAAGAAGTTAAATTATTATGACGTTATTTACCCATGTTTCTAAAATAGGTTTCTGTTTTTTTGCGGGAGCCTTTTTCATTTTATGCGCAGGGGCTGCTCATGCACAAAATTACAATACCCGCAGCAACGTTAATACCAATAGCGCGACCCAAGATACTGCCAATAGATTTTCAAATGAACGTCAAATCATCAATAAAAAATTTGTGGCGGAGCGTGTTGAAACCAAAGAAATCAAAATTGATGCACAAAATCCTATTTTTAAAATTATTCAATCAGGAAGGGTTGATGATGTTCGTTTTAAAAACTTAAATGCGTTACAGGACATATATGCGAACAATCATTATCAGCCAATATTTTTAACCAATACACGCCGCGCCAAAAATACTTTGAATGAATATTATGAAGTGTTTTTAGATTCTTGGTCGCATGGTTTAAACCCCTCTCAATACCATACGCAGGCGTTATATAAGTTTTTATCGGCGGATGATATTGATGAGCAAATGATTGCAAAGGCAGATTTAATTTTAACAAATGCGGTAATACGCCATGGTCAAGATTTAACGGGCAGCCGTATCATTCCTTCAAAATTAGGGTATCACACCCCGTCTATTAATAAGGGGGTTGTTGCGCATGAGGTTATTCAATTTGTATCTAAGATGAGAAATCCTGAAAAGGCCTTTGCACAAATGGCGCCTAATAATCGCGGTTATTTAAGAATGCGTGAAGAGCTGATGCAGCTTTTCACTACCCCTGATGGTGATACTGATAAAATATCCATTACGGGCCTTATAAAGCCGCGGACTAATCACCCCGCTATTCCAAAAATTCGCGCACGTATGGGAACCCGTAGCGATAATTTACCGCAAGGAAAGAATTTTTATGACGATGAATTGGCGGCAACAATCATGTCATTTCAACGGGCAAACGGATTGAAAGCGGATGGTGTGATTGGGCCTGAAACGGCCAGTGTCATGAATTTATCCAAGGCAGATAAAATTAGAAAATTGATTGTAAATATGGAGCGTGCGCGCTGGGAAGATCAAGATAAACCCGATCGTTATATTTTAGTGAACATCCCAAGCGAGCGTTTATGGGCAGTAAGTAATGGGCGCACTGAAATTGAGATGGCTGTTGTTGTTGGACGTCCAGAGCGTCCAACTATTGCCTTTAACTCAAGCATAACAGGTGTGCGCATTAACCCAACATGGACAATTCCGCCAACAATTAAGCGCGAGGATTTTGCAACCAAATTGCGCCAAGATGCGGCCTATCTCGATAATCGCGGGATTAAACTTTATAAAGGGGGGGAGCGTTTAGATTCTTCTAATATTGATTGGTCAACAGTTTCTGATGGCGAATTGGGTGGTTATCGTATGGTACAAGGGCCTAGTAGCTCAAACCCATTGGGTCGTTTCCGTGTTTTAATGAACAATCCCTATAATATTTATCTACATGATACACCCACAAAATCTTACTTCTCACGGTCTAACAGGGCGTTGAGCTCCGGCTGTGTGCGGATGGAAGATGCGGAGCTTGTTACTGATTTTATTTTAAGAACAAACCCTGATTGGACGGAGGAACGTAAAAAAGCCATTCTCGAAAGCGGTGATATGAAAGAAGTTTCCGCGGGGGAGAGCCTTCCTGTATTTTTACAATATAAGACAGTTTGGATAGGGGATGATAACCAACTTGTCTATGGTCATGATATTTATGAAGAAGATAAAAAGCTGTATAACGCCCTTAAAACGCAAGGGGACATCTTTATTCCAAAGGAAATTTAAAGGTAAAATAACGAAAAATTATATGTAGGGGTTGATAGGTGGAAATCTGACGTGTACAATTATTCAATAGATAGCAATTTATCTATATTTAAAGAATAAATAATAATTATTTGGTACCATCATAATATACTCACTCATCCTTTTCAGGATATACATAATAAATTAATTATATATAAAACATCATCTGATATATTTAAGGGATGCACTGTTTTTTAAAAACTAGAGGTTATTTATGTCTGACGACGTTATAAAAAACGAAAATTTAGATCATACTGATGGTTTAAACCGTCGATCATTTCTTGGTTTAGGGGCGGCAACGCTTGGCGCTGTTATTTTGCCCAGTATCGTATCTTCTGCATCTGCGGCCACGTTTAAAGGCGGCGTAATCGGAAGTGGCGCAAGACGCATTGCATTTCGTAACACCCATACAGGGGAAAGTTTTTCTGGTGTTTACCGCGTTGGTAATAAGTACCTTCCAGATTCTTTTTCGCAAATTAATACTGTTTTACGTGATTTTCGTACGGGGCAGGTTTATCCAATTGACCCGCATGTAATTGATATCATGTATAGTGTGCATCGCATGACAGGTCAGCAAAAACCATTTGAAATTATCTCAGGATACCGTTCACCTAAAACCAATAATATGTTACGCGGGCGTTCCGCCAGCACAGGTGTGGCAAAGAAATCGTTACACATGAAAGGGCAGGCAATTGACCTTCGTATGGAAGATTTTTCTTCTGCGCGTATCCGTGATTTGGCGGCATCTTTGGGAGCTGGTGGTGTTGGCTATTATGCCAAAAGTAATTTCGTACACTTAGATAGTGGTGATGTGCGGACTTGGTAAGTGTCTGGCAAGGCTGGATTAGCTCTTTTTAAAACGGTTATATATGATTATGATGCTCTCGATTATTTGACAATCGGGAGTTTTTTTATGATTTTAATCGGAATGGGCGCAAATTTAGATAGCGACTATGGCGCGCCGCTTCAAACATTAAGCGCGGCTGTTTTGTTAATGGGCGCTGGTATGAATATCGTGCAAAAGTCGCGCGTTTGGAAATCGGCTCCTGTTCCTTATGATCCTTCCCAAAATTGGTATCATAATGCGGTGATAGAGGTGGAAACAGACTTGTCACCAGAATCTCTTTTAGGCGCTTTATTGGAAATTGAAGAGGGGTTTGGCCGTATTCGCACCGTTAAAAATGCGCCGCGTGTATTGGATTTAGATTTGATCGCCTATAATGAGCAAGTCTATGACAGTGATGATTTGACAATACCTCACCCGCGCATGCATGAAAGATTGTTTGTTTTGAACCCTTTATCGGATTTAAATGATCAATGGGTTCACCCGCTTTTAAATAAATCTATTGATGACTTGCTAAAAAATATTCCCGCAGGGCAAGAGGCTGAACCATTGGATGAGCCATGGTGAGTAAGCTTTACCAATTAATGGGTGTGGTAAATGTAACACCCGATAGTTTTTCTGATGGTGGAGAATTTCTTCAGGTTGAAAAGGCTGTCGCGCATGCGTTAAAGCTTGCGGAAGAGGGCGCAGATATATTGGATATTGGGGGCGAGTCAACGCGCCCCGGCGCAACGCCCGTGACGTCAAAGCAAGAGCAGGAAAGGGTTTTACCTGTCATTAAAGGGATACGAAACGCAGGGGTCTCGCTCCCCATTTCAATCGATACGCGTAATAGCGAAACCATGCGCTTGGCCATAGCTTCTGGCGCAACTATTATTAATGATATCAGTGCATTACGTCATGATACTCAATCTTTATCTGTGGTTTGTGATTTAAACGTTCCTGTTATGATTATGCATATGCAAGGACAGCCTGAAAATATGCAAGAAAACCCACAATATAAAAATGTAGTGGATGAGGTGAAGTCTTTTTTTAAAGAAAGGCTTGATGTTTGTTTGGCGGCGGGTATTTCAAAAACAGATATCACACTTGATGTGGGAATTGGTTTTGGAAAAACGCTAGAGGATAATTTGACCCTATTGGGTCGTTTGTCCGAATTTCACGAATTTGGATGTAATTTACTTCTCGGCACTTCCCGCAAAAGCTTTATTGAAAAGATATGTCCCAATACCCCTGCGGATAAAAGGTTGGCAGGGTCAATCGCCTCTGCGATAAAGGGGTTAGAACAAGGCGTTCAAATCTTCCGTGTTCATGATGTGGCCGAAACAAAACAAGCATTTGATGTTTGGAATAATATTTATTGACATAACGAACTTTCGATTTATGGTTGCAGTCTCGTTTATATAAATAGAGCTAGAAATGCAGAAAATAAAAAACTTTTTAAAAAATGCAGTTTTGCCAATCTTTCTGACCACTCCCGTTGCCGCGCATGAAATTACGAATACTCCCGATGGTATTGCCGCAAATGGAATTTCGTTTTCAAAAGAAAATTTAGATATTGGGGTTTTAGAATGTGTACGTTTTGAATTAAGAAATGCATTTGGTTTACGGGGCTTCCCAAATCTTACATTAAATGATGATGAGATCAAAATTGATACAAAATTTAGACTAATAGCACCTGAAGAGCTTTCTCAATTCATTTATGAAGTCACAATTAACTTTGCAGATGATTTTATATATCCAAATGTTAATGTTTCCGGCAATTTTAATTCAGCGCAAAGCGCAGGTTTCTTTATAGATGATAATGGTAGGCAAACGAATAAACTTGCAATTCAATCGGAAGCTAATGATACAGATCAAATATACAAGACTACGCAAAGTGCGTATATGGTTACTCATCAGGCGGTGCTCAACTGCGTTGGTGGGCAGACTTTATAATTTTCCTATATTCCAGGGAAATTCCTCTGCCTCACTGGGCGTAAAATGATGCGTGACCGCATTGGGGGTTTTTAAAGTTTCCTGCTGATAAAGCGAATGAAACGCCCTAAAAATTCCGCCATGACAAACAATCATAGGATTCTCATGTTTGTTTAAAACGTCGGTTAATGCATGTTTTGCACGCTTGTAAAAATCACTAAAGCTTTCACCATTTTCTGGGTTTTTACCGCTGAGATAAAATTCTCTAAAATGGGTAACAGATTTTCCTTCCCAATTACCAAAATGTTGCTCATTTAAATTGGCCATTTCAATCATCTCTAATTTCAATGTTTTGTTGATAATTTCTGCGGTATGCCGCGCGCGGGAAAGGGCGGAATGAAAAATAATGCTGGGGCGGTGCTCACTTTTCATTAGGGCGTCATGCGCCGCTTCGGCTTGGGCAATCCCTTCCTCCGTTAAGGCGACATCCATTGAGCCTGTAAAATATCCATCACGGTTCCCCACACTTTGCCCATGGCGGACCATATAAAATTCTTTAGCGGGAAGTGTCATTGGACAAGCTCTATCATAATACTGTTATTAATAGTATATTCTTTCCATGGAACATTGGTCAGATCAAGGGATAGTTTTAAACGCGCGCGCGCATGGTGAGGGCGGCGCAATCATCAGTTTGTTAACGGAAAATAATGGGCGGCACGCGGGGTATATGCATGGCGGGTCATCCTCCAAAAAACGTCACCTAACAGAAGCGGGCACAATCGTCAAAGCAGAATGGCAAGCGCGCTTAAACGAAAATTTAGGCACCTTTCATTTTGAAATTGATCAGGCCTTGCCCGGCGACATTCTAAGCCATTCTTTAAAATTGGCCGCACTACAATCTGCCTGCACCTTATGTCACGAAGCCTTGCCTGAGAGGGAAGGGCATGGCGGTTTATTCCATGGTCTAATCGCGCTTATGGAATCGATGGAGGGTGATTATTGGGGGGTATCCTATGTTATGTGGGAAATTCAATTGCTGCGTGAGCTTGGCTTTCATTTAGGGTTAGATAAATGTGCGGGGCAAGGGGACGCGCAGACCCTAACCCATGTAAGCCCTAAAACAGGGCGATCCGTTAGCGCGGAGCAAGCTGAACCCTACAAAGACAAACTTTTAGAACTCCCTAATTTCTTACGCCCCGAAGGCGTTCGTGTGGGCGAGGTTGCCGATGCATCAGACATTTTCAAAGGCCTCGAAATGACAGGGTATTTCTTAGAGCATTGGGCCTTTACCCATCACACCCAAGGTGTGCCAAGCACGCGTCTTTTGTTTAAAGAACGTTTTGAAAAAAGCTTTTCTCAATAACATTGAGAATTATTCTCATTTACATCTTTGTATTTTCACTCTAAAACTCAATTAAATATCTTTTGGAGAAAAATAATGAAAAAACTAACCTTAACTATTTTTGTATTAATGCTTTTCAGTCCTGCCGTATTAGCAGACGATGTGGAGCATTACGAGGGCAAAGAATTTGAGAACTCAAAAGCCGCGATGGAGGCATTGATTAACACGTCCAATGTAATGGCCGAAGCAGCGGCCGCCGAAGACCTCGATGCTGCAAAAATGGAAATTATCCATGAAACTAGCTACACCACCGAAGATGCGGTTGTGATGCTTGGTAAAAATAAGAAAAATGACGTCAAAGAATTAGCTGAAAAATTAGAAGAAGTGCACTTAGCTTCCGAAAACCGCAAAGTTGACGAAGTCCGCCGTAATTTCATCACTTATCAAGCTGAATTGAATGAATTTGTTTTATCACAAAAATAAATATAAATAATAAAGCATCATTGCATTAAAGCCGCCGCATAAGGGCGGCTTTTTTATGTGGTTAAAACCTACGTCAGCCCTTGCGATAGGGCGTAAGAGCCTTTAAAACCATTACATGGCTAAGAAAAAAGAACCCGATATTGAACCAACCGTAATCAACCAACAGATGGGGGAGATCCTGTCTGAGCGGTATTTGTCCTATGCGATGTCGACGATTATGTCGCGCTCGCTCCCTGATGTGCGCGACGGGATGAAGCCTGTACATCGTCGTCTTTTATACGCGATGTCACAGCTTAATTTAAAACATGACTCGCAACCAAAAAAATCTGCCCGTGTTGTCGGGGATGTGATTGGTAAATATCACCCGCATGGTGATAGCTCGGTTTACGATGCCATGGTGCGTTTGGCGCAAGATTTCTCAGTTCGCTATCCATTGGTCGATGGGCAAGGAAACTTCGGTAATATTGATGGCGATAATGCCGCCGCGATGCGATATACCGAGGCACGTTTGACCCGTGTCTCACAATTAATGCTTGAGGGCATTGATCAAGACGCCGTTGATTTCCGCCCAACCTATGATGGCTCAGAAAATGAGCCTGTTGTTCTACCCGGTGGATTCCCTAATATTTTGGCAAATGGCGCCAGCGGTATTGCGGTGGGCATGGCGACAAATATCCCCCCTTTTAACGTGGCGGAATTATGTGAGGCATCTTTGGCGATGCTAGATGATGATCTAGATGCCAAGGCCTTACAAAAGATTATTAAAGGGCCAGACTTCCCAACGGGCGGTACGCTTATTGAACCCAAAGCCAATATTATAAAAGCATACGAAACAGGCAAGGGCAGTTTCCGCATGCGCGCCAAATGGGAAGTGGAAGAAGGCAAGCGCGGGACATATCAAATTGTCGTGACCGAAATCCCTTATCAAGTTCAAAAATCAAGACTAATTGAAAAAATTGCAGATCTTATCAATGCACGTAAGGTGCCATTACTTGACGATATACGCGATGAAAGTGCGGAAGATATCCGCATCGTCCTTGTCCCTAAAAACGGCAGTGTAGATTCAGAACTACTCATGGAAATGATGTTCCGCTCTTGTGATTTAGAAACACGTTTTTCTATGAACATGAACGTTCTTGATAATGGAGTAACGCCGCGCGTTATGCCTTTAAAAGAAGTACTGCAATCATGGTTAGACCATCAACAGGTCGTATTGGTGCGCCGCTCAAAATTCCGTTTGGGTAAGGTTTTAAACCGTATTGAGGTGTTGGATGGTTTTTTAACGGTATATTTGAACGTTGATAAAGTCATAAAAATTATCCGTACAAAAGATAAACCAAAAGAAGAATTAATCAAAGAATTCAAACTCACCGAAATTCAAGCCGAAGCAATTTTAAATATGCGTTTGCGCGCGTTAAATAAATTGCAAGAAATTGAGTTGAAAGGCGAGCTTGATGAATTGTCCAAAGAACGCGATGAGTTAGAAAAACTTATTAAATCCGAAGCGCGTCAATGGACAGTGATTAAAAAACAACTCAAATCATTGCACGAAGAATTTGGCCCAAAAACAGAATTGGGCGCGCGCCGCACAAAAATTGGAAAAGCGTTAGAGCCTGTCGATCTTGATCAATTAGAAGAAGCCATGATTGAAAAAGAAGCCATCACCGTTATCTGTTCTTCCAAAGGATGGATCAAGGCGATGAAGGGGCATGAGATTGACGAAAAGGCGGTTAAATATAAAGATGGCGACCGCGCCAAATTCGTCCTTGAAATCATGACCACTGATAAGGTGATGGTGCTTGGCTCAAACGGGCGTTTTTATACGCTGCCGGGTGATAAACTGCCGCCTGGGCGCGGCTTTGGGGAGCCGCTGCGTTTGATGGTGGATTTACCCAATGATGCCGATATTGTGGATATGGTGATTTATCAACCTGATGTCAAAATGTTGATGGCCGCTGATGATGGGCGTGGCTTTATTGTTAAAATGGAAGACTGCCTCGCACAAACAAAAAGCGGTAAGCAAATCCTCAATGTGTCTGGCAAAGTCGAAGCAAAAATTTGTAAGGCCATTGCCGAAGGACACGACCATGTCGCGGTGATTGGTAAGAATCGTAAGATGATTGTCTTTGACATGGCGCAAATCCCCGAAATGTCAAAAGGCAAAGGTGTTATCTTACAACGTTACAAAGACGGCGGCCTGTCAGATTTCAAAACATTCAAATGGGACGAAGGTCTAACCTATAAATATGGCACAGGCGAAACGTATGTTGAGGATCTAAACCCATGGCTTGGTGAACGCGCACAAGCGGGTAGGCTACCGCCAAATGGTTTCCCAAAGTCGAATAAGTTTGGTTGATTTTGTTGACATAATTTATATTTAATTATTGATAGTCTTATGATTAAATTTTTAAGATTATTATCGATTGCTGGCCTTACTTCTTTATTCACTCCAGAACCTGTTGAGGCAGATACTTTAGATTTTTCTTCATTAGAATGTGTTGATGCCAAAGGTTTGCAGGTTGATTATTTTGAAATTTCAAATAATCAAATGCGTTCTCTAGGCGGGTTATTTGCATTTGCAACTATTGAACAAGGGCGTCCATATATTGTCTATGAGCAAGAGTTTTTAGGACAAATGCCAATCCCTTTTCAGGAAATGGCGTTGGCTCATGAGTGCGCACATCATAATAATGGTGATTTATATAATGTTGAAGTTCCTGAAACAAATGATTTGAATGAGCATTTTAATACTGTTGTTATTCCAACAGAAGATAATGCGGATAGAATTGCATTAGAGTTTTTGGTAAATGAAAGAGGGTATGGACAAAGTGAAATAACGGCCATTACCGAAACTTGGCATTACTTGGTTGAGTATGCAAAAGAAGAAAGTCCAACAACTGTTCCTTTTATTGAAGATAAGGCAGAAAAAATTCAAAAAATATTTGATGATTTAAATTCTAGAGATTTTAATTTAAAATAATTAGCCCAACAAAAACCGTTTTAACAAAGGTGTTATAGGTCGTGGTAAAGATTTAAACCCAGAAACTCGTAATCAAATACTAAGATATATTTCTTATTATCCTGACATTAAAGAAGATGAATATATTAAGTCGTTGTTAGCGGTTTAAGGAAACTCAACTTTACCTTCGGAGCGTTGGAATAGCTGGCCTGAATTGCTGCGGTTTAATTGTTGGCGTGACTTTGCGCGGCCTGAGGCGTTGGCGCCATCTTCACCTGCAATATCTTGGTGAAGTAATATAATACTTATACGGCGGTTACGGCCATCACGCGGGTCATCTTCAATTAACGGGTCGCTGTCGGCTTTACCCAAAACATTGTTAATCCGCACTGCCGGCATGCCAGAATTTTCAAGGGCGCGACGTGATGCATTGGCTCTGTCTGCAGATAATTCCCAGTTGGTATAAGACGCACCGGGCCCGTAAGGCACGCTATCGGTATGGCCACGCACCGAAATTTCATTGGGTGTTTTTTGGATAACTTCTGATACCTGACGCATAAGTTTTTTCGTATCAGGTAATAATGTCGCACTACCGCTTGCGAAAAGGGGCTTATCCTGTTGTTCCAAAATTTGGATGCGCAACCCTTCACTGGTTTGGTCGATCCTTAGGGACTGAACCATATCTGCAATTTGTGGGTCTGCTTTAATAGCTTGCTCAATCGCCTTAGCTGTTTTTTCAAACTGTTCTTGTTCGCGTTTGCGTTGCTCTTCGATAAATTTTTGATCAGATATATTTTGATCTGGCTGAATAGGCATGCTGCCTGGCTTTAACGCAGGGTCTTGTGTCTTTGGGCGTTCGACCAATGGTTGAACGGTGGATACCATCGCACCTTCCAACGCAACGGTTGTGCCATCTAGTAAGCCGCCTGAACCATCTTCGCTTCGTGTAATCATAGGGGTGGAGGTAAAATAATCTGAGATACCGTTTTTTTGAACCTCGGTCGTAACCGACAATAACCAAAGCAATAAAAAGAACGCCATCATCGCGGTTACAAAATCGGCATAGGCAACTTTCCACGCGCCACCATGGTGGCCATGACCATGGCCTTTAACTTTTTTAATAATGATTGGTTGTTGTTCGTCGAATTTATCAGACATTCATTATACCTTAATGGTGGATTATGTTTTGGCTGCGCCAGGCGTTGGCAACGCGTTCAACTTTTCTTCCAACTCAAGGAAGGTGGGTTGAACATCATGCGGTAGCAGTTTACGTGAAAATTCAACAGCAACTTGTGGCGCGGCACCATTTAAAAACGCTACAACACCCGCCTTTATACATTTGTAATAGATAACTTCTGTATGGGCGCGGTTCATCATGGCTGAGGCGATAGGACCCGCAAAACCATACCCTGCCCAAACACCTAAGAATGTACCAACAAGGGCGGCACCAATAAGCTTACCCAAAATTTCAGGCGGCTGGTCAATGGATGCCATTGTTTTAATAACCCCCAAAACCGCGGCCACAATACCAAGGGCAGGGAGGCCGTCCGCCATTGTTTGCATGGCCATACCGGGTTGTTCTTCATGATGTGTAATCGTGTCAATCTCTTCATCCATTAATGCCTCAATTTGATAGGCATTATCGTTTCCTAAGGAGATAATCCGCAAATAATCGCATAAGAAAACAAGCGCATGATGGTTTTTCTTAACCCGTGGAAATTGGGCGAAAAGGTCACTTTTTTCTGGCTCTTCAATATGTTGTTCCAACGATAACCACCCTTTGGTTCTGGCTAATTTAAACAAGGTGAAAAGAAGGCTTAAAAGCTCTATATAATCTGCTTTGTCATGGGCGTGTGCTTTTTTAACCGCGTTAAACGCTTTTAGTGTTTGTTTAATGACTTCGGGTGGGTTGGCAATCATAAAGGCCGCAATTGCAACACCAATAATAATCATAATCTCCCCTGGCATCGCAGGAAGGATAACCCCCGTCACAAGGTGGATGCCTGCTTCTAATCCTGCGGCGACAATAACGCCCCCAAAGGTAAAAACAAAAACAAGGATAATAGCAATAAACTTCATAGGATGGCCTTTATAAATCCGAATCTAAACGCGCAAGATATCTTTTGTGAAGATTTAATATTAAAGATGAGTCGTTAAGATTTTATAAAACTAGATAAGTAAAAATACGATATGCTGTGAGCACATTTTTAGTATCACCCGATTTGCTGTATTTTTCAAGGCGTTATAGAACGCTTAACCTATGTTTATTTTAACCAATCGGCAACGTCACACGCAGAATAAGTCAAAATCATATCTGCGCCTGCACGTTTAAAGGAAAGCAGGCTTTCCATCATGGCCGCTTCGTAATCAATGGCGCCGGCTTCGGCAGCTATGCGGATCATGGCGTATTCACCGCTAATTTGATACGCGGCGAGGGGCAGTTCCGTTTTCTCACGCAATTTTGCCAAGATGTCTAAATACGGCATGCCCGGCTTAACCATTAATATATCTGCGCCTTCTTGTTCGTCCATTAACGCATCACGAATGGCTTCGCGGCCATTGGCAGGATCTAGTTGGTAAGAGTTGCGGTCTTTTGGCACATTTGGGTTATGTCCTAAGGAACATCCTGCTGCGTCCCGAAACGGGCCATAAAATACGCTTGAGAATTTGGCAGCGTAAGCCATTACGGGAATATGGGAAAAACCTGTAACATCCAACGCATGACGAATGCCAGAAATTTGGCCATCCATCATCCCTGATGGGGCCACCATATCCGCGCCTGCTTCGGCGGCAATAACGGCCTGCATGGCAATGTTTTCAACAGTTTTATCATTATCAACTTCACCGCGATTGTTAATCGGTCCGCAATGTCCGTGGTCTGTATATTCACAAAAACATAAATCAGCAATAACGGTTGTATCGGGGGAGGCCTGCTTTGCCCGATCAATCATACGTGCCATTAAACCATTTGGGTCCATCGAATCACTGCCCGTGTGGTCTTTGTGGTGAGATACACCAAATAACATCACCGCAGGAACTTTAAGTCTCTCAACAGATTTCATTTTGTTTGTTAGGGTCTTTTCCGTTTCGCGCACAACACCAGGCATTGAGGAGATTGCCACAGGCTCATCAATATTTTCTTCAACAAACATTGGGTAAATAAGGTCACTGATTTGCACCTGATTCTCACGCACCATGTCACGAATGCCTGAATTCTGGCGCAAACGACGCATACGCACATGGGGGAACGCGTTTTCCGTCAGGCGTTTATGCTTCATTAATTCTGCGTGACTTTTGGGTTCCGTTAGGTTTTCGGGGAGAAAGTCCGCAATGGATGATTTTGTCTTATCAGTCATAATATCTATTTATATCGAATTTTACTTAAAATTAAAGCAGATTTAATGGATATTGCTTATTCTATTTAATTATCTGTGTAAATGCGTTAATTTAAGTACAGGCGTATCTTACTTGAAAAAATCACATTAAAGACTGGAAATATCTTATGACTTCGCAATATTACGAAACAATTCAAATGATTGAACGATTACACCGTTATTTTTTGGACGTGGTAAAGGTTGAATTGGATCGCAAAGGCGTTGAAGACATTAACAACGTGCAAGCCATGATTTTGTACAATATTGGCCATGATACAATGACCGTGGGGGAATTGACGCATCGTGGCTACTACCTTGGCTCAAACGTTTCTTATAATGTGAAGAAGATGAGCGAGAATGGCTATATCGAACAAGAGCGTTCTGTCCATGATAAGCGTTCTATCCGTGTGAAGTTGACGGATAAGGGGAGCGATCTTTACGGTATTCTTAACAAAATGTTTAGCCGTCACGAAGGCCGCCTTGATGGCACCAAGCTGACGGAAGAAACATTAAAGGGAACCGTAAACACCTTACAAATGGTTGAACGTTTCTGGAACGCGCAAACACAATTCGCCGCAATGGAAGATGATTAAATATGTCTGTGCGGTTGAGATAGAGCTATTACTACGGCTTCATTTCTAGTCAATTTTTTGGTTTTTAGTTGTTCTAATCCCATATTTTCTGGCACCAGTCTTTTTCCACCAGACATAACAATTTTGATATTTTCAAAACTCGCTCCATATTTTAAACGAAACGATAAATTGTTGTCTTGATCAAATCCATTGCAAACTAAAACATCGCCGTTTCTAATACCTAGGTTGCCGGCATTAATATTTTGTATGATTGTGCCTGAGTTTTTATTGCTAGTATAATCAATTACTTGACTAACTTTTCTAATAAATTTGTTTGCATCCGTTACTTTAAATTCTACCCCATCTTTCAACTCTGGGCTTTCAGAAGAGCTTAATCCTATATCGATAGGGGATTGTTTGTTACCGCGCCAGTTTGTTTGCATTATAAATGATGCACTACCATCTTCATTTTCAACCTTTAAAAGTGGAAAACCGTCATTGGTTCGTCCAATTAATTGGACAGTGGCTGGGACAATAGTGCTATCACCATATATTGCGTGCTTAGCCAATAAAAAGGCTTTTTCATTACGAACGTAATAAGTAATCCCAGCCTTTAGTTCTGAATCGGCACTTCGGGTGAAAGGTGGGCGTAGGGTGCCTAATATTAATTTACCAGCAAAAAAGATATCTCTCGCTATAACGGTCAGCTCGCTAGGTTTCTTATGTTTTTTAAACTCGTCACTCATCCCATGCTTCCTTTTACATATTTTAAAATAAAATAAACCAATTAACTCTTTTGTCAATTAAAATTACATAATGTTTGACTCGATAAATCATATTTGCAATGTTGAAACCTTAATCATTATAGAAAATAGTATAAAAAACGAACAGAGTAATCTTTTTAGTCGAAATTCTATTACGCCCTGTTATATTTAAAAAATGTCATTATCCATGAAAAACCGTGAAGTTATTATCGAATATGCCAAGATCGGCCAAATCGTAAAGGTGTCCGCAATGGATAGCGCGACATTAACCGAAATATCGATTCAAGGGCCCGCAAGCGCAGGGGAAGAGACCCTAAAACGCAACGCCATCAAACGCCTTGAATATGTCCTCAAGAAAAAAGGGCTTATTGCCTAATTTTCCTTGCCTCAAACCCGCAGAAACCCTATAACATCGCCATGACATTAAAAGTAGCAATCGCCTGCGACCACGGCGGATATGATTTGAAAGAGGCTATCAAAGACAACTTTGATATCAAATGGATTGATCTGGGTACTGACAATGCCAAAGATTCCGTAGACTACCCTGATTTTGGCCATGCGCTGGCTGACGCAATCAAAGATGGCGTGGCCGAATTTGGTATTGCCATTTGTGGAACGGGCATTGGTATATCCATCGCCATTAACCGGCATGAGGGCATTCGCGCGGGTCTTTGCACCAATACAACCATGGCACGCCTGACGCGTGAACATAATGACGCCAATGTCCTATGTTTAGGGGCGCGTATCACTGGCGTGGAATCCGCAATGGATATTGTAAAAGTTTTCTTAGAAACAGATTTTGAAGGGGGGCGTCACCAACGACGTATTGATAAAATAGAGGAGATAGATCAATGAGTAACACCGCAATGAAAGAAAATAATGAAATGAGCATGACACCAGAAGATTTTTTTACCGCGCCTTTGTCGCAAACAGACCCCGATATTGAAAAAGCAATCGCGGCAGAATTAGACCGTCAGCAATACTCGATCGAGCTTATCCCTTCTGAAAACATTGTATCCCAAGCGGTATTGGATGCCCAAGGATCTATCCTTACCAACAAATATGCTGAAGGCCTTCCAGCAAAACGTTATTATGGGGGTTGCGAACATGTTGATACAATCGAAAACATCGCGATTGACCGCGTTAAACAGCTTTTTGGCTGTAACTTTGCCAATGTACAACCGCATTCTGGCGCACAAGCAAACCAAGCCGTCTACCTCGCATTATTAGAGCCAGGCGATAAAGTCCTTGGTATGCGCCTTGACCATGGTGGTCACTTAACGCACGGGTCACCTGTGAACCAATCTGGTAAATGGTTTGATTTTGCGGCCTATGGTGTCGCGGACGAGAATGAGCAAATCGATTTTGACGAGGTGCGTAAAAAAGCGCATGAACATAAACCAAAAATGATTGTTTGCGGTGCGTCTGCATATTCACGTGTCATTGACTGGGCAAAATTTCGTGAAATCGCGGACGAGGTTGGCGCGTATCTGATGATTGATATGGCGCATTATTCTGGCTTAATTGCCGCTGGTGTTTACCCATCCCCCATTCCATTTGCGGATGTTTGTACAACAACGACGCATAAATCAATTCGCGGTCCACGTGGTGGATTAATTTTGTGGAATGATGAGAAGTTTACAAAGCCATTTAACATGGGTGTTTTCCCTGGCTTACAAGGTGGGCCATTAATGCATGTCATTGCTGCCAAAGCGGTTGCATTTGGTGAGGCTTTAAAGCCAGAATTTAAAGATTATGCCCAAGCGGTCATTGATAACTGCCGCACTTTGGCTTCAAGCTTACAGGCGCGTGGATATAAAATTGTATCAGGCGGAACAGATTCTCATGTCATGATTGTCAACCTTATGGGTAAATCATTCTTTGGGAAACACGCGGAAAAATCGTTAGATCGCGCTGGTTTAACCTGTAACAAAAACACCGTACCCAATGACCCCGAAGGGCCATTTACTACATCAGGTATTCGCCTTGGAACGCCTGCGCCAACAACACGTGGTTTTGGAACGGCTGAATTTGAAGAGGTTGGTAATATGATTGCCGATGTTTTAGATGCGCTAGAAAAGGCCGAAGATAAAGAAGCCCCAACAGATGTAGAAGCAAAAGTTAAGGTAAAAGTCCGCGCAATGTGCGAACGCTTCCCGATTTATAAATAGTCATGATTTCAAAGGTTTTTATAGATAGGCTTGCCAATTTTCTGTACTGGTTTTTTTTCCTATTCGCGACAGTCTTTTTGATTATGAGTTTAGAAGATCTTTTAAAAATGGAAGAGAATTCATTCGTAGGACTCTTGGCATTTATACTTATTTATATGTTTGGATTTGGATTGCGGTATTTGTTAACTGGTAAGAAAGATCACTCTATCTTAAACTCATTTTTAAATATTTTTAGGAAAAATAAATGAGATGCCCTTTTTGCCAATCGGAAGAATCCCAAGTTAAAGACTCTCGCTCGACGGAGGATAGCTCGGCTATTCGACGTCGCCGCGTTTGTAATGGATGCGGGGGGCGTTTTACGACGTTTGAGCGTATCCAACTTCGTGATTTAATGGTAAAAAAATCAGATGGTAAGGTGCAAGTATTTGATCGTGATAAAATCGAACGCTCCATGAAGGTTGCCCTTCGTAAACGCCCCATCGATGAAAGTTTAATTGAAAAGGCGGTAACAGGTATCGTACGCCAGCTTGAAAGCGAAGGGGAAAATGAAATCTCCGCCAAACATATTGGGGAACTTGTTATGCGCGCGCTTATTAATTTGGATGTTGTTGGCTATATCCGTTATGCCTCTGTTTACAAGGATTTTCGTGAGCCCGAAGATTTCAACGACTTTTTAAACGAAGTTCAAACCCTTCAAGCCGACAGCAAAACAAAAAAATAAACAACTTTGTTTAACCTGCAAAAATATTTAAACTAATATTATGATGACGAATGATCAAATTTATATGCGAAACGCCTTGGCATTGGCGCGCACGGGCTTGGGGCGAACATGGCCAAATCCTGTTGTCGCGTGCGTACTTGTAAAAAACGGTCACATTATCGCCCGCGCTAAAACCGCCGATGGCGGGCGTCCACACGCCGAAGATTTGGCGATTAAACAAGCGGGCGACGATGCCAAAGGGGCAACCGCCTATGTTACGTTAGAGCCTTGCGCGCATGAGGGGAAAACACCATCATGCGCCAGATTATTAATTGAGGCAGGCATAAGCAAGGTTGTCGTCGCCGTGCTTGACCCGGATATGCGCACCAATGGGCAAGGACTGGATTTATTACGCAAGGCAGGGGTTGAAGTAATCTCCAGTGTTTTGGAACAAAAAGCATTTGAAATAAATGAAGGGTTCTTTTTAAAACAATTAAAACAGCGCCCGTTTATAACTTTAAAAACGGCAACCACTTTGGATGGAAAAATTGCCACCCAAATAGGCCAATCAAAATGGATAACGGGGGATACGGCACGCACCCGCGGCCATATGTTTCGCGCGCAACATGATGCCATCGCGGTTGGCGTGAATACAGTTTTTCAAGATGATCCATCATTAACCTGCAGAATGAATGGTGTTCAAAAGAATTTAATCCGCATCGTTTTTGACACACACGGAAAATTAACGGGCGGCGAAAAGATTTTTGAAGATACAAAAAATAATCCTGTTTGGATTATCACTGCCGCAAAAGAATTAAATATTGTTGGTGTCAAAATTTTGCAAGTATCTAAAAATAAACAAGGGCAGATTAACATTAAAGAAGCCCTTCAGGCCATCACCGCCGAAGGGGTTACGCGCCTACTCATTGAAGGGGGCGCAACATTAATGACATCTTTTTTATCGATGGATTTATTTGATGAGTTACTCTGGTTCCGCGCGCCAAGCATAATGGGGGGCGAAGGCTTAAACGCTATCCAACAATTAAATATCCAAGAGATGGACGAGATTAAAAAATTAAAGTTGATTGAAACAATGCAACTAGGTAAAGATCAATTAGAAATTTATAAGAGAGCATAATCATGTTTACAGGAATTATTACGGACATTGGCACAATCGCCAGCATTGATGAAACACGCGGGGATAAACGTTTTTCCATCTACACAAATTTTGATTTAGGCACGGTTGATATTGGTGCGTCTATCGCATGTTCAGGATGTTGTTTAACCGTCGTTAGAAAATTAGATGATATGTTTTTTGTTGATGTGTCCGCAGAAACACTTTCGAAAACCAACCTCGGCCAGTGGAGTGATGGTGATAAGGTCAATCTTGAACGCGCTTTAAAAATGGGTGACGAACTTGGCGGGCATATTGTTTCTGGTCACGTTGATGGTTTGGCCAAATGTGTGTCTGTTACCAAGGAAGGCGACAGCCACCGCCTTGTTTTTGAAACGCCAACGGGGATGGATAAAATGGTCGCGCCCAAAGGCTCCGTTGCTTTGGATGGAATTTCACTTACCGTGAATGAAGTTGAGGGCAATAGTTTTGGTGTTAATATCATTCCCCACACTTGGGACAAAACCACATTGGGTAAAGTCAAAGCAGGCGATAAAATCCATTTCGAAGCAGACATGCTGGCGAGGTATGTTGCGCGATATATGCCTTAATTTTTCTCTCAAACTTTTTAGACACACGGACATTTTTTATATAAAACTTGTAATTTAATTACATGTTTTATATAAATTATATAGTTCTCAGGGCAGGGTGAAACTCCCTACCGGCGGTAAGTTTTTTTAGCGTCCTCGCATTTATGCGTTGACGGTCATCAAATAAGCCCGCGAGCGCCTTGTTATCGGGCACTTAATTATAACGTAGGATCAAAACAACGCGACTGCGTTGTCATTCGATAGAATGGGAGCCTGCGCGGCGATTAAGCGCAGCATTCATTTATGAATGCGTATAATAAGGGTCTAGCAGATGAGGTGAAATTCCTCGGCCGACGGTCATAGTCCGGATGAGAGAGAACGGTAATGATTGTTACGCTTGTTTTGAGCATATCGTCCTCGCGCCTGCGCGTTGACGGCTTTTAAAATGCGGAGCATTTTTTATCGATGCCCTGATTCATATAACCAAAACTTTAAAGGAGTTTAAAATGAATCAGACCAACTTAAACCAAAACCAAAAAATTGCTTTTATTCAGGCAAATTGGCACGCAGATATTGTGGCCGAGGCGCGCAAGTCATTCCTGACGGATCTGGGTAAGGCAGGCATATCCAATGATAAGGTCGAAATCATTGATGTGCCCGGCTCATTAGAAATCCCTCTAATGGCGCAAAAACTTGCACAAACCAACGAATATGCGGTCATTGTTGCCTGTGGCTTTGTGATTAATGGCGGTATTTATCGTCATGATTTTGTGGCCTCAACAGTCATTGATGGCATGATGCGTGTGCAACTGGATACGGGCGTACCAATTTTATCCGTTGTTTTAACGCCGCACCATTTTCATGGATCGGAAGAGCACCACAAATTTTTCTTTGATCACTTTAAGATTAAAGGGGAAGAGGCGGCATCCGCGTGTTTAAAAACACTTGATAACATGAGCCGTTTCAATGTATTAGATAAGGCCGCTTAACCCATACGTTAGATATAAATATGACATCGCCTGCCAAACAACAAACCGGATCAAAAATTGCCCGCAATAGCGCGGCGCGTTTATTGGCCGTGCAGGCGGTGTATCAAATGCACAAAAACGAACAATCCGCCAAAGACGTTGTGAAGGAATATCTGGCCCATCGTTTGGGTGTTGATGATGATGGCGACCAAATGGTCACCCCCAATGCGGAGCATTTTTCAAAAGTCGTTCAAGGCGTCGAAGAACATATTGAACAATTGGGCGAGATGGTCTCCAAAAATAGAACCAAGCAGGCGCAAGCGAATGAGCCATTATTAAATGCAATCTTCTTATGCGGCGCGTATGAATTAATGATGTGCCAAGATATTGATTTTCCAATCATAATTACCGATTACGTTCATGTTACCAAAGCCTTTTACGAAAATTCAGAAAGCAAATTGGTCAACGCTGTATTGGATTCAATCCGTAAAACCGTTCGGGATTAGGTTTAATCTCTCTAATAATAATTATTCCTTACCGTTTATTAACTATTTCCCCGTATTATTAAATATGGGATTACAGGGCATTTATCGCCAATTTTGGCGTTAATATACGGGAATAGATAAGAGCAATGAAATTTTTAGTTATTATTATCATGGCGGCTCTGCTGGTGGGGGCTGGTGGTGCAGGTGGTTATTTCTTTACACAAAAGCAAGCGGTTGCTTCATATGCTGAAGAAGGGCCTATCACTGCTGCGGATCGTGAGGCCGCAAAATACGCAAAATTATCCGCAGAAGAGCGTGCCAAAAATTTAAGATTTGTAGAATTAACACCAATCATCCTTCCAATATTGGATGAAAGCGGCGTGAGCCAAGTGGTCACATTGATTGTTTCATTGGAATTGAACGGTGATGACAATGCCGAATATGCCGCAAGTATGATACCAAGATTAAAAGATGCCTACATCCAAGATATGTATGGCGTTCTTAATCGCAAAGCTTCCTTGGATGCTGGTGTGATTAAGGTTGATGAATTAAAAGAGCGTCTAAACCGCGTTTCAACCCAAGTTTTGGGGGAAAACAAGGTGAATTCTGTTTTATTGCAAGTTGTGAATCAACGCGCGATTTGATCCTCGTTAACGTGTTGATCTTTGCAAGACAGAAGTATCTTTTAGTAAGTCTTTGATGTGACCTACCCTCGAAACATCAGAGAATCCATATAAAACCTGCTTTTCCTTTACTGGTTAAGCAGGTTTTATTTATCTGTTTGTTGGGCCTGCGGTATCAACAGCGCTATCCCCGCCTTGTTTGTTGAACTTTCCAACATTGCCTAAGATTTGTTCTAATGCGGTAATTTCGTTTCCACCTGTTGGGGTTTCACGCGATACGGTTGGAATATCTTGACGTTGGTTATCAATTTCTTCTAGGCGTTGCAAAATGCCTTCATCATCAAACTGTGCCAGAACAACGCGTTCTTCGGTGACTGTACGGTCAAAAACACCCTTTTTCTCCATCTTCTGGCCGATGTAATACCACGTATTATCATCAAAAGGGGCGGTAGTCGTCGGTGATCCTAATGACTTAAGAACGTTTTGACGGGTGCTGACCCCTGGTACAACTTCGTTAATGCGGAAGTCTTCCACCATGTTTCCATGGTTTGATTGGGTCGGGGTGCAGGCTGAAATCGCTGAAAAACTAGCGATTAAAGCAAATAAAAGGGAGAATTGTTTTTTCATGCTTGCACTATAAGGCGGAAATCCTTTAAAAATCAAGAATGTTTAGATTTCTTAAAGACCGAACCCACAGAAAAAAGCGTGCTGCCTTTTTATATGACGCGGCATTAACACAATCGCGCCGCCCCGAATTTTACGCGGACTTAAATGTGCCTGATACTATCGATGGGCGTTTTGAAATGCTAGCCCTTCATTGCGGCATGCTGGTCTATCGTTTAAAAAGAGATGGAGAAACAAAGCTTTCGCAGGCGTTGTTTGATAGAATGTTTAAGATTATGGACCCTATGCTTCGTGAAATGGGGGTCGGTGACCTGAGCGTGCCAAAACATATGAAACGCATGATGCAAGGGTTCAACGGCCGTATCATTAATTACACGCAAGCCATTCAAGACAATGATAATATTGCGCTTAAGCAAGCGTTAGTGCGCAATGTATATGGCACTATTGACGAGCAATCTTTACGGGATGAAGATGTGTCCGCTCTGGCGGCTTATGTCATGGCCAGCACCGCCTTAGAAACGCAAGAGCCTGAATTCTCAGAAATAATAGCCAATGAAGGAAATCAAGATGTCGCAGCCTAATACAATAACGGAGCAAGAATGGTCACATTTCTTTGATGTCAACGACCTCGGTAAAACAGGACGGGAAGAGCTTACAATTACGGCTTCTGACGAAGAATGCGAAGATATTGCTCGCCGTATCAATGTGATCTCTATTAAGGATGTTTCTGCCAATTTGGTGGTGGCGCGTATTAGCGGGGCTTATAACGTAACGGGTAATTTTACCGCCACCGTGACCCAAGAATGCGTCGTCACATTAGACCCAATTGAAACGAATCTGTCCGAACCTGTCGAAGGATGGTTTGCCGATAAAGAAAAAACAGTATCCTTCGCTGCCGCCAAGCGTGAGCGTGAAGGCGTTAAATCCCAAGGCGAAGTCGAAATCCTTGATGAAAGCGATGACCCAGAAGCGCTTATTGATGGGATTATTGACTTGGGAGAGCTTGTAACACAGCATATTTCACTCGCCGTTCCTCCATACCCCCATAAAGAAGGGGTTGAATTTGAGGTCACGGACGATAAATTCGACATCAATGAAAACTCCCCTTTAAAGAAGAATCCATTCGAAGCCTTAAAAGATTGGAAAGAAAATAGGTGATTTTGCTTGCATTTATCTGCGGGGTTCGTTAAAAAGCACCAGATTTAGAGCTTTCGCGATTCAGGCTACCCTGATGAAGCATATAATTAAGGAATAAAACAATGGCTGTACCAAAGAGAAAAACAACCAAATCAAAGCGCGACATGCGTCGCTCACACGATTCTTTGACCGTAGAAAACTGGGTTGAAGATGCAAATACGGGTGAGCCAAAGCGCCGTCACCACATCGACCTAAAGACAGGCACATATAAAGGCCGTCAGGTTTTAGAAGACCGCGGTTAATTATTATTAAATATTAGCGGGATAATCGCTGATATTTTTACCTCTAATAATTGACTTATAGGATATGACCTGCGAGTTTCGTTATAACTTAACGAGGCTCGTTTTTTATTGGGCGAATGGACAACCATGACAAATAAAATGAAAATTGCGATTGATGCGATGGGCGGTGATTTTGGCCCAGAGGTTTTAATTCCTGCCTGCGCTGATGCGTTAAAGAAAAATAGCCAACTTGAATTTTTAATCTTTGGCGATGAAAAGGTGATTAACCCTGTCTTGTCACGCTTTGAAAATTTAAAGAGCAAATCAACCATCACCCATACAGATATTAAAATTGCCTCCACCGATAAGCCGTCTGTTGCGCTGCGTCAGGGGAAGGGCTCATCCATGCGCCTTGCGATTGAGGCGGTAAAAAATGGTGCGGCCGATGGTATTGTTTCTGCGGGCAATACGGGTGCCTTGATGGTGATGTCAAAAATGTTGTTGAAATGTTTGCCAGGTATTACACGTCCTGCCATTGCCAGTGTCCTGCCCAATCAAAAAGCATCCAGTGTCATGTTAGATTTAGGCGCAAATTTGGTTTGCGATGCCGAAGTCCTCACACAGTTTGCCGTATTGGGCGCGGTCTATGCCAAGGTGGTTCGCGGTATCCAAGACCCCACAGTAGGCTTATTAAATGTCGGAACTGAAGAGATGAAAGGCCACGAAGAAATTCGCGCCGCCGCCGCCATTTTAAGTCAGGTAAAATTCCCCGGACGTTATATCGGCTTTGTCGAAGGGGATGACATCACCAAAGGCACAACAGACGTTATCGTCACTGATGGCTTTAGCGGTAATATCGCGCTGAAAACTGCTGAAGGGGTGGGTAAATTATCCAAACATTTCTTAACCGATGCGTTCAAATCATCACCTTTGGCGATGTTGGGGTATTTATTGGCACGCGGATCGATCAATCGTATGAAAGATAAAATTGACCCACGCCGTTATAACGGTGGCATGTTCTTAGGCGTCAATGGTATCTGCGTCAAAAGCCACGGGGGCAGTGACGTTCTGGGTACAACAAACGCCATCTTGGTGGCCGCAGATTTAATAAAAAATGGCTTTAATCAAAAAGTCGCCGAGGAAATAGAGCGCCTGATGTCACAAGAATCATTCGTCAGCGCGGTCGGGGTCTAACATGTCTATAAAGTCGATTATAAAAGGCACAGGGTCCTTCCTGCCATCCAAAATCATGACCAACGCGGACATGGAAAAAATCGTCGATACCACCGATGAATGGATCACACAGCGCAGTGGTATTAAACAACGTCATATCGCCGGTGATGATGAAACAACAGGAACCATGGCGATAGAGGCCGCAAAACGCGCCCTTGCCACGGGCGGTTTTAAACCCACCGATATCGATGGCATTATCGTTGCCACCACCACGCCCGACCAAACATTCCCATCTGTGGCCGTAAAGGTGCAGGGGGAATTGGGCATACCCGCTTGTATGGCTTTTGATATTCAGGCGGTTTGTACTGGATTCGTCTATGCCATGACCACGGCCGATAACTTTATCAAGGCAGGGCAATGTAAACGTATCCTAGTCATTGGCGCCGAAAAGATGAGCAGTATTGTCGATTGGAACGACCGCACCACCTGTGTTTTATTCGCAGATGGGGCCGGTGCCATAGTTTTGGAGGCAAGCGAGGAAGAGGACGGTTTACAATCCCGCGGTATCCACTCCACCCATTTATATGCCAATGGTGCGCAACGCGAAATGCTACAAACCTCTGGCGGTGTTTCCACCACTGGTGATAATGGTGTCATTGAAATGCAAGGACGCGAAGTATTTAAATACGCCGTGACCTATATGGCCGATGTTGTGCAAGAGGCGCTTGATCATAACAACATCACATCAGACGCCATTGACTGGCTTGTCCCGCATCAGGCCAATATCCGTATCATCAGCGGCACGGCCGAAAAATTGGGCATGACCATGGATAAGGTGGTGGTAACAGTGGATCATCACGGTAATACTTCTGCGGCCTCCATCCCCTTGGCCTTGGACGAGGCAGTGCGCGATGGCCGCATTAAAGAAAACGACATGCTCCTCATCGAAGCCATGGGCGGCGGATTGACGTGGGGCGCGGCGTTGGTACGGTTTTAGAGAGTGAAAATAAAATTAAGCAAGAATAAATTCCTAAATTCTTTTATCTTCTGCTATACTCACTCCACTGTCCAGTTCAACACTGGCACCGACTTGCGGGAGACATCGCCTGTCCTTTCAAATGCCTCTAAACGTTAATTTTCATAAAATAAGTGTGAGGTACCCCCACCCCCTAAAAAATGACAAACGAACTGAAGGAATGTGATTTATCCAATAAAATCAATATAGATAGCGGGCGCAAAATTTCTATTAAACCAATAAATTGATAGAAAATCGCAATAAGTTATGTCATAATATTTTATATAAGAATTATCCATAGCCCTTTGATTTGAATCACTTTTTTGTGGTTAAGTTGGGGGTGCTGATTGACGAGGCTGTTTCGTGCCCTTAACCTATAAGATAAAGGAAGTTAACCATGACTATTAATCAAGATGATGTCCAAACCGTAACCCGCGCAGACTTGGCTGAGGCTGTATATGCTCAGGTGGGATTGTCCAGAAATGAATCGGCCGATCTGGTTGAACAAATGTTGGATGATATGATGGATGCGCTGGCGTCAGGTGATAACGTCAAAATTTCTTCCTTTGGTAGTTTTACAATCCGTGAGAAGGGGGAG
This sequence comes from uncultured Micavibrio sp., assembly GCA_964353185.1. GTDB lineage: Bacteria > Pseudomonadota > Alphaproteobacteria > Micavibrionales > Micavibrionaceae. Next base: position 32,995 of record CAYGUV010000003.1, on the reverse strand, counting down.
CGCATTGGCCGTAACCCAAAAACAGGCGTGGAAGTGGCGATTAAGCCGCGTAAGGTTCTGACCTTCCGTGCCTCTCACGTATTAAAAGACAAAATCAACAAAGCGACCGAGGCCATGAAGGCAGGCGGTTCAACCGAAACCAAACCATTTTAAGGGAAGAAACCCACAATGAATAATCCAAGCTTGAAAAATGCTCCTTCTGAAAATCTTGATAATGATGCGGAGGAAACATCAAAAGCAACCTTTAGCGCGCCAGAAGGAAATGTTCGTAGCCGCCGCGTTAAAAAGGCTCAAGACGCCTTTCGCACCATTAGCGAAGTTGCGGATAAATTGGATGTTCAACAACATGTTTTACGATTTTGGGAAACCAAATTCTCACAAGTGAAACCTCTAAAGCGTGGGGGAGGCCGCCGTTATTACCGTCCCGAAGATGTCGCGTTGTTGGAGCGTATTCACCATTTGCTTTACACAGAAGGCTATACAATCAAAGGTGTGCAAAAATTACTGAAAGGTCAGGCGAAATCTCAAATTGTTGCCGAGGCCAATAATCAAAACACATCTCAAAAATCAAAAATATCAGAAACCGCGCCCATCACATCGCCTATACAACAACAAACCGTTAGCAAGATGAATGAAAAGCAACGCGCCGTTTTAGAAATTATGCTTGGCGAATTAAAAGCCATGCGCGCGATGCTTAATGCTTAATGTTTTAGGCTGCTAAGGTCATTTGTGTATTAGGAGCTTTTTGAGACTGCTCTTGTTCATACGCATTAATCGCTTCAGCGGCCGCAGGATATTCTCTTAATACAGTTTTGAGCATATGATCTTTATCAACAGGTCCTACTTCATACCCGGCGATTTTATCAAAAACAGTTTGTAAAATTATACCACAGCTTATTTTTTCCGAATATTTTCCAATTGCTGTTTCTAAGGCTTTTTTAGTTTGGAATAATGTTCCTTCCTCACTCTTTCTTATAAACGCATCAATTCTTTTGTTCTGTTCTCTGTTAATCATATTATCACTCCTATATTTTAATATGTAAATAAAATATTTTGTGTTTTAAGTCAATCTAAAAATTTGATTTTGTAATTTAAATCAAGTAAAAACAAAAAGTTCGGAGTGTAGCGCAGCCTGGTAGCGCACTCGCCTGGGGGGCGAGGGGGCGTGGGTTCAAATCCCGCCACTCCGACCATTTATTAAATGTCTAAATTCTGCGTGCTCGGCAATGTGGATTTCCAGGGCTTTCAATCGCTCTTATCCTAAAATCAGGTAGAGATAAAAACCTGTGAGTATTGCTATTTTGATTCAAATGACTTTGAACAGCAGTTAGGTTCTGAAAAAACGCAACAACTTCTTTTTGGCTTACGTTCCGTTTTGCAAACATTGCGTGCAAATCACGACCATCGGTTTGCTTTGCTACAACTTTGAATGCTTCTGATAGGCTATCATATAAGTTAGTAACTCTTTGGTTGTAGGCATCTGCTCCCAATATACGGTTTTGATATTCTATGACACTTTTTTCGGCGGCTATTGAGAGCTCGAAATCAAATTTTCCGCCATCTTGAGAGCACACTGTAAATGCGTACCAAATAGTTTTTGGTGATGGATTTATTCTCTCATATACAGGTTCTCTCAAGGAAAGCGCGACTACTTGTTCGTCCTGTAGGGGTTCGCCCATATCATATGGAAGTTTTTGAGGGTCTGTATGGTTATAAAAAGGAGTGAAGAGAGATGTATTTTTCTCTTCTATTGATGTGCCGAGGGGAAAATCAGGCGTTGGGCTTTCTTTTTCAGGAATGCTTTGCCCAAAAGAATATGGAAGATTATTTTCTGTTTGAGCATTTCCTACAGTTGGGAATATTGTAGTAAGAATAACGGCTAAATTTTTAATTATACGCATAGTGTAACCTTTTAAAGTAAAGAATTTATATCAGCATTATGGGTAAATTAAATCTACAAAAGTATAAATTTACTCACAGAAACATCTTTAAGTTTTTCATAATATTACTCGTTATCCACAATCATTTATCTATAGGGAGGATTTTATTTTGATGTTTAGTAAAGGTAATATAGTACCCTATATTTACTGTACTGTTTTTATTGGTTTTTTCTTGACTGGTGTCGGGTTTTCTTGCATAACAACGCCAGAATTAACGAAATGAGCGTTTTTGCTCTTAATACATAAGGAAACTAGATATGAAAACATATTCTGCTAAACCGTCTGAGGTTGAAAAAAAGTGGGTTATTGTTGATGCAAAAGATGTAGTACTGGGCCGTATGGCTTCTGTTATTGCCAATCGTTTGCGTGGAAAACATAAGCCAATGTACACACCACATATTGATTGTGGTGATAACGTTATTGTTATTAACGCGAAAGAAGTGCGTTTGACAGGTAACAAACGTGATGGCGATATCTTTTACTGGCACACTGGTTACCCAGGTGGAATTAAAGAAAGATCAAAAGGCGAGATCTTAGATGGTCGTTTTCCTGAGCGTGTTGTTCAAAAAGCTGTTGAGCGTATGATCCCAAGTGGTCCATTGGGCCGTGCACAAATGAAAAATTTGCGCGTATACCCGGGAGCGGAACACCCCCATGAAGCGCAAAATCCAGAAGTTTTGGATGTTGCTGGTATGAACCCTAAGAACAAACGTGAAGCGTAAGGAATAAGAATATGGCTGAAGCAAAAAAAGATGCAGTAAACAGCATGGAAGATTTGAAAAATCTGACATCAGGTACAGCAAGCGCTCCACAAAAGGGTGCTGATAAAGCAGAAACAACAACTGATAAGAAAGAACCAAAAATCGATGATTTGGGCCGTTCTTACGCAACAGGCCGCAGAAAAGAATCTGTTGCCCGTGTATGGTTGAAAAAAGGATCAGGTAAAGTGACCGTTAATGGTAAATCTCAGGAAGATTACTTTGGTCGTCAAACGCACCTATTGGTTTTAAACCAACCTTTCTTAATTGTAGATCGCGTGAACGCGTTTGATATTGTTGCGACTGTTAAAGGTGGTGGTCTTTCTGGTCAAGCGGGTGCGATCCGTCACGGAATTTCCCGTTGTCTTGAAAATCACGAGCCAGACTTACGTCCTGCGTTGAAAAAATCAGGTATGCTTACACGTGATGCACGTGTTGTTGAGCGTAAGAAAATTGGTAAGCATAAAGCGCGTCGTTCCAAACAATGGGCAAAACGATAACTCTTTTTCATTTTGGACTGCGTCAAGATTCGCCTCATGTATTACAAATACATTTCGCCTTTCTTTCCTAACCAAAATAAAAAATAGAGCACTATTAATAAGAATTTTAAAAAGTCCCGAAAGGGGCTTTTTTCTTTTGTGAAACGATAAAGTTTAACGTAGGTTATTTGTTCAATAATTTTAAGATATAAGGATTGTTATGAAATTTTCAAAGCTGGGTAAAACAGGATTAGAAGTCTCCCGCGTTTGTTTGGGGACAATGACTTGGGGTGAGCAAAACACGGAAGCCGAAGGTCATGAACAAATGGATTATGCGGTTGAGCGTGGAATTAATTTCTTTGATACGGCTGAGCTTTATGCCGTTCCGCCCAGAGAGGAAACATATGGCAAGACCGAAGAGATCATAGGCACATGGTTTGAAAAATCAGGCAAACGTGAGGATATTATTTTGGCGACTAAAGTTGCAGGAATAGGACGTCCATATTTACGTGATGGCGGGCCTTTGACGGGCGATATCGTTAAAGAAGCTGTGGATGGATCGTTGAAACGTTTAAAAACAGACTATATTGATTTATATCAACTTCATTGGCCAAATCGTCCGTTCCCTCATTTTGGGAACAACCACGCGGGCATGATAGATTTTACAAGTAACAGCAATGCGAAAATTGAAGATAATCTAATGGATATTCAAAAAGCGATCGCAGAAGTTGTTAAATCAGGAAAAGTTCGCCACTTTGGCTTATCTGATGATACTGCATGGGGCATCATGAAATATAATGACCAAGCAAAAGAACATAACTTACCGCGTGTTGAATCTATACAAAATGAATTTAGCTTGCTTGACCGTTCTGACGATCCATATGTTGCAGAGGTCTGTGTGCGTGAGGAGGTTGCTTACCTTCCATGGTCACCACTCGCTATGGGTATATTGAGTGGTAAGTATTTGAAAAAACCTTGGAACAAAAAATGGCGTTATCAGGTGGCAATTGATATTGGCTCTGACCCTGGCTCTTACAGATTTACTGAGGATTCTGAGCATGCGGTTAAAGCTTATTTGGCAGTTGCGCAAAAGCATGGATTAGATGTGTGCCAAATGGCGATAAAGTTCGTGGATATGCAAAACTTTGTGACGTCTACAATTATTGGGGCGACATCCATGGATCAGCTTAAAACGGATATTGATGCGTTTGATATTGAGCTTTCTGATGAAGTGATGGCGGATATTGATAAGGTGTATCGTCAATATCCAATGCCTTATTAAAAGCCGTTGATCTTTAAGTTGAAAAACGCAGGAGCGTTTAATGACAATATTAAAATATAAAGATAAAACCCCCAATCTTGGGCATAATGTTTGGGTTGCTGACAACGCGACTGTTGCGGGTGACGTCGTAATCGGCGATGAAAGCTCGGTTTGGTTTGGCGTTCAAATGCGCGGCGATGTGCATGAAATTCGGATTGGGAAACGCACGAATATCCAAGATAATGCGGTGGTGCACGTGACCCGCAATTTATCGGGCACTTATATTGGTGACGAGGTGACAATTGGGCATTCCGCCGTTATCCATGCCGCAACGATTAAAGATAGATGTTTGATTGGTATGGGGGCCATTATATTGGACGAAGTTGTCGTGGAAGAGGGCGCAATGGTCGCTGCAGGAGCAGTTGTGCCGCCACGGAAAATTATTCCGTCGGGGCAAATATGGGGTGGTAATCCGGCGCGTTACATGCGGGACATGACAGATAAGGAAAAAGCGTTTTTAAGCCAATCAGCTGAAAACTACGTTAAGCTGGCAGATGAGTATAAAAACGCTTAGATATCTTGCAATTTGGCCTGAAATATCACAGGATGTTGCATAATTCGAGTTTGGGAGTGAAGCCTTGAAAATGTTAACAAAATATAGTCGTTTTTTATCATTAATCTTATGTGTTTTTGTGCTCTCCGCGTGTACAAAAACATCGCAGCAAGATGTTATTGTGACGCCAATGCCAGAAATGTCGTCGGCAGATATGATCCCGCAACGTGCCCCCCAAAAAGATTACGGCTCCCTTCCTAATTATGATTACCAGATCACAAATGCCTCAAATGGTGATGTAACTGTTTATTCCCTTGATGGCGCTGCACCCGCAATTGCACCGCGTATTGAACCTAATATGACACCTCCGCCTGTTATGGGAGTGCAAATTGAGAATTTGTACCAACGTCCAACACAAATGCCGCAAATGGCAATGGGGAATTCATCGGGTAGAGTAAGCACAGCAGATGAGCAGTTATTCTTTAAATTTGGATCATCCCGTCTGGGCAGTATTGATAAACAAAAAATTGCCAGTTTTGCGGATAAAGCAAAGTTTGCCCCTGTCAATCATATTACGGTTGAAGGATATGCCAGCACCAAAACACAAGCGGGAGAGGGCACAATTGAAAGCCATATTTTAAATTTAAAAGAATCAATGAATCGCTCCTTCGCGGTGTCCAAATCATTGATGCAAAATGGATTGCCCGCTGAAAAGATTAAAACAGTTAGCTATGGCGCAACCAAAGCAACGGGTGATGATAGGTTTGATCGTCGTGTTGATATGTATTTAGGTGATCGATAGTTTAAATGTCTGATATCAAAAAGCCTCTAAAAATTGGTGTTGCAGGATTGGGCACCGTTGGAGCTGGCGTTATAAAAATCCTTCAAAATAACCAAGATGTCATTAAAGACAGATGCGGCCGCGCAATAGAAGTCGTATCTGTAAGCGCGAGCAACAAAAGCAAAGATCGTGGCATTGATTTATCTAATTATGAGTGGGCAGATGATTTGATGTCTATGGCAACGCACAAAGAAATCGACTGTATTGTTGAATGCATTGGTGGGTCAGAAGGTCTTGTAAAAGATTTTGTTCAAAGCGTGTTAGAAAATAGTAAACATGTTGTTACGGCCAATAAGGCATTGGTTGCCACGCATGGTGTTCAATTTGCAAATATTGCTGAAGATAAAAATGTTGGCCTGCTTTATGAAGCGGCGATTGCGGGTGGTATTCCAATTGTGAAAGCCTTACGGGAAGGTTTAGCAGGGAATAACGTCCAGAGCGTCTTTGGTATTTTAAACGGCACATGCAATTACATCTTAACAACGATGGAAAAAACAGGCCGCGATTTTGATGATGTTTTAAAAGAAGCTCAAGAATTAGGGTATGCTGAGGCTGACCCCACTTTTGATATTGATGGAATTGATTCTGGGCATAAACTGGCGTTATTAGCGTCGCTTGCCTATGGGGTGGAGCCAGATTTTGAAGCGCTGCAAATGTCAGGCATCCGCCATGTTACGATCACGGATATTAAAGTGGCGAAAGAGCTAGGCTATAAGATTAAATTACTTGGTGTGACCAAAAAGATTGATGATACGTATATGCAAACCGTTGAAGCGTGTTTAGTACCGATCAATAGTGCGATTGCGGCCATCGATGATTCCTACAATGCGGTAATGGTGCAAAGCGATTATTGCGAAAAGACATTATTGCAAGGACGTGGTGCCGGTGAAGGGCCAACAGCGTCATCTATCGTTGCTGATATTATGGATGTTGCACGGGGCAATATTGTTCCGACCTTTGGCGTGCCATCATCAGCATTGAAAAAAGTGAAATGGCAGGGCGCTGATAATATAAAAGGGCAATGCTACATTCATTTAGTGGTTAAAGATCAATCTGGCGTGTTAGCAAAGATAACAGGCGCAATGAGTGATTTAAACATATCAATTGATAGCATTATTCAACGTGGGCACGATGAAGATGGTCGGGCATCTGTTGTTATTGTTACCGAAAAAACAGAACATAAAGAAATGAAAGATGCCTTAAAAGCGTTAGAGAATTTAGACATTATTTTGCGCACCCCCTTATTGATGCGCATCGAAGAAATTTAATTTTAAAAGGAAAAGACCAATGGCTGTAAAGAGTATGCAAGAAAACCAAGATATGATTGCAAAAGAATTAATGGATCGTAATCTTGCGCTTGAAGCAGTGCGAGTCACAGAAGCAGCAGCATTAGCCGCATCTAAATTAGTCGGACGTGGCGATGAAAAGGCAGCAGATAAAGCGGCCGTTGACGCAATGCGCGATGCTCTAAACTCTTTGGCGATTAATGGACGTGTGGTCATTGGTGAAGGGGAGCGTGACGAAGCGCCGATGCTTTATATTGGTGAAGAAGTGGGGGCAGGCGGCCCAGAAGTTGATATCGCTTTAGACCCGCTTGAAGGAACGACAATTACTGCAAAAGGTGGCCAAAACGCGCTAGCGGTAATGGCAATTACAGATAAGGATGGTTTTTTGCACGCACCAGATACCTATATGGAAAAAATGGCGGTTGGTAATGGTATTCCCGAAAGCGTTTTGGATTTAGATGCACCGATTGAGCAAGTTTTGAAAAATATCGCCAAGGTGAAATCAGCCAAGGTTGAAGATTTATTGGTATGTGTTTTAGATCGTCCGCGTCATGATGACATTATTCGCCAAATTCGTGAGGCAGGTGCGCGTATTACCCTTATTCCTGATGGGGATGTAAGCGCGGTTATTGCGACGAACGAGCCAGAGACAGGCATTGATTTTTATGTTGGTACAGGCGGCGCGCCAGAAGGTGTTTTGGCTGCTGCGGCGTTACAATGTGTTGGTGGTGCAATGTTGGGCCGCTTGGTATTTCGTAATGATGATGAAAAAGCGCGCGCTGATAAATGGGGCATCAAGGACTATAATAAAATTTACACAACAGATGAGCTGGCAAAGCCAGATAATGTGATGTTCTCCGCCACGGGGGTTACCTCTGGTCCTATGTTACAAGGGGTGCGTCGTTATGCCAATGGAGCGGTGACACATTCAATAGTAATGCGTTCAAAATCAGGCACGACACGCTATATCAAATCAACTCATAACTTTAATCGTAAAACTGGCTTTGAACCCCAAGATACGTAATCTGGTCTATAATAGTTAGATGATTCGTAGCCAAAATGTTTTAAATGTAGAAAGATCCCTTAATAATAAAAAATGGGTTTTTAAGCATGCTGATGATGCGGTTGTCAGTCAAATCTGCCAATCAAAAGGATTGCCCGAATTTATCGCGCGGATGCTTGTTCAACGTGGTGTAGGTGTTGCGGATGTTGAAGGGTATCTAAACCCAACATTACGAAATAACTTTCCAGATCCATATTCAATGATTGGGATGGAAGCGTTCGCCAATGACATGGCTGAGAATATTATTCAAAAAAAATCGATGGGCATTTTTGCAGATTTTGATGTTGATGGGGCAACATCGGCATCAGTGATGACTCGTTTTTTAAGGCATTTTGGTATTGAACCACCAGTTTATATCCCAGACCGTTTAACAGAAGGATATGGGCCGAGTGTAGCATCAATGCAGGCATTAAAAGATCAAGGGGTTGAATTTGTTTTGATGCTGGATTGTGGGACAACTGCGTTTGAACCATTACGGGCCGCTCATGATATGGGGTTGCAAGTTGCAATTTTTGATCATCACGAGGCTGAAGATAAATTGCCCGTGGCGGCGCATATTATCAACCCAAAACGCCAAGATGATGTTTCTGGTTTAGATATGTTAGCGGCGTGTGGGGTGACCTTTATGGCATGCGTGGCAATTAATACGGCGTTACGGGAAAAGGGGTACTTTAAAGAGAATGATTTGGAAGAGCCATCGCTTAAAAGTTGGCTGGACTTGGTTGCCCTTGGCACAGTGTGCGACATGGTACCCCTTCGGGGTGTAAATCGCTTATTTGTCAAAACGGGTTTTGATGAAATGGCACGATATAATAACCCTGGGATCAAAGCATTGTTGCAGGTGGGCAAGATTGAAACTTTGCCATCACCAAAAGATGCTGGGTGGTCTATGGGGCCGCGTATTAATGCAGGGTCGCGTGTCCATCGCTCAGACTTAGGGGCGAAGTTGCTATCGACAGATGATCATGAACAGGCGCAATCTTTGGCGTGGGCGTTAGAAGATTGCAATATTGAGCGCCGCAAAATTCAAAGTGAAATGATGAAGGTAGCAGAAAATAAAATTGCCTTTTTAAATTGTGAGTATGAAAACTTTATTTTGGTCGATGATGAAAGTTTTCATTCTGGCCTTAGTGGACTTGTCGCAGGACGTTTAAAAGAAAAATATTCTAAACCTGCTATTGTGGTGACTTATGTTGAGAATGAGCAGGGCGTTTTAGAAGGACGCGGATCTGGTCGTTCGATTAAGGGGGTCAATATGGCGGATATATTTATTTCCGCGCGTAATGATGGGGTGATTGTAAAAGGCGGCGGGCATGCCATGGCGGGTGGCTTTACTGTTATGCCTGATAAGTTAAACGATTTTAAAAACTATATTGCCAATTATATTAAAAATTTAGACCAAGAAGAAATTATTCCTGAAATTGAAATTGATTCAATTGCAACGGTGCGTGGTGCCACACCTAATTTTATAAATATGTTGGGCATGCAGATGGGTCCGTTTGGTATGGGCAATCCAGAGCCATTTTTTGCCTTATCTGATATTCGTGTTCATAGCGTTGATGTTATGAAAGAAAAACATCTTCGTTTAATGATGAGTGATATGGAAGGGGGCAGCCGAATGAAGGCTGTCTTCTTTAGTGGTGTTGATACACCACTTGGCAAAATGCTCACTGAGAATCATCGTAACACCTGTTTTCATTTGGTTGGGCAGTTTCAAATTAATAACTGGCAAGGCCGCGAAAGCGTCGAGTTTCATTTAATTGATGGTGTTAGCGCCCAAAGCAATGAAAATCAAAATAACCAAAAGGCTTTTGCGTAAATATCAGTCTAGCATGAAGGGTTCCATTGCCTTTGCAAAGTCAGCAAGTTGTTCTTCATAACGACGCCATGCCTCAATAGATGTTTTATAGATAGGTTTGCGAACCTGACCCTTACTGGCTGTTAAGATTGTTCGTTTTGTTTTATGCGGTGTTAGGCAGGCATCATCCCATTCTAAACCAACATAATCTATAAGCATTCTTGCTTGTTCTTCAAAATTATTGACGGTGTCTTCATATTTTATCTCAATAAATTTATCGGGAGCGACATTACGCCAATGTTCCATAGTGGTCGCATAATGTTTATAGTGAGCCGCCATCTCTTCAAGATTGTAAGACCAGTACTGACCGCGTGCGAAAAGCTGTTTATAACAAGATAGGCAAGTATCAATGGGGTTTCGGCGACAATGAATAATTTTTGCATTAGGCATAGTGGCAATTATCTGACCAATACGGGCATAGTTTCCAGGCATTTTATCTGTAATTCTTTCTGCCTTTTGCGCATCAGGATGAATGGCGCGCACGCCTTTTTCGTAAGTTTCACCCCATTTACGCGCTGTCTCTGGAGTTAGACTTCCAAGCTTTTTTTCCAAAGCAGATAAAATATATAGCTCTCCTGCACCAAAAACTTTTGGGTGAGAGGATATAATTTGTTCTGTTAAAGTTGTCCCCGAGCGAGGCATACCAACAATAAAAATTGGGGAGGTTGTGTCAGACCCTTTTCCTTCGAATTTGCTAAGATTTTCTGAAGTAAAAGATTGTACAACATGCTTGTAAGAGCTTATTTCAAGTGATTTATCATAAACAACAGTTGATCTTTTTAAATCATTTCCAATTTTTAGGTGCTCAAATGCTTTGTCGTAATTTTTTAAATCTTCATAAGCTTTAAAAAGAGCAAAGTGAAGGGATATATTTTCATGCGTTCCTGTTTTTTCAACATCATCTTCAGCAATACTAATCATTCGCTGTAGATCATGGTCGTCTTCAGAAGTGAATTTCTTTAATTTACTTAGGGAGTAATAAATGTAGGCTAGATTAGGATTTATTTCTAAGGCTTTAAGAGCATTTTCTAAAGCACCTTCCATGTCACCATGGCTTTGCAAAATCTCTGACTTAGACCCTAATGCCACGGCAAAGTCAGGCTTTAATTCCAAAGCCTTATTCATGTTTTTTAGGGCTTCTGGAATTTGGTTGCTCATGTAATAAATCATACCAAGACGATGATAAATTTCAGGCATTTCTGGACTAAGATCTCTTGCTTTTTCTGCTGCTTCTAATGCGTCATCAATTCGGTTTGACTTCTCAAGCACAGCGCTAAGCTTCATGTAAATACGTGGATTATCGTTAATTTTTTCAAGCGCATCACTGATAAGAGTTTCGGCTTCTGGTAAGCGATCCGATAAAAATAAGATATCTGCAAGCTCAATTTTTGCTTCGGCAGAATCGGGGTTTAATTGGAGGGCTTTTCTAGATGCTTCTTCCGCTCCTTTTAAGTCGCCTGTTTCTCGAAGGCAAGTTGCAAGGTTGTTATAAGCAGATGCGTTGTCAGGTGAGAATGCCAAGGAAAAACGTGCTGAGGCTGCTGCGTCGTCATATTTAAAGCGAGACATCAATACTATTGATAAATTGTTATGGGCCTCAACAAATTTAGGGCTGACGCCAATCGCTTTGCGGTAAAACTTTTCTGCATCTTCTAATTGACCAAGGTCTTTTAAGACATTGGCATAATTTAATAAGGCGCTTGGATTGTTTGGAGAAAGCTCTAATGCTTTTTCACATGTCTTTTTTGCATCTTGTATTTGACCAATATTGCGCTGCGCGTTTCCAATGTTAATAAGGGCGTTGGCATTTAATGGCATTATCTCTAATGCTTTTTCCCATTCTTTGATAGCTTCTTTATGCATTCCTTTTCCTGAAAGGGCGGTGCCTAAATTAATATATCCGTCTAATAATTCTGGATTAAGCTCAAGCGCCTTTCGACATGCTTTTTCTGATTCGTCATAATTTTTTAATTGCCAATAGGTGAATCCCATATTGCTGTATGCATCTGGGTAATTAGGTTCTATTTCAATAGCTTTTTCAAAAGCATCAATGGCTTTTTCTTTCTTGTTATTCTCGCTAAGCATTACTCCATATGCGTTCCATGACCAACAATTTTCGTCATTTTGCTCAATAGCTTTCGTTAAAAAATCTAATGCGTCTTCTGGCTTCCCTTGGTTGTATGAAATAACACCTAAGTGGTGCAGGCTTAAAAAATCATTGGGTGAGGCGGCCAGAATGTCTTGATAAGTGCGCTCTGCGAGGGTTATGTTCCCTTCTTTAAATAACTGTTCTGCCAGTTTATGTGCTTCTTCTAATGTAACTTGTTTTGGATTGGACATAATTTTTTTAGCCTTATTTTTTTACTTTAAGTATTTATTAAACAACAAAATTCAAGTACTTTATACATGTGATTCATTGTGAATGACAATCTTGTAGGTTCTATTAACTCAATATTAATAATTCATAATCTATAATCAATATATAAACTTTTTATCTTCAGATTAAACAAAGGAAGCGAGGATCTAGCTATGGGAAAAACCAAGAATGGTAATATAGCGTCGAAAGCACTTATGGTGGGGACGGCATTAGTAACATTAAACGCATTAGCGGCACATGAAGCGGTGGCTGCGTCGGGTACAGGTGCGATGTCTGCTGTTATTTTGACACCAATTGTTGTTGCGGGAACAGTTGACATGCATTTTGGTGATATCACCGAATCAGGTGGTGGTAACATTATTTTGGATACTGGAGACGTACAAGACGATACAGCTCCTGGTGTAACAGGTGTTAACAATCTTAACGCACCAACATCAGGCGTTATTTCTTTAACAGCAGCAACAGGTGTTGCGATTGATTTAGCAATGGATGCAACAAGTTACACAGTAAATGATGGTGTTGCGTCATCAATGGTTGTTAATGCCTTTAACATCGGAACGAACGCTGCGGGTGCTGCTATCGTAACAACTTTAGGAGCTTCTCCAACAACATTTGGTTTGGGAGCGACGCTAGCAGTTGGTGCAGCTCAGACGCCAGGAACATATACTGGTACCTACACTGTTAATGCGACATACCAATAAGATTAATTAAATTTTCAAGGTCTGCTTTTGGTTTCAATGCCAGAAGCAGGCTTTTTTTTAATTATAAATATGTTAAGGTATGGAATGATTGAGTGTACAAAGAAATCAAAAATAGCGTTAAAAGCAGGATTATGTTCAGTTTTAATCCCACTTAGTTTTGTACCGAATTTAGCAAACGCACAAGCAACAATTATTGTAACAGCAACAGATAATCTTCATTTTGGTACCGTTACGACTGGCGGTGCTGGGGGCGATATTACTATCACGCCTAGCGGTAGTAGGACTCTCTCAGGATCATTGGTTGCGGTTAATGGCGCAGGCCTTTCTGCGCCAGGTGTTTTTTCAATAACAGGGTCGACAGGATTCCTAATTGATTTGAGCATGGATTCTACCTTCTATGATATTGATGATGGCGCAGGGGGTAACATGCGTGTTGATAATTTTAACTTAGTTACGGACGGTGGCGGCTCTTTTGAGCAAGTTTCTTTGGGTACAAGCACGGAAGTTTTCAATTTGGGGGCTACTTTAACGATAGGTGGCGGGCAAGGCGAGGGCACGTATGTCGGAAATTACACTATTAACGCAAATTATAATTAAATAATCTTAAAGGGCACTATTCCTATGAAAAAACATTTTTTGTTATTTTTAATTCTTTCAATGGTAACTGTATTAGTTGTCTCAGAAGCGCATGCCGTGAGGGTTACGATCAAACGTATTATTTTTGAAGGGCCAAAACGTGCCGAGGTAATGACCATTATTAATAATTCTGATGTGGCAGAAACATATCGAATTAGCTGGCGTAATTATATGATGAACACTGAAGGGCGAGTAAGACCAGTGCCAGAAGGAACGTTTCCTGAGGGGCTAAAGCCTGTAGATGATATGATTAAATTTGCGCCTAGGCGTTTTACAATTCCTGCGGGGCAATCTCAACAAATACGTTTTATTTTGAGAACACCAGCTGGGCTTGAGGATGGCGAGTATCGCTCTCATCTTTGGATTCGCCCTGAGGCAAAAGTAGATGATGTCAATGTGGAACAGAAAAAACAAAATTCTGGCCAAACTACTGGAGTGTCAATGAAGATATTAGGGGGGGTGACTTCACCTGTGATTGTACGAAAAGGGTCTTTATCAGCAACGATGAGCATAGATGGTTTACAAGTTTCTCAAACACCTGGTTTCGTTGATGTTTCATTTAACTTAAATCGCGCCGGAAATAAAAGTGTATATGGGGCATTAAATTATATTTGTAATGAGGGCACGCCTGACAAGTATGTTTTAAGGACGACAAAGGGTATTGGCGTTTACACAGAAATTACAACGCGACAGTTTCGTAATAAACAATTTGAGAAACCTCAAGATAAACCCACATGTTCTTCTATGACTGTCGAGTATGTCGAGGCAAAGAAATTTGCCGAGGTTGGGACAAATGTTTTGGCAAGCGCAACGGCGCCTGTTCGTTAGTTTTCATATTCAAAAAAGATATCTTTTTACGACTAATTTCTGTTAAATAATTGATATTTCGGTTATTATTGACGTGGATGATTCTATCCACATCTTTTTTTGCCCGTTCGGGCCGTTAATATTATGAAATTATTTGATTTGAAACAAAAGGGTTCTTTGCGTCTCGTGATTCGAGCGTTACTGATCCTGTGTTTCACTATTTTTTGTAGCGTAAATAATTCTCATGCCCAATTAGAATCAGATGATGGCTTTGATACCGAAGACTTGGTTCTTGCCGTGAGTGTTGAGCGTGAAATTTTATCTTCTGGAATATTTGCAGTTCAAAAAAACGGTCGTGTTTATTTGCCCGTGGGGCTTTTGTCTGGTCTTCTTGGCTTTAGTGTTGATTTGGATTTGAATGAGCGTTCTGTTGAGGGGTGGCTGATTTCTGAAGATCGTACATTTTTGATTGATCAGCGTAGTAATATCTTATCTTACCGCGGTAAAGAAGTACCTTTGCCTGAAAATGCTATATTAGATACAAGCATTGCTGGCGATGATATGTATGTTTTAAAAGAAGTATTAGATGAGGTTTGGCCATTAAAAATGGAAGTTGACCTTGGTGTTCTAGCTTTGAGAATTACGCCAGACGAAGACCTGCCTTATCAAGCCTTTCGAGAGAGAAAGGCAAAGCAAGCGCGTTTGTTAGAAGAAAAAAAGAGGCGCCAAGAAGAAGAGGAAAATAAAGAGAATTATCCTTTTCTTGCATACCCATATCAATTATGGGGCAAGCCAAGTGTCGACGTCTCCGTTAGCACCGGCTTTGATGCTAGACGTGATGAGGTTGTCAGTGGAGTTGATGTTGGAGGGGTACAAGATTTGGCTTTTGCAAGTGCGGACTATTCGACTTCGTTTGATTATAATGGCGGTGATTTAATAAAGCCCCGAAATATTCGTTTGCGTTTTCGTCGTGAAGATAGCTATCCAGGGGCACTTCCTCTTGGCTTAAAGGATGTTCAATGGGGTGATGTTAGTTTAAATAACCGTGACCTTATTGAAAGAAATTTGCGTGGACGTGGCACGATTTTTAATAGCCAGAATAGAAGGTTTTCAAACGAATTTGATATCGTAACGATTGATGGAGTTGGGACACCGGGTGATGAAGTTGAATTATATATTAATAACCAGCTTTTAAATTTCACGGTTGTTGATGAAAATGGGATTTATGAATTTCAAGACGTTCAATTAACATACGGTAATAACAGAATAAGAACGGTCCTTTATGGGCCGCAAGGTCAAATAGACGAACGTATAGAGAATTATCTTTATAATGCAAATATGATTAAACGTGGTGAATTCGCTTATTCGGGCGGTATTGTTGACGCACGTGAAGATCTAATCTCAATTGATAAGTTAGAAGATTCACAGCCGAGAGGTATTGCCGCTAATCTTTATGGTGCAACGGGTGTTTCTGAAAATGCTACTTTGTTTGGAACCGCTAATATTGTTCCCGACCGTGAACTTTTGGGTCGAGATGATGTTTCAAGGCAATATTTATCTGCAGGTGCGTTAGTGTCTGTTCCTACAACATTTATACAAACAGAATTTTATCAAGAAATAGACGGTGGGCAGGCTATCGATGTTAGAACTTCGGGTAGTTACAAGGGCTTAAAAGTAAGCTTCCAAGGTGCAAAATACTTTGATTTTTTAAGCCCTGATGCGGTAATTGGCAGTATACCTTTGGATTATGAGGTAGATTTAAATGTTCGTACTTCGTTGCCAACGCCGATTGGCGATTTGGGGTTAGAGTTTGATGCAGAACATGAAGAGAGGGAGAATGATACATCTCGCACTCAATATAGTACTCGTCAATCTTTATCAGTTTTGGGAACGCGTTTAACCAATCGGACAATATCAACGTTGAATAACAACGACCATAGTTCCACAACAGGGAATATTAGTGGGACAACACGCTTTGATAGGTGGCGCTTAAGAAATACTCTTGGATATAGGCTTTTTCCGGATATGGATTTAACAACAATTGCTGCGGATTTACGTTTTGCTGCAACAAAAGAATTTTCAACGGCATTCGGGTTTCAGCGTAATTTCGATTCAAATGATACGATTGGGACTTTTCAAGTTACAAAAGACTTCGAAAAATTCTTAGGGAGTTTTGAAACAAGACTTTCTTCTCAAGATGGTCTTGGATTTCTTGTTCGTGCCAGTAGCTCTTTCGGACCTTACGCAGAAGATGGTGATTATATCATGCGTAGTGATACTTTATTAACGTCTGGGCCAGTTTCTGCGTTTATTTACGAAGATAGAAATTACGACGGCATTTTTAATGATGATGATCAGCCGCTTCCCGATACAAAGATAAAAATTGGAAGGCGTATTCCCAAAAGTGAAACTAATGAAAATGGTTATATTGCAGAGATGAATGCAATATATTCTGGCCAAGATATTGATATAACAGTAGATCGTAGCTCGATTGATGACCCCTATTTGGTGGCGTCAGACCCCCAAGGGTATACCGTTTATCCAAGGCCGGGTGTAAAGCAATCATTGATATTCCCATTAATTTATACAGGCGCGATTGACGGCACAGTCCGTTGGGCAAATAATTTAAAGCCAATTGGCGGTTTAGAATTGCAGCTTATGAATAGCAATGGAGATATTGTGCAAGAATCCAGAACCGCTCAAGACGGTTATTATACATTTGAAAGGGTTAAGCCAGGGGACTATACCATTAGGACAAACCCAGAATCAGGCCTCAATGTTCCTTTTGAATATGTTAGTTTAACACCTGATGATTTATTTAAATTTGGTGTTGATATTGAGCCAGTTGATTTAAAGAGCCCTATGGCCGTCGATTTGGACGTAGGACTAGGCAATGATGGGAATATGAATGCAAAAAACATACTTTCCCTAGCCAAAGGATTAAAATCATCTTCTGGAAAAGGACTTTCAGCGTCGACACAACCACGGGCAAAAATACAAAAAGCAGTACAAAAAGTGCAGGCAAATAAAGCTCCTGTTATAACAGCAGAAATGCAAGACCTCTCTAAAGCTAGTATTGTAAGCAATGATGTGTTGCCTATAGCTAGATCCAATGCGGTTTTAAAAGATAATATTGGAAAAATGAGTGTTTTGGATAAAATTTCAGCGCGTATTAACCAGCCTGATAGCCCCGTTGTCATTCAACAGGTTAATGTGATCGAAATGCTATCACTAACGCGTGTTGCTTTAGATGTTTCTGCGCCAATTGAATATTCTATTGAATATGACGAAGGCAATAATACTATTATACTTGAATTGCCATACTCTTCATGGGGCGCTCAAAAAAGCTGGAAGAACCCACAGAGCTCTTTATTGAGTGGATATGATGCCGAATCTGTGGGTAGCACAGGTACGCGTTTGTTAATTAATGTTAATGACGATATAATTATCAATTCAGCGGGGCTTACGGCCTCTAACGGTGTTGAGCAAGACCGTTTATATATTGATATTGTAAAGAAATAAAAATTGACGAAAACGATTAAAACCTATAGTTTTCAGCATATTTACCAATAAAGACTAATATAATATGCAAAATTTAAACCGCTATATATCTATAACAACTGTCGCATCAGAAGTTACACACTTATTTTGCTGTGGTTTACCTATGGTATTTAGCATTTTAAGTTTTTTTACAAGCATAGGTATGCTGGCATCAATGCCTGCGGCATTAGACTATCTTCATGAAACATTACACCCTTATGAAGTCCCTATGATTATAATATCTGCTTTTTTAATTAGTATGGGCTGGATTTTACATCTCATATCACAGCGTATTGATTGCAGAAAAACTGGTGATTGTGTACATAAGCCATGTTCACCGAAAAAGAAAAAATCAAGCAAAATTCTTACTATTGCGAGCATATTATTTATCTTTAACCTGACAGGATATCTTGTTTTACACACTTAAAACAAACTTCCTAGTATTTGAAAAAAACACATGAAATTTGAAGACCTTGGACTTAGTCCTGAAACAATGAAAGCCATTAAAGAGCGTGGATATGAATCTCCGACTCCTATTCAGGCAAAGGCTATTCCGCTTATTCAGATGACGCGTGATGTTGTTGGATTGGCGCAAACTGGTACAGGTAAAACAGCGAGCTTTACTTTACCTATGATAGATGCGTTGAGTGGCGGGCGTGCAAAAATGCGTATGCCAAGGTCGCTAGTTTTGGCGCCAACTCGTGAGCTTGCTGCGCAGGTTGCAGAAAATTTTGATATGTATGGTAAGTATCACAAGTTAAACAAGGTACTGCTTGTGGGTGGCGAATCAATGATTGAACAGAAAAAACTGTTGGATCAGGGGGTTGATGTTTTGATAGCAACGCCAGGGCGCTTATTGGATTTATTTGATCGCGGGGCGATTTTATTAAATGATATAAAAATTCTTGTCATTGATGAAGCAGACCGCATGCTGGACATGGGCTTTATTCCTGATATTGAAAAAATTGTTTCGTTTTTACCGCCGGCAAGGCAAACGCTACTTTTTTCTGCAACAATGCCAACGGAAATTAAAAAGTTAACAGAAAAATTTCTGTCTAATCCAAAGGAAATATCGGTTGCGCCTGCTGCGTCTCCTGCAGAGAATGTAGAACAATTTTTAGTTGAGTGTAGCTTTAAAGAAAAAAATAATATTTTGCATCATCTTCTTGAAAAAGAAAATGTACAAACAGCTTTTATATTTTTAAACCGTAAAAAGGACGTTGATGAAGTCGCAAAATGGTTAAAGGCAAAAGGTTATAAAGCAGGGGCTATGCATGGGGATATGGCGCAAGTTACAAGAACTGAAACACTTCAACGTTTTAAAGATGATGAGATAAAGTTATTGGTCTGCAGTGATGTGGCGGGACGTGGTATTGATGTAAAAGGTGTTTCACACGTCTTTAACTATGATGTCCCGATGAGTGCGGATGACTATGTACACCGTATTGGACGAACTGGACGTGCGGGTGAAAAAGGCCGTGCGTGGATGTTTGCGACCCCGCGTGATGAAAAGTTCATGGCTGCAATCCAAAAACTTATAAAAAAGAAATTTGATGTTACAGCTATTGATTTAAAAAGTTTGAAGGCTGATGACAAACAAATTGTGGGAAATAAGCCTCAACGTAATAAACCTAAGAATAATAATTCAAATAAACCACATTCAAAGCCAAAAGATCATCAGCCAAAGCAGGGTTTTGACAACGATGATAATAACAACCCTGTTGGTTTTGGAGATGACGTACCAGACTTTTTAAAATAATATAAAATGTAAGTTTGGAAATTTAAGGCGTACTTCAAAAGCAGGTGTTCTAAAATGATATACCGTAAAATTTTATCGTTATTCTTCGTTGTGTTTTTTACAACGACATCTATCGTTTTCAATGCACATGCACAAGATTTACCCATTGATGAAAATATACCCAAGGCACCAAGCAAAGTAGCAGAGGCATCTTTATTGTCTGAAGATAAAGTTGATTTACTTGCGGATGAAGTTTTCTATGATGATAATTCCCAAATTGTCAAAGCCATTGGGGCGGTTGAATTATCACAATCAGGCCGTATTTTGCGTGCAGACCAAATTAGCTACGATATTACCAATGATACTGTAGATGCGAAAGGAAACGTTGTTCTAAATGATTTCACGGGAGAGGTCTATTTCGCTGATACTTTAGAATTAACGGATCAAATGAAAAATGGTTTTGTCGTAGGATTAAAAGGTATATTGACTGATGGTTCACGATTTTCAGCGGAACAAGCAGAAAAAATTGGTGATCTAAAAATTAAATTAGATAAAGCGATTTATACGGCTTGTGAGCCTTGCAAAAATAACCCTGATAAAGACCCAATCTGGCAAATTAAAGCGCGTAACGTTACGCATCATAAAGACGAAAGTCGCATTTCTTACAACGATGCAACTTTTGAGGTGGCAGGTTTTCCCGTCGCCTACACGCCTTATTTTTCTCATCCAGATGGATCTGTTGATAGAAAAAGTGGTCTTTTAACACCATCTCTTGGTTTTGATAGCCAGTTGGGGGCGTTTTACAATCAAGATTACTATTGGAATATTTCACCGTCTCAAGATGCAACTATAGGTGCAATGGTGATGAGTGATGCAAACCCGCTTATTATGGGAGAATACAGAAAGCGTTTTGAAAGCGCGGAATTAAACCTTAATACAGGTATTACATATGACGAACGCCAAGATTTTATTAATGATGTAGAAGTTACAGAAGAAGAAGATTTTAGAGGTCATATTTTTGCCGATGGTCTTTGGAATATTGATGATAAATGGCGGGCTGGGACAAACATCCGCTATGTTTCTGATAATCAATATTTGAGCAAATATAACTTTTCCAGTGAAGATGTTCTTCAGAGTAAAATATTCGCAGAACGTTTTGATGATAGAAATTATTCTTTGGGGCGTGTTATCCGGTTTAAAGATTTAAGGCTAAGCGATCGTGCGGCAGATCAACCAAACATCTTACCAGAATTTTACTCAAAATTTGTTGGGGCACCTAATTCATTCTTAGGAGGGCGTTTTGATTTAGAGCTGTCTGCTTTAAATTTGGCGCGTGAAGGGCGTGACCAAGATCTGTTGCGCGGAACATCACAAGTGGGGTGGGAAAAAAGGCACGTATCAAAAATAGGATTGGTTCATAATTTAGACTTAAATCTTCGTGGCGATATTTACCGTGCCAATGATAATGAAGATGAAACAGTAAATGATACTAATAAATTACGAGGTTTTGCTAATTCAAATTATCAAGTGTCATATCCTTTTGTTAAACAAACAAATACCGCGCAATTGGTCGTAGAACCTATTGCATCATTAACAGCAGGCACAAATGTTGACCAAAATAATAACGATATTCCCAATGAGGATAGCGAAGATACTTTCTTAGATGCGACTAATATCTTTAATGAAAATCGTTTTCCTGGATATGACCGTATTGAAGATCAAACGCGAACAACATATGGAATGCGCTTCAGCGGCCATAAAGATAACGGAAATAAAGCAGAAGTGTTTCTGGGGCAGAGCTATCGATTTGATGATGATAATCCTTTTCCGCAAGGGTCTGGATTGTCTGATAACCGTTCAGATTTAGTTGGCGCTGTTACAGCGAGAATTGGTGATAAATTTAATATGACATATTCCACAAGGCTCGATAATGATAATTTAGAATCAAATAGGCATGAGCTTGATTTGAGTACCTCTTTTGATAAATTTGACTTCAATACGCGCTATTTTTATGCAAATGCACTGGAAGGAACAGATCTGAGTGCAGATCGAGAGCAAATTCAGTCTTTTGGGCGATACCGATTGGATGATGTCTGGTCTGTTTATTCTGGAATTCAATATGATTTAGCAAAAGAAACTAAGGGATTACGTAGTTTTCAATATGGTGTAAATTATGAGGGGCAGTGTGTCACACTTGGCCTTGGGGGCGAACGCAAGTTAACTCGTGATTTTTCTGGTGATAGTGGTACAACTGTTATTGTACGCCTTGGTTTGAAAAATTTGGGTGACTTTGAAACATCGGATATTTCATTTGGTGGCGACGAAGATGAATAATTTTAAATTTTATAATAATAAGTAGGTAACAATTGTTTTCTTTTATACTCGATAACTATCATATGTGGTTTGTTTTGTTTGTGACTGCCGCGGCTGTGTATTTTTTTGCGAGGGAGAAATACCCTTTAGAAGTCACTAGTATTGGAATTTTAACAGCGTTACTTTTGTTCGGGCAACTTTTTCCTTTGGAAGATGCAAATGGGCGCAATGAATTAGATGCGTATCATCTGTTGTCAGGTTTTGCCAACCCTGCCCTTGTCGCTGTATTGGCATTGCTAGTTATGGGGCAGGCGATTACCAGAACAGATTCACTAAGGCCTTTAATACAGTTTTTTGTAAATAATAAATATATGCCTGCTTGGCTATCGTTATTTGGGATCATGCTGTTTGTTTTACTTTTTAGTGCGTTTTTGAATAATACGCCGCTCGTTATTTTGGCTATTCCTATTGTCCAGGCTGTTGCTATTTCCGCGGGGATCAATGACGGGCGCGTCATGATGCCATTGAGTTTTGCTGCAATTTTAGGGGGAATGCTTACGCTTGTTGGGTCTTCAACAAACCTTTTAGTTTCCAGTGCGATGGTTGAGCTTGGCTATAAGCCTTTGGGCTTTTTTGACTTCCTTGTTCCTGGGGCAATGCTTGCAGGGGCTGGTTTCATCTATGTTATTTTTATATTGCCCCATATTTTACCAAAGCGAATTTCTCTTAAGCAATCGCTTGAGGGTGGAGATAAGGAATTTGTGGCTGAATTGGATGTTGCAGCAGATAGCTTGTTGGTTGGAATGGAATGTGTTGATGGTCGCTTTGCTGCGATCCCTAATATGGATGTGCGGTTAATTCAACGCCAAGGGCATTTGATTCTGCCGCCTTTTGAAGGATATGTGATTGAAAAAGGTGACATTATGATTGTTGCTGCTACACGCCAATCCTTAGCAGATGTTTTGTCTAAATTTCCTGGTTTTTTATTGTCTGAAGAAGAAGTCAAATTGATTGATGCTACAGAAGATGAAAATGGAGAAGATAAAGAAGGCCCATTCGATTTAGAAGATACTGTTGAAGAAACGAGAGTTTTGGCTGAACTTATGATTCCACCAGGGTCACGTTTTATCGATATGACCATCGATCAGGTTGAGTTTAAGCGCCAATTTGGTGTGATTGTTTTGGGTATTCAACGTCGTGCGCGTGTTGTTCGCCGAACATTGGGTCGCGTAAGACTGGAACCAGGTGATGTTTTATTAGTGGCGGGTTCACAAGGGGGCGTGAATGACATGCGCACAAAAAATAGAACTGATGTTATTGTTTTGTCAGGGTCTAAAAAAGAATTACCGATCCCTAAAAAAGCGCCCGTTGCTGGGCTTATTTTCTTAATTACGGTTGTGCTGGCTTCAACGGGTGTATTGTCAATTGCGGTGGCGGCCTTGACGGGTTGTGTGGCGTTGGTGGCTACAGGGTGTTTAAATATTAGGCAGGCAACAAGGGCGGTTGATCGGAAGATTCTCTTTCTTGTTGGTTCCATGTTGGCTCTTGGGGTTGCTTTACAGGCTACGGGTGGAGCAGAATTTATTGCGAGCCAAATTATGAAGGCACCTTTTGCGGATCAGCCATTATATATGGCTGCTTTGTTGTTTATCATTGTTGCGTTTTGTACCAATATATTATCAAACAATGCCTGTGCTATTCTATTCACGCCCATTGCGATGAACATGGCGATTAATATTGGTGCAGACCCTATTGTCTTTGCGATTACTGTTATTTTTGCTGCGAACTGTTCTTTTGCTTCGCCGATTGGATATAAAACAAACTTATTAGTTATGGGGCCTGGTAATTACCGATTTTTTGATTTTATCAAAGCTGGTGTGCCGCTTGTCCTTATTGTTTGGGTTACGTATATTTTTGTCGCCAAATATTATTATGGTTTATAAAATAGTGAGGGACGAAATTTAAAAAATGTCTATTGGTAGTTATAATCCTCATCGTCGTTATCAAGAGCGAGCTGCCCAACGCCTAGCAGGGCTATTGAAGGTTTTTGCCTTTATAATAGTCTCTCTTGTTTCTGGATTTTGGCTTGGAAAGCAATACGGAGCCGAACAATTAATTGTTTTAAAAGAATCTATTGAAACCTTAGAAGCGCAACGTGAAGACCTTCAAGCGCAAGTAACTGAATCAACGGCATCGGCGCAAACAGCCAACAAAAGATTTGAGCAATTGAAAGAAGAAGTGGCGAGTATTTTGCCAGAAGGTCCTATTCAGGATTTGGTGACGGTCCTGCGTGAACAGTTATCCAAAGGAACAGATCCTGAGCGGTTATCATTTGTTATTCGATCTACAAGGCCGCCAACAGGGTGTTTAGATCCAGACAGCAAGCGATTTGTTGTTTCAACTCCTGCTAATAAAGGGCCACAAAGTATCGTTCAAATTGCCGATACCATAACTATTACGGGTATAGGTACATCAGCACAGAATCAAGAGGGGAATCCTGAGGCGTGGTTCGACCAGGCAAAACCTGTCGCAATTACATTTAAAAATGGCGAAGAAAAAGAAATCAAAAAAGGTGTGCTTCCAATTCGTCATTCGATGGTGGTTGGAAATAGGGAGTATCGTTTTACGATTGAAACGGGGGCAAGATCATTTGCAAAAGTTGTTTTTGACTCTTGCAATTACCCATAAATTTTACTGAATAAAGTACGTTTTTAAATTTTCATCTAAGCGAATAATATTGTCGGAGGACTCTTGGCCTTCTTTTGCCAAAATAGTTTTTAAGAAATCAATCATAGGAACATCGCCTTGGGCAGATCCTCTCATTTCTTGAGAGTTTGGATAAAATAAGAAAACGCCTGTCGCGGTATCACTATTTTGGTTACTAACATTAATTTCGAAAGGCCATGGCCCATCTGCAAAACGGCGATCTTTTAAATAATCTGCTGTAAAGAGAAGTATTTCAAAAGTAATTTTTTCTTTAAGCGAGTTTGAAATAACACTTTTTTGGGATAGATAATCAGAGAGAGCCAAAAAATCATTGGACTGGAATCTCATATTAAAATCTTGAGAATTAATATTTTTTGAGACCCGAACATCTGCAGATAATGTTGTGCCAATATTTCCGGTTACTTTACTACGGATAATAAGATCGTGATAATCATCATTAGAACTACTGATTAGGTTTATTGATTGTAGGGGGAGTTTGAATAATGTGCCGTTGCCCGCATCCATTTGAGCAGTAAGACCATCTTCTGGCGATAGACTGGCCCAGCCATTTCCACGGTTTAAAACAAAAGGGGGCATATTTACTTTTAAATCAGAGAAGTTACCTTGGGCATATATTTCATTATTCTCATTGCTTTCAAATTGCCATTGACTGTTAAATGCTAATTGGTTTTGTTCTGCATAAAGATTAAGCAGGAGTGTTTGAACAGATCGATTGTAGTAATCAACATCGCCCTGTAATCGAATAGGGCCGTATTGTGTTGAAACGTCCCAAGTTAATTTTTTGAATGAAATTCTTTTGATATCATCTTTTGACTTTATGTTTAACATAAGTTTTTTAATAACATTAATATTTTGAGCAATTTCCTTTGTTGTTGAGGCAACATGAATATTACTGGCGTCAATAGCATTTATTTCTGGTTTAAAAATATAGGTAGGCCAAAAGATTGTAGCTTGCATATTTTCAATTTTACTAAAGCCGTCTTTATCTAATTTAATTAAAGGAATAGTA
Source organism: uncultured Micavibrio sp. (assembly GCA_964353185.1). Classification (GTDB taxonomy): domain Bacteria; phylum Pseudomonadota; class Alphaproteobacteria; order Micavibrionales; family Micavibrionaceae. Next base: position 7,108 of record CAYGUV010000003.1, on the reverse strand, counting down.
AGGCCGTTGATATTAAATTGCGCCTCTTTAATCTGAACAGATGAAAATCCATATTTCGTAAAGATGGCTTCAATATCTTTTTTTGCTTTTGGAATGGCAACGATTTGAATGGTTAGAAATAAACAAACAAAAAGAAAGATCGTGGCAAAGATAGTCGTTTTCATTTTTAGATATCTAAATCCTGAACAAATTCTGCATTATCTTGAATAAAATTAAATCTGCTCTCCGCATTTTTACCCATTAAGCGTTCAACCAAATCATCAACATCTGCAATTGAAGGCGACATGTCATCATCTTCATCAATTCCTGCAATATTCTTTGCATCGGGTAAGGTTACCCTCAATAAAACGCGGCTTTTGGGGTTCATTGTTGTTTCCTTTAGTTGAGCGGCAGGCATCTCACCCAACCCTTTGAATCGGCTAACATCAACTTTCTTTTTAGATTTAAAAACAGTGTTCATAAGCTTTTCACGATGCTCTTCATCTTGGGCGTACTCGCTTAAATTACCACTTACCAATCGATAGAGCGGTGGTTGCGCAATATAAAGGTGTCCATTGTCAATAAGTGCACGCATCTGTGTGTAAAAGAAAGTGACGAGAAGGGCGGCAATGTGCGCACCATCAACATCCGCATCGGTCATAATGATAATGCGTTCATATCGAAGTTTGTTTACGTCAAAATCCTTACCAATACCACAACCTGTTGCTTGTATAAGATCTTGAATTTCCTGGTTAGCTTTTATTTTATCACGTGACGCACTAACGACATTAAGAATTTTACCTCGTAAAGGAAGTACGGCTTGAGTTTCACGCATACGCGCCTGCTTTGCCGAACCGCCCGCAGAATCCCCCTCAACCAAAAATAATTCGGTGTCGTTTGAGTTATTGCGGCTACAATCGGCTAATTTACCGGGCAACCGTAATTTACGCGTCGCTGATTTTCGTTGTGTGGCTTTATCTTCTTTGCGTCTAATACGCTCTTCTGCTTTTAAGATGATGGTATCAAGTAATAACTTGCTCGCTTGTGGGTCAGCGGTAAGCCAGTGATCAAAGTAATCTTTAATCGCAGTGTCAACCCAACGTGTTGCAGGCGCGCTGACAAGCTTTTCTTTGGTTTGCCCTTGGAATTGTGGGTCACGGATAAAGACTGATAACAATGCGGCCGCTTCACCAAAAATATCATCACCTGTAATAATGCTGGTTTTTTTATTTCCGATCATTTCACCATAAGATTTTAATCCGCGAAGAAGGGCGGTTCTTAAACCTTGTTCATGTGTCCCACCTAAAGGCGTGGGGATTGTATTACAGTAAGAACGCATAAATCCTTCGCCGCGCGTAGGCCATGCAATTGCAAATTCTACACGTCCAGAATCATCGGGTAATTTTGTTTGCCCCGAAAATGGACGTGGCGTAAGCATTTGTTTTCCTGCGAGGGAGTTTGTTAGAAAGTCTTCTATACCATTAGGGAAGTGAAAAACCTCTTCAGGTTTTACTTTGGATTCTGTGTCGATAACATTTGGGTCACATGACCATTTTATTTTTACACCTCGGAAAAGATACGCTTTGGAACGTGCCATGTTGTAGAGCCAAGAGGGTTTAAACTTTAACTTTGTTCCAAAAATTTCTGGGTCAGGGTGAAAGTAAACGGTGGTTCCGCGACGGTTATGAACGGCACCAAGTTTTTCTAGTTCTGATGTTGGAAACCCTTTGCTAAAACTTTGCTTATAAAGTTGTTTTTCTCTCGCAACCTCAACCCACATCACATCTGATAATGCATTAACCACAGAGATACCAACACCATGAAGGCCACCAGCGGTTTCGTAGTTTTTTCCTGTGAATTTACCACCAGAGTGTAGTGTTGTTAAAATAACCTCTAGAGCTGATTTATTAGGAAATTTAGGGTGATTATTAACAGGAATACCACGGCCATTATCAGAAATTGTTAATCCCCCGTCAGCATCCAGATGAATTTCAATGCGGTCAGCATGGCCAGCAACTGCTTCATCCATGGAGTTATCTAGAATTTCCCCGACGAGGTGATGATAGGCACGTTCATCTGTGCCGCCAATATACATGCCAGGGCGCATTCTAACGGGTTCTAGACCTTCTAGAACCTCGATATCTGAGGCGTCATAAGAATTTTCTGATGTTGTCTTTTTTTCGTCAAATAAAGATGTCATAATTTTGAATGTAATATTTCTATGGATTAAATGATAATATTATTCATATAGGATTATGTGTTACAATAAAATGGTTAAAACCAAAGGAATAACAGCTTGTTGCAGTTTTCCAACTCCTTTTTAATGGTGTTTAGTATGAAAATTCAAAAAAACTATCTTTTTTTTAGCGTCATAATGTTGATGATACTTTCGATTCAGCCTGTTAAGGCAGAAAGCATTATTGAGTTTGAAGAACTGCCGCCTGTTGAATTTTTGTCTGAAGAAGATTTTTTTGAAAAAACGCAGTTTATAAAAAATGTTCCTTACGATGACCATTTTTTGGCGTATCAAATTAGATTACCGAAAGAATTTGAATCTGTGACATCTAAACTGACGGCTATTAATTTAGCAGAAAGCGTTAGTCAAAAAGTATTGGGTGTAATGTCTCGATATTCTAGCCCCCCCGTTAAATCATATCGAAGCTCTTTTATTCTAGAGGCATTAGAGCTTGAATTTGAAATTTCGGCACGTAACTGGTTTTTGTACTATGTTATTACCAATGGGCTGTCCTTAGAAGGCATGAATATTGAAGAAGATGATTCTGCTATTGAAGCGCTTTACACAGAAATTATCAATGATATTACATATAAAGTTCGTATTAAGGCAGTCAAAAATGGTCCTCGTATGATTATGGCGCGATATTATCTTCCGCAGGAGTTGTATGAAGAGAATAAAATTCTACAGGCACAAGTCATTAATTCATTTTCCTTAGATAATGCTGAAAAAGCGGGAGTAGAAGAGTTAAAAGATTATAGGTTTCTTGATCAATCATATATGAAATTCCCTGCTTCGTGGGAATTAGAGGCGCCGTATATTCGTACAATTGACCGTATGATGGCTAGAATTTATCGAAATACAAAAGGGGATCGATTAGACGGGCAAGTCAATATTTACATTTCTAAAAAGGAAGATGATAAAATCCGTTCAAAAGAAGTCGCTTTTTATAAAGAAAAAATGATCTTGGATGGGTACCGTTTAGGTGATTTTTTGGAAAAAGTTGATATGGATTACCAAGATGAAATGAAAATTGGATTTACAGAAGCTTATACTTTGAATGCAATTAATAGCCAGTTTTTAAATTATGAAATTTGGTTTAGTTTTCTTGAAAATAAAGAATATTACTATTTTATCGCCCTTTATACGCCAGAGCGTGATATAAATTTTTTATCTTGGGCACGAAATGTGGAAGCCTATAAAATATTATTAAGTAATATTCAACGTAACAGTGATGCCCCCAATTATATGAAGATAATGGAATAAAAAAAGCCAGCATTTATAGCTGGCTTTTTCTTTTCATCTTCAAATGAATTAATTTATGCAGAGTAATACATCAAAAACTCAATTGGGTGAGGCATTGTTTCGTATTTTAAAACCTCTCCCATTTTTAAGTCAATATAGGCATGAATTGCATCTTCGGTGAACACGCCACCTTTTGTTAAAAACTCATGGTCTGCTTTCAGTGAATCTAATGCTTCTCGAAGTGATCCACATACAGTTGGAATTTCAGCCAATTCTGCAGCGGGCAAATCATACAGATCTTTATCCATCGCATCACCTGGGTGAATCTTGTTATCAATACCATCCAGACCAGCCATTAACATGGCAGAGAAAGCTAAATAAGGGTTTGCTGTTGCGTCTGGGAAACGTACTTCAACACGTTTTGACTTAGGGGAGTCTCCATGTGGAATACGGCAAGAAGCAGAGCGGTTACGCGCAGAGTATGCCAATAAAACAGGTGCCTCATATCCAGGTACTAAACGCTTATAACTATTCGTCGAAGGGTTTGTGAATGCGTTTAATGCTTTTGCATGTTTAATGATACCACCAATGTAATAAAGCGCAGTATCAGATAATCCAGCATATTTATCGCCTGCAAATCCTGGTTTTCCGCCTTTCCAGATGGATTGGTGAACATGCATACCTGACCCATTATCGCCATAAATAGGTTTTGGAAGGAAGGTTGCTGTTTTACCATAGATATGAGCAACGTTATGAACAGTGTATTTATAAAGCTGAAGATTATCGGCGCAATCTACCAATGTTGAGAAGAAGATACCTAGCTCATGTTGGGAAGGGGCAACTTCATGGTGATGCTTCTCAACAGGAACACCGATTGCGTCCATAACTGTAAGCATTTCAGCACGCAGGTCAGACCCACTATCAATTGGTGCTTCGGGGAAGTATCCACCTTTTACACCAGGACGATGACCTGTATTGCCTTCATCATAGGCAGTGCCTGAATTGTAAGGGCCTTCTGTGCTATCAATGCGGTAAGAAACTTCGTTCATGTCTGCTTTCATGCGGACATCATCAAAGACAAAGAATTCTGCTTCTGGGCCAAAATAGGCTGTATCACCATATCCACCATCTTTTACATAGGCCTCGGCTTTTTTTGCAATGTTACGCGGGCAACGATTATATAAAGAACCATCTTCGGGCTCCATAATAAAGCAGAACACCTTTAATGTAGGTTGTGCAGCAAAGGGGTCTAGCCAGCATTTGCCCCAATCGGGTACAAGCATCATGTCTGATTTATCAATTGATTTCCATCCTGCGATTGACGATCCATCAATCATAACACCTTTTTCAAACATATCTTTATCAACAGTCGTGATAAACTGGTCTGTGTGTTGTAGTTTCCCGCGTGGATCAGTGAACTCAAACCCTACGAATTGAATATCATTTTCATCAGAGTATTTTTTGAACTCGCTGTAACTCTTAAATTTAAGACCTTTATCAGACATTTTTATTATACTTTCCTATTTGGTTGGTCGATTATTGCATTAGTATCATGCACAAAATGCATGAATGCTTTCTTTTATCACCCATCAAAACAGAGGTAAAGAAATTTTAAAAGGTTTTTTCAGAATTACCACCATGTTTCTGTTTTGATATATTTGTGTACTAAATGCTTGACCTTTTAACCCAAATTCATATAAAAAATGACATCTAAATGATGGCGACTGTAGCTCAGTGGTAGAGCCCTCGGTTGTGGTCCGAGTTGTCGCGGGTTCGAACCCCGTCAGTCGCCCCATTTAGATATTATCACTGCAATATAAAAGTGATTTGATACAGCGTCCTCGTGTTTATGCGTTGACGTCTTGAAAATTATGTAGGTTTTCCCTTGGCAAATCGCCTTCAATGGGTTAAAACGCGGCAGACTAAAGCATGAACGCGGGTGTGGCGGAATTGGTAGACGCGCCAGATTTAGGTTCTGGTATCTTAGGATGTGGGGGTTCAAGTCCCTTCACCCGCACCATGCTTTAAAAACAATAACATTTAGATATATAAAGAGACATCATGCAGGTTAAAGACATTAAATCAGACGGCTTATCACGTGAAATGGAAATTACTGTTCCAGCCAACGACATTAAAGAATTGGTTGAAACACGTTTAACCGAAGTTGGTAAAACTGTAAAAATTCAAGGGTTCCGTCCGGGTAAAGTGCCGATGAAAATTTTACAAGAAAGATATGGTCGTTCTGTAATGGGTGAAGTTTTGGAACGTGCCGTTAATGACGCCACTGCAAAAGTTATTAAAGATAAAAAGCTTCGTCCTGCGATGCAGCCAAAAATTGAAGTGAAAGAATTTGATGAAGGTAAAGACCTTGTTTATTCAATGAATGTTGACATCTTGCCTGATTTTGACGTGATGAAGCTTGACGGTCTTAAAATCGAAAAGCCTATTGCCAAAATTGAAGATAAAGATATCGATGAAGCGTTAACACGCATTACAGCGCATCATAAAGGGTCTAAAAAGATTTCAAGTGACCGTAAAACAAAATCTGGTGACATTGTCATGATTGATTTTGACGGACGCACCAAAGATGACGATGTTCATCACGATGGTATGAAAGCTGAAGGTCATAAGTTAGAGTTAGGAAGCAATCAATTCATTCCTGGTTTTGAAGACCAGCTTGTCGGTCAAAAAGCCGGTGAGAAAATTGAAGTGAATGTTTCATTCCCAGAACAATATGGCGCAGCAGAATTAGCGGGCCGTGATGCCATTTTTGATGTAACTATTCATGAAATTCACGAAGCAACAGAAGCAGAAGTAAATGATGATTTTGCAAAGGAGCTTGGGTTTGATGATGAAAAAGCCTTACGTGATGCAGTTAAACATCAGCTTGAAAGTGATTACGCAAATCAAACACGTCTAAAAATGAAACGTCAGCTTTTAGATATTCTTGATGAAAAACACACTTTTGAAGTGCCACCTGCAATGGTCGAAGCAGAAGAAGAGGGGATCACAAAGCAAATTGAACAAGAACGCCAAATGAACCCAGACGCAGAAGAAATTTCTGATGAAGAGCGTGAAGAGTTAAGTGTAATTGCGGAACGTCGTGTGCGTTTAGGTTTGGTAATCGCAGAGATCGGCCAACAAAACAAAATTACTGTGAATGATCAAGAATTACAGCGCGCGGTTATTTCAGAAGCGCAAAAATACCCTGGTCAGGAAAAAGAGGTTTTTGATTTCTATCAGAAAAACAAAAATGCTTTAGAAGGCCTTCGCGCACCATTATTTGAAGATAAAGTTGTCGATCTTCTTTTTGATAAAGCGACAGTGACAGATAAAGAAGTCTCTATCGAAGATTTGATGAAAGATGAAGAAGATGAATTGCTTGCCCGTAAAGGTAAAGCGAAGAAAAAATCTTCAGCCAAGAAAAAGTCTGCGGCGAAAAAAGAAGGTCATAGCTGTGGTGATGCAAATTGTAATCACGACCATGGCGAGAAAAAACAAGCAGCTAAAAAAGCGACAAAGAAAAAAGCGGCTGCGAAGAAATAAGGTTGAAATTATATTAAACTAAAAAGGCTCCATTGTTTGGAGCTTTTTTGTTATGTCAACAAAATACCCTTATAATCTGTCTCACTACCTATTGAACTCTTACGC
>CAYGUV010000002.1:0-196617 GCA_964353185.1 uncultured Micavibrio sp. | reverse complement strand
GCTAGGTGGTCAGCCGTTGGGCGCGATGTTGGCGGATTAACCTAAAACCCTAAGCTACCAAATTTGTTTTTAAAACGTTCTGCACCCGTAGGGACTGTTTAATTCCGCATGGGAAACAAGATGATATTATCGCCGCCTACATTTGTTGGTTGAGGCGCTTTATATTTTTGTTTTGGCGCTGGTTCTTCTTCTGCAAAATCTAAGGTGAATTCGATTTTCTCTTCAAAATCCAGTGTGGATTCAGACAAGATAAATTCAGCAATTTCCATGTGCGCACGCGCCTGTACGGATAATAAATTACACAAAATTGGTGTTGCGTCATTCACGCAAGATAAATCGGCGCATAAGGCGTCCATTAGATCTGCCAACGCCTCGAGGTCTTCAGGAACAGTAGCAAGGACGTCCATGTATGTGTTTTCCTCCATGGGGCCGCTGGCATGGTGGTGTAACCATACAGGCCCATATTCTGCGATAATTTTTGCTGCTTCATTTTTTAAGGCCGAAGAGATTGGCGCATAAATCATATTTTTTTCTGCCAAATCAACGGCGCACAAGGCGATGGCCAGCATGGCCGAATCTGGATCAATCTCGCTCAACGCCATGTGAAGGCCATATTGCATATCTTGTTCGACATTTAAGTCATGATATAAAATATCGGATACCGCCAATGGCACGATTAAATGATTTCTTAATTTATTTAAGTCTGATTTTTCTAAGCTTTCTAGCATGATGCCCCCTAATTTAACGGCCAATCTTATGTATCCCTTGGTATTGGTCGTTTGTCCCTAATTCATTGCCAATTTTTTATGGCTTATGGATTATTATTAAAGGGAAATAGTAAAAATCGGATTAAATCATTCTTAACAAGAGGTTAAATAAAGACATTTTTTACATTTTTATATACAGATGTATTTTGCACAGCAAAATGTTTCTCTTTTGTTCTTTTATATTATGTGAGATAAGTATCAAGGAGAAAGTTTTATCATGACCGCGACAATTAACACGATTGCGTTTCAAGGGGTGGATGTGCGCCCCATTGATGTGCAGGTGCAAATAAGCAATGGTTTGCCGGCGTTTACAATTGTTGGGTTGCCTGATAAGGCGGTGGCAGAAAGTAAGGAACGTGTGCGCGCGGCGTTACATGCGCTGGGGATCGCGCTGCCGCCAAAACGTTTGACGGTTAATCTGGCGCCTGCAGATGTCAATAAAGAAGGCAGTCATTATGATTTGCCAATTGCGCTGGGGCTGTTGGCGGCGATGGATGTTTTGCCCAAGGAAGAATTAAGCCAGTATGTTGTGTTGGGTGAGCTTTCCCTTGATGCCGCCATACGGGGGGTTACGGGTGTGTTACCTGCGGCCATTCATGCCGCTGGAAATGATAATAGCTTAATTTGTCCTGCAGATTGCGGTGGTGAGGCCGCGTGGGCGGGCGATGATTTGCCAATTTTGGCACCGCAAAATCTATTGCAATTAATTAATCATATTAAAGGCACGCAAATGCTATCGCGCCCCGTGGGCAAGGTGGTTGAAGGGGCGATTCATAAAATGAATTTGGCCGATGTGAAGGGACAAGAAACAGCAAAGCGCGCCTTAGAAGTTGCCGCAGCGGGCGCGCATAATATGTTGATGATGGGCCCGCCTGGGTCGGGGAAGTCTATGTTGGCGAGTTGTTTGCCGTCCATTTTGCCGCCCTTATCCCCGAAGGAAGCGTTAGAGGTTTCGATGATCCATTCTTTGTCGGGAACATTAAGTGAAGATGGGTTGATGAAAACGCGCCCCTATCGTGACCCGCATCATTCCGCATCGCTGCCTGCGTTAATTGGCGGCGGGCATAAGGTAAAGCCAGGGGAAGTATCACTTGCGCATCATGGCGTATTGTTCCTTGATGAATTGCCAGAATTTTCACGCGCAACATTAGAGGCATTGCGTCAACCATTAGAAACAGGGGAAACATTGGTGGCGCGTGCCAACCATCATGCAACCTATCCTGCGCGGTTCCAATTTATTGCAGCGATGAACCCATGTCGATGCGGATATTTAGGCGATGCAGATCGGGAATGTTCAAAGGCACCGCGATGCGGGTCTGATTATCAAACGAAAATTTCTGGCCCCATGATGGACCGCATTGATATTCAAGTGGATGTCCCCGCCGTATCGATTGCGGATTTGGATAAGGCAAATGCCGAAAGTTCGGATATTGTGGCCGCGCGTGTTGCCACCGCGCGCGATATTCAACGCGATCGATTTAAAGATCAAAATATTGAGGTGAATGCCCACGCCAATGGTGAATTATTAGAAAAAGAAATGGCCCTGAACCCCAAGGCCAAAGAATTAATGACCAAAGCAGCCGAGCGCATGCGATTATCAGCACGCGGCTATTATCGTCTAATCCGCGTGGCACGGACAATTGCGGATTTAGAAGGGGCATTGGGGGATATTCAAGACCACCATGTTGCCGAAGCCTTAAGTTACCGTAAAATATCCATAAATAATTGATATAGAACAATAAAAGGGTGATTTTTGTTAGTTTACCCGTAATTGGGTAGAATGGTTATCTAGTATTAGCAAATTATTAGGAATTAATAGATATACTGGGGAATAACGATAAATGGGGCGGAGTGTAAATAGATGAGCGGAAATCAACCACAAGCACAAATTGTAACAAAAGAGAGTGCCAGCGGAGAAATAGAGCAGGCCATTCGTACAAACGCGGCGATGGCGATGGAAGTTGAACACAAAAAGGCAGGCGCGGAAGCCGAAGCCCATAAAAAGAATAATCAAGCAGACAGCGCCCATGGCGAAGTAAGCCAAGCCGTCATAGAAGAAGTGATTGGAGTAGGCGCGATAAAAACAGTAAGCACGCTTTTAAAAGCTTCTCAAGAATTGGATCCCGCGGCGAGCGGCACATCTGGATCGCAAATCACCATGGAACAAATGATAAAAGGGGAAGGCGGTAAAGCGGCCGCCAAAGAAGTTAAGGCGGATAATTTAAATCATGCGCCCTCTTCAAGTCGTTCAATATGGAGCGAACCTGCTTTTTCATTAGCAGAAAGAGAACGCGCAAGCAATGGTGTGATGGAGGAAATAAGTGGAACGCAGGCAAGTAAAGAAAGTGTTGCAGCGTTAACATCGGAAGTCACAACATTAACCTCATCAGGTATGTTAAGTGCGCAACATTTAGGAAATGCGATTCGTGCCAAGGCAGAACATGCCCCCACACCAAGTGGCATGGGCGCGCCATCACTGAATCATAATGCACCAGAACGTGGCCCTGCATTTATTGATGATAAGGCCGCGAAAAGAATACAAGAAGAAATAGATGCTGGCAAAGCAACGGATTGGGCGTAATTAATGGCTTTAGATTGTTCTTCAGAATTTAAGCTAAGCGCTCAGTATGAAGTTGAGCAGCCTGCACCTGAACTTAATACGGTTGAGCCAGAAGTCACTGTTGTACATAACCCTGCCCTTATTAATGATGTACAATCGGGCGGTGACCTTTTGGCGCAATGTAAACAGCCGCTGGAATATACTGAGCCTAGCGGTGGAATTTTGGGTGACTTTGCCGATTGTATGAAAAATTTAGCAGCAGATGTTTGTGATGCGGGAAATAAAATAATACAAGCCGAATTGAGGCAAGAAGGTCAAATTGTGACTGCGCCCGTTAATGATACCGCATATGTTGCGCCTGAAAACACGGTTCATCTTAATAGGTCTGCGGCAGAGATGTCAGGACCTTCAGCACCCAGTGCATTCACTTAAAAATTAATCATCATCAGAAATGCCTAAGGCGAGATCGGTTAAGTCGATCTTTTCTTCGTTTTCGCGTGCCAATTTTTGGAAATGGCGAATGGAAAATGGGATGGAGATTAAATACGTACAGCTGAGCGCGGTAAGGCTTATCCATGGGGCTTGGATGAGGGCTGCGATGATAAGACCCGCGACCGCAAGAGCGGGCATCGCCATTTTCTTTGGCACGTGAATTTGTTTGGAAGACCACGTGGGAATGCGGCTGACCATCATGGCGGCGCAAAATAATACCCAAATGCCAACAATGATATTTAACTTTGCAAATTGTTCAAAATATTCTGGCGCAATCAACCAAATAAATAAAGGCAGTAGTGCAATCCCTGCACCAGCGGGCGCAGGTACACCAGCAAAGAACCCCTTCGCCCATTCTTTTACAAGTGTCTTTGAGGTGACGTTATAACGCGCCAGACGCATGGCGGTGGCAACGGCAAAAACCAACATGGCAATCCACCCAACCTTGCCAGATTCCTCCAAAATCCAAAGGTACAGGACAATAGCCGGGGCAATACCAAACGCAAGAAAGTCAGACAAACTATCGAGCTGTGCGCCAAATTCGCTGGTGGCGTTTAAAAGACGTGCTGACGCACCATCTAACATATCCAAAATTGCCGCTGTAACAATGGCGATAACAGCATGATCCCACGCGCCATTAATGGCGAATTGAATGCTTGATAACCCTGCGGCCAAGGCGCAGAGGGTTAAAATATTAGGCACCAATTTATAAAAATGCGATGCAGATAAATCGGTATCTATTGCTGGCGTAGTTTCTGTTTGATTTTCAGATGTAGTTTTTTTTGCTGTCTGGTTTGACATGGTTTTTATATTGCCTCGGCCTTGTAAGATTGGCTTATTTTTGCGTTAAAATCGGCAATGATTGTTTCACCAGCAAGCGTACGTTGCCCTTCACAAACCATAACAGGCATGTTGTTTGGCAGGTAAATATCCATACGGCTACCAAAACGGATAATGCCAAAGCGGTGGCCTGTTTTGATGGTATCGCCTTCTTTTAAATCAGTGACAATACGGCGCGCAATTAGTCCAGCAATTTGGGAAAAGGCGATTAATTTTCCATCTTCGGTTTTGATGAGGGCGTGTGCGCGTTCGTTCTCAAGGCTGGCTTTGTCAAGCTCGGCATTGAAGAATTTACCTTCATAGTAAAAAGTTTTGATGACTTCACCGGCATAAGGCGCACGGTTTACATGGGCGTCTAATACGGACAGGAAGATACTTATTTTAGTGTACGTGTTTTGGTCATCTTCTTCGGCCAAGTCATCTGGCAGGTTATTATCATGGGTGATTTTTAAAACGCGGCCATCCGCAGGTGAAAGCACTAGCCCAGAGGTTTGGGGCACAGCGCGAATAGGATCACGAAAGAAGTAGTAAACAAAGCCCGTAATGATTAACCCCAAAACACCCAAGGGTTCATATAAAAGCATTAAAATAATAGCGCCAACCAAGGCCCCAATAATAAAGGGAACACCAACAGGGTGAGGCTTAACGTAGCATGTTTTGGTAATAGTTTGAATTAAAGACATTTTTAACACTTCTTCCATAAAAATTTGCGATAATGGGTAGCTTTCTTATTGTAAGGAAACTATAATATATAAGGTTTGATTTATAGGTTTTATTTCAATTTTTCGTATAAATCAAAGCAATAACAATAATTTTTAATCCGAATGCGTCCCATATCATGACAATCCGTAACATTTATCTTGTTTTTATCCTTTGTTTTTTTGTTCTACCGATCACGGCGAAGGCCGAACCCTTAAGTGATTTAGGGTGTGATAAGGCACAAAGCACGTCCGCTATTCAACAATGTCTAAAAGGTAAGTTAGATAGCGAACAAAAGCGCCTAACAAAGGCCTATGCCGCGCTGGATAAGCAATTTGAAGCGCAAGAAAAACGCGATGAATTAAAAGAATTACAAAAGACTTGGCTGAATTATCGTGATCAAGAATGTATGTGGGAAGCGGCGCAAGCCACCGCGCCAGGTTTAAAAGGCATTGTAGAATTATCATGCATGGTGCGGTTGAGCGCAGACCGCGCAGATTTGTTAGAGATTACTTATATGGATATTGACCCAGATACCATTCGCCAATTTGGCAATGTGACGCGTTGGAAGAATTTATTAGCCAATGAATATAGCGATATTATTTGGGATTATAAAAATATTAACGAAGTAGATTTAACCTGTAATGATAGATCCGAAATAATTGTGCGCGGTGTAAAATATAATACAACCGATATGTATGAAATGGCAGCGCAGCCGTTATTTGAAAAACAAGAAGTGATTGCAGTAATTGATAACCCCGCCATTGGCGCACCAACGGCCACAATTTTCGCGTTTGATATTTGGGATGAAGTGGGCGAAGCCGCGCCACAAAATATGCTTTGTAGTGGAAAAATAAAGTTGGAAACAGATGTTGTAAAAACAGTTGATGAAGAAACAGAAGAATTAAAAACATGTGAAACTAGCATCACGATAGACAATGGAAAATGTAATGCCCGACAAATTATATGGGATGGAAAAGTTTTCTCATTGGTTGATAGAGATGCTGGCGCAGAAGAAAAAACAGAAGAATAAATTTTAAAGAAGATAAGAAAGTAATTATGACGAAAATTAATAATGTATGTGTTTATTGTGGATCTTCCTCAAAAGTAGATGATGCGTTTAAACAGGCTGCTATAGATTTAGGCAAATATATTGCCGAACAAAAATGGGGCGTGGTGTATGGTGGTGGCCGTGTTGGCTTGATGGGTCTTGTGGCAGATTCGGCGTTGGAAAAGGGTGGTGAAGTGATTGGCATTATCCCTGAACATATCCAAGGGCGTGAAGTAGAACATACAGATTTAACCGAGCTTCATGTGGTAGATACCATGCATGTACGAAAGCAGATGATGGTAGACCGTTCTGAGGCGTTTGTTATTTTACCTGGCGGTATTGGCACATTAGATGAATTTTTTGAGTTAATCACATGGAAACAATTAGGGCTGCATGATAAGCCAATTGTCATTGTGAATGTAAATGGATATTGGACTAAGTTGATTGAGGCGGTTGAAAATATTGCTAATGAAGGCTTTATGCGCCAAGAAGATTTAAAAATGTATCACGTGGTTGATAAAGTTGAAGATGTTGTAGAGACATTGAAAAATGCTCCATCAGAAAAATTTGATCCGACGACGAAGTGGATATAATTTATAATAGTAAAAAATTGTACCGAATAAGTAATATTGAAAAACATAAACTTTAAAGTAAGTAAGATAAAAATATGGTTTCACGCGTAGATTTTTATAGACATGATATTGATGTTGCAGAAAGTTTTGCCAAAAAAGCATTCGATAGGTTGCGCCTTGACGAGGTTCCTCCCGTGCCGCAAAATTTTGAGGTATGGTACGTTTATTATGCAAACGTAAATTCAAAATTACGTGAAGAAATAAATAGCATCTTGTTAGAGCAAGATAAGGTCACAGAAAATGATTGTCAGGACCTTTATGAGAAATATTTAAATTTTGGGCATGATCGTGAAACATTTGAAAAAGCAGGCGATCAAATTGTTTCGACCTTGCAAGATGTGACGGATTTAATGCAAGGCGTAAAAGGCACAACAAGTATGTTTACCGGCGCCCTTCAGGAAACAACAGATAAATTGGTGACGGTGACAAGCCCTGCTGACATTGCGGCGTTGGTCAAGATTGTAACAGCCGAAACCAACAAAATGATTGAGCATAATCAGGATTTAGAAGGGCGTTTAACACATTCATCAGAAGTTATGAATGAATTACGCAAAGATATGGAGCGCATTAGACGCGAAGCCGTAACAGATGGTTTAACGGGCTTAGCCAACCGCAAGGCGTTTGATGAGCAAATTAACCGTATTGTGCGCGATTCTAAACGTCATAATGAGAATTTCTCACTAATAATCATCGATATTGATCATTTTAAAGCATTTAATGATGAATATGGCCACCAAATTGGCGATCAAGTCTTACGATTGGTCGCATTGACATTGGTGGATGAGGTAAAAGGACAAGATATGGCTGCGCGTTATGGCGGTGAAGAATTTTGTATTATTCTGCCGGGCACGACTTCTCAAGGGGCACAGCATGTGGCCGAGAATTTACGAAAGGCGGTAGAGCGAAAAGAAATTATCAACCGATCAACAGGTGATAATTTAGGACAAATTACTATTTCTTTAGGGGTTGCCGAATTTCATAAAGATGATAATTCGGAAGATCTGATCCGCCGTGCGGATCGCGCGTTATATAAATCTAAAGATGCTGGACGTAATTGTATATCGGTTGCGAAGAACCCAACTAGCTAAGTATTTTTTACTGCTTCTTTGTTGCTAAATCATGCTGATCTCTTTAAAAAGTAAGCATGGATTTCTCTATCGAACATGACCCACGGGCCGACTCCCAAAATAATGCGTCTGCGTTACTAGCGGGCCTAAACCCACAGCAAGCCGCAGCGGTGCAACAAACCGAAGGGCCTGTATTGGTATTGGCGGGCGCGGGGACAGGGAAAACACGTGTTTTGACAACGCGTCTTGCGTATTTGTTGCAAACGGGCAAAGCGATGCCCGCGCAAATATTGGCCGTCACGTTTACCAACAAGGCCGCGCAGGAAATGAAATTGCGGGTAAGCGAATCCCTTGGGGGGCGTCCTGTTGAGGGATGGTGGCTAGGTACGTTTCATTCATTATGTGTTCGTATGTTACGCAGCCACGCAGATCTAGTGGGGCTAAGCTCCAACTTCACAATTTTGGATAGTGATGATCAAGTGCGCCTTATGAAGCAGTTGATGGAAGGGCATTCGATTGACCCAAAGAAAAGCTCCGCCAAAGATATAATAAATAAAATCAGCGCATGGAAAGATAAAGCCAAAACACCCCATGATATTCAGGCGGATGATGTTGGTGATTTTGCCGATGGTAAAATGTTGGTATTGTACAAGGAATATCAGGCGCGATTAAAAATATTAAATGCGTGTGATTTTGGTGATTTATTATTACATGTAATTACAATTTTAAAAGACCCATCGAATACCAATTTATTAGCCGATTATCAAAGACGCTTTCAATATATTTTGGTGGATGAATATCAAGATACAAATGTTGCGCAATATTTATGGTTGCGCCTGTTGACGAAAGGTAAAAATAATATTTGCTGCGTGGGGGATGATGACCAATCAATTTATGGGTGGCGCGGCGCAGAAGTTGATAATATTTTACGCTTTGAACAAGATTTCCCTGGTGCGACGATTATTCGCCTAGAAGAAAATTATAGATCTACGGGACATATTTTATCTGCCGCCAATGGTGTTATTGGTAATAATACAGATCGATTGGGTAAGGAATTATTTACCAGTGCCGGCGCAGGTGAAAAGGTGAAATTGCGCGGGTTATGGGACGGTCAAGCCGAAGCGCGGTATGTTGGGGAAGAAATAGAAGCCGCGCAAAGCAAGGGACAAAGCCTGAATGATATGGCCGTTTTGGTGCGCGCAGGCTTTCAAATGCGTATTTTTGAAGAACGATTTATTCAATTAGGACTGCCGTATCGGGTTATTGGTGGCCCCCGATTTTACGAGCGAAAAGAAATCCGAGATGCGCTGGCGTATTTACGCGTTGTCATGCAAGGGCACGATGATTTAGCGCTAGAGCGTATTATTAATGTGCCCAAGCGCGGCATTGGTGATGCAACGGTAAAAATATTACACACCCATGCGCGCGCCAAAAAAATTAGTCTGTATCAATCTATTATTGATTTAACGCAAACAGAAGAATTAAAGCCAAAAATTCGTGGCACCTTAATGAAATTAATTGATGATTTCGAAAGGTGGAAATCAATGATGGAAACCACACATCATAGTGAATTGGCCGCCATTATTTTGGATGATTCTGGGTATAATGATATGTGGAAAATGGATAAAGCGCCAGATTCGCCAGGCCGTTTAGAAAACTTGAAAGAATTTGTTTCAGGCATGGAAGATTTTGAGGATTTACAACAATTCCTTGAGCATATTGCGCTGGTGCTAGAAAACCAAAATAACGATAGTGGTGAGTTTGTCACCTTAATGACATTGCATGGTGCCAAGGGGCTTGAATTTGATTTGGTGTTTTTACCAGGATGGGAAGATGGGTTATTTCCCTCTCAACGGTCTATGGATGAAAATGGCACAAAAGGGTTGGAGGAAGAACGGCGCCTTGCCTATGTTGCGATTACCCGCGCAAAAAGGCGCGCCATTATTTCATATGTGGGCAGTCGATTTATGTATGGTAGTTGGGTTAATTCATTCCCATCGCGTTTTATTGATGAATTGCCTGAGGAGCATATTGAAGTGCAGGCGGAAATGGGATTGGCAGGATCCGAAACAGGATCAGGCAGTGCGCTTGGCCGATCATCTCATTGGGATTCATCTGGCTATACGAAAAAGGCACCACCACGTCAGCCAACATTGGAGCGTACGTCTTTGGATGGTGAATTAAAGACTGGGGACCGTGTGTTTCATGAAAAATTTGGGAATGGGACAGTTGTTTATATCGATGGTCATAAATTAGATATTAATTTTGAGGCTGCAGGACAAAAAAGGGTTATGGACTCCTTTGTGACAAAGGCTTAGTTTATAGATAAATAATAAAAAGAGAAGAAGATGAGATCAAACAAGGTAATCGGGATTTTTGGCGGAACGGGGTTCTTGGGTCATAACGTATCTGAAACGCTTGCGCAGCAGGGATTTCGTCTAAAAATCATTACCCGCCATCCAGCAAGTGCTTATGACTTAAAGCTATTTGGTACGGTCGGACAAATTACCCCTTATTATTGTGATTATAAAACGCAAGAATCGATTGATGATGCGGTGCAAGGTTGTGATTATGTGATCAACCTGATTGGTATTTTATATGAGAAGAATAAAAACGGATTTAAGCACGCGCATGTCGATATCCCCCAAATGATTTCGCAGGCATGTAAAAATAAAAACGTACAGCGATTTGTTCATGTATCTGCCTTAGCGTGTAATAAAGGGGATGAAACTACAAAATCAAAATATGCCAAATCAAAATTTGAAGGGGAACAGGCCATTCAAAACACGTACAGCAACGTCACAATTTTAAGGCCGAGCGTGGTTTTTGGCCCAGATGACGAATTTTTTAATATGTTTGCAAAATTATCGATGTTTTTGCCTGCTTTACCCCTTATTGGTGGTGGAAATACCAAATTTCAGCCTGTTTATGTGGGTGATATAGCCAAAGCAGTCAATAACATCCTTAAAAACCCAATAAATGAGGCAAAAGGGCATATTTATGAGCTTGGTGGGCCTGATATTGTAACATTTAAAGAGATTTATGAGATTTTATTACAAGAAACCAACCGAAAGCGTGCGCTTATATCCATTCCTTGGGGTATTGCAAAAATTCAAGGGGCGGTTATGGGGTTATTGCCCAAACCACCTTTAACATTAGACCAAGTGAAATCTTTAAAGACGGATAATATTATCGATGGCGATGAAAAAACATTAATTGATTTAGGGGTTGTGGCAACGGCTATGGATGTGATTTTACCTACATATTTATCTACATTTAAACGCGGCGGTCGTTTTTCAGAAAAAAATGCGGCATAGCCATGGTGTTTTTTATATTTGTAGATAAATAGCAATCAGTAATAAAACATAAAGTCGCCAGAATTTAACGGTTATATTAAAGACAAGTCAAATAGGATCAGGATAACGTAATGACATTATTAAGAATATTTTTATTGACCATGATGGTGTGCATGCCCATGACAATCATTCAGGCGAAGACATTTGAGATTGCCGCGACGGTCAACAAAGACGCAATTTCACAAGCGGATATTGATGACCGCATGGCGTTGTATATGGCATCAACAGGCACACGTCCGACACCAGAAAATATTAAAGTCGCGCGAAGCCAAGTTTTAGATGTGTTAATTGAAGAACAATTAAAATTACAAGAAGCGGAACGCTTAAATCAAGAAATTAGCGATGAAGAAATTGAACAAGGATTTGTAAATTTGGCTGCGCAAAATAATCTAGAGGCAGAACAATTCGAGCAGGCATTGAAACAACAAGGCATTCCAAAATCCACAATGTTACGCCAGATTAAAGCGCAATTAGCATGGACAAAAGTAATCGGAAGTTATTTGCGCCCGCAAGTAAATGTTTCAGAAACCGATATTGATGTAAAAATGACACAAATGAAAACAAAAATTGGAAAAGAAGAATTTTTAACATCGGAGATATTCTTGCCGGTTCAGACCGATGAAGATGAAGTAGAGATGAAGAAATTAGCAGAACGATTAATTGAAGAGATAAAATTACGCGGTGCCCCGTTTGGCATGGTTGCAGCGCAATTTTCAAAATCCGCCTCTGCCACAAAAGGTGGTGAGATGGGCTGGATTAGCGAAGGGGAATTACCAAAAGAATTAGATTTAGTCGTCACCAGCTTAGGCGAAAGACAAATTAGCCCGCCCGTGCGCGGATTGTCTGGTTATCATATATTAGCCGTAAAAGAAAAACGTATGAAAACAGAAGATACCATGCCAGCCGAGGATGAAGTTTTAAACTCAATCGGTTTAGAGCGACTAGATCGATTACAAAGTAGGCATTTATCTGATTTGGAAGCGTCAGCATTTATTGAACGTCGTTTTTAGTATTTAATTGACAAATACCAACAAAAATAATATCGACGATTTACCACCTTTACGTGAAATTATCCGTGATCATGATCTGCGTGCGGATAAAAAATTTGGACAAAATTTTTTATTAGATGGAAACCTAACGGATAAGATTGCACGCACCGCAGGCAAGGTTGATGGTGTAACAATATTTGAAATTGGACCCGGCCCAGGTGGGTTAACGCGTAGTTTATTAAAAACACAGGCAAAACATGTAATCGCGTTAGAGTATGACCCGCGTGTTATTAGTGCATTATCACATTTAACGGATGGTTTTTCAGATCGGTTTACATTGCATCACCAAGATGCGTTGGAGGCCAACTTACTGTCCATGAGTGATGAGCCACGGGCGATTGTGGCCAATTTACCTTATAATATAGCGACCCCATTATTAATTGGGTGGTTGTCACAAATAAGGGCCGATGAAGCGGCGTATAACAGTATGACGCTTATGTTTCAAAAAGAAGTGGCGCAGCGTATTACGGCCAAGGTGGGGGATAAACATTATGGGCGATTGGCTGTTTTGTGTCAGTGGTTGTGTGATGTGAAAAAATCTTTTGATGTGCCTGCATCGGCATTTACGCCTGCCCCAAAAGTTACATCAAGTATTGTACATTTCGTACCAAAGATTTTGGATGAACATAGCCCCAAAATGAAAACAATAGAAAATATTACAGCCGCCGCCTATGGTCAGCGGCGAAAAATGATACGTAGTTCGTTGAAAAATTATCGTGAATATTTTGATATTGTTGGGTTAAATGAAATGGATCGCGCAGAAAACTTATCTGTTGAAGATTTTATTAGATTGGCAAAAGCGGTCGAGAAAAAATAAATTAAAGACCGTCTGCAACACCACGAACAAAGTCTGATAAGCCAATCAAACGGCGGCGTTTAAGACGCTCTGCATCTAAGATCATTTGCGCCTGATTGATGGTTAAGTCAATATCTTCGTTTATCAGCACATAATCATATTCAGAATAATGCATCATTTCATCAGTCGATTTTTCCATACGGCCACGAATTTGCGTGTCTGTTTCTAATGTATCTTTTGAGCGATTGCGTAGGCGGTTTTCTAATTCCCGCGCGGAAGGCGGAAGGATAAACACGGTGACCAAATCATCCCGCGCCACTTCACGAAGTTGCTGTGTGCCCTGCCAATCAATATCGAAAATAACATCTTGGCCCATGGCTAAGGCGGCCTCAACCGTGTCACGGGGGGTGCCGTAATAATTACCGAAAACTTTGGCGTGTTCCAACATTTCGCCGTTATCGACCATTCGATTAAATTCGGGAATATCGACAAAATTGTAATCTTCCCCTTGAATTTCACTGGCACGTTGGGGGCGCGTTGTCGCGGAAATAGAGATGGTTAATTCTTTATTTTTTTTCAAAAGGGCGCGTGTGATGGTTGTTTTTCCTGCACCAGATGGTGAAGAAAGAACATACATAAGGCCCCGTCGTTTTAAAGCGGTACTATCCATAGTCTGTATCGTATCTGTATTTGCGTTGCGGATAAAGCCATCATCGACATTTTATAAGATTTCGTTATGATAAAATCATGAAAAATCCAAAAAATATACTTATTACAGGCGCGTCGAGCGGTTTGGGCGCGGCATTGGCGAATTATTATGCAGCAGAAGGCGTCCGTTTATATTTAACGGGGCGTGATGCTGAAAGATTGACAGAAATTTCGACAGTTTGTCAGGAGCGCGGCGCGCGCGTTGTGACGGCCTTGGTTGATGTGACTGATAAAGAGGGAATGCGCCAATTTATTCACCATAGCCATGATGACGCACCCCTAGATTTGGTCATCGCCAATGCGGGTATTTCTGGCGGTACCGCGGGGCGATTAGATGGAGAGCCGATATCAGAGGCGCGTAAAATTTTTGACGTCAATGTGACAGGTGTTTTTAACACGGTTGAGCCTGCGTTAGAGATTTTTAAAGACGTACAGACGCAAAAACAGATTGCCATTGTCAGTTCCCTTGCGGGTTTTCGGGGGTGGCCAAGCGCGCCAAGCTATAGTGCGTCAAAGGGCGCTGTACGTTATTATGGGGAGGCATTACGGGGGGCATTACGCCAGACCAATATTGAGGTTAATGTTATTTGCCCCGGATTTGTGAAAACACGTTTAACGGATAAAAATGATTTTCCGATGCCATTTTTAATGAGCGCGGATAAAGCGGCCAATATCATTGCCAAAGGTTTAAGCAAGAATAAGGGGCGGATTTGTTTTCCATTCCCCGTACATTTTACGAGTTGGTTTATTGGTATTTTACCCGATTGTCTGGCGCAAAAAATATTGGCCAAGACACCAGCAAAAGGGGCGCTTGTTGATTAATTGTTAGAATGAACTAATTGATCGAACACTTGCTGTACGTTTAAATCATCAAAATTGCTCACTTCTATTGTATGAACATGTTTTCCCATGGGCGCGTTACGCGTTGGGTTGCTGTGTTTGGAGAAAAGAACAAGTGTTTTGCACCCTGTTGGCGCAATCATATGCATGGGCCCTGTGTCGTTACCCACGGCATAGGCGGCATGACGCCCTAATGTGATAATATCAAAAAGACTGGTTTTGGCGGTAAGATTGAGGGCTTCTGGGCAATTTTCTGCGATGTAATTGGTTGTTTCCGCCTCATCCTTTGTGCCCAATAAAACGGGTTGGATGTTTTGTTTTATGAGTTTTTGACATAGAGCCAAGTATTTTTCCCTTGGCCAACGCTTTTCAGGGCGGGAGGGGGCGGAGCCTGGAACAATTAAAGCATACGGATTTCGTAAATTAAAAGCTGATAAATCGGTCTTGATCCAATCCATTGTATCGACCTGTATATCTTTTATATCGGCCTGGGCCAATAATAGGCGCAAACCATCGAGCGGAAGACCCGCGGTGCGGGCAGGGTCATTGTAATAATGGCTTCCCCCTTTGGCAGTGCCGACCCATTCTGGTTGTGGCCAAAATAACCGAAAATAAATATTGGTTCTGTCATTATTTTGTAAATCATAGACGCGATCAAAATTGCCGTTATTTAAACGCTGATGCAGGGCAAACCATTTTAGTGGCTGATGAAATTTCGGACGATCATCAATCCAAATATCGTCGAAATAACCACTTTTTTGCGCAAAAGATTCGAAGTTTTTTGTCGTGAGCAAAGTAATATGCGCGCCTGAGTGTTTTTCCTGAATAGCTTTCATAGCACCAAGGGCGATAATAAAATCACCAAGCGCCCCCAATTTTATCACGAGTATATTTTTTGTCATTGGATTTGGTATTTACGCAGCGTTCATTTGTTGCGTGGTCGGGTAAACATTATATTTTTCCTGAAGCAATTCTGCATAAACATTTAATGTTTCATCCATCATTTTTTCTTTGCTAAAATTATTGGCAATATGATGCATGGCATGATGCGCCATTTGAATTTTCTTTTCTTCATCAAGGTCAAGAGCGTATGCCAAAGTTTGTGCCAAAATATCAGAATTATTTGGTGGTATAAGCCAACCTGTTTGGTTGTGTAAAACAGTTTCTTGTGCGCCGCCATGATCAGTTGCAATAATGGGACGGCCCATTGCCTGTGCCTCAATAGGAATGCGGCCAAAGCCTTCAGGTTCGATAGATGCGCTTACAACGATGGTGGAGCACATATATGCGGCAGGCATATCATCACATCGATCGACGATACGGATTTGTTTTCCTAATTGTTTTTCATCGATAGATTGTTCTAACTCTTCACGATATTCTGTGCGCCCTTGATCGGGGCCAATCAGCACGCAAAACACGTCTTTACGGTCTAATTTTTCCATGGCGTCAATTAAGACATGGTGCCCTTTCCATCGGGTTAAGCGGGCGGGTAGCATGATGACCTGTGCATGGTCGGGAATACGCCATTCTTTTGTGATTTTAATAAGCTGTGGTGGCTTTATTACGGCTGGGTTATGTTTTTCTAAATTTACCCCTCTATGAATAAGGCGAATGATATTGGGGTTGATGTCGTAGTTATTGACCAAATAGTTAGCAACATGATTTGAAATTGCTATAACACGATTCCCTTTTGCCATGATAGAGTTATATTTATTTTTCCATTTACCGCCCAAATTATATGGCGCATGACAAGTTGTTAGAAATTTAGCTTTAGTTTTTTTTACCGCGTAATACGCAGACCACGCAGGGGCGCGGCTTCGTACATGTACGATATCAACATTATATTTTTCAATCAGGTTTCGAATAAGGGTAATGTTTTTGTAAATGACTAATGGATTTTTACTGTGAACAGGTAGGTCAATATGTTCAATATCGTGGCGTTTTAATTCATGCACCCGATGGCCCCCGTTAGAGACAATAATGGCGCGCGAGCCTGCATTTTTTAAGGCGATTGCGACATCAATGCACCCTTGTTCTGCGCCACCGGTCCCTAATTCAGGAATGATTTGCATGATCACGGGGCTTCTTGGGATTTGATTGGGTGATGTAGACATTATGGATCAGATTTTATTTTTAGAAATTTTGTAAATTGAATATGCTGTGCTTATAATAGCGGATTACAAAATAAGAGCAAAATTTAAATTATGACTGATATTTTAAAGCGTAAAGATGCCCCTGATTTAGCGTATGTGCTTCTGCGTCACGATAATGCCATAGCAAAACCGCCGATTGTCTTTTTAGGCGGGTTTCGCTCAGACATGCAAGGGACTAAGGCCTTATTTTTGGAGGAATATTGCCGCGCCGCTGGGCGGGATTTTTTACGGTTTGATTATTCTGGGCATGGCGCGTCACAAGGGGATTTTAACGACTTATGCCTCAGTGATTGGGCCAATGATGCCAAAGAAATGATTGAGCATTGCTTTGAAGAGCCTGTTATTTTGGTCGGGTCGTCCATGGGCGGGTGGATTAGCCTTATTTTGGCCGAACGTACACCCCAGATGATTGCGGGGCTTATTGGTTTGGCTGCAGCGCCCGATTTTACCAAATGGATGGAGGCGCAAATATCAGATGAACAAAAAGCGACCCTCGAAAAACAAGGTTATTTTGATTTACCGAATGATTATGGCGACCCATACGCAATTTCAGCGGCGTTATTGGAGGATGGGCGCGATCTATCGCTCTTGCATAAAAGCTTGAAGGTTGATTTTCCGATTTCGTTAATTCAAGGGAAAAAAGATGCTGATGTGCCATGGGAAACGGCAGAAAAGATAAAAGATGTCTTTCAATCAACAGATGTACGTATTACGTACATTGAAGAAGGGGATCATCGTTTATCTTCGCCCGAAGAATTGCAGATTTTAAAGCAAGTTATTGAAGCATTGCCCGTGTAACGTTTATTTACGTTTAAATTTTAAGGCGTTTGTTTTTGCGTTTTTGTAAATAGTTTTGTCTTTGGCTTTGGTTTTTTTATTAAAACGGAAGGTTTCGATAAAGAATTTATTGGCAAATAAAACATATAAACCATAAGCTAGTAAGGCCAATAAAAATGGAAAACCTGCAACGACAATCATCGGCAGGCTTAAGATAGGGACTATATATTTATCCCATGCAGCTTCATCCATGCTCATTGATTTTATTGTTTCGAATGGTCCAGCGGCAAATCTTTCAAAAACCCAGCCCGCATCGGCAAATTTGATAAAACCTTCTTTATAAAGGTTAATGTTGTAAGGTTTCATCAAATCGATATCAGGAAAGAAATTGATGAGAATATCAAGCGTGATAGCCGCCAAAACAGGAATAAATAAGAGAATGAGTAAGGGGCGCATAGATTAAAGCCTTGGATAAGGTGAATTTTGTAAAAACAGTTTATCAGCTTATTCTTTGGTTGAAAATATATGTTTTTGCGGATAATGTCCCAGTCAATGCGGACAGGTGGCCGAGTGGCTTAAGGCGCACGCTTGGAAAGCGTGTTAGGGTTCACCCCCTACGCGGGTTCGAATCCCGCTCTGTCCGCCATTTTTCTTACTTCTTTACTATTTATGTTGTTGTTTTCATAGTGTAGTTTTTTAATCATATGCTAGTTAAGAATACTGAATTTCATAGCTCCCTAAATAAAGAGTAGGTGTAAATATTACAAAAACATATAAACATAGAGAATTTAATAAAGCCTTCTATTTACGCATTCATGATTTATCAAATGCGTTAAAAATCATTCAAGATTGTTTGCAATCAGCACAAAGTAGGCCTCACCTGTTGATCCCAATTTATGGGCAGCTTCGTTCATTATTGATAGAAAAATCGCGTGGCAAAAAATCACTTCTATTAGATATTGCGGATACTATAGGAGCGAATATGAATATATATGTTCAGTCTAAAAATTGGCAAAATTTAGAAATTTCTTCCTCAGACCAAGTGTTTTTTTTAAATCCTGTTGTACAAAAAGAAACACAGCGGCCTAAGATAAAGGTTTGTGGAATACCATTTTCCTCGGTAAGGACAAACGAAAATCAAGAGAAAATTTCTTTGACAGATTTTTTGGATTTTGAAGTACTGGAATACGAAGGTGAAAAATTGAAAGTGAATGAAATTTTAGGATTTTATGCTAATAGGTATGGGGGATCTCATTACGATCATCAAATACCAGAAAATTTTGCAAAGCTTTTAAGTGAGGATTTAGGTGGATTCGATATTTTAAAATCTATGCTGGTTAGTATTGCACAGCTAATTTTAGATAATGGTATAAGTGTACTAAAAAACATATCGTGCTCTACTGTTTTTTTATGCTTCTATTTGTATGAACAACAGCTTTCTGAAAAATCTATCTTAATGGATTCAATGTATCCTCAGTCTCCCATGCGATACAGTCTTATTTTGGACAATGGTAGAATACCTCACTTAATAGTGAGGGGGGCAAATAATGTTAAAGACGTTTTCACTTTATCTAAACAATTAGATTTTAATGACTGGGCTGAATTTTGTATCTCAATTCAACTTAATGACAGACTTCAAAGTAATGTTCTGGTTGTTTTAAACGGAGAAGAGGTAGTGAATATTACTTTAGAACGCAATATAGAAATCTATAATCACTTTAGAAATTGTGATAGGTACTTAAATACATCAGCGGATCAATCAAAAATGTCTGGTATAGATATGGGTGTTGTTCAGTATGCAGGGGCTCTGGAGACTAATTGGTATGAAATTGCAGGAGCAGTTGGAGTATTAAAAGGCTGCAGAGAGAGCGAGGAGCCTGTAAAAGTAATAAAACTGTCTAAAAGCTCATACCTCAATATGAAACCGGGTAGCTTTGATCTAGAGATTATAGGTGAATATGAAACTGCATTCATAAAAAACAAATCAAAGGCTCAAAAGTAGGAAATTAAATTTATTGCAAAACACTCAAACATTAAATGGGAGGTTGGTTCAACGTTAGTCGTTCTTATTTAACAACGCTCGTTTCTAAATTTGCCATTTGAATGCTGTTGTCTGCATTTACTTCATTTCCTTTTATAAAGCCTGCTTCAAGTAATTGTCCGCGTAACCCAGAGTCATGTGATTTAAATGGAAGCTGTGAAGCGATTACCAAGAAAAAACCTAGGTTAAGTCCAACAATTAATAAGAAAGTTTTTAACATTCTAATGTACCGTTAAATCGACGCGATCAATATGACCAATTTGTTCTTCTGCTTGGGCTTGGATGTCTTTTAGATCGGCAAGTAAATTCATAATGCCTTCTTCGTTATTAAAAGTTTTAATAACAAGAATATTTTTATCTTGATGATCAATAGACGTATTAGGCTTAATATAAATATCTTGAATAGATGGGTGTATTATCCTTGTTGGTTGTTTAGGTAAGTTCATTTTCTTTTCCTTCGTTTGTTTGTTGCTGAAAATAGAATATGACTTGTTTGTTACATTCAAATTACGGTTTTGTAATATTCGTGAAAAATATTGTAACAATTATGTAACAAATAGGCGCAAAGGAACTTAATAACGTTTTTCAAAGTTAGTATCATTCAACTAACAAAGGAGACAGCTATGAAATTATTTACTTTAACACTTGCCGCTATGGCAACTTTAGCATTAACAGCATGTGGTGAAAGCCGTGGAGAGCGCGCCTTATCAGGTGGTGGTATTGGTGCAGGTGTAGGCGCCGTGGGTGCTGCTGCTACGGGTGGTAGTGTTGCAGGTGGCGCAATTTTAGGTGGAGCGATTGGCGCGGCCACTGGTGGTTTAACAGATAAAGATGACATTAATTTAGATAGATAAGTTTATATTCAAAAAAAATTATGAAAGGGCCAGTTAATCGCTGGCTCTTTTTTTATTGTTTATTAAAACTTACTTTTTGCTTTTACCACAACCCCGTTAATTTCGTTGAAAATGACGAGTAAGGCCGGAATAAAGAAAATCAAAATCGCACTGGCGAAGATAATGCCGCCGGCCAACGATATGGCCATGGGTATAATAAATTGTGCCTGCAAACTAGTTTCAAGAAGCATGGGGAAGAGCCCTAAGCTGGTTGTGAGTGTTGTGAGTAAGATTGGTCGGAAGCGACGTTTTAATGATATGAGCGCGGTGTCAATGATGGGGGTATCTGGTTCTTCCTCGCGCATTTTATTATAGTAATCGACCAACACGACAGAATCGTTAATGACAACACCCGTTAAGGCGACCATACCAAATAAAGATATGAAAGAGAGATTCTCGCCTAATAATAAATGGGCATATATTGCGCCTGCAATCCCCAGTGGTATTGTCAGCATAATAATAAATGGTTTGGCGTAACTGCGTAATTGCGAGGTGAGCAATACAAAAATAACCATCAGCGCGACCAACATATTTTTACCCAAAGTTGCCAGATCATTTTGTTGATCTTTGTTCTGACCTGCTAAGGTAAAGTTTAATAATGGGTATTGATCTTGTAAGGGGGCATAATATTTTTCCTTAATTTCCGCAATCACTTGATCGGGGCTGATATCTGAATTTGCAACATCGGCAGTGATGCTGACAATTTTACGGCCATCAACACGCTTTATGATTGAGGGGCTAAAGCTTTCTTCTATTTCAGCCAGTAGGCTGAGGGGGGCGCGTTCACCTGAAGGCAGACGTATTCTAATTTGTTCGAGGGTGGAAAGATTTTCGCGCAAATTCTTAGGATAACGCACAAAGATTTCAATTTCGTTAGAACCACGTTGAATACGATCTACGGAGCGGCCGCGGAATAAATCACGCAATTGTAGGCCAATATCAAATGGCGTTAGACCTGCGGCAAGACCCGCATCGGTTAGCTCATAAATAAATTCTTGTTTACCCGGCTCAAGCGAGTCGACGACCTCGGTCAAGGTATCCATGGATTGCATATCAAGTTTTAATTGCTCGGACGCGCGTTCCAAAATATCGCTATCACGGTGGGATAATTCGATATTAATGTCGGCGCCGCCACTCACCAGTGAGCTTTCGAAGGTGAGGTTTTTAACCTGTGGAATTTCGGGTACTTTTGCGCGCCATTTTTGCGATATTTCACGGGCGCCAATTTTACGGTTATTTGAATTTTCTAATTCGACTGTAATTTCTGCTATGTTCGTCGATATTCCGCCGCTAGAAATTGATGCGGGGCCTCCGCGATCCCCAAAAGACAGGCCGATGCTAACGGCTATATTTTTATAAAGATCAGATCCATTTTCCTCTTTATATTCTTGTGCGAGTGCATCAAAACTTTGGGTGATTTGATCGGCATAATATTTTGTTGTGGCAAAGTTTGTGCCAACAGGCATTTCTAAATTAACGCGTATTTCATCGCTTTCAATTTGTGGAAAGAAAATAAATTTAATATTGCCCGTAATAACTTGGGCAAAGGCAATCCCGATAATGACAAAAACAATGAGAACAAAAACATAGCGCGCGGCAATTGCAACTTCTGCGAATTTTAAAACTATTTTATCAACAAACCAATTAAGGCCGAGCGTTACTTTTTTACGAAGATAAGCAAGTAGACCCATGCTCCATTTTTTTGAATCAGATAAATGGGCTGGTAAGATAAGGAAAGCTTCGATTAAAGATAAAATCAAAACACAAATCACAATAATCGGGATTGGTTTTAAAATTTGGCCTAATACGCCCGTGCTAAAGATCAGTGGGGAGAAGGCCGCAATAGTCGTCAAAACACCAATGGTAACGGGCGCTTGTATCTTTTTAATGCCTGTTAATGTTGGGTTTTTAGATTTGCCTGTTTCTTGTTCGTGAAAAATACTCTCCCCCGCAACGATGGCGTCATCAACCACAATCCCCAAAACCACGATTAATGCGAATAAAGAAATCATATTAATGGTGACCCCTAAGAGTGAGGCAATAAAAATTCCACCCAAAAATGAGATTGGGATCCCAAGGCTGGTCCAAAAGGCGAGACGTAAATCTAAGAATAACAACAGAGCAATAAAAACGAGGATGTAGCCCAAGATCGCATTTCGTGCGAGCAAGCTGATGCGTTCTTTTAGGATAATCGTTTCATTTTTCCAAATGGCTAGGTTGATGTCAGCGGGAAGTTCGACTGTTTGCGTGTACTCTTTCACTTGTTTTTCAATATCAAGGGTATCTTGTGAGCTGCTTCGGGATATATCAATAAAAACGGCATTTTGTCCATTATATTGATTAATGACATCAACATCTTCAAAACCATCTTTGATAATAGCAATATCTGAAAGGCGTAGAAGACTGCCATCTATGTTGCTACGAATAGTTATATTGTTGAATTCTGACCCTAAATAGCGGCGTTCATTGACGCGGACAAGAATTTCAGAAGCACCTGTTTTTAGGGTGCCAGCGGGGACATCGACAGAAAAATTACCAACAATTTGTGCAATTTCCCCTATGGTCAGGTCATATTTACGCAAATTTTCTTCGGCGACTTCGATGCTGATTTCGCGCTCAGGTGTGCCGGATATATCGACAAGGGTGACCTCAGATAACCCTAAGATTTGATCTTTTAAAGTTTCCGCCCAATCACGTAAAACCATTTGTGAAGTGTCACCATAAAGGACAAGAGACATAACCTCGCTTTGTGGTTTTATTTTAACGATGGTGATTTCCTCGGCATTTTCAGGGGGGAAATCTTGTAGAGCGCTTATTTCTGTTTCAACATCGTTGAGCACTTGTTCCCCATTCACAAAATCTTCCAGCTCAATTGTGATAACGCCGACGCTTTCTTGGGCGTTTGATTCAACACGTTGTACGCCTTGTATGCCAATAACGGCTTCTTCAACGCGCCTTGTTATACCGCTTTCCACGTCTTGGGGGGTGGCGCCGGGGTAGGGCACTGTGATATTAATAATTTTTGGATCGATGGTTGGAAATGTTTCGCGGACCATGGTCATGATACTGCCAATACCAGCCAGTATGAAGAAGATCATCATAATATTTGCGGCTGCTTTATTTCCTGCAAACCAGGCGACAAGGCTATTTCCTGAGTGTTGTTCCATGATTATTCTTTGTCACTCTCATTAATGGGTGAAGTGATTGGCATGTTGTTGCTTTCATCTTCTTTGTTGTTGCGCGGTGGGGCGCTTCCCATTTTGTCATTATTATCGTCTGTTGGGGTGTTTATACGTACATTCATGCCTTCGCTTGCCCCTGTCAGTAAGCCAAGAACAATATTTACAGTTTGACCATTGCCGATGGCATCAGTTGTTTGCGGGTGGGTTGTGATAATGTCTGGTTTATAAAGTTCGAGCGTATTGTCCTCGCGAATAATCCAAATATCGCTTTGGCCTTGCATGGCTTCGTTCGGTATTTCCCAAACATTTTCGATAGATTTACCGATAAGATCTACCTCAACAAAAACGCCTGGGATCAACATATCCCAATCATCATCTTTGGGTTTAATAACGACATCGACGAAACGGGTATTTTGGTTAAGCACACTGCCAATTCGGTCAACCATTCCTTTTAAGGTGATATCTTCACCGCGATATTTGATGCGGATGTTAACGTCACTTTCGTTAATATCCATGTAACGCAAAATTTTATCTTCAACAGGGACAATAATTTCGAGGGAATCTTTTGGGTAAGCTTGGCCATAGGCCTGCCCTGCTTGGACAAATTGCCCTTGTTCAATAGTTGTATCAACAATACGGCCTGCAAAATCATAATTAAATTTCGTTCGGTTTAATGCCAAATTGGCGTCGGCTAATTGTGCCTGCGCGGCTTTTAAATTGGCTTGTGCCTGCGCAAGTTGTGGTTTTTTTGCAACAAGGGCGGGCGGCGTCAAACTTGGATTAATGCTATTCCATTCGTTGATGGATGCTTGGCTTTCAGCTTTTTGTATCTCTAAAGCTGTACGTGCTTGTTCAACTTGAGCTTTGGCAATATTAAGGGCATTTATAAAATCTGCTCGTTCAATCGTAAATAATGTCTGGTTTTTATCAAAGACACCGCCATTGTTAAAATCAGAATTGACGCGTGTTACCCTGCCTGAAACTTGTGGCACGATGTTTATTAGCCCATTTACCGAGATGCTGCCTGTACGTGTGAATATAATCTTCTTGGTTATAGGTGATATGGATTGGGTTTGTACCAAAAGGTCGCGAACTTGGTTTTCTTGTTTTTGTGGCTCTTCTTCAACTTGAAGGGTTTGTGAAACGACGAAGCCGCCTATAATAAAACCAAGGACGATTAAAAGCTGAATATTTGCCTTCCATGCGCTGGGCTTTTTTGGGAGCTCATCTTCATAATTTTTGTTTTCTTCTGGCGCGTTATTTTCTGGCGCTGTTTGTTGAAACTGCGGACGATGAAGATCGTTATAGGGTGGTTGATTTTCTGGCGTATCGGACATGGTATTTTCCTAGTTTTTTATTTCTTCATCGATATCAGATTCTTGGGGTACGCCCAAAACAGAATCGATTTTGTTTATAGTTGTTGGGTTTATGTTATTTAGGCCGCTTTGATCAACCCATTGCCCGCCAAGGGCCAGATGCAGGCTAATGCGGGCCTGCCATATGGCTTGTTGAATGGTTAATATTTGTTGTTTTTGGGAAAGGACACGCCGTTCAGTATTTAGGACGTCGTTGATTGGTAAAAGCCCGCGCTTATAACGGTTTTGTGCCAGATCATACGCCTTTTGTGCTTCATTATTAGTCTTTGTGAGGGCGTCTAATTGTTGGCGAAGGTTTTCTTCTTGTTGAAGGGCGTTCTCAACCTCTTGCATGGCATTAAGGATGTTTTGGGCGTATTGCGCCGCAAGTTCGCGTGCGATGCTTTCGCTTAGGCGTACATTTGCGCGAAGCTTGCCGCCTTGGAAAAGGGGCTGTGTCACGTTGGCCAATAAATTCCACGCAATTTTTTCGACGGAAATAAGGTCGCCAACATCTTCTGCAGAAAAACCATAGCCCCCCGATAAAGAAACTGATGGGTATAAGGCGGCCATGGCAACATTAACGTTATATTTTGCGGCGGCTAAGCGGTATTCATCGCCTTGTAAATCAGGACGCAAATCTATTAAAGCAACCGGAGGGGGAAGTTTTAGACGATTGGGCGGGGGTAAAACCGAAAGGTTACTTTTGGTATTGATCGCATTTTGGTCAGGCATTTCGCCCATTAAGATATTAAGAGCATAAACCTGCTCGCTCAAGCGTGATTGGAGGGGTGGAATTTGAGCTTTTGCGGCGGCTAAGTTTTCACGGGCAAGGCGTACATCTAACGCAGAAACATTTTCCACGCCAAGTTTGTAGCGGTTTTCAATGATTTCTAATGATTTTTTGCGACTCTCTATTGTTTGGTTAATTAAATCTATTTCCGCATTAATATTGGCAATTGCAACACGTACGTTCACCAGTTGAGCAATTAAACTTTGCACCAGAGCGTCACGGTTGGCTTGGGTAGCGAGATAATTTGCTTGGCTTGATTTCGCATCATTACGAATGGCGCCAAATAGATCTAATTGCCATGAAGATGATAGCCCTGCATCATAAGATGTTGTGTAATTTTTATCACCAGCATTCGCAATCGGAAAGACGCTATTATTAATAGGGTTAGCGGCACGCGCGGCACTGGCATCAGCAGATAATGTAGGGTAAAAGCCCGCATTCGAGATTTTAATTTGCTCCTGTGCCTGAACTATACGTTCGGCGGCAATTTTTAATTCGATATTCTGCGAGAGTAATCTTTCAACATATTGGTTAAGTGCGGGGTCATTATAATGCGTCCACCAACCGCGACTTGATTGTTGATATTCGTTCAGGGTGTATGTGTTTTGATCTGTATTTTGAAAACGCTCAAAGAAACCCAAATTTTTAAAGGCAGACGCATCATTATCACTTACAACAGAACAAGCGACCAAGGATAGGCTGGCGATGATAATAAATGGGGTGCGAATAAGCTTACTCCTGATTAAAAAAACAATATATCAGCCTTATAGCGGTTTGTGGATAGTTTTGTGGAGAAAAATTAGCAAGACTTTTTCGTTAAATTATCTTACCAATAAGATATGAGTGATAGCGCGCTTTTTCATTATCCGTTTGATCAAGAATTGATCGATAAAACTTATCTCAAGGGGATGAGCGCGGCGGTGAATGTAAGTTATCATTATAATTTTGATGCAGTTGCAAATTTACATGTTGTTCAAAATTATAAATATGAATATGCCGCATGGGAAAATAAGGGGCATGATGTCGCCCCAGAATTATTACCGGATAAAAAATATCAAACGATTTACTGTAAAATTCCCCAATCGAAAGAATATAGTCTTTATCTGATGGCGCAATGTTTTGATGCGCTGGAGGAAGATGGATTATTAATTTGTATGGCGGGAAATAATGAAAATGGTAAACGATTAAAAAAATGGTTTGCAGATTTTGGTATTAATGCACAATCTGAATCAAAACAAAAACAAAGAATTGTTTGGGGATATAAAAAAGAAATTAATCAAAATGTTGTTACCGAATATTTAAAAAAATATGGTATTCAGAAAGTAATTTATAATGATGAGAATTTTTATTCTAAACCAGGTGTTTATGGGTGGAATAAAATTGATAATGGATCACAATTATTATGCAATAAATTACCCAAAAATATAAAAGGCTATTGCGCGGATTATGGCTGTGGATATGGTTTTTTGAGTAAGTTTGTTTTGAGTGATTCTGTAACGTCTTTAGATTGTATTGATGCAGATCATAACGCGTTGGTGTGTGCGCAAAAAAATTTAAAAGGTAGCCTATCTAAAATTAATTTTATTCATATGGATTTAAATGAAAATAATACGGGGAAAAAATATGATTGGATTGTGATGAACCCACCATTTCATCAAGGTAAAAAATCAGATAGCGACATTGGTGTTAAGTTTATTGAACAAGCGTCTAAATCTCTCAAGCCAAATGGGATGTTATATATGGTGTCTAATAGTTTTCTACCTTATGAAAAGATATTGCAAAAAACATTTAAAAATGTTGAAAAAATTATTGAACAAAACGGGTTTAAAATTTTATTTGCACAAAAATAGACTGCTTTATGCATTTAACTAAATAATTAAAGGGATAAATATCATGGAATCAAAGAATATTATTATCGTTGCTGTATCTGTTTTTATGTTGGGTTTAAGCATTGCGTTCACAGGGATACAGATTGCCGATGGATTACAAAATTTTCGTAATTATGAGCGTTATGTAACGATGAAAGGCTTGGCACAGCGTGATGTTGTGGCGGATTTGGCGCTTTGGCCGATCTCCTATTCCGAAACAGGGGATGATTTGACATTATTGCAGAATAAAATGGAATTAAATGGTCAAAAAGTTGTCGCGTTTTTAAAAAGACATGGATTGAACGATGATGAAATAGAATTGCAACAAGTGAAGGTTCAAGATTTATTAGCGCAAAATTATCGTCAGAATTTTATTGGATCACGATATGTATTAACACAAAATTATTTGGTTAGAACCAATAATATTGACGATATCAACAAAGCGTCAAAAGATTTAGGAAGTTTGATAAAGCAAGGGGTTGTTTTTGCAAATAACTCAGCAACCGCTCCAACATATATGTTTACCAAGTTGAATGAGTTAAAGCCAGATATGATTGCCGAGGCAACGCAGAATGCAAAAGTAGGGGCAGAACAATTCGCAGAACATTCAGGACAAGATGTAGGCGATATTAAATATGCATCACAAGGTGTATTTCAGATTCTACCAAGGGATCAAACCTATAGCTTGCCAGAGGCGCAGCAAATAAATAAAACAGTAAGAGTGGTATCAACCATTCAATTTTATTTAGAAGATTAATGCATAGTAAAAGAATAGAAGCCGTTATATGGGATTTAGATAATACGCTTTATCAATTTACGGATGATTTGAAATATCATTGTAATGTCGCAGCAGCAAAGGCGGTGATAGATGCGGGCCTGCCGCTTGTATTTGAGGAGGCATTGCAAATAGCCGTAAAATCAGAAATTGATTATAATTATTCCTTACATGAATTTATTTTAAACCACGGTTTGTCTTATAAGGAATTGCATCATCTTTTTCATGATAATATTGATGAGACATTGGGAAAAAGAATTTCTGGATTGTTAAATTGTTTTGAGCAATATGACCTTCCCCATGTGGTTTTGACTAATGCATCGCAAGGATGGGCAAGGCGGGTTTTAAAATATTTTGATTTAAATAAATTTTTTAACAATGATGCTATTTTATGTATGGAAAACTTTGGTTATATTCCGAAAGCGAGGGGGAATGATGGTGTTTTAATGGCCTTAGCGAAATTAAAAACTGCCCCAGAAAATACACTTATCGTCGATGATTTATCGCGCAATTTATTAAAAGCCAAACAGGCAGGACTGCAAACGGCGATTACGCATTTTGATAATACTCATAAGGGCGATCACATTGATTATTATTTTCAATCGACTAATGATGTTTTTAAAATATTGTGTTAATCGCTATCTTTTTCATCATCAACATCTTCATCAATGGCGCCTGTTGTGACTTTATGGGCATTGGGGTCATACATACCAACGCCTTTTATCTCCATATCTGTTAAGGCCGCAGGGTTTAGACCCGTTTCTTTGGCGACCATCATGTAGATCGCCTCAAGCCCAAGCTCACGCGTTTCACTTCGGAACATATTGTGCCATCCACAAGCGGCATCCATAGTGATGATTGATTTGTCAGGTTGTGTGCGTTTGCGCATATGTTTTTCGGTCATCTCTACTACGATATCGAGGCATTCATCTGAAATTTTTAATTTGTGATGTTTTTCATATCCTGGGCGTATACCTTTGAGAATAGTTAATGTTTCTTCGGCGGTTGGCATGCGTAATAAGATTTTTTGAAAGCGTCGATCCATGGCCGGGTCAATGGCGACATAGGCCCTGAATTCATCCAAAGTAGTTGCGCCTAAAATATGAAGGTCACCAACGGTCATGTAGGGTTTCATTACCTCGGACAGACCTGCATAGGCGGAGGACGTGACAGACGGCATAATTGTATGAATTTCATCAATAAACATGATGTAACGCGGGATAGAAAAATCGTGATACCGCTCCGCCAATCCTTTACAGATGGGAATAAAGCGTTCTTGGAATTCACCTGCGCTGTTTGTTCCTGCGGCCATGGCGGGCAAGTCTAGCTCAAGAATTTGGGCATTTTGTAAATATTCGGGTACGCGCCCCGCCACAACAGCCTGCGCCAATCCCGCAACAAGCGCGGTTTTTCCAACACCAGCAGGGGCAAGCATACAGGCGTTTTTACGATTTCGTTGAAGGAGGATCAACATAATCTGATCAATTTCAGAATCCCGTCCGATGATCGGGTCAAAACGTCCCTGCCGCGCCAAGCTTGTGTAATTGCGACAATATTTATGGAGTAAATCGTCTAATTGATCTTGTGGAATTTTATAATTATGTTTTTTGTCATTATCAGTCATGAAAACATTTTACGTGAAAAAGGCAAAGGGGGAAGTGTTATTCTACAATTTCTTCTGAGTTATATCCTTGCATATATAAGACAGAGGTTAGGTCCGTATGAATAATACAATTTATAATTTCTTTGCGCACGAGTGGTTTGGGTTGATATCCGATGCCTAAACCCGCGTTGGTTAGCATGGGTAAATCATTTGCACCGTCGCCAATGGCGATAGTGTCGCTAATATCTATTTTTTGTTCCTGTACGTATTTTTTTAGAAAATGTAATTTTGATTCTTTATCCAATATGGGGTCGATCACTTCACCTGTTAATTTACCATTTTGGATATCTAGTTGATTGCCATGATTAATATCAAATCCTAATTTATAGGCAATCGCGTCGGTATAGTAAGTAAAGCCGCCTGAAACCAAAGCTGTGAAAACATTATTGGCTTTTAAAGTTTTTAGAAGAGTTTCTGCGCCATCAGAAATTATAGTTTGATCCAATGTGCGTTTTAAGGCGGCCTCTGGCAGGTCTTTGATTAGGTGTACGCGTTCGCGTAGGGCAGTGTGAAAATCTAACTCACCGCGCATGGCGCGCTCAGTAATTTTGGCAATTTGAGGTTTAATGCCTGCCTCATCGGCCAATTCATCCAGTGTTTCAGTCGTAACAATTGTGGCATCCATATCGGCCATAAAGAGTTGTTTACGGTTATTTTCAATAGGCGTACAGAAAATGTCGACCTGATGCGCGGTTAATTGTTCACGGAATTCTTCAATTTCTGCGATCGAAAGCATTTTTGTGGAATCAATTTGCGCCGCTTTATTAGGCGCAAGCCAAGTGACCTTGCCATGGATAGGTAAAACAAGGGTTATGATATTTTCGGCAAGGTTATTGTTTTTGGCCACAAAGGTAAGTGTATGAGACATTAGTGAATAGTTTCTTTCGTGACCGCGGAAGGGGCATTGCGTTTTGCATCTTTTTGACCAAATTCAATGGCTGTTAAATAAGAAATAATCGTCGCATGCCACCCCATCTTGAGCGCATCTGCGGTCAGGGCGTGGCCAATAGAAACTTCAGCGCATTGCGGTAATTTCGAAATAAAAAGTCCTAAATTATCAAGATTTAAATCATGGCCCGCATTAATTTCAAGACCAATTTTTTGCGCAGCCATGGCGGTTTGTACGTATTGCGAAATATCGATTTCTTTTTCCGCATAAGGGCCTGTATAAAGCTCAATCCTGTCGGCGCCGATGTCTTTGCATGGTTGTACGTCTTTGGGGTTGGGGTCTAAAAATAAAGAAACACGCATGCCGTGATCTTTAAATCGTTTAAAGATTGGTTTTAAAAAATCGGCTTGTGTGTTGACGTCCCAGCCATGATCGGATGTATTTTGATCGGGCGCGTCAGGAACAAGGGTTACTTGGTCACATTTTGTGGCCAACACACGTTTAATAAAGTCTTCGGAAGGATATCCTTCAATATTAAACTCAATAGATGTATTATTTGTATTGTTCCATCGCTCAATAAAGTCGCTTAAGACGTCAATGTCGCTAAATCTGATATGTCTTTGATCGGGGCGTGGATGGATGGTGAGCCCGTGCGCTCCAGCTTCCAAAATTAATTTGGCATGATCGGTCAAGTCAGGATAGCCAACATCGCGTTGGTTACGAAGTAAGGCCAATTTGTTTAAATTTATGGATAGTTTTGTCATGAGAAAAAATATAGCGCGGCATTTTAGAAAAAGCGAGGGGGAATATTTGAAAATTGATGCCTGTCGCGCTTTGATTAAAAATGGTGCTGTGCTTATAAGTGACTGGACAAATGGGGCATAATTTCTTACATGTGATAGATAATTTATATCAACCAACGTGAAAGCAATATCGATGTCTAAGCCGACGATTAAACCAAATAATCCTAATTTCTCTTCTGGCCCGTGTGCAAAACGCCCCGGTTGGAGCGTTTCTAATCTAGAGGGCGCATGGTTGGGCAGGTCACATCGCGCGGCAGGCGGTAAGGCAAAATTAAAAGAAGTGATTGATCGTCATGTTGAATTATTAAACCTGCCTGAAGGGTATCGCTGTGCGATTGTTCCTGCGTCGGACACAGGCGCGGTTGAATTGGCGATGTGGAATCTATTGGGTGAGCGCGGCGTTGATATGTTGGGCTGGGAAAGTTTTGGTCTTGATTGGTGTAAAGATGTCAAAGACCAACTAAAATTAGATGATGTTAATTATATTAAGGCCGACTATGGCCAGTTGCCAGACATGAGCGCAGTTGACACAGACCGAGATGTTGTTTTCACATGGAATGGAACAACATCAGGCGTGCGTGTTCCCAATGCAGATTGGATTAAAGATGACCGTAAAGGCCTAACCATTTGTGACGCAACGTCAGCAGTTTTTGCGTATGATTTACCATGGGAAAAATTAGATGTTGTAACGTGGAGCTGGCAGAAAGTCTTGGGTTCTGAAGGGGCGCATGGGATGATTATTTTATCACCGCGCGCGGCAGAACGCCTTCAAACATTTACGCCAGAGCGCGCCTTGCCAAAAATTTTCCGCATTACCAAGGGTCATGATTTAATCGAGGGTGCATTTAAAGGGGAAACTTTAAATACGCCATCTATGTTAGCGACGGAAGATTGTTTGGACGCGTTAAAATGGGTTGAATCGATTGGTGGATTATCTGAAACAATTTCTATATGCCAACAAAACTTTGAAGCCGTTAAAGAATTTGTTGATGCCACAGACTGGGTTGAGTTTTTGGCAGAAGATGAAAACGCACGATCCATTACATCAATTTGTTTAAAAATTGTCGATGCAGATTTTGTGAATAAATCAGAAGAGGATCGCGCGGCATTTGTTAAATCAATGGTGAAATTATTGGAGCAAGAAGAAGTTGCCTATGACATTAATGCGTATCGCGCCGCGCCTGCAGGGCTCCGTATTTGGGGCGGCGCAACGGTCGAGCCAAGTAATACAAAAGCCTTAATGCCATGGATTGATTGGGCGTTTCAGGTTTGTAAAGAACAAGAAGCAAAACAGGCGGCATAAATAATATGATAAAGGCTCAACATTTGATTGTAATGGTTTTTGCGTTGTCCATTTTGGGCGGCTGTACAAATTATGTTCGATCAGATGTAACGCGGTTTCATAATATGGTCGGGGAAACGCAGGCTAAGACATTTGTTTTTTTACCTAATGAAGCACAATTTAAAAGCTTAGAATATAAAAGCTATGGCGAATTAATCCGCCAACAAATGAGCGCGGCAGGATTTCGTCTTGTCGAAAATAAAGCACAAGCAAATTATGGCGTAAGATTTAATTATGGCAGTGATGGGGGGCGAACGGTTATAGAGCAAGACCCATTTTTCGGTAGTGTGGGCGTTGGAACAGGAAGCCGTGGCACTGGTGTGAATGTTGGTGTCGGTCACGTGTTTGGCCGTAATCAAACGACCACTGATATTTACACAGAATATTCCCGCAAATTGTCGTTGGATATTGTTGAGCTTAAAACAAATAGCCCTATTTTTGAAGGGACTGTCTTAAGCCGTGGGAATACAGCCAGCTTTGCCCCTGTAAGTGGATGTTTGATTGCCGCGATGTTCGAAAACTTTCCCGGCGAAAGCGGTAAGACAGAGCGCGTAAGCGTCGATGTTGAAAGTTGTAAGAAGTAGTTGATAATTTCCAAGAGTAATAATGCCCCTCGATAATTCAGGTAAAAATAATGGTGGTGGATCTAACGGTGGTGGGCAAGAGCCAATTTTACCAAAGGTGAAAAAAATAATATTAGAGCTGCGTGATGGGCTTAATTTTACAAAACCTTCTGTCGACATCATACTAGATCAAGCAGTTGTACGTATCTATAATATAATTGGAAGTCCGACATCAGATTTTAATAATTTAAGGTTAATAGACACTAAGCGTAAATATGCGCAAACTCCATCATGGTGCGGTAGCGGCTTTTGGCAGGTAAGAGAAGAAATTACTTTACCGCAACCTATTGATATTGTGTACGCAGGAAGGGTTGTTTGCCCCGAGATAGAGAGTTCGTTATCGTCAAAGTTCCAGGGTTCATTGCAGATAATGACATCTTTAAATGTAAATTATATGCAACACCCTAGTTCTTCAAACTTATCGATACACTTAACGCAATGATTTATTACTAACGTTTCTTAAAAATCAATAATGTTGTGACTGGCCTAGGGTCTTTTAGTTTGTCCCAGACGATGATGGTTTCGTTGATTTGTTTGTAATATTTGGAGACTGCGTTTGTGATGTCGTGGCGCAGCGGTGTGAATTTTCCGTTACGATTTATGTTTTGAATTTCGACAATAAGCGTTCCGTTTTTCTTTAAATTTTGCTGCAGTTTTTTAAAGATACCTTCAAGGCGTTTTAAGTATTTATCATATCCTGCATATTTGGGGTCACCACCATAAAGGGGATTCCATTTTGTCTGCGCCTCCATAAATGGGGGACAGGTAACAATTAAATCCATTTTAGGTAGATCATATTTATCGATGTTGTATGAGTCGTCATGCACGACATGGGTCCAGTTTTCTAATTGTCCAGCCACCCATTGCTGTTTTTGTTCTTCGGCCTCAATACCAAAAGGGATGCGGCTCATTTCTTCGGCGACGAACATGGTTGTCCCTAATCCAACGAAGGGATCAAAGACTTTATCGCCTTTTTTTGTGTATTGGGTATATATGTAGCGATATAAACTTTCGGGAGATTTGAGGTCATTACCCTCAAATGGTGGGGCATCGCGTTCAAATTTCCAGGGCAGTATAATGTGCGGTTTTGTTTCCATTAGATCCCCTATTTTTCACCGAGTAAGGTGTCATTCATATCATCTGTTTTAATAGATTCGCGCTCTGGATCATTGGCGCAGGTTTTAAATTCGGGTGGTTTAGGGCCGTGCTTAATTTCTTTTGGTTCTTTATTATTGGCTTCCCCCAAAACATTATCACCATCTTTGGCTTCATGATAATAGATAAGTTGTGGGTCGGTTGGGTCAATATTGTTTGCATCAAAAGCTTCTTTAATGGCCTGAACAGCGCGGGCGCGAGAGATGTTAATTTCTGAGCGGCCAGAATCAACCCACCAACGGGCTTTAATCCCTAGTGAGGTGGATCCTAATTCCCAACAAAGGACTTGTGGTTGAGGGTCTGTTAGAATTTCTTCAACTTGCGCGAGGGAATTTTCAATGATTTTGGTAATCATGCGAATATCATAATTGTACCCAACGGTTAAGTTAATCTCAACCCGAGAGGTTTTTTGCGAGGTGTGAATGCGGACATTGGTTTGGTAAATTGTGTAATTGGGTACAACAATATCGTCATTATCAAAGGTCCGTAAAATGGTTGCCCTAGGATCAATGCGCATAACAGTACCTGACGCGTCGCCAACAGTTATTTGATCGCCACGGCGAAAGGGAAGGCGCAGCAAAATAAGAAGCCCTGCGAACCAGTTTTGAAAAATCTCTTTAAATACAAAACCAAGGGCGATAGAGCCAACGCCAAATGAGGCAACCAAATTGCCAGGCTCAAGCGATGGCATAATCACGGTCAGGGCAATTCCGACCCCCAAGAGTGTAAAGAACCAAAAACCAAGTGTTGAGAGAATGTGCCCTAAATCAATACGGTCACGTCGGGCGAAATAAGCCCGCGTGGAAAGACGTGCCAAAACGGCGATGATAAGAAAAGCACTTAGAATCACGAAGCCGGCGGCAAGATTGGGTAGCATTTTATAAAATCCTTCAACCCATTGATTGACGGTATCCCACGCCAGACTTATGCCGTCTGTTATATTTACGTCTTCTTCCATGTGATTTTTTATCCTTTTGACAATTATTTTTGTAATAACGCATGAAGTCTATCATAAGTTTCTTGATTTGTTGTAGGGGCGTGATATGAAGGAGGCCTGTTACCCTAAACAAGACAAAACTAGGAGAAAAAAATGAGTAAACCTAAAGTTCTTATCTCAGATAAGATGCACCCCCTTGCCGCAGAAATTTTTACAAAAAAAGGATGCGACGTTACTGAAAAATTTGGGATGACCCCAGAAGAATTAATTGCAGAAATTCCAAACTATCATGGTT
This sequence comes from uncultured Micavibrio sp., assembly GCA_964353185.1. GTDB lineage: Bacteria > Pseudomonadota > Alphaproteobacteria > Micavibrionales > Micavibrionaceae. Next base: position 160,216 of record CAYGUV010000002.1, on the reverse strand, counting down.
TGGCAATGCGATCATCAACCACCGTAACCCCAGAAATATTGGAAGCAGCCAAAAACCTTAAGGTGATTGGTCGCGCGGGTATTGGCGTTGATAATATTGACGTCAAAGCCGCCACGAATAGTGGTGTGATTGTGATGAATACCCCCTTTGGTAATTCGATCACGACGGCCGAACATGCGATTGCGATGATGTTTGCCATGGCGCGTCAAATCCCTCAGGCCAATGAGTCAACGCATGCGGGTAAGTGGGAAAAGAAGAAATTTATGGGCGCGGAGCTGTATAATAAGACCTTGGGTGTTATTGGATGTGGTAATATTGGCGGTATTGTTGCCGATCGTGCCGTTGGCCTTAAAATGAATGTTATTGCATTTGACCCATTTCTAACCGAAGAACGTGCCGTTGACTTGGGTGTTGAGAAAGTTGAGCTTGAAGATTTATTAAAGCGTGCAGACTTCATCACCATTCATGTACCAAAAAATGAAAAGACCGCTGGTCTTATTAATAAGAAATCTATTGAAACTATGAAAGACGGTGTGCGGATCATAAATTGCGCGCGTGGTGGTATTGTTGTTGAGTCGGATTTATTAGAAGCATTAAATTCAGGAAAAGTTGCTGGCGCGGCGTTGGATGTTTTTGAAGTTGAACCAGCCAAAGAAAATGCATTATTTGGACATGAGAATGTAGTCTGCACCCCGCATTTAGGCGCGGCTACGACGGAGGCGCAGGTAAATGTCGCAATCCAAGTTGCGGAACAAATGGCAGATTATTTGGTGAATGGTGCGATTACCAATGCATTAAATATGCCGTCAATCTCAGCAGAAGATGCCCCCCGTTTAAAGCCTTATATGAAATTGGCAGAACAGTTGGGTGGATTTGCAGGTCAAATTACAGACAATGCCATTAAATCTGTCTCTATTGAATTTGAAGGAACAGTCGCGGAGATTAATACCAAACCATTGACGAGTATGTTGTTGGCGACATTATTAAAAACGCAGCTTGATACTGTCAATATGGTGAATGCCATGAGCATAGCGGATGCACGCGGTATTACATTTTCAGAAACCAAAAAAGGATCTTCGGAAAGCTGGCGCAGTGTTATCACAGTGAAGGTGGAGACCGAAGCGCGCGCACGCACCGTGTCAGGGACGTTATTCACCGGTAAGGAGCCGCGTATCGTTGATATTGAAGGCGTGCGTATCGAAGCAGGCCTTAGCCCACATATGTTGTTTATCCGCAATGATGATAAGCCAGGCTTGGTTGGGCAGGTCGGAAGCATTTTGGGTGATGCAGGCCAAAATATTGCGAACTTCCACCTTGGAAGAACCCCAGCAGGGGATTCTGCAATTTGTCTGGTATCCCTCGATGGGGAGTTGCCAGCGGATGTGATGGCCAAAATTCGTGACATTCCACAGGTAAAAATGGCCAAAACGCTTAATTTTTAAGCTAATGAATAGCGAAATTTTACCCCTTAATCTTAATAAATGCATGATTTTGCAACTACATTAAGACTATATATAAGAAGCCCCGATGAAAAATCGGGGCTTTTTTTATGTTTTTTACGTTTCTTTTCAATAAATATATTTCTTTATGAAAGGCCGTAAATACATACGTATAAACATTTCTGGGCAACAAATTGTTTTTAAAGGGAAATATTTGTTACTATTGTTACCATAATAGATGAGTTATTTTACAGTTTTAACGTTTTAGTAAGAAGCTTTTTGTATTGTTTAGATTGTATTTGCGAAGGGGCATGAATTCTGGTAGTTTTTTCCATACTTACGTAAAAATAATTTAACATAATTGTTGACATATTATTAATTTTTTGTTAATACTATGGCGTTTCGTGACAAAAAAGAGTATGTAACTCAGGTGGGAATTGAAACAGAATACGGCCTCTATATAAATAGAGAGCACTTTATAAATTAATTGGACTTTAATTACAGGAGCACATCCAATGACAAGTAACACAGTAATTTTAACACAACCAGATAATGAATCAGTTTTAAATCATGAGATTCCAAATGATTCTTCAGCGCGCTTAAATTACGACGTTGCCGATATTGAAGGTTTAGCAATTGGACCACAAGGCGAATTGATTATTTCATTCGAAGATGGCGGTCAGGTCAATATTACAAATTTTGATAGCTTCACTGAAGGTGGAAATCTTTTATACTTAAGTGATGGAACATTGGTAGATGCCACAATTTTAACGAGTGCTCCGTTAAATCCTGTTGCGTTGAATAATGTTGAAACAGCTGCGGGTGATGCTTCTACGCAAACGATTTCAAAGCCAGATGCAAACACAACACAAGAAATGAACATCGAAGAAGGTGTGAATTACGTTTGTGATTTTGATCCAAAAAATGCTGCATTGGTTGAGACAAAAGATGGTCAAATGATTTTGACTTTCGCAGATGGCTCACAAGTTGTGATTAACAATTATGATCAAGTCGTTGCGGGGCAACTTCCTGAAGAATTAACAGTTGCTGACGCTGCTGTAGTTGAAGAAAATGTTTTGACGGAAGTAACAGATGTCGATGACATTGTTGAAGGCGAAACAGAAGGTGAAGAAACAGTTGCGCTTGTAAAGCCAAAAGCTGAACCAGAGTCAGATTCAGTTGCGCAGCGATTAAATGAAATTGAAGCGGCCGCTGGCGAAGATGCTTTAGCAGCCCAGTTGAACCAAATTGAAACTGCTGCTGGTGAAAATGGAGCAGTCGCATCAGGCGGAAACCGTTTTAACAGTGAAGCTGTTGATATAACATTTGAAGCGCCCGATGCAATTGGACCATTAGGGCCAACAGCATTGCGTTATAACGCGCCACAGTTTGATCAAGAATTATTCTTAGAAGAGCAAACAGCGCCAAATGGTCGTCCAGGTATGCGCCCAGATGCCTTAACATTAGATGAAACAAATCTTGCTAGTGGTCCATTGGTGGCATCTGGTGACGTTAATGTTAATTTTGGATCTGATGGTGTCGGTAGTTTAGGGCCAAATGGTAATTTTGCTGCAACATGTGATGTTGCAGGTGTTGAGCTAACATCTGGTGGTGTAAAAGTTGAGGTTACGCCAACAGCCGATGGGTATATCGGTACAGCAGGTGGCAACACAGTTTTTACATTTGTTTTAGATGTTGAAACTGGTGAGTATACTTACACGCAAGTAGCGCCATTTGACCATGGTGATACAGCAAACGATAATGAGCCAATCTGCTTAGATTTTGGTATTGTTGCAACTGATCGTGATGGAGACGCTGTTAACGTAAATGTTCAAGTTAATGTTTTAGATGATGCACCAATCGTATTGTCACAAGTTGACCAAACAGTTGATGAAACAAATGCAGATGCAGCTGGTAATATCACAGTAAATGGCCAATTCTTTGCCGATGCTGGTCAAGATGTTGGCGCAACATTTGGTGGAACAGATTCTGTTACATCAAGCGTGCCTTTGACATCAAATGGCGTGCCTGTCCAAGTTGGATATAATGACGCAACAAATACTTATATTGGTACAGCAGGAACAGCGGTTATTTTTACAGTAGAAATTGACCCAGCAACGGGTGAATATGAATTCATCATGTCTGGCCCATTGGATCACCCAGATGCAACGAACCCTGATGATTCAATTGCAATTAACTTTGGCGCATTCATCACAGATTTTGATGGTGACACAAAAGAAGGCTCATTTACCGTTAATGTTAAAGATGATGGCCCAACAATTCAAGGCGATCAAAATGTTGTCGATGAGACAGATGGTAATGTAATCGTTACTGGTAATGCCGTTTTAGATGGTGGTTATGATGGCGTTCAATCGTTTGGTGCAACGGGCGATTTTGCGTCTGGTGGATCACGCTTAAACAATGCGCTGACATCAAATGGTGTGCCAGTTGATGTTGCCTATGATGATGCAACAGGGACATATACAGGAACTGCAGGAACGGAAACAATCTTTACAATGCAGATTAACGATGATGGTTCATACACATTTGAATTAGTAGGTACGTTAGACCATGCAGATACAACAAACCCGAATGATATTATCAATTTAGATTTTCCAATTCAGATCGTTGATGGTGATGGCGATACAGCCAACGACATTATCCGTATTTTGGTTAAAGATGATGTGCCAACAATTGGTGATTCATCAGGTGATGTTGATGAGACTAACTTTGATTTAGGTCCTTTGGTTTATCAGGATGTTTTGGATACATCATTTGGCGCAGACTTATCAGAAATTTCTGCAAATGGTGCAAGCGCGCCATCAACACCATTATTCTCAAATGGTCAGCCAGTAACAATTAACCAAAATGGAAATAGCTATGTTGGGACAACACCAAATGGTGATGTCATCTTTACATTGGCAATTGACCCAGACACGGCGGAATATGTTTACACACAAAATGCACCTTTGGATCACCCAGATTCAGATGATGCAGATGATATTATTTCAATCGACTTTGGTGTTCAAATCGTATCAAACGACGGGTCGCAAGACGAAGGTACAATCACAATTAATATTGCGGATGATGGCCCTGTTGCGAATGATGATATTAATGGCGCAGAAGAAGGTCAGACAATTACAGGAAGCGTTGTTCCTAATGATGAATTAAGTGAAGACGTTGCGAATACTGTAACAAATGTAAATTTTGAAGGAACAAATTTTGTTATTCCTGCAAATGGCAGCCAGACAATCACTGGTAATTATGGTGAGTTAACAATTAATAGTGACGGAACATATACTTATGTTGCAAACGAAAACGACCCAGATGGGGTTGATAGTTTCACATACACATTAACGGACCGTGATGGTGATACAGATACAGCAAAATTAGACATCACAGTTACACCAGATGGTGAGCCAGTAGCAGTTGATGAAAGCTTGGCTGTTGATGAAACAAATCTTACACCTGGTCCGATGATCTTTAACGGTGATTTAGACGTTGATTTTGGTGCTGATGGTGGTGGTCAAGTTGTTCCACAAGATAATGTGGTTGCGGGCGGATCGTTGCTTGGTGGTACCTTAACATCAAATAATGTACCTGTTGTAACAACATTGGAAGGCAACACATATACTGGTAAAGCGGGTGACGAAGTTATCTTTACATTAGAAGTTCGTGAAGATGGGACATATACATTCCAGTTATTCTCACACCTTGACCATGCAGATGCAACAGACCCGAATGATGCAATCACATTAGATTTTGCCGTTCTTGCGGTTGATGCAGATGGTGACGAAGCAATGGGTAACATCAACATTCTTGTTTATGATGATGCACCAGTTGCATATGATGATGGTACAACAACATTAGATGAAAGCGCGACCGTTAGCGGTAACGTGACAGATAATGATGAGTTGGGCGAAGATAAGCCAAATAATGTTGTTGAAGTTATCTTTAATGGCGTAACAACAGCTGTTCCAGTTGGCGGTGCACCAGTAACAATTAATGGGACATATGGTGTTCTTACATTATCGTCTGATGGATCATACAGCTATAAGGCAAATGACAATAATCCAGAAGGAACAGATACATTTGAATATGTTCTTGAGGATTTTGACGGTGACCAAGATACAGCGGAAATTTCATTCGAAGTAAACCCATTGAACGATACGCCTGTTATTATTAAGCCGGCAGTAGAAATTGTTGATGAAACAAATCTTGATGCGGGTAATTTAACAGACACAGGAACAATTGAAGCAAATTTCTTTAATGATGGTCCTGGAACAATCAAAGGAAATGATAGCTTTACAAGTTCTGTAGCGCTTACAAGTGGTGGTATTGCCGTTCTTGTGACTTATGATGCGGATGCTGGTGTTTACACAGGTACTGCGGGAACTGAAGAAATCTTTACTTTGGCAATCCAAGAAAATGGTGATTATGTTTACACGCAAACAGGCGTTTTAGATCACCCAGATTCAACGGATCCAAATGATTCAATTGATCTTAACTTTGGTGTTGTTGCCACGGATAAAGATGGCGATACAGCAGAAACTTCTGTGACGGTACGTGTCCTTGATGATGGTCCAGTTGCTGCGGATGATGTTTTCACTGTTGATGAAAGTAATGTTGCAACAGGTAATGTTACAAACAATGATGAATATGGTGAAGATGGCGCAGGCCGTGTTCTTAATGTTGAATTTGAAGGAACGACATACCCAGTCAGTGAAGTAGGCGTTACAACGATTGACGGTAACTACGGTAAGTTGGAAATTCAATCTAACGGTGATTACACTTACACTGCTAACGATGATATTGATGGCACAACGACTGTTACTTCAACAAATACGTTTAAGCCAGAATCGACAGATGTTGATGGAATTCAAAACTCAATCTCTCAAAATGGTATTACGATCACATCAAATAATGGTGAAGACCTGACATTTGTTGCAATAACGAATTTGGGAAGTGGCGTCGGTATCGCTGGTAACCGTTCTGACAAAGTCATCACGCGTGATACTGTAGAAACATTAGAGCTTCGCTTTGATGAGCCTGCCGATGAAGCAACATTTACCTTGGCTGATATTGGTGACAATAATGTTGGTAAAGATTTTACTTATAATGTTTATCTAGCAGATGGTTCTGTTGTAACAGAAACAATCACATTGGATGCGGCTTTGGTAACAAACGGATTATTTACACAAGATGTTTCTGGATATGGTTCAGAAATCACACGTATTGATCTTGTTGGTGGTCCAAAAGGTGCGGGTCCTTCATTCTTATTGGCGGAAATTGAAGTTCGTCAGGTAGAAATTGAGACTGTTAAAGATGAATTTACTTATACAATCGAAGATTTTGATGGCGATACATCACAAGCAGAAATTTGTATTTTGGTTCAACCAACAAATGAAACACCAATTATCATTAAGCCAGAAGTTGAAGGTGTTGATGAAACAAACCTAGATGCTGGTAACTTAACCCTTGATGGTACAATTATTGCTGACTTTAAAGGGGAAGATGGAACAATCGATCCTGATGGTAAATTTACAGCATCAAATGGCGATCTCACATCATGTGATAAGCCAGTTGAGGTGACAGTTGAAGGAAATAGTTACATTGGTACACGTGAAGATGGTGTTATTGTTTTCCGTGTTGATATTGAAGATAACGGTGAATATGTATTCACACAGTTTGAAGCGATTGATCACCCAGATGCAACAGATCCAAATGATTTTGTGACATTAAACTTTGGTGTAACAGCCACAGATGAAAATGGTGATACAGCATCAACAACATTATCAGTAAATGTTTACGACGATGGTCCTCAGATCTCAGAGAAAAAGCGTCCAATCGACGAAACTGATGCGGATGCAAATGGTGAGCTAAGCTATACGCACACATTAAACTTTGACTTTGGTGAAGATGGCGCGGGTGCGATCACAACAACAGATACTTTCCAAACGAAATATCAGGTTGGTGGTTCAGACCAACAGTTGAAAGCTGGTGGTGAAGACGTAACTGTTACAAGTACAGATAACAGCTACACAGGAACAACAGCGTCTGGTGCGATTGTGTTTACATTAGTAATTGATCCAACTTCTGGTCAATATACTTATACGCAAGTGCAACCAATTGATCATCCTGATGATACAAACCCAGATGATGTTATTTGGTTGAAATTTGGTGTTCAAATCACTGATAAAGACGGTGACACAGATACAGCGATGATCGTTGTTGATCTTCATGATGATGGTCCACGTGCAAGTGATGATACTGACTCAGTTGATGAAGGTGACACAACAAGTGGCACGGTTATCACGAACGATGAGTACGGTTTCGACGGCGCTGGTTCAGTTATCAAAGTTACATTTGGTGGCGTTGAATATGATGTGGCCGAAACAGGAACAACAACGATTAATGGCACATATGGTGTATTGAAAATTGCCTCAAATGGTGATTACACTTACAAAGCCAATGACGGTGTGAGCAATGAAACTGTTCAGGATGTATTTGGTTACACAATCGAAGATTTTGATGGTGATACAGCCACCGCGACATTAACAATCAATGTTGCGCTTGAAAATGATACACCAATCATTGTTAAGCCTGCGAATGAAGTTGTTGATGAGACAAATCTTGATGCTGGTAACTTAACTGACACAGGAAAGATTGAAGCAAACTTCTTCAATGATGGCCCTGGAACAATTAAAGGAAATGATACCTTTACAAGTTCTGTTGCCCTTACAAGTGGCGGTGTTGCGGTTGTTGTAACCTATGATACGACTGCTGGTGTTTACACTGGTAAAGCAGGAACAGAGACAATCTTTACTTTGGCGATCCAAGAAGATGGTGACTATCTTTACACCCAAACAGGTGTTCTTGATCATCCAAATACAAATAATCCAAATGATGCGATTAACTTGAACTTTGGTGTTGTTGCAACAGATAAAGATGGTGACACTGCGTCAACTACATTGACTGTTAAAGTTCTTGATGATGGTCCAGTCATCCATGATAAGGCGAAGCCTATTGATGAAAGTGATGCAGATGCAAATGGTGAAATTAGCTATACGCATAAGTTAAACTTTGATTTTGGTGAAGACGGTGCCGGTTCAATCATGACAACAGATACTTTCCAAGCGAAATATCAAGTTGGTGGCCAAGATCAACAGCTGAAATCTGGCGGTGATAATGTGATAGTAACAAGCACAAACAATACATATACAGGTGCGTTAGCATCTGGTGCGATTGTGTTTACATTGTCTATCGATCCAGCATCTGGTGAGTATACTTATACTCAATTCCAAGCGATTGATCATCCTGATGCAACAGATGCAGATGATGTGATCTGGTTGAAATTTGGTGTGAAAATCACAGACGCAGATGGTGACACGGGTACAGCGATGATTATTGTTGATCTGCATGACGATGGTCCAAAAGCGCACGATGACACACGCATTACTGATGGTGATGTGTTGGTTGGAAATGTTACCGAAAATGATGATTATGGTTTTGATGGCGCTGGATGTGTTTCAAAAATCAAGTTTGATGGAAAGACATTCGTTGTTGCAGAACAGGGAACGACAACTATCAATGGTGATTACGGTGTCTTAAAAATTAACTCAAATGGCGATTACACCTACACACCTAATGGTACAGCCGCGGGAACAACTGTTGCGTTTGCAATTACAAGCGCAGATGTTGTTGGTATCCAAAGCTCTATTAGTGAGAGTGGTATTATAATTTCATCAAATAACGGTGAAGATCTGACTTGGGTTAATACCGCAGATGGAAGTGGTGTTGGTATCCTTGGAAACCGTTCTGATAAAGTTATCAGCCGTGATTCAATCGAAACATTAGAAGTACGCTTTGATGAATCAGTTGATAGCGCATCTTTCACCATCACTGAAATTGGTGCCAATAATGTTGATAAAGATTTCACATACAAAGTTTATCTTGAAAACGGTGATGTTGTAACGGAAACAGTGAATTTATCATCTGGCCAAGTCACAAATGGTGCCTTTACTCAGGATGTATCTGGATATGGTTCAGAAATCACACGTATTGACCTTGTTGGTGGCCCACAATTTAAAGGTCCATCATTCTTATTAAGTGAAGTGAGTGGACAAACAGATGGTGAAGTTGGATCTGACACATTCTGCTATGTTATTAAAGATGCAGATGGTGACACTTCTCAAGCTTCGTTGGTCATTAATGGAACCAGCCATAATTATATCCAAGGTGATGATGGCCACAACACACTATACGGTACAGACGGAGACGACTTTATCTATGGCGGAGCGGGCGATGATATCTTAAGAGGTGGACTCGGAAAAGATACATTCTTGTTCAATGCAATCAATGAGGGTCTTGATACTATTAAAGACTTTAATACCGTCGAAGATACGCTTGATTTATCAAATGTTTTGACCGGTTTCGAAGCAGGCGAAGATATTAATGACTTCTTATTTGCGGTTCAGGAAAATGGCGACACAACATTGTTTGTTGATGCAAATGGTGGCGGGGCGTTAGATGATGCAACTGCATTGGTTACTTTAGAGAATGACATTGTATCAATTGATGATTTAGTGGCAAGAAGCAGTATCATTGTTTAGATAGAGTTTACATATAATTTTAAAAATGGGGCAAATAATTCTTTAATTTGCTCCATTTTTTTTGTCATATTATTGATTAAATATAAATAAACACTTGCAAAATATAGAAAAAAACGACATAACTACTTAGAATTATTGACGTAAATAGTCTAATTTAATTATTACAAATTACCTTTTAATGAATGAGGGTCATAGAATGACACAGAAAAATTTTCAAAAAACTAATCTTATTGCGGCTTTAATGACAGCTACAATCCTTTCTTACGCGATGCCTTTGGCGGCGCAAGAGCAGATGGTTGATCCTGTTATAACAGAAAACGCAACGGTGATGAATACGCCTGTTGTTGATGGCTCTCCCGCTCAATTGGATCTTGCGGAAGCGATTGCTTTAGGTGTTTTAACAAACCCTGAGTATGGTGTTGTTGCTGGTACGCGCCGCGCAACAGATGAAGAGTTAGAGCAAGCTAAAGCTTTGTATCTTCCTTCTATTGATTTTTCTGGTGATTTTGGTTTGGAATATACAGATGATCGTTTTACCAATAACCGTGTTGGTGAAGATGATACAGAAACATTATTCCGTACCGAAGCTGGCCTAACTTTAACACAAATGTTGTTTGATGGTTGGGAAACAAAATACGAAGTTGAACGTCAAGAAAACCGTATTCAATCTTCTGCGCACCGCGTTAAAGAGACAGCCGAATTGGTTGGACTTTCAATTGTTGAGTCATTTTTGGAAGTTATTCGTCAACGTGAATTGTTAGGTATCACACGCGATAACGTGAATGAGCATTTAGCAATCATGGATTTAATTCAAGATGGTGTTGATGTTGGTCGTTCAACACAAGCTGACCTAGAACAAATTAAAGCGCGTTTGGCTTCTGCTCGTGCGCAAGAATCAACAATTCTTCAACAGCTTCGTATTGCTGAAGCAAACTTCCGCCGTGAAGTTGGTTCAGACCCACGTGATCTAATTTTACCTGCTGTGCCAGTCAATGGCTTATCAGCAAATGTAGAAGAAGAAGTAAAAACTGTTATTACAAATAGCCCGACATTGGCGATCTTTGATTCAGATGTTCGTGTTGCCTATGCAGAAATGAATGGAACAGGGTCTACCTTGTATCCACAAGTTGATCTGCAATTAAATGGCCGTACAGGTGATAACTTAGGTGGCGTAGAAGATCGCGATACGAGTGCTTCTGCGTTGGTTGTTGCCAACTGGAACTTATACCGTGGTGGTGGTGATATTGCCCGTATCCGTGAATTTACACATCGTTACCAAGTGTCAAAAGAACGTCGCGCAGATTCAGCGCGCGCCGTTGAAAATGATGTACGCCAAACATGGGCACGTATGATGTCAGCTGGGGAGCGTGCAAGTGAATTTGCCGCGCAAGCAGCCGCAAATACAGAAGTTACACGTGCATATAAAGATCAATTCTCTTTAGACCGCCGTACATTAATTGATGTATTGGATTCGCAGAATGAATTATTTGTATCGCGTACAAATACAATTAACGCAGAATTTCTTGAGATGTTCTCAGTATTCAGATTGCTTGCCCTAAAAGGTCAATTATTGCCAACAATGAATGTTGCATTCCCACGCGAATCAGCTTTGATTGAGCCTGCGCAATATGTCGTTGATCGTTAATTTTAGCGTAATATAAGAATTTAAGACGGAGGCTATGATGCCTCCGTTTTTTTGATGTAATTTCAGATTATGACATGTGCTTTTTTTCTTAAAGTCTGGCGGTGGGTTGTGGTAAACTATTGTCACAATTATTCCTTTACCCCTCTTTTACATTCTGGATACAGACATTGACTGATAACACACCCAAATCGCCAAACGCGCCGCAAAACCAAACAAACACTAATTCAGATGATTCTGAATCAGGGAAAAATTATAACGTGGATCCTGAGCAGCCTTATTCAGACCAATCCGCCGATACGCGGGGGGAGAATGTGCAGAAAAATCAACAAACTGCCTATGAAGCACAAAAAGAAGCACCAAGCGCGGCACGTCAAAATAAAGCGGCGACAAAAGAGCATGAAAAATCATCTGATTCTTGGCCATTAGAAGCCGATCGCGTGGCAATACATGACCCGTTAGTGAATTGTTTGCAATTGATTGCGGGGCATTATGGGCGCCGTACAAGTGTGGCTGCTTTGACCTCTGGCTTGCCAATTTCAAAGGCAGGGATTACGCCTCTCTTATTCTCCCGCGCGGCAGAACGTGCCAATTTAAATTCTTTCATGGTCGAGCGCTCTATTGATTCAGTAGCAATTGCGCCCAATTTGCCTTGTATCATGGTGCTTGAAGGGGGACAGGCGTGTATTCTTTGGGAAGTGCAAAAGCCAAAGCAAGAGAATAAAACCAAATCAAAATCCAAAGGAAGTATTATTCATCCTGAGACAAAATTTTTGGTTCAGTTCCCTGAGACAGGTGATGAGCGTAAAGCGATATCACTGCATAAGTTAGAAAAAGTTTACACCAATTATTGTTTCTATGTGCGCCCTGTTGCCCGTGTGGATGATCGGGCGGGCCCCGCCGAAATTGATAATGCGCGTGATTGGTTCTGGTCTGCCTTGTGGGAAAATAAGAAGATATATACCGAAGTTGTCATGGCCGCGGTTATGATTAACATTTTCGCCCTTGGAAGTTCACTTTTTGTGATGAACGTGTATGACCGCGTTGTCCCCAACAATGCGATTGAAACGTTGTGGGTTTTGGCCACGGGGGTTTTGGTGGTGTATGTCTTTGACTTTATCTTAAAAAATCTGCGTGCGCATTTCTTGGACCATGCAGGGCGAAAAGCGGATATTGTTGTATCTGCACGTTTGTTTGAGCAAATGCTGGGCATGACGATGCAGGCGCGACCCGCTAGTGCGGGAGTTTTAGCCAGTCATATGCGTGAATTTGAAACGCTGCGCGATTTCTTTACCTCTGCCACCATGGCGGCATTGATTGATTTACCATTTATCTTTTTCTTTATTGCGATCATCGCGCTTATTGGGGGGCCGATTGCCTTTGTGCCATTGGCGGCGATTCCTATTGTTATTGGCGTTGGATTGTTTTTACAAAAGCCACTTCAAAAAGCCATTAAAGATTCGATGATGGAAAGTGCGTTAAAGAATGCGTTACTATTTGAAACAATTAGCGGTCTTGAGACTGTAAAAGTACAAGCAGCCGAAGGCCACACGCAACGCCGATGGGAAGAATTAACGGATAAATCCTCGCGTACATCTGTCAAAATGCGCCGCGTTAATGCCTTTGCATTAAACTTTGCTGTTTTCATACAGCAATTGGTTAGTGTTTTTGTCGTGATTGTTGGCGTTTTCTTAATTAAGGAAGCTGAAATCTCGATGGGGGCGTTGATTGCCTGTGTTATTCTAAGTGGTCGTGCGATGGCACCTTTATCACAAATTGCGGGTCTTTTGACACGTATGCATCAATCTAAAGAATCATTACGCCAGTTGGATGAAATGATGAAAAAAGAAGTTGAGCGCCCCAAAGGCAAGCATTTCATTGCAATGCCCTCCATTCAGGGGAAAGTAGAATTTCGTGATGTTTTGTTTCATTATCCCAATCAATCTGTTCCTGCCCTAAATAATTTGAATTTCACTTTAGAGCCAGGAGAGCATGTCGGTGTTATTGGCGCGGTGGGGTCAGGTAAGACGACGATTGAGCGGTTATTGATCAATCTATACCAACCCGAAAGCGGAAGCGTACAGTTAGATGGTACGGATGTACGTCAGATTGACCCAGGTGATTTACGCCGTAATATTGGTGCGGTTCAGCAAAGCCCGCAGTTGTTCTACGGATCAGTTCGTGAAAATATCACCATGGGGCATGAGATGGCGCCAGACCGTGCGGTTTTACGCGCCGCTGAATTAGCGGGTGTGACTGAGTTTTTACGTGAGTCTCAAGCCGGCTTAGATACGCAAGTGGGTGAACGCGGGGAAGCGTTATCTGGTGGCCAACGTCAGGCCGTCGCGATTGCACGTGCGTTATTATATGATCCACCAATTTTGATTTTGGATGAGCCTACGGCGTCTATGGACCCGGCGTCTGAAAATAGATTGCGTAAGCGTCTACATAATGTGACCGAAGGACGAACAACAATTTTGATCACGCATAAAGGCGGAATGCTGTCTTTGGTGGATAAACTTATCTTGTTGGATCGTGGTCGTTTGGTTGCTTTTGGTCCAAAAGACGAAGTAATTAGCAAATTGCAGGCCCGTCAATACGGAACAGATGCTGAAAAAACAAACGTTTAGAGAGTTTTTGAGAAAATGAGCGATAAGAAAAAAAACGATAAAAAAGCAGTAAAAACCATTACTGGTAAAGATGAGAACCTCGCCAAGGCAATGAAAATGCAGGCGCGGGAAAATATGACGGATAAAGAAAAGGAAGCCGATGACAAAAAACAGTGGCTAAGCGATCATATAGAGCGCGTACAGGCACAAGGCGATCGATTTTTTGATACAGATGAAGATATGCCTTTATCCCGCCATTTGGTTCTTTTGTTCATAATTGCTTTTTTTACGATCATGTTTTTTTGGGCAAGCTTTGCCGAAATTGATGAAGTAACACGCGGCGATGGAACAGTCATCCCATCGACCGAAATTCAGAAAATTTCATCTTTAGAAGGTGGAATTGTTGAAGAATTCTTTATTAAAAAAGGCGACGAAGTTAAGCAAGGCGATATTCTTGTGCGTCTGTCTGATATTGCAGCATCCTCTGATTTAGGATCTAACGAGGCGCGTTATTTAGGATTATTGGCAACCGTATCACGTCTTCAAGCCGAGGTGGAAGGCCGTGTTCCAGAGTTTCCTGATGAAGTGATGCAAGGCGCACCACAAAGTGTGACAGAGGAAATGAACGCGTACAGTGCGAACAAGGCTCAGATTTCCAGTCAGACAAACATTATGGAACAACAAAAAAGCCAGCGTTCGCAAGAATTAAACGAATTGCAAATTCGTGCGAGTGATATTCGTGGGCAATTAGGCTTGGCTCAAGATGAAAAAGCAATGGTTGAGCCATTGGTCGCCCGTGGAGCAGCGCCAAAGATGGAGATTTTACAATTAGATCGTCAGATTAAAGAAAAACAGACGGAGTTAAATGGCGTCTTGTCGGCAATTCCAAGGGCACGTTCAGCGATTAATGAGGCGAATGCGCGTATTGGGGAGGTTAAGTCGGCCGCAAAAGCGCAAGCGCAGACAGAATTATCCGCCAAAATGATTGAAATGAATGCTATCAAGCAAGGTTTGGCAGGGCTGGTTGACCGGAAAGATCGTGCGGATATTAAATCGCCTGTGAATGGTTATATTAAGGATTTGAAGGTTTATACCGTGGGTGGTGTTGTACAGCCAGGGCAAGAATTTATTGAAATTGTGCCTAAAGATGACCAGTTATTGGTTGAGGCTCGTATTAACCCCAAAGATATTGCGTTTTTATACCCTGAACAGCCAGCCGTTGTGAAAATTACGGCGTATGATTTTGCCGTATATGGCGGGTTGAATGGTAAAGTGGTGTCCATATCCCCCGATGCGGTGACGGATGAAGAAGGCAATAGTTTCTATCAAGTACAAGTTTTGACCGAAGAAAATGCGTTGAAACGGCGCGGAGAAGTTTTGCCAATTATCCCTGGTATGGTTGCGTCTGTTGATATTTTGACAGGTGAGAAAACCATTATGGAGTATTTGTTGAAGCCGTTTATTAAGACCATGAATAATTCCCTCAACGAACGGTAATGGTTTATCGGAAACTGCTAGTAAAACCGCCTTGATGTCTAGACATTCAGGGGATTACGCAGTAAAACAGTCTTATGACAGCAACACAAAAAAAGAACGATATGATTAAAATCACTTTGCCTGATGGCGCAATCCGTGAATATGACTCCGGCATTACTGGTATGGATATTGCCAAAGATATTTCAACGTCATTGGCGAAAGCTTGTGTTGGCATCAAAATTGATGGTGAAATTTGTGATTTATCACGTGCCATTCATAATGATGCGTCCATTGGGTTAATCAAACGTGATGACGATGATGCGCTTGAGATGATCCGTCATGATGCGGCGCATGTGATGGCCGAAGCGGTTCAAAAATTATTTCCCGGTACACAAGTGACGATTGGCCCATCTATTGAGAATGGGTTTTATTACGATTTTGCCCGCGATAAGCCATTTAGTGACACTGACTTTGCCGCCATTGAAAAAGAAATGCGTAAGATTGTTGAGCGTAATTCGGCGTTTGAACGCGAAGAGTGGGACCGCGATGTTGCGATACAATATTTCCGCGATAAGGGTGAAAAATATAAGGCTGAGTTAATTCAAGATTTGCCTGAAAGTGAGACAATTTCAATTTATAAACAAGGGGATTGGTTAGACCTTTGCCGTGGTCCTCATATGCCCTCCACTAAGAATGTAGGGTCTGCGTTTAAGTTGATGAAAGTCGCAGGCGCGTATTGGCGTGGGGATTCAAACAACGCCATGCTAACGCGTATTTATGGTACAGCGTGGCGCAACCAAAAAGAATTAGATGCATATTTAACAATGCTAGAAGAGGCCGAAGCCCGCGACCATCGTAAAATAGGGCGCGAAATGGATTTGTTCCATTTACAAGAAGAGGCGCAAGGGTCTGTTTTCTGGCATCCCAAAGGCTACACCATATATAACCAATTAGAGGCATATGTGCGCCGTCGTTTACAAGATGATGGATATGACGAAGTTCGTACGCCGCAATTAATGCATTCAAAATTTTGGAAAGAGTCCGGACACTGGCAAAAATATCGTGAAGACATGTTTGTTGTGCCAGATGTGACACCCAATAATAATGAAGATGGCCCTGTTTATGATGAAGAGCCAAAAGAATTTTTGGCGTTAAAGCCAATGAATTGCCCTGCACATGTTCAAATTTTTAATCAAGGTATTAAATCATATCGTGATCTGCCTATTCGTTTATCTGAATTTGGATGTTGCCACCGTAACGAAGCGCATGGCGCGTTACACGGCATTATGCGTTTGCGTCAATTTGTTCAAGATGACGCGCATATATTTTGCACAGAAGATCAAATTCTAGATGAATCAATTAAATTCTTTAAATTGGTACAAGCCATCTATAAAGATTTAGGTTTTGAAGAATATAAAATTACCTTTGAAACCCGTCCCGAGTTAAGAGTTGGGTCAGATGAAATTTGGGATAAGGCCGAAGAATCCTTGGAAAATGCCTTGAAAGAAATGGGTTTAGAATATGAAACCTGTGAAGGGGATGGCGCGTTTTATGGCCCGAAAGTTGGTTTCGTCATTCGTGATGCCATCGGCCGTGAGTGGGGATGTGGGACATTACAGCTTGATTTTAATCTGCCTGAGCGTTTGAATGCAAATTATATTGCAGCAGACGGATCAAAACAGCGCCCTGTCATGTTGCATCGCGCGGCGTTGGGGGCACTGGAACGCTTTATCGGTATTATGATTGAAAACTATGCGGGTAAGTTGCCGTTATGGTTGACCCCCGTTCAATGTGTTGTTGCCAATATTACAGATGATGCCTCTGATTACGCGAAGAAAGTGTATGAAGAGTTAAAAGCAAAAGGCATCCGTGTAGAGTTAGATATACGTAATGAGAAAATAAATTATAAAGTGCGTGAGCATTCTTTGGCAAAAGTTCCTGCATTGTTTGTTGTTGGTGCACGCGAAGCCGAGGGGAATAAAGTTGCCATTCGCCGGTTAGGCAGCCAAGCGCAGAATATCGTTGATTTAGATCAAGCCATTGAAGAGTTGGCAAATGAAGCGAAGGCCCCTTATTAAAAGATGAAAAAATATTTATCACTTATTGCATGGATAGTTGTGTACTTGGCCGTGGCATTTGGCATTGGACAAATTACACAAGGTGAAATCACCAGCTGGTATGCAGGCTTAGAAAAACCCTCTTTCAATCCACCCAATTATTTGTTTCCCATTGTATGGAGCATTTTATATGTCATGATTGCGAGCGCGGGATGGAAGATTTGGCAATCTGATAAACAGGTTCGTGAATTAAAATGGATTTTTATAGGCTATACCATTCTTAATTGGGCATGGACGCCTATTTTCTTTGGCGCGCATGAAATTCTATTAGCGCTGATTTGGATCGGGGTTTTAAACGTTTTGACGGTACTATTTATTGTGAAATCATGGAATGTAGAGCGTATTGCGGCTTTTTTAATGATCCCACCGCTTTTATGGACCAGTTTTGCGATGGTTTTAAATTATGCCATCTACGCTTTGAATGTTTAAAATACCCATAAAAAGCTTGAATATTAAAGGGTTACGCCCTATTTTAAGGACTTATTTATCATTATAAGATATATTAATTACCAACTGAAACAATTAAAGGAGAATGCACCATCGCTAGACCACCATTTCAACAGCCCCCAAAAGATAAAGGGCCAAAGACAAATCATAATATTACAGCCGAGGAAGTACGAGTAGTCGGCGCAGATGGAGAAATGTTAGGCGTGATGAGTGTTGCCGCAGGTGTTGCCGCCGCGGAAGAATATGGCCTTGATTTGGTCGAAGTCTCCCCACATGCAAAACCACCCGTTTGTAAAATTTTAGACTATGGTAAGTATAAATACGAACAACAGAAAAAAGCATCTGAAGCGCGTAAAAAACAAAAAACCGTTGATGTTAAAGAAATTAAAGTCCGCCCAAATATTGAAGATCATGATTATGGTGTAAAATTAAAGGCCGCAAAAAAATTCCTAACCAATGAAGATAAGGTAAAAGTAACACTGCGTTTTCGTGGCCGTGAAATGGCGCATAAGGATTTGGCTGCAAAATTATTGGACCGTATCCGTGATGATTTAGCAGATTTATCAAAAGTTGAATTTCATCCTAAAATGGAAGGCCGCCAGATGATTATGATTTTGGCGCCTGATAAATTGGCGGTTGAAAAAGCCATACAACGCGAAGAAGCCAAAGAGCAAGCAATTGCGAAGGAAGCTGCTATCAATGTTGCACAAGAAAAATTAGATGCAGCCGATGGTCAAGCCAAAGCTGATAAACAGCCGGTTGCGGAAGCTGAAGATGCAAAAGACGCTAGAGAAGCGTAAGTTATTTTAGTAGAGCCTCATAATACGAAGGAGCCGCTTTTTGATAAGGCGGCTTTTTTTATATCTCAACGGCTTTGCATGTTCCACAGTTTGGCGAAATGGGCATCAAGAGTAATAAGCGTATCAAAATCACCTTGTTCAATAATCTCTCCTTCATCCAAAACGATGATATGATCGGCATTGCGGATTGTGGAGAGGCGATGCGCAATAATAAAGGCGGTGCGCCCTTCGAAGCTATTTTCAATCGCTTTTTGAATTTGTCTTTCTGATATAGAATCAAGGGCACTAGTCGCTTCATCAAAGATAATGATAGGTGCTTGGCGGACAAGGGCGCGGGCAATGCCCAGACGCTGTCGTTGACCCCCTGAGAGTTTTACACCCCGCTCACCAACCATGGTGTCAAGACCTTGGGGGAGTGTTTCAATAAATTCGGCAAGGGCTGATTGTTTCAACACGTGATCGAGAGTGTCTGGATCAATATCCTGCTTATCCAATAAAATATTATCACGAATAGACAGATTAAAAAGTTCGATATCTTGGGGCACGTAGCTGATTTGCGTGAGCCAATCGGCTGTCGCAATGTAAGATATATTGGAATTATCAATGTTAATACTACCTTGTTCAGGAAGCATTTGTTTCATCAGTAATTTAATAAAAGTGGATTTTCCTGCCCCGCTATTCCCGACGAGGGCGATTTTCTGACCGCGTTTTGCGTGAATATTCAGGTTCTTGATACCGTGATTGCCTTCTTCATCATAGGTGTAGCAAAGATTATCAATGGTTATAGCTTCCCAGTCGGGGAGAAGTTGCTGGGCTGGCTGTAAGTCAAATTTCTTAGGTTGTATACGTAGCGTTTTGACCAAACGGTGAATGGCATTGCCATGTTCAAAAAGCTTTTCCAAAAAAGCACCAAAATATATACAAACACCCCAAACATTTGAGGCTAAGAAAAACGAAGTTGCATAAGCACCCGTTGATAATTGATCATTTAGAACAAGATATAATCCAAGTATTAAGAATATAGTAATCCATGCCACAGCGATTAAATTACAAATTGTCCATCGTTTTAAATTTTGCGCGAATGCATCAATAATTGCCCCTTGACCTTGTTGTTCCAAGTCTCTGGCACGTTTATAAATATAAGGCGATAAACTGTAAGATTTTACGGTACGTATTGAAGACACAAATTCATAGACACCTGAAAGCAGGCCCTCAAACGTTTCTTGGTATTTATTAAAAAGCCATAAATAAGGGCGTGCAAAATAATATGACGCTGTTAAAAAGCTTCCGATGAATCCAATATATAAGAAAATATAAAAACCGGGGATGTCCATAAACATAACGGAAACGGTAATAGCAGTAATTTGACCGACAATATTGAAGAAGTCCCAACGGTAGAAACGGGAAAGCTCTTGCAAACCAACACGAGCGGTCATCACGCGTTGTAATTTACCGCCTGATCCTTGTTTTTCATGCCAATCAATTGATAGTTTATTGAGGTGGTTAATACTGTAAAGGGTAAGGGCACGAACCGCTTTTTCGTAATTGCGCACTTCGGGTACGAAGACCATGTTATAGGCAAATACAGCAAATAATAACATATAGGCCAGAGCGCCCCCGAAAAATAAATTTGAATTTTCCTGTGCGATGCCACTATTGAGGGCATTAATCATAAACCCTATTACCAATGGCAACATCGCAAAATATGAATCGCGTATAAAGCGATAGATAGAATAGGCGATGATTGATTTTTTATAGGGTGTTAAAAAATACCAAATCCATGCCAAAATATTGCCCGTATCTATGGGAGCCTTATCAGCGGGAGGCATGATAATGTTGTTTTTTATATTTTTTGCACTTTGGGACATATATACACTATGGCAAAACAATGTATGTGTGACAAATAATTATATGTGTTATAGCGTCATAAAATTATATAAAAAAACCGCCAGAAGGAAAATGGCGGCTTTTTATTATTTTAAAATTTTGATTACTCTTTAAACACTATTGAGCCAATCGTTCAATTGTTGTTTAGACATGCCGCCAACTTTGGTATCAACAAGTTCACCGTCCTTAAAAACCATCAAGGTGGGGATGCCGCGAACACCATATTTGGTTGGTGCATTTGGGTTTTCGTCGATATTTACTTTAACGATCTTCATTTTATCACCAATTTCATTGGCCACTTCATCGACGATGGGGGACAATGCTTTACAAGGGCCGCACCATTCTGCCCAGAAATCAACCATGACAGGGCCGTCGGCTTTTAACACTTCATTTTCAAAATCTGCATCAGATACGTTTACACTTGCCATTATCTTACTCCTCATTGTGACGTTTCTTTATATATTCGACTATAGGATATAAAAGTTACGGCCAGTTTGAAAGCTTTTAATCAAGCGGCATGAGCAAGGCCGTATTTGTCCAAATAAGGGCTTTTTTAATAGGTTTATCAGGATAAATATGGCGTATAGCAGAGGCATAGGCGTTCATTTGATCGATATAGATTTGGGGGACGTCAGATGCCTTTTTCGGGGGCGGCCGGTTGGTTTTATAATCAATAATTAATATTTCAGTATCTGTGACCAAAAGGCGGTCAATTTGACCAGATAAAACCTGATTATTAACTACACCTGTTATTGAGACCTCAGCGCGTGAGCCTTCACCAAAAACAGGCGCAAAAACGGGGTGCCTTAATATATTGAGCGTTTCTTGCAAAATATTATTTTGATCTTGCTCTGATAAATTATGAGAAGGGCGTGATAGGAATTGTGCTATTTTTTCTTCCCATATTTTAGGGTCGATATCTGGCAAAGTTTGTAATAACTTATGAATGATATTACCCCGTTTGAACCGAATTTTGTCATCTGGTTGCAAGGGGGAGAGCGTCTCTTCCGTCTTTAAACTTTCTGGGCGCGAAGGGGTAAATGTTTTTAACGGGCTATCAATATTTTCAATTGGTTTATAAAGCCAATTGGGCGCTTCTGATTTGATATTTTGATGATTTAATTCTTTTTCAATTTTATCTGCTTTGTTTGTTGTTGCAGGGTTGCTAAATTCTTGAATAATATTATCGGTGTATGGGCATTGTATTTCTGTTACATCCAATTGTGAAAAAGCATCAACTGCATAATCATACCAGCTTTCGCGGTGGCTTTTAGATGAGCCTTTGTTGCCTGCAATATAAAGCTCACTTTCGGCGCGGGTTGCGGCCACATAAAATAAACGGCGATATTCTTGCGTATCTTTTTCTTCTAAATATTTAACAGCCTGTTGGCAGGGGGGCGGTAAGTTTGATGTTGTCGGACAAAAATAGGGTAAGGCTTGCGTTGTTTTTTGTGGCAACAATAGGCGTTCTTTTTTGTTAGTGCTGGCGCGGATAGTATCGGGCATAATAACAATGGGGGATTGTAGCCCCTTTGCCCCGTGGATTGTCATGATCCTGACCATGTTACCCGCTTCTTCCAACTCACGTTTGATTTGTTGTAAATTTGATTCTTGTAGAACGAGAAATTCTTGCAAGCTGGGAGTGTATTTATGCTCATAATTTAAAATTAGTGTAATAAATTCATCAATAGGGTCGAGTGATTCATCGCCTAGTCGTTTTTTAATAGCGCGTAATCCACTTTTTGAATCAGATGGACATGGCATTTGAAGAAGGGTTGAAAAGAAATTATAGGGACGTTCTTTACCGCTTAGCTGAATAAGAATTTCTAACCATTGAATGATTTCTATATGATCTGATTGGCGGACACGATCCCATAATGATTGGGATTTTCGATTATAGCAAAGATCAAATAAAGTTTGTTCATCGATACCAATAAAAGGTGATTTTAAAAGGCCTGCTAGATTTAAATCATCATTGGGTAATAAGGCAAATTGCGCCGCGGCGCAAAGGTCTTGAACAACAAGTTGATCGTTTAAAACCATACGGTCAACACCGCTTACGGGGATGTTACGTGTTTTGAGCGCGCGTACAAGTTGGTCAAGAAATTGATTACGTGTACGCAGTAAGATCATTATATCTTTGGGCTCAGCACGCCGATTATAAGAATGTAATATGCGGTTTTTATCATCAAGCCAATGACGAATATTATCAGCAATATAATTGGCCAATGCTTGCGCACCGGAAGAGGAGTCGGAAATTTGTGTTGGCGGCGTCCAAACATCTTTTTCAATTTTATCTGGGTTTTTAAAAAGTGGCCAAAGGGTGACCAAACCTGGTTGGCTCTTTCGAAAAGATTGATGCTCAATTGAATTTTTACCAAGACCCTTTTTATAAATATCATGGGAGAAAACAGTATCAACAAAATCTAAAACGGCTTTGGTTGAACGGAAAGAAGTGATAAAATCTATTTCTTTAAAATTTTTCTTATTTTGTTTAAATTTATCCGTAAAATATTGGCGCATCTCATCAAATTTTTCTGGGGAGGCGCGTTGAAAGCTATAGATAGATTGTTTCTCATCTCCAACGACAAATAGGGTACGCGCAGGGTCTTCATCAGAGGTATCAGTAAAATCATCCGTTAAAACACGAATGATTTCCCATTGCTCAGGATTAGTGTCTTGCGCTTCATCCACCAGAATATGGTCAATCCCTTGGTCAAGTTTATAGCGTATCCATGGGGATACGTTGTTTAGATTTTTTAAATTATCCGTTTTCCCTGTAAGTAAATTTAGGGTAGTTAAAATTAAATCATCATAATCAAGATATGATTTTTGTTTTTTTGCATGTTCATAATTTTCAAGGATGTCTGTGCCAAATAAAAATAAATCACGCGTAATGGTTGCGATGTGAAGTGCCGATAGGCTTTGCTTTACTTTTTCTAGGCGTGTGGCTTCGATGTATAAATTTTCCTGAAGATCGGGATGTTTTTTTTGTAATCCTGCGGTGGCTATATTTTTCAAAATCTCGCCAGTTTTTGTAAAAAAGGCTTCTTGATAATTTTCAAAAGTTTTGACGCGTTGATGAATATCACTATCAAGCCAATCTTGAATAATGTGTGATTTGGGTTGATCTGTTTTTTCTGTCCCTTCAGATAATGCCTTGCAGGCGTCCCTTAGCCCGGCTTCGTTATAGTTTTTAGAATTGCATGCCGCGGTCATAATATCGTCAGCTGTTTCAGCATCATTAATGTCAAAATGACGACACAGCGAAGTGTACAGACCCAATGCACCAAAATTACTATCAAGAATTTTTTGAATTTGGCGTCGCTCACTTATTAATTTTTGGATCAGGTCGTAAATTTGATCTTCATTTTGCACAAGTGCCAGATTATAGAATGCTTGCGCAAGATCAGACCCTTTGAGGGTTTGTGATGTATTAATTGTCTGATTAATAGCGTGTTGAAGAAGGGGCTTTGATTCGCTTTCTTCGATGGCTTTAAAATTAGGGGACAAGCCCGCCTCTAGGGGGAAGCGCCCTAGGATAGAGGTGCAAAAGGAATGGATAGTCATAATTTTTAACCCACCCGGAACATCAATAACTTTTGCAAAAAGTTGCCGCGCTGTAATAATTTGATGATCGGTTGGGGGGTGACCCAATAAAAACTCTAACGTCCCTTTTAAATTATATTTTTGAGAGCCAGTACTTTTAGAATCCTTAGATTCTAGGGGCATGACAGCCCATTTTCCAAGCTCTTCGTTGATACGTAATGCCATCTCACTCGCTGCGGCCTTGGTAAAAGTAAGCGCAAGAATTTTTTCAGGTGAAACAGCGTTTAAACCTAGTTTATCGGGCAGTAATAAGCGTAAAACGCGGTCCGTTAAGACTTTTGTTTTTCCTGACCCTGCAGAGGCGCCAACCCAGACGGATTGAGTTGGATTAGCCGCATGGCGTTGGCGAACATTTGGATCAATTTCGTGATTGGTAGAAGGGCTTTGGCGTTTAAGATTTTGATTCATTTTAATACGCTTCTATATTTTCAGGTTCGTCTAAGGCAGCCCATTCTTTTATGCGTTCAAGATAAGCATAGTCGTTAAAACGCGGCGCATTGTTTAAATCTGGAATGGCAAGATAGGATGTATCTGGATTTTGATAAGTTGTAATTAAATTGAGTAACCCTGCCTTTGTATCGACGATAGAGATAATTGTTTCTGCAAGATTTTTTGTTTTAATTTCGTTTATGGTTTGTTTTGAGTTTTCAATTTTCCAATATCCTAAATAACTAACATTTTTATCAGTTAATTGTTGAATAGCATCATATGTTCCTTCGGTTAAGATTAAACCTTCAAGAGGTAATTGAGATAGGGCGCCAGTTTTTAGATTAGTCGCGCTATATTGTCCACCAGATTTATAATCAATGATGGCATATGATCCATCAGCATGCCGGTCAATACGATCCACACGCGCAGTTAGGGTAAAGTCAATATTATCTGTTTGTTTAAAATCAATAGAACCTTTTATTTCTGCAGAAATAAGTTGGTGTTTTTCCCGCCATTTAGATTCAAAATCTATATAATTATGCGCAAATTGCATTAAACGAGGACGCCAAAATGAGAGTGATTCTGATGTCTCAATATTTTCCTCAAGAACCTTAATTGCAACATCAACAAAATCATTGGCTGATTGGTCGTTTAGATGATTTGGATATTGCTTGTTAAAACGATGTAATATTTCGTGAAAAATAATACCTTTATCAGAAGCGCTCGTGACTTCATTTAAAGGTAATAGTTTTTCCAGTTTCAAAATTTTTTGTGCATATATTGAATAGGGGTCCTTCATCCATTTATCGATGGAGGTCACCGATAAATAAGTTGGGCGGGCCTCTATCGGTGGGCATGGAGCGGGGCGAGTAATCTCCTTGGTACGTTCGGCGGCATCAAGATGCGCGTTGTATGATAAATGTGTTCCATTGGTTAATAAATTATTGCTGATGTTATGCGCGGATAAATAGGTGTTAAAGCGTTCTAACCAACGCGCAGGAACGGTAGGCGCGCCGTCCATCTTACTTGCGCGTGTTAAATAAATCTGGGGGGCACAAAAGGCTTGGCAGAAATCATGCGCCGCTAAAGTAATAGACCGTTCGGGCGAAGGAAGGCCAAATCTTTGACGCATTGGACGTGACATCCATGGGTCGTGCCCTGGGTCTGGCGGCCATGACCCTTCATTTAGGCCCGCAAGTATAACGCGGTTGGCTTGGACCATTCGTCCTTCAATTTGTCCTAAAATTTGTAGACGAGGGTGGGTTCCAAATTTGGGACGAACAGTGACGGTACCAATAAAATGCTTAATAATTACTTCGTATTCATATAAAGAAATTTTACCTATATCACCTGCATATTCATATAGTTCAGACAATAAATTTGCAGCAGCGTTTCCAGATTCTCCTGACCATAATGATTGGTTTTCAAAACCATAAAAATGCTCAACCATTTTTATGTGTGTTGTTAAAAAGACACTAAAGTCATTATCTGTGTGATGTAAGATAGCGGAAAATGGGTCTATATTCTCCTCTAATATCTTTAGAAAATTTATAGTACCTTCTGATGGTTTTTGATAGCTGTGGGGGTCTTTTATCTTAAATTGCAGCCTATTTTTTATGCCTTCTATGCCATTTTTGATAGGTTTTCCGCGTAAAACCTCTATTTCGAAATTACGTATATTTTGACGGAAATTATCAACCGTTTTTATAGAGGTATAGTCATGTTTAAGAAAGCTGAGTAGGGATACAGAATCAAAATTATTTGTAAAAATGGATAGGGAATGAAGAAGATATTGACCAAGTGCCGTATCTTTTAAATTTTGACCTGCAGTATCATCAACCTCAATATTCCAAAATTTGCACCGTTGTGTGATACGTCTTGCCAAGGCGCGGTTAGTCGTTATTACGCAAGCGGTTTGGTCTTTATCTTCTAATGTTTCACGTAAGATAAGCGCAATAGTGTCTGCTTCTTCTTGTATCGTGTCGCAGTCATAACGAAATATATTTTGTGTTAAGTCATCAATTAAGTATTTTTTTTGATTGTTTTTTAAAGCGTGCGACCACTGGATGGTTTGTTCAGCCGGTAACATGATATTGGAAATAAGATCTAATCGAGATTGATTTCTTATTTGCGTATAATTTTTAACATCGTCGCGCGTAATATTCAAAAATTCTAGTAGATTTTTAAGGGTAGCTTGTGGGTGTCCTTCGGTAATGCTTTGCCATGCTGTTTCATCCATGACTTTATTTAATCCCGGGATAATAAGCTTTCCGTATGGGAGTAATAGAATTGTTTTTGCCAAAGCAGAAACGGCGGGGATAGAAGCGGTTGAGCCAGCCATGATCACAGGATGCTGTGGTGGATTTTTTTGCCAATGTTCATTTAGCTTGGTTAAAAGAGCGTTTCTATATTCGGCCGCATCTGTGTAGCCAGCTTGTTTTAAAATCTTTGGCCAATAGAGGCTGATAATTTCCAAAAAATCGAGGGTAATTTGCCAATGTTCAGCAATATCGGCTTTTTCAACTATGGAAGGCAATGTTTTAAAATCAAGGTTTTCAGTATGAATTTGATCAATCAAATGTCCTAAGGCTTGGGCAAGGCCAAGGTCTTGTTCAACGCTGCCTGATTGATCGGGCCGTTTGGCAGCAATTAATCTAGCAAGCAATAATTGTCGCTTCATAGAAGGAATGGGCGCATTTAAATCAAACAAATCATCTTGTGCGAGGGATAAAGATAGCTCTTCTGCATCAATATCACCGATAGGTCGAATTTTAGGGAGAAGAAGTGGTGTTCCTTCAGTTTTTTTTAAAAAACTATCACGGAGCGCACGACATGTGCGGCGTGTTGGCAACATGATAAGAATATCAGATAATTTTTCAGGGGTATCTTTATATTCATGCAATAAATTTGATGCCAATGAATCAACAAAAGGTTGATCAGGGGAGATTGTATAAATATTTGTTATATTATTTAAAGTCATTGAGCGGTATCAACTTCAGAAGGTAATGCGTTGATAGTTTCTAAGTCTTTAGGGGTGCTGATATGGTGCCATGCGCCTTCATGTACAATTCCAAAAAGGGTCCCTTTTTTTTCCGCGGCATCCATACATTTTAAAAATGAAAATATATCTTCGTCTATACTATCAATAACAGTTTTTTTGCTTATTCGGATACCTGCAAACATGTAATTGCCTGTTTTATTGTGAGAGCGGATAGCGCGTCCATTTTCATCAAGATCATAGTCACCGATGCCTTGTGTGTGCAACATCTTCGAAATAGGCTGTAATAGAAGTAAAATGTCCATATCCTTTGGATTCCAAGCCTTTTCAAGGTTTTCAAATGCGCTTTTATCTTTTCCTTCTGTCCAAAAGGCATCTCCATTTATTAGAAAAAAGCTATTACTGTTAATTTTATTATGAGCAAATTTTACGCCGCCACCAGTATCTAACAAAGCAGTTTCTTCTGAAAAATAAATATTTTTTTCACTAGCAAAATAATCATGAATAACATGACCAAGATAGTGTAAATTAATAATTATATTCTCTATGCCATGTTTTTTGCACTTATTAATTGTATGGCGTAAAATAGGTTTCCCCCAAATAGAAACCATAGGTTTTGGCATTTTATCTGTGTAAGGGCGCAAACGCGTACCTTTACCAGCAGAAAGTATAAAAGCAGTAAGGGGTTTATCTGTCATTTTATAAGACCCGCTTTATAGTAATGCTACGTTGATTATTTTTTTCTGGAATAATATTTATTTGAATATATTGTTGAGGCATTAGGTGTCCTAATTTTTCGGCCCATTCAATAATAATTATGTCTTGATGGATGATATCTTCCCATCCTGTTTCATAAATTTCTTCGGCTTGCTCTAATCGGTAAAGATCATAATGCCACAGCAGACCTTTGGTTGTTTCATATTGTTGTACAAGCGTGAAAGTTGGGCTAGGCACATCTTCATTAGGGGTGTTATTGAGCGTTTGAATTATGCCCCGTGCCATCACACTTTTCCCCGCACCCAAGGGGCCGTTAAGCAGGATAATATCATTGCTATTGATTATACGCGCGAGTTGGTATGCAAGATTTAGTGTCTCATCTTCGTTATTGGTTCG
Source organism: uncultured Micavibrio sp. (assembly GCA_964353185.1). GTDB lineage: Bacteria > Pseudomonadota > Alphaproteobacteria > Micavibrionales > Micavibrionaceae. Next base: position 131,038 of record CAYGUV010000002.1, on the reverse strand, counting down.
ATGTGTGGCAAAAACATCCATTGCGTTTAAGACTTTATTTTTCTGTGTAATTGATTAGATTAAAAGCTTAGCAATTTTTATAAGCAAAACCCAGTAAAACTAAGGTCGTTTATGGCGCAATCCCCGAATAATCTGATAGACGAACATCTTCGTGATGTGGCCATAATTGGTGCGGGACCCGTTGGGTTATTTGCTGTATTTCAATGCGGTATGATGGGAATGTCCTGCCATGTCATTGATTCGTTGCCAGAAATTGGCGGGCAGTGTGCCGCGCTTTACCCTGATAAGCCCATATATGATATTCCTGCCTATCCCATGATAGAAGCTGGTAAGTTGATTGAAAACTTAGAAGAACAAGCGGCACCATTTAAGCCCAAATATTATTTGAACCAACAAGTTGTTGCTATAAACGACAAAGATGCTTTTTGGGATATTAAAACATCAACTGACAATCATGTTCAGGCTAAAAAGATTATTATTGCTGCGGGTGCAGGGGCATTCGGACCGAACCGCCCGCCATTAGAAAATATTGAATCCTATGAAGGGCAATCAATATTTTATATGGTAAAAAATAAACAAGATTTTGAAGGTAAAGATATTGTAATTGCAGGGGGTGGTGATAGCGCGCTTGATTGGGCAATAGCCTTAAGCGACATTGCAAAAAGCGTACATCTGGTGCATCGCCGTGATAAGTTTCGTGCCCTACCTGAATCTATCGAAAAGATGCAGAATTTGTCCACTGTTGGTAAGATTAAATTGCTTACACCATATCAGCTGAGCCGTTTGGAAGGCGAGGAAGGAAACATTAGTCATGTTGTTGCTAAGAACAAACAAGGTGAGGAAAAATCAATAAAAGCAGATATTTTATTGCCTTTTTATGGATTATCTGCAAATTTAGGCCCGATCAAGGAATGGAATTTAGATTTAAAAGGTAATGAAATAAACGTACATCCAACAACAGCTGCGACAAATATTGATGGTATCTATGCAATTGGCGACATTGCTTCTTATAAAGACAAAAAGAAGTTTATTCTAACAGGTTTTTCAGAAGCTGCCTTTGCCGCGCATCATATCCATGGGGCCCTATACCCAGATGCAAACCATCATTTTGAATATTCGACAACCAAAGGTATTCCCAAATAAACCTATTCAAACAAAGGTTCAAGCACGGGGTCAATCGGAAGAGCGACAGTAATTAACGTTCCTGTGCCCTGTTCGGATTGAATTTCAACGTAGCCCCCGTGAAGCTCCGTAATATTTTTGACTAAAGAAAGGCCCAATCCTGCACCACGGGATAAGGATTTATTCGACATATCCATGCGTTGATCGTTTTGCCCCCGTTCGAAAGGTTCGAAAATACGTTGTTGATCTGATTTGGAAATGCCAATACCTGTATCGGTGATTTTGAAATACACGTACGTGTCATCACGTGTTGAATCTAAGGTAATTGTTCCTTTTTCAGGTGTAAAGTTAATAGCGTTATGAATCAGATTAAGAAGGACTTGTTTCACGCGGCGTTGATCTGCAATGAGGGATCCAGATTTTGGAGTGCTATTTAATTTAACAGTAATATTTTCTTTACGTCCCCACTCCATGGTCAGTTCATGAATGTTGGTTAAGACGTCATGAATATCAAACTCGCTCATGGCCAGATCAAGATAGCCAGCCTCTATTGTTGATAAGTCAAGGATATCGTCAATAAGACGTACAAGCTTTTCCCCTGCCTCTTGGATACCTTGTGAATATTCTTTTTGTTTATCGTTGAGGTCACCAAAATACTGATTATCTAAAATTTCTGCAAAACCCATTATCGCATTTAAAGGCGTCCGTAATTGATAGGATACATTTGCAAGAAAGTCTGTTTTAATTTGCTCCGCAGCTTCGAGGGCAGTATTTTTTTCGCGCAGGGCGTTTTCGACCTTGGCGGAATCTGTAACGTCAAAATAAGATACAAGTACACCCCCATCGGGCAGCGGTACTGTGGCATATTCAATAAGCATGTCGTCATTACGGGTTATACGGCCTTCCTTGATTTCGCGCTCAATTCCATGAGAAATAAGAAGTTTCTCTTTAACCTCCCATATATCGCTATCAAATAACGGCTTCATACGGGCGACAAGGTTGCTGATATGAGGTTTACTTGCTAGGTCTTCTGGGTTGATTTTCCAAAGGTTGGCAAAGGATGGATTGTAAAGGCGCAAACGACCATCACCGCCATACACGGCGACCCCTTCAGCAAGATTATCAAGCGTTTCTTTTTGAACGGCAATAAGCGTGTTGTATGAGCTTTCAAGTTCTAAGTTACTGGTCACATCTTCAAATGTCAGCATGATACCACCCATTGGATGGGGAATAACTGTACGCCTAAGCGCTGTGTTATCAGGTAAGTACATCATGTCTTCTTCGGCCTCAATAACGCGCGAAAACATATTTAGCCATGTTTGTTTATAGTTTTTGAAGTCAGCCTCTTCTGGTAGTCGGCGCATTTCGCGCAGTTTTTCCAAAATCTCACCAAGGCGGGGATGGGTGTTCAACCATTGTTCTTCCAAAGCCCAAAGTTGAGCAAAGGAAGAGTTAAAAAATTCAAGACGTTGATCGGAATCAAAAATAGCGATGGCAGAACGCAGCTGTTCCATCAAAATTTTATTGGCACTAAGATAGCGCTCATAATCAGTGCTGGCTTCTTTTTCACGGGTTAGATCTGTTAAAAAGCCAACGGTCATATCCGTACCTTTTAATGGGCAAGCGGCAAGTTGTACATAATATCGTTTACCACTTGCAATAATGTGACAATCTACTTGTTGGTCTTTGCCTGATTGCAGGGCTAAGTCTGATAAGGTTTTTATGGATTTTATTTTGGCTTTATCTTTGGGTGAAATTGAAAATTCTTTTTGATTTTTGACAATTTCTTTGGGGTTTGTTCCTAGAATTTTGGCATATGCATCGTTGCACCAAACAATATCGCCAGTATTACGGCGAATCCAAATAGCTTGGTTCATTAGATTGAGAGTTTCTTTAAATTGATTGAGCTCTTTCTCAAAGTTTTCTGCCCTGTTTTGCAAAATCGTTGTTTTGTTTAAATGCTCTGTAACATCTTCAATCCATACGGTTGTAAAGCATTCTTCATTGTTTAGTGCGCAACCTTTTGAACCCGTGAGGCGATACGTTTTCTTTTTATCTTTTTGGGGAGTGACATCGATAGAGAATTGTTTTCCCTCTTCTTGTAAACGATAAAACATGCCTTCGAGGACTGCTGCATCACTGGCGGTAAGAGCGTTTTGAATATCATGAATATTTTTGATGGTATTTATACCCAAAATATTAAGAAAGCCTGCGCTGTAAAGCACATTGCCATCATCTGAAAAACCGCAATAAGCACCAGGGAAGGCCGCCAAGAATGCTTCTAATCTTGTCTTTTCTGAACGTAAAGCGGGCAGCCCGGTGATAGAGCCGAAAAGAGCTTGAACGATATTATTTGAAGACGATTTTGTCATACCCCAGAGTTTACGGGGGCTTTTTAAAAAGAACAAGAATTAAAGAATTATCGTACGGCGATCATGCACAAATACACGGCGTTCTGAAAATTCTTTAACGGCTTCGGCTAAGGTTAAGCTCTCAGTATCGCGCCCCAAAGCTTGCATTTTCTCTGGGGTGTATTTGTGATTAACGGAAACCACATTTTGTGCGATTATAGGCCCTTCATCCAAATCTGCGGTGGCAAAATGGGCAGTCGCGCCGATGCTTTTGACGCCACGTTCGTAGGCCTGATGATAGGGGCGCGCCCCTTTAAAACCAGGTAAGAATGAGTGATGAATATTGATGACACGTTGATTATAATCAGCAATAAATTCTTCAGATAAAATTTGCATATAGCGCGCCATGACGATTAGTTCGCTTTGTAAATCTTCAATAATCTTGCGGAGCTTCTTTTCTTTCTCTTCTTTATCTTTGTTTATAGGTAAATAATGAAAAGGAATGTTGTATGAGGAAACCAATTCTTTTGTCGTTTCATGATTTGATACGACAGCCGTAATTTCAATAGGAAGCGCCTTATTTTTTGTTTTATACAAAAGATCATTTAAGCAGTGGTCATATTGAGAAACCATAATAATGGTTTTAACAGGGACAGTTGTGTCTGATATTTGCCAGTCCATATTAAAATGATCTGCATATTGAGGAAATTCTTTGATGAATTTATTGATAGATTTTTCATCGCCCGAAAAAACAACGCGCATATAAAATTGTCCAGAACGCGGATCATTAAATTGTGAAGATTCTTCAATGTTACAATCATTACTGCTTAACGCAGTTGAAACGGTTGCAACGATTCCTTTTTTATCTTGGCAGGTTAGGCAGAGAATATGCATGTCATATTTTTCTTATTATTTGAGGGCGTTTGATGTTTTTACAAATGCTTCTATGACAGAAGTTAGTTTTTTCTTTTCATCTTCGTCACTCATATTACCCTTGTCATCGAATTTTCCATACGCCCCGCCTACAGCCAATTGATTTGGAATAACATGTACGCCGATACCAGACAGCATTTTACGAACATCCACTAGCCCGCGCAGACCACCCAAGGCGCCTGGGGAGGCAGATAACAAAGCGCACGTTTTCCCTTTATATCCATCAAGTCCGCCTTGGTCACCATTAGGGCGGCTGACCCAATCAAGGGCATTTTTTAATAATGGGGTAAAGGTTCCGTTATATTCAGGGCAGGCAATACAAAAACCATCATGGTCAATAAAAAGCTGTTTTAGTTTTTTTGCATTCTCAGGCAATCCAGATTCTTCTTCTAAATCACTATTATAAATAGGCATATCATAATCAGCGAGATCAATGTAAGTAACCTGCGCTGTCATGGTTTCAGCGATATCGCTTGCTGCTTTGGCTAATTTTTTATTAACCGAATCTTTGCGGGCACTTCCAGCAAAAAATAGTAATTTTGATGACATTAAATTATCTCCTGTAATTATAATTTAACCTAGTTAATAAAAAACGGCCAAAAAATAATTGAAGGCCGTTTTTTTATTAGATTTCAATTGTTAATATCTGTAAGTATCGTCTTTAAACGGTCCTGCTTCACTAACGCCAATATAGTCTGCTTGTTCCTTATTAAGTTTTGAAAGTTTTGCGCCGACTTTTTCAAGGTGAAGCATCGCAACTTTTTCATCCAAATGTTTTGGCAGTACGTAAACTTTATTGTCGTATTTATCCGCATTATTCCATAGTTCCATTTGTGCCAGTGTTTGGTTGGTAAAAGAAGCTGACATTACGAAGCTAGGGTGGCCAGTTGCACAGCCAAGATTAACCAAACGACCTTCAGCTAATAATGTAATGCGTTTTCCATCAGGGAATTCGACTTCGTCGACTTGTGGTTTAATGTTTGTCCATTTGAGGTTACGGAGGCTTTGCGTATCGATTTCATTATCAAAATGGCCGATGTTACAAACGATAGCGCGGTCCTTCATTTCACGCATATGATCCATTGTAAGAATGTCTTTGTTCCCTGTTGCGGTCACAAAAATATCAGCGCGCGGCGCCGCATCTTCCATAGTGACAACTTCATACCCTTCCATGGCAGCTTGCAGTGCGCAGATAGGGTCAACTTCGGTCACCATGACGCGGACGCCTTGTGATTTAAGGGATTCTGCCGAACCCTTACCCACATCACCATATCCAGCAACAACAGCGACTTTACCGGCCATCATAATGTCGGTGGCACGGCGAATAGCATCCACTAAAGATTCGCGACATCCATATTTATTATCAAATTTTGATTTTGTGACGGAGTCATTTACGTTAATGGCAGGAACCATTAATGTTCCTTTTTTCGCCATTTCATATAAACGAAGAACACCCGTTGTTGTTTCTTCTGATATGCCTTTGACGTCTTTCATTAGCTCAGGATATTCGTTATGCATGAGGATGGTTAAATCACCACCATCATCCAAAATCATATTGGGCGTCCAACCATCTGGGCCTTTAATTGTTTGATGAATACACCATTCATATTCTTCCTCAGTTTCACCTTTCCATGCGAAAACAGGCGTGCCTGTTGCGGCAATGGCGGCGGCTGCGTGATCTTGGGTGGAGAAAATATTGCATGAGCTCCAACGAATTGTTGCGCCTAATGCTTGGAGAGTTTCAATCAGAACCGCGGTTTGGATTGTCATGTGCAGGCAACCGACAATACGCGCGCCTTTTAAGGGCTGTTGATCGCCATATTCTTCACGTAAAGCCATTAAACCAGGCATTTCGGCTTCGGCCATTTCAATTTCTTTACGGCCCCACTTCGCTAGCGATATATCGGCGACTTTATAATCATTTTCTATTGTTTCTTTTACTTTTTGCGGTTCTGCTGTCATGGTTTTTCTCTTAAATTAATTCTTATGTAAATATTTACTATTTGGTAACTCTTATCCTGTAAGACTTAATGGGTAAATGACGTAAATGCAAGTATTTGCCGTGACTATCTAAGGAGAAATAGGTGTGACAACAGAGCTTAGTAAAAATAAAAGTGCAGAAATAAACACAAATTTTGATACAGCGCGTAGGGAAGATGACAAAGACAAGTTTTCTGTTACTTTCAATGGCCCGATCATGCCAATCAAAAAAATTAGTAAGGCTGCTTATTAAGTTGAAATTTTCTGTAATAAATTAGCATAATTAAAGCGGCGTTTGATATCACAAGAGATATTGGAAATAGCGCTGTAATAATCGAATAGTTTTGCAGGGCAAGCACGGTAAAAAGATGTTTAAACCCACCAAGCGCAAAACTAGATATTGATTCTTGCTCTGGATGAAACCAGCTTTTTCTAAAAGTAGGATAAAAGCCTGCCAGATCAATGAATGTAATGAGTAAGACAGACCATAAAGGCGTTTGTGTTATGAGCCATAATGGTATGGCGGTTAGAGATAAAATAAATGCCCATTTATCACTTTTTGAAATAACAATATTTTCACGTTGTATATATCCTATTATAGCTATTCCAAAAGAAATAGCCGCTGATAAAAAAGTGATCGATGCGCCAATTCCTGCGCCATCTGATATTTGTGCGAAAAATCCGATTGCGGTTAATAATCCCCAGATAAACCATGAAAATGGATGAGGGCGCGTTTCACCTTTGAAAATAGAAAAAATATAAATGCTGTAACTCGCCAGCATAAATAAGATTCCGATAAGCGTAAAAATTTCTTTTTCCATTTTATGCTTCTTTTAAACGCACGATAAAGCGTGCACCGATTGTTTTATTATCAGAGTTTTTTATATTTTCAGCAATTATTTGACCCTCATGCGCGTCAATGATTTGTTTAGAAATCGACAGACCTAAGCCGGAATGCCCTCCATAGGCTTCGTTTTCAGGTCTTTCAGAATAAAAACGATCAAAAATAGTTTCAAGTTTGTTATGGGGAATGCCAGGCCCGTGATCTTCAACCCATGTTTCAATAAAATCATTATGGCGTGATTTTTTTATGGTTAAGGTAATAGATTTTTGAGCAGGCGAAAATGATAAAGCGTTACTAATCAGGTTTCCGAATACTTGGGATAAACGATCTTCGTTTCCTAAAACGTGAATAGTTGCACCGTTTTCAATGACTACATTTATTTGTCCATCGTTACTTTTTAAATCATCATCAACGCGATCAATCGGCTTTTTGTACGCATCGCGCAAGCGGTATAAAAGATTTGCCAAATCAACACGATCCATTTCATCGCGCGTTAATTCTGCATCAAGGCGCGATGCGCTTGAGATATCGCTGATGAGGCGGTCTAATCGACGAACATCATGGTTGATAACCTCCATTAGTTTTTCTCGTTTTTCTTCATCTTTGATACGTGAGGCTGTTTCAACAGCACTTCGAAGTGACGTGAGCGGATTTTTAATTTCGTGCGACACATCAGCTGCAAAACGTTCAATGGTATTCATCCGTTCCCACAGGGCATTGGTCATATCGCGTAAAACAAGGGAAAGCTCCCCAATTTCATCGCCGCGGTCGCTTAGATCTGGGATTTCGGTGTATTTCCCTTTTCCTGTTCGAACGGCTTCTGCGGCTACAGCAAGTCGTTTTAAAGGTTTGCCAATTAAACCAGATAAATAAATGGATAACATGACTGTAATGCCTAGCGACCCTAAGAAAACGCGAAATACATCGACGCGTATATCAGCAATTTTTTGTTCAAGTTCTGAGCCATCCCTTGATAAAAGTACAACCCCCAAAACTTGTTTCAATTTTTGTATGGGGGCAGCTGCAGTTAAAATAATATCGCCATCAGATGTTTTCCAAGCAGAAGTACTAATTTCACCGATCATGGCTTGTTTTGAATCGGGGAATTTAAAAACATCACCAATCAAATCTACAGGAAATTTTTCTAATTTTGTTTGTGAAGGAATGACGTCCAAAAATCTTGCGGCGGATTGATCAAATAGATATCCAATGCTTAATTCTTTATTCGGGTTTTGTAATTCTTGACGTTCGATTTCATCACGCTGTTTCGATAAATTTTGCGTGTCTGCTAAAACCGCGCCATCAACACCAAACAGGATAATACGGCTTGTTCCGCTATTGCCTAATCGGCTGACCATGCGTCTGGCAAGTGTTGGTTTAATAGCTTCTATTTCGAGAGGGTCGGTAAAGGGTATTGGTGAGAGTTGAAAGACAGGACGTACAGCCCCCGCAGAAAGCGCGCCTGAAGTAAATTTTGCTTCGGCGCGCATTGACTTTAGTTCCCCTTCAATAAGGCTATCGGTATATTGCCCTAGATAAAGAATACCGATACCCAAAATCATAATCGCGATGATATTGACTGACAAAATACGAATTGTCAGGGAGCTCATTTTTTCTGAACTGGCGCTCCACCGTTTCTCTATGACATAACGATTTTCGGAGTCGTAGTTATCTTTAGAGGTCTGGCGTTTAAAGAGGGGGAAGGCTTTATTGTTCTTTATATCGGTATCCGATCCCATAAAGCGTTTCAATTTGGTTAAACGCTTTGTCCACCGCTTTGAATTTTTTGCGGACTCTCTTGATGTGGCTGTCGATTGTTCTGTCATCTACATAGATATTCTCACCATATGCCAAATCAATCAACTGATCTCTGTTTTTTACGTGACCAGGGCGCTGAGCTAAGGCTTTGACGAGGAGATATTCTGTAACAGTTAAGTTCACCGCATCCCCTTTCCAAGTACATAGATGGCGTGAATCATCAAGGCGTAAGTCGCCGCGCTCCGTTAGCTCGTCTTCGTTTACTTTTTCAGGCTCAGCCTGTAATTGCTGACGACGTAATAGGGCGCGGATACGCTCAATCAAAAGACGTTGGGAGAAAGGTTTGGTGATATAATCATCTGCACCCATACGTAGACCAATAACCTCATCAACTTCATCATCTTTAGATGTTAAGAAAATAACAGGAAGCGCAGATTTTTCGCGCAGTTTGCTTAGAACCTCCATCCCGTCCATGCGGGGCATTTTGATGTCTAGTACAACCAAATCAGGTGGGGACGATGTAATACCTGCAAGGCCTTCTTCACCATCATTGTAGGTTTTCACGTTAAATCCTTCTGCTTCTAAAGACATAGAAACTGAAGTGAGAATGTTACGATCATCGTCAATAAGTGCGATATTATGAGCCATAAGGTTTCTTTCTAGTTATTTACATCAATCATAAGGATATTTGGAAAAAGATACAATATTAGGGCACATAAACGGTGAATTTTGGGCAAAAGAGTCAAATAAGGCAAAGGCTCCTAATAAAGGAGCCTTTTAAAGGATTATTTTAACGCAATAAGGCGCCCATGAAATAAAGGGATCCAGTGGCCAAAATGCGGGCGTTTTCGTTTGAAACCTGCGCTAAAGCCGCTTGAATGTTTTCGGCACAGGTCAAATTGTTGAATTCTAATGGTTTGATCTTTTCGTATAATTCTTCCGCGCTATATGTGTCTTTTTCATTAGGAATAGTGGTGCAAATGATTTGAGATTCATGGGAAAGGAGGGGGGATAAAAATTCAGCGGGTGTTTTGCGATTAACCATGGCAATAATCACGGTAAGGGGGCGAGAATCTTGGTCGTGCCAAATTTTGGCTTGCTGTGCCAAGAATTCACCCGCGCTGTCATTGTGGCCGCCATCAATCCAAAGCTCTTGCGTTGGTTTTATTTGATCAAATAGGCTGCCTTCCGTAATTTTTTGTAATCGCCCCGGCCAAAATATTGTCCCCAAGGCATTTTGCGGATGGTCTGGGGATAATATAGTGGGATCAAAGTGTTGACCCATAATGATGCGATAGGCGGCGATGGCTGAACCAATATTGTAAGTTTGATGTGTCCCCACCAGATTAAAAGGTGCGAGGGGAATTAATTGGTCGTCCCATATGAAATTTGATCCGTTTAAGCCCGTTTCAATTTTAAAATCTGACCCATATTGATAAAGCGGTGACACTGGGGATAAGCTTTGGGATTGTTTTTGGAAAACTTTATTAATGCCCGCTTTGGTTGCGATACCAGTTTGATGATTAATAATGCAAGGAACGCCAGCCTTCATTATGGCGGCTTTTTCACTGGCAATGTCTAAAATATTATCGCCTAAAAATTCGCTATGGTCTTTTGATATGGTTGAAATGATTGTACAGATTGGGTTTGGTACAACATTGGTTGCATCCAATCTTCCGCCCATTCCTGTTTCTAATAAGGTGTAGTCAGCTGGCGTACGGCTCATGACCAGAAAAGTAGCCGCAGTAAATATTTCAAAAAAGGTAATGGGCGCGCCATCATTGATGCGAAGGCATTCTTTTAAAATATAAATAAGTGATTCCGTGGAAATAGGCTCACCGCCCAGTACAATACGCTCTGTCGGATGAACCAAATGTGGTGATGTGTAAACATGCACGCGTTTGTTGGAGGCTTCTAATAATCGCCTAAGGGACGCAAGGGTTGAGCCTTTTCCATTGGTGCCTGCGATATGAATAACAGGAGGGAGTTTAAAATGCGGATTACCTATCTTTTCAAGAAAAGCTAATAGGCGATCTAAAGAATAATCAATTTCTTTGCTGTGCAAGTAATATAAAGATTGAAGTAAATCATCCAGTTGTTTTTCAACCGCTGGATCATTACTTTTATTATAAAAGTTTTTAGTCAATTAGGCTTTTGCTACTTTTTTTATTTTTGCTTTTAGAGCATTTCCACTATTGGCAGGAGGATTTAATAATTTATCTGTCTTGCCAATAAAATCTTTGCTGGTTTTTGTTTTCTTATTTTTATAATCAGGGTTTTTTGTTTTATCCATTAGCAGGGATAAGAAAATACCAATTTTTTCATTTAAATCTTTACGGTGAACAACCATATCGACCATTCCGTGTTCCAATAAATATTCGGCTGTTTGGAAATCATCTGGTAATGTTTCGCGCACTGTTTCTTCGATCACGCGACGTCCGGCAAAACCGATTGTAGCGCCTGGCTCAGCCAGGTGGATATCACCAACCATTGCAAATGAAGCACTTACCCCACCCGTTGTTGGATTGACGAGAAGCACGATGTAAGGCAGCCCTTCTTCCTTGACCATATCCACGGCAATAATTGTACGCGGCATCTGCATAAGAGATAGCATCCCTTCTTGCATACGCGCGCCGCCAGAGGCGGGCACAATGATAAGCGCAGATTTTGTTTTAATCGCTTCTTCTGCGGCGCGGACAATTCCTTCACCAACGGCGGTTCCCATGGATCCACCCATAAAGGCAAAATTAAAGGCGGCAATAACTGCATTTTGTTTGCCAATTTTACCAACACCAATCATTAATGCATCATCTGCACCTGTTTTGGCTTTGGTATCTTTGAGGCGATCGGCATATTTTTTACGGTCTTTAAATTTTAAAGGGTCGTGCGGTACAGAAGGAAGTTTAATCGTATCAAAATTTCCTTCATCAAACATTAAGGTCAGACGATCTGTTACGCTGATGGTCATGTGGAAGTCACAATGATAACAAACATTGTCGTTTGCCTTTAATTCTTTGTGAAATAGCATACCTTCGCAAGAAGAGCATTTTTGCCAGAGATTATCAGGGACGTCTTTTTGCTCCCCAACTAGGGATTTAATAGAAGGTTTTATAAAGTTTGATAACCAGTTCATGTTTACTACTTTCTTTATTACCGCTTTTAAGCATTCATTCTGATAATATTTTTAGCGTATATTTGGGGTTAAACGCAACTATATTGCGCTTTTTAAAGCTTTAACTTGTTGGCTGATAATTTCTATCATGTTGGTAGAGTTTTGATTTTTAAGCATATTATCAACAATGGCGGAGCCAACAACTACTCCATCACAGATTTGAGCCATTTTAGCCGCATCATCGGGAGTTTTAATTCCAAAACCAACAGCGACAGGAATATCTGTTTTTTCTTTAATTTGTTTAATATGGGCACCGACTGCATCAATATTGGCTGATTTTGTGCCTGTTACGCCTGCGATGGATACATAATAAATGAATCCACTAGCGTTATTAAGTACCGTATCAAGGCGTGAACCAATTGTTGTTGGGGTAACAAGCTTGATAAAATCTAACCCAACTTCTTGGGCAGGAATTCTAAGCTCGGCATCTTCTTCAGGAGGCAGATCAACGATAATAAGGCCGTCAACGCCCACGTCTTTTGCATCTTTGACAAAAGACGTACAGCCGTAATTATAAATTGGGTTGAAGTATCCCATCAGGATGATTGGCGTTGTATCATTTTGGGCGCGGAATTTGCGAACCATATCTATGACGCCTTTTACATTCATTCCATTATCAAGGGCGCGTAGACTGCTGGCTTGGATGGCGGGACCATCGGCCATGGGATCGGTAAAAGGCATACCAATTTCGATAAAATCTGCACCCGCGTTGGGAAGAGATTCTAAAACAGATAAGCTTTGCTGTACGTCTGGGTCGCCCGCAGTGATAAATGTCACAAGACCTTTTTTATTTTCGGCTTTCAAGGTGTGAAATGTTTTTTGAATACGGCTCATTATATTTCTATCCCTAATTTTTCCGCAGCAGTGAAGATGTCTTTATCACCACGACCACAAAGGTTCATCACGATGATATGATCTTTAGGGAGTGTTGGGGCAATTTTCATCACGTGAGCAAAGGCATGCGCAGGTTCAAGCGCGGGAATAATGCCTTCTAGTTTGGCGAGCATGGTAAATGCTTCCATCGCCTCATCATCCGTAACAGACACGTAGTTTGCGCGTTTTAAATCACTTAAATAGGCATGTTCTGGTCCGATCCCTGGGTAATCTAATCCGGCAGAGATAGAGTGCGCTTCAGTAATTTGCCCATCTTCATTTTGAAGAAAATAGCTGCGCATGCCATGTAGTATGCCAGCTGTTCCGCCATTCAGACTGGCGGCATGTTTGTCCGTATTAACGCCGTGGCCGCCCGCTTCAACACCAATAATTTGTACGTCTTTATCGTCAAGGAAAGGATAAAACAGCCCCATTGCGTTTGATCCGCCGCCAATACACGCAACAAGGGTATCAGGTAAGCGCCCTTCCTTTGTATGCATTTGTTCTTTGGTTTCTGTACCGATCACCGATTGGAAATCACGTACCATTTCAGGATATGGATGTGGGCCTGCTACGGTACCAATTAAATAATATGTGTCTTCAACATTTGCGACCCAGTGGCGTAAGGCTTCGTTCATGGCGTCTTTTAACGTACCTGAGCCAGAAGTGACAGGCACGATCTCTGCGCCCAATAATTTCATACGAAAGACGTTGGGTTTTTGACGCTCAATATCCTCTGCGCCCATAAAAACTGTACAAGGCATATCAAATAATGCACATACGGTTGCTGTGGCTACGCCATGTTGGCCTGCGCCCGTTTCAGCGATAATTTTTTGTTTTCCCATACGCTTGGCGACCAAAATTTGGCCTAAGCAATGGTTGATTTTATGGGCACCCGTATGATTTAGCTCATCACGTTTAAAGTAGACTTTTGCGCCGCCTAAATGTTCAGTTGTGGCCTTGGCATAATAAAGAGGTGAAGGGCGACCAATGTAGTCAGCGGCCAATTGGTGGAATTCTTCCCAAAAGGCATTGTCTGCCTTGGCTGCGTGCCAGTGTTTTTCAACCTCTAGAATAAGCGGCATGAGCGTTTCAGCAACATAACGGCCACCATAAAGGCCAAAATGCCCATTTTCATCAGGCATATTTTTAAAACTATTGGGTGTTTGCATTTTTTCTGTCTTCATAAGGCTATGTTATGCCTTTTTTGCAGCCAAAATAAAAGAGTGAATTTTATTCGTATCTTTTTTACCTTGGGTGGCGGTTTCAACACCGCTGGACACATCCACCGCATCTGGGTTCAAAATGCGTATTGCCGAAGTCACATTATCTGGGTTTAAGCCACCTGCAAGCATCCAAGGTGTTTTTGATTTAAAGTCTTTTAAAATATTCCAGTCAAATGATTTACCGTTGCCGCCAGGAAGGGTTTCTGGCTTTGCATCAAATAATAGCCAATTTGCAATACCATCGAAATCTTTAATGGCGCTTAAATCTTTTTTGGATGAAATTGGAAAAGATTTTATGATGGGACGTTTAAATTTTTCTTTTATTTTTAAGGCGCGTTCAGATGTCTCATGGCCATGAAGCTGAATAAAATCAAGCGGTACCTCATTTAACACTTGGGTGAGATAGTCATCATCAGGATTTACAAATAAGCCGACGGTTTTAACGGTATCAGGAACTTGGCTCGATAGATATTTGGCTGTTTCAATTTCTAAATGACGGGGGGAGGGTTCATAAAAAACAAAACCGATAAAGTCTGCTTTATTATCAATGGCCGCGGTAATTGTTTCAGGCGTTGAAAGCCCACAAATTTTAATTTTGGTCATGATAGGGAATCAAGAATGTCTTGTGCGGCGCGGCCAGGATCATTGGCTTGGGTGATGGGACGACCTATTACTAAATGAGTGGCACCTTTATCTATGGCCTCACGCGGTGTCATGATACGTTTTTGATCACCTACATTGCTTCCTATGGGGCGAATGCCAGGAACCATAAGAATAAAGTCATCACCACATGCATCGCGGATAAGCTCAATTTCGTGAGACGAACATACAACGCCATCGAGGCCGCATTCTTTTGTTAATTTGGCCATTTGAACAACGCGATCAGATAAGCCATCGACATAACCGACTTCTGATATAGCAGTCTCATCCAAGCTAGTGAGCATGGTAACGGCCAGAAGCTTTGTTTCTTTAGGGCAGGCGGCTTTGGCAGCCATCATCATTTCGCGACCGCCAGCGGCGTGAATGTTTAAATAAGCGGGTTGAACATGTTGAGTGACCGCGCGAATAGCACCCGCAACAGTATTAGGGATGTCGTGATATTTTAGATCTAAAAATACGGGCACAGTTGGAAAAGAATCTTGAATATCTTTTACGGTTTGCGCCCCAAGAGCATTAAAAAATTCCAGCCCTAATTTAATGCCGATACCAAGGGGGGCAATGGCCTTACATATATTGAGGGCGTCTTGTTTACTGGCCTTATCAATGGCGCAAAAAATAGGGGTGTTTGAATTTGTCATGACAATATTCTAATTAAGAATTGTCTTCTAATCTAGTGTAAGGATCAGATTTTTCTTTATTGTTTTCTTTGCTAAGCTCTTCAATCAATTTTTGATTGGCTTTGTTAAGGTCGCTGGTCAATTTAGCATTGTCTTTTTTCAAATTACGTTTCTCGCGCCAGCTGGGCAACATACCAATCCAAGCAATAAGAGCGCCAATGATAACGCCAAGGCACAGAAAGGTTACGACAACAAAGTAAAGGGGTAGTATTGTCGGCTCGTGAAAGGGGCTAAAAGTTATTTGTGTGGGCGCGGGGTTTGCCAAAGCAAATAGGACCACCAGAATAATGATCGGAAGAGTTAAAAGCCAACGCAAAATAGCCATGATAAGATTTCTTTATATTATGATGAAGTTTTTTTAATCACTAAAGGGGCGGTAAAAGCCATCATCTTTTTTATCCGCGTTTGATTCTTTGGTAGGTGTTTCATTGTCGTCGTTGAGACGTTCGCGCAATGCTTTTCCCGTTTTAAAGAAAGGCAGTCGTTTGGCATCTACTTGGACGGTTTCCCCAGTACGTGGATTACGGCCGACGCGCGCGTCACGGTGTTTGATAGAAAAAGCACCAAAACCACGTAATTCAACGCGATCTCCATCGACAAGTGCCTCAGATATCTCATCAAAAACCGTATCAACAATTTTTTCAATATCGCGCAAAAACAAATGCGGGTTTCTTTCTGCTAGTTTTTGAATTAATTCTGATTTTGTCATTTTAATAAAGCTCCCCGTCAATGTGTTCTCTTGGAACATGACGTTTCTTAAACTCTTAGTTATAAACCCTATACCTAATGATGCCTGAAAAAATGGGTTGCCGTCAAGGAAAACCGCGAAAAATTGACTCGCAAAACATTGAAATAGCATGATTTTTTAAAAAATGGGGCGATTCCGCGTGAATCGTGCAAGGTAAAGATAAAAAAACGGCCCTATCTATAAAGACAAGGCCGTATTTTTTGTTGTTAGGTTAAGGCGATTTTATTTATCGTCTTTTTTCTCGTTTAAAGCGGCTCCCAAGATATCACCCAATGACGCACCAGACTCTGTTGAACCGAATGTTTCAAGAGCTTGTTTATCTTCGTCGATTTCGCGCGCTTTGATCGATAGAGTAACTTTGCGGTTTTTCTGATCAGATGTGATGACTTTCGCATCAACTTTTTCACCAACAGCAAAACGATCTGTGCGTTGCTCAGAACGCTCACGAGATAGGTCTGCTTTCTTGATGATACCAGTAACACCATCATTAACGCTGACTTCAACAACAGACGCGGTCACATTTGATACTGTACATGTGACAACTGCTCCTTTTGCAAGGCCTTTCATCGCCCCTTCAAATGGATCATCAGTTAGTTGTTTGATACCCAAAGCGATACGTTCTTTTTCTGCATCGATATCAAGAACTTTAACCTTGATTTTGTCGCCTTTAGAGAAAGGCTTCAAAGCATCTTCTGTTTGGTCTTCCCAAGAAATATCAGAAATATGAACCATTCCATCAATGTCTTCGTCAACAGCAACAAATAAGCCAAATTCAGTAACGTTACTGATTTCGCCTTCAAGCTCATTACCAACTTTATGTTTGTCAGCAATAACTTCCCAAGGATTGTCTTGAGTTTGTTTAATACCAAGAGAGATACGACGCTTGTCCATATCGATTTCCAAAACCATAACGTCCACTTCTTCTGAAGTAGAGATGATTTTTCCTGGGTGGATGTTCTTCTTTGTCCAAGACATTTCAGAAACGTGAACCAACCCTTCGATACCGTTCTCAAGCTCAACAAATGCACCGTAATCAGTGATGTTTGTAACTGTTCCTTTAAGAATAGTTTTTGGTGGATACTTAGAAGCAACACCTTCCCATGGGTCAGATTCAAGTTGCTTCATACCCAATGAAATGCGTTGGTTTTCTTCGTTATAACGAATGATTTGAACATCAACAGATTGACCAACAGAAAGACTTTCTGATGGGTGGTTAACGCGTTTCCATGAAATGTCAGTAACGTGTAACAATCCGTCAACACCACCAAGATCGATAAACGCACCGTAATCAGTGATGTTTTTAACGATACCTTGAACAACAGAACCTTCTTTAAGATTATCAAGAAGATCTGATTTTGCTTCTTCGCGTGATTCTTCAAGAATGGCACGACGTGAAACAACAATGTTTCCACGGGCGCGATCCATTTTCAAAATCATGAAAGGTTGTGGTGTATCCATTAGTGGCGATACATCACGTACCGGACGGATATCAACTTGTGATCCTGGTAAGAACGCAACGGCGCCACCAAGGTCAACAGTGAATCCACCTTTAACGCGACCAAAGATTGTACCTGTAACACGCTCTTCTTTTTTGTGTGATTCTTCAAGTTCAACCCATGCTTCTTCGCGGCGGGCTTTTTCACGAGACAATACAGTCTCCCCTTGGCGGTTTTCCATGCGGTCAACAAATACGTCAACTTCATCACCAACGCGGATTTCATTTTCCTGACCAGGAGAATTAAATTCACGTTTTTCGATACGGCCTTCAGATTTTAGACCCACATCAACAATAACGGCGTCATTTTGTATCGCAATAATACGGCCCTTAACAACAGACCCTTCCATTGCTTGATCGCCCATTGAGCTTTCGAGTAAAGCAGCGAAATCCGCTGATTCATCTCTATCTTTAATATTTTTAGCAGCTTGTGCCATAGTAGTTTTTCCTTTTAGTTAGGTTCTTCGCCTTTTGATTTTCTACGTCGTACTTTAAATACTCGGTATTAGATCAAAAATACTTCTGAACTTTTTATTGTTATTTCAAAATATGAAAAAACAATTGGTTGTGTTTAATATTTTTAAAAATCCAAAGACGTTACAATACGTTCAAATGACTTTTGAAATTTCAAACGGGTTAAATTTAATATTTGATTTTCTTAAAATTGAGAGTTTTTAGAGGAGGGTATCCTGTAAAAATAATAACTCAATTTTCGTTTTGTATTCTTTTTTAAAACAGAGAATGTGTGGATTAGGAGGCGGGATTTAATATTGTCTCTATTATCTGTAAAGCGTTTTTCATTACCTCATCAGGGGTCATGTTTGACGTATCAATAATATTTACTTCGTGATCGGGGCTAAGATGATCTTTTAATCGTACGTTGTCCCGGTCGTCCCGTTCCTGCATTTCTGCCAAAACTTGGGCATTCATAACGTCTATGCCCCGCAATTGCAACTCTTTTTGGCGTCTCATGGCTCTTTTTTCGAGGCTGGCCGTTATAAATAGCTTAATATCGGCCTCTGGAAATATAACGGTTCCTATATCACGACCATCTAAAACAGCTCCTTTTGGGGCATTTAAAGCAAAATTGCGCTGAAAATCGAATAAAATATCACGAACTTCTTTGATTTGGGCAACAATTGAGGCCATAGACCCAACTTCATCGTTTCTGAGCATTGAATCATCGTAATTATGAGCGATTTCAGGCGCAAGGGCTTTTGCACATTCAATAATAGCTAATTTATCAGTCATATCGGTAGAACGTTGAATAACTTTTAAGGCCACACGGCGATAAAGTGCGCCAGTATCCAAAAAATCATAACCAAAATGGGCGGCTAATTTTTTTGCTAAGGAGCCTTTACCACTGGCGGCGGGGCCATCTATGGCAATAACAATATTGTTTCGATTTGGGATATCTTTATTCATATAATTGTATTTACCTGTTTGGCGGGCTAAAGAAAAGACATGGTTCGTATTATTCTCATTTTTTCTTGTTTGTGCTTGGCCGGTTGCGGCAATGTAGGGGGTATAAATTTGGCAAAATACAATCATACGAATGAATCGCTGGATGAATTTATAATGTGTCATGGATATGGATGTACGTCTAAGACATATGCATGGTTCACGCCAAAACAATGGAAATCGATTCAAAATATATTTAAGCGGCCATCCAAAACGCCAGAGGCGGAGCGTGAAAAAATTGCTACGGCTATATCAAAAATGGAAACATATATATCGCATTTAATTGGTACAGAAGAAGATCAGGCCAAGGCACCCATATTTAAACAATCAGATTTTGAATTAGATTGTATTGACGAAACCGTTAACACGTCAAAGTTTTTACGTTTTTTAAGCCAAGAGGGTTTGCTTGCCCATCATAAGATAGGGCGTCCAGCTTATCGTGGGATAGGGTCAAATTTTATGTACCCGCATAATACGGCGACGATTGTTGAAATTGAAACAAACGATATCTATGTTGTTGATAGTTACGTTTATGAAAATGCCTTGCGTCCCGATATGCGCCCACTTGGAGAGTGGCTCTCAACACGGGTTGAAGAGGTGCTTTAGACGCTTGATATTTTTGTGCCTAACCCGTTCAATAAATCAATAAAGTTTGGAAAGCTGGTTTTTATAGGCGCACCATCATCAATAGTAATTGGATTTTCAGTGGCTGTTCCCAATATCAGAAAGCTCATCGCGATGCGGTGATCGAGAGCGGTTTTGATTTCTTCACCTTGTTTTAATCCACGCGGAGGAGTGCCAGTACCATGAATGGTTAGCCAGTCCTCTCCCATTTCTAAATCAACGCCGCAGGATTTCAACCCTTTATACATCATGAGAAGGCGGTCGCTTTCTTTGACACGTAATTCTTCAAGGCCCGTCATTTTTGTGATGCCTTTCGCGCATGATGCCGCAACAGCCAATATAGGGAATTCGTCAATCATGCTAGGAACGCGTGAGGAAGGCACATCAATTCCATTTAAAACTTTTCCACCTTTAACATGAAGGTCAGCAACTTCTTCACCAGCTTCGATGCGAGAATTTTCAATGGTAATATCAGCGCCCATTTCAATAAGAGTGGCGAACACACCATTGCGGCGGTCGTTCATTAAAATATTTTTGACTTTTATATCTGAGCCATCATTTAAAAGTGCAGCAACAACAACGAAGGCGGCGCTGCTTGGGTCGCTGGGAACGTGTACTATCGTTCCTGTTAAATCTTTTTGCCCTTGAACGCTGATGGCTTGGCCGCCGTCGGGGAGGTTTTCTACGTCAACGGGAACACCAAAATGACGGAGCATATTTTCGGTATGGTCACGGGTTGGAATTTTTTCAATCACAGTTGTCTTGCCCATGGCCGATAACCCAGCCAGTAAAATACATGATTTTACCTGAGCAGATGCAACGGGTAATTCATAGGTGATGGGCATAGTATCTTTTGGTCCTTGGATTGTTAGTGGAAGTAACCCATCTTCGCGCGCAGTAATTGTGACTCCCATTTGTTGTAAAGGCTTTATAACGCGGCCCATAGGGCGTTTTATGAGGGAATCATCGCCTGTAAATTGCGCGGTAATGTTGTGGCCGCCAACTAACCCCATCAAAAGTCGCGTGGAGGTACCACTATTGCCCATATCTAAAACGCAAGAGGGCGTTTGTAAGCCCCCAATACCAACGCCATGACATTCCCATATACCGTTTTCATGGCGGGCTATAGTTGCGCCCATAGCCCGCATTGCAGAGGCGGTCGCATGTACGTCTTCACCCTCCAGCAAACCATGAATAGTTGTTTTGCCAATTGCCATTCCGCCAAACATGAGAGAGCGATGGGAGATAGATTTATCACCAGGGATTGTTGGTGTGCCCTTGAGCGCGGAAGAATTAGAAGAAGTAAGAGGATGTGTCATATAAAAGTTATAGACCGCGTTTATCAGCGCTTGCAAGTAGATTTAATCTAGAGTGTTTCTTTGAAAGATAAGAGATTAGTCTTCTATTTTATCAAAGCTGGACATGTCACCATTATAATCAGTGGCGAATACCCAAAATTGACTATCAGGAACAGGTTTAGAATAGCGGAACCCTTGAACTTCGTCACAGCCTTCATTCATAAGAAATTGCTCATGCTCTTTTGTTTCTACGCCTTCCGCGATTACTTTGAGGTTCAAAGAATGGCCGAGGCTAATGATTGTTTTTGCAATGGCCGCATCATCATTATTGGTTAAAGCATTTCGGATAAAGCTTTGGTCGATTTTTAGGCGGTCAATGTTAAATTGTCTTAGGTATGCCAAGGATGAATAGCCTGTTCCAAAATCATCAATGGCAAGCTCTACGCCCAATTCATGAAGGCTTTTTAGGGTATTAACGGCGATACTAATGTCATCCATAAAGACACTTTCCGTGACTTCCAATTCAAGTAAGTGCGCTTCTACGCCTGTTCGTTTTAGACAGTTTTTGGTAAATTCAACAAGATCATCTTGATAGAATTGCGCGCCAGAAACGTTCACTGCTATACGAATTGGTTTTCCTTCATTGTGCCATTTCTTGGCTGTTTTGCAGGCTTCTTCCATAACCCATTTTCCAATAGGAATGATAAGGCCAGATTGCTCAGCGATAGGAATAAACTCAGCCGGTGAAATGTAAGAACCGCCATCTTTGCTGTTGTCTAATTTCCACCAACGGATCAAGGCTTCGGCGCCTATGATTTCACCAGTCTTTAAATCAAATTGTGGTTGGTAGAAGACACGTAATTCATTTTTTTCTAGAGCATCACGTAAATCACGTAATAATTGAAAACGCATTTGAACGGCACGATCAAAATCTTCAGTATATTCTTTAACGCGGTCGCGACCTTCTTCTTTAGCGCGGTTAAGAGCAATATCAGCATTTTTTAAAACAGTGTTTGGATCTTTTCCATCAGTAGGGAAAGTGGCTACACCTATTGAGCTGCGGATTTGAAAATTTTCATTATACACTTTGAAAGGTTCTGTTTTTATGATCGCCGAAATCTTTTCTGCAATTTCCATTGATGTATTTATATCTGTGCTTAAAGGAACAGTAACGGCAAATTCATCCTCGCCTGCGCGGGCAACAACAGCAGTTTCGGGTAAAGAAGTACGCAAACGTTTTCCAACCCCACGTAAAATAGCATCGCCAACACTGTGCCCCATTGAATCGTTTATATCCTTAAAATGATCCAGATCGAGGGTGATAACGGCAAATCTTGGCGTGTCTACGCCTTCTTGAGTAACGGTGTGTTCTGTAAGTTTTTGAACAAATAATGTCCGGTTTGGTAGTCCAGTCAATTGATCATAATAAGCCAATTTATGAATTTTGTCTTCTGCTGCGGAGCGGATTTGTTGCATATTTTCAGCATTTTTACGAATGAGCCCTTGTGAAATCATAATGGCTTCACCGATTTCATCATTATCATTATAAGGAGATTCAAAAATAACGGGATTGTCAGGATTACGTTGCGCGGCAAGTAAATTTTTTCTCATAAATAAAATAGGTTCAAGCAACCATCGCCCGAGTGCAATCATGAGAACAGTTGTTACCAATGCAGATAATAAAAGCATGATAATCAAACTTTGTTGAACATATTGTTTAATTGAAACCGCCACATTTTCAGAGTTCATACGTACTACAGCAACATAAGGCTTGTATAAGTCAGATGGGCTAAAAATTACTTCGTATGAGTTACCATCAAGGGCAAGATAAGTTTTATGGAAGTTATTGCTACCCGTGACAGGTAAAGAGACAGGTGTCCCGTAACTACCTAGAAAAAGTAGATCGGCACTATAGATAGAAACCCCTTCTATCAAAGTAGAAGACAAAAGTAAGTTTGCTTTATCTTTCTGTAAAGGGGATTCCAGCATACCTGTGCCCGAATCAAGATTAGCAGCAAGGGTAGATCTTCCTATTTCACGGATGTCTTCTAACAAAGTATAGCGTTCTTGCTTCATGGTTAAAAATAAAACGGAAAGCTGCACAATCATGATGGTTAAGAAGACGACAAAAGCGATTTTCCAGCTCAACTTGCTCTTCCAGATTTGTGCTGAAGAGGCTGTTGATTTTTGAAATCCTTTTAATCGTAATTTAGACATCATTTTTGATGACGTAACATTTTGATCTGAATCGCTCATGATTTCTTGTTTTTTAGCGGTACGTGTTATTGCCATGATACCGTCACCAGCCCCTTATTATTGGCGGCCATAAGCCGCATTACAACATATTATAATAACAAAAAGATATTAATAATAACTTACTAAATTTGACTATAAGACAAAATGATAATGCCTTGTGAATGTTAGTTTAATACACTAGTCACTTGTAATAAATAGATTTTTTTATTAATTTTTACGAAGGGCAAGTTTTATCTCTTTTTGTAAGAAGGCCATATCATACCCGCGGCTCGCTTTTACTCTTAGAATAGGAATATCCGCGGAATTCAAGCTTTTATCAATAAAAACATCACGTTTTTTGCGGTGCGGTAGGGCATGAGATGAATCGTCAAGCTCAATACAAAGTAAAATATTGGTTGTTTGTTCATCAAAAAGTACAAAATCAATGTGTTTCGATGATATTTTAAAGCCATACCCACCTTTCCAGTGTTTGTCGGTACAATTAATAATGTCTGCAAGACGTACTTTGCAAGATATGGATTGATTTTGAGGGATGACTTTTTGAAGAATTTTATAAAAATTCAGCTCTGCTTTGGTGAGAAGTGTAACGCGTGAATAATAAGGATATTTTCTGTGAGTTTTACAAAAATACGAAATAAAAAGAACACAAAAGAAAATAATCAATGCAATAACAATGATAGAAAGAAAATCGATCATGAAGAATGTAAAGTCCAATCAAGTGTTTTTATACCCATGCCATTGGGTAGAGAAACCACATCATATAAGTCCGTTTTAAGATTTACTGGTGTGCTTGATTTTTTTTCAAGCACAAAAGTTTTAGATGAGATTTGGAGGCCATAAAATTGAGGCCCGTTGATACATAAAAATTGTTTGAACGCTTCAAAGTTATTTTCGTTTAAATCAAATGCTTGGGCATAAAGTTGTGGGGCAACTAATCCGGTAAAGCATCCTGCTGCGCAGCCACATTCGGTAAGTTTTGTGCTGTGCGGAGCGCTATCGGTTCCTGCGAAAAATTTAGTATTTTTAACATTAGTGGCAGCGGCCAATAATGATAGTCTATCTTCTTCAAATTTAACAAGCGGTAGGCAGTAAAGTTGGTAATTAAATCCTTTTAGTAAATCACCGACCGTAAACATTAAATGTTGTGGCGTAATTGTTGCGGCTATATTATTACCCGCGCTTTGAACAAATTCTACGGCAGTTTTAGTGGTTATATGTTCACAAACAATTTTTAAATTTGGAAATTTTTCTATAATTTGCGGCATATATTTTTTGTAAAAAATGTCTTCTGCGTTGCTATCTTTGTCAAAATAATCTTGGCTGTTTAATCCGTGTTCTTCACCGTGAATATTCAGAATTATATTATACGCTTCCATTGCGTTGAATACACCATTATTCATGTATGTAGAAATAGCGGCGCCGAAATCTGCATTGGTTGTACCGTGCGGTGGGTAATACTTGCACGATCTTAAAAACCCAGAATCTGCCCCTTCTTTAATTGTATCGGGGGTCGTATCATTCGTTAGGTATAGCGGTACAATAATATCATCAAAATTGTTTCCACCATTTGATTTAAGCATTTTTAAGTATGACTCGATTGTCCATGATGTATCAGAATTTTCACCCATTACAGCCGCGATAGGTGGTTTGGTATTTGGCATTGCCAGCGCGCCGCAACACCCCATATCCAAATGCGCTTGGATGTAATCTTTTATCACATCGCCTTGACGAAAGTGAACATGCAAATCATACCATTTTGGAAGTGTGAATTTCATATGTCTTATACCATTTTTGATTGAATCATACTCATGAATCTCTGGCGTAATTCTTTGTCTTTTTTAAACTCACCTGTGAAAAAATTTGTTACGGTCGAAGAATGTGATTTGTTTACGCCTCGTGTGCTCATGCATTGATGGTTGGCGTCAACCAATACTGCAACACCTTTGGTCTCTAGTGTTTCATCAATAATTTCGGCGATATCACGGGTCATATTTTCTTGGGAAGTTAATCGTTTTGAAAAAATGTCAACGATGCGTGCCAATTTACTGATGCCAACAACTTTTTTATCCGGCCAATAAGCAACATGTGCAATACCAATAATGGGCGCAATATGATGTTCGCAATGGGATGTGAATTCGATATTTTTGACCAAGACCATATCGTCATATCCTTCTATATCTTTAAATGTTTTTGCAAGTTCCTTGGCGGCATCTTTTTGATAGCCAGCAAAGAATTCTTCAAAGGCGCGAACATATCGTGCAGGTGTTTCAATTAGGCCATCGCGGTCAGGGTTTTCCCCTGCCCACATTAAAAGTGTACGAACGGCTTGTTCGGCTTCTTCGCGGCTTGGTTTTTCTGGATGTGGTTTTAATTTACTGACGCTCATGAAATTAGCTCTTATTTATTAAATATAGGAGATATTATATGGCTTAAAATTACAGATTTCTCAAGTGTTAGGTGTGAAAAGCTTGTTATTCTCTTGGGACGTAAATTGCTTGCACTCAAATCAGGTATATTTATACTTGAATTTATCATTCAAGCTTTAAACAATGAGGAGAAACCCTTGGCCATTCGCTTACATAATTCATTGACCCGTAAAAAGGAAGTATTCGTCCCTATAGACCCTAAAAATGTACGCGTGTACGCTTGTGGGCCTACGGTTTACAGTTATGCGCATATTGGTAATGCTCGTATGGCGGTGGTTTTTGATGTATGGGCGCGATTGTTAAAGAGTTACTATCCAAGGGTAACTTATGTTTCAAATATTACAGATGTTGAAGATAAAATCATCATTGCCGCACAAAAAGAAGGTGTGCCAATTGCCATAGTGACTGAAAAATATACAAGAATTTATAATGACGATATGGCGTCATTAGGCGTACGTATTCCTGACGTACAGCCAAAGGCTACTGAGCATATAGGAGAAATGATTGCCCAAATTGAGCAATTGATTGAAAAAGGCCATGCGTATGAGGCGGAGGGTCATGTTTTGTTTCATGTGCCTTCTGACCCGTTTTATGGCGCGTTATCAGGGCGAAGCCGTGATGAGCAGGTGGCTGGCGCGCGGGTTGAGATTGCCCCATATAAACGAGATGCCGCAGATTTTGTTTTGTGGAAACCCAGTAATAAGGATCAGCCAGGTTGGGATTCGCCATGGGGGAATGGTCGCCCGGGGTGGCATATTGAATGTTCGGCAATGGCAGAAAAACATTTGGGATTGCCGTTTGATATTCATGGTGGAGGCGCGGACTTAAAATTTCCGCATCATGAAAATGAAATAGCACAAAGTTGTTGCGCCAATGGCCAATCAGAAAACCCAGAAAGTTTTTCAAAATATTGGGTACATAACGGTTTTGTTACAATTGAGGGTGAGAAGATGTCCAAATCAATTGGCAATGTTCTATTGGCGCATGATTTAATAAAAGACCATCAGGGCGAAGTCTTGCGTCTTGCATTATTAAGTGCGCATTATCGCCAACCATTAGATTGGAACAATCAAATTTTGCATCAGGCAAAAATTTTATTGGATAAAGGATATAAAGCCCTAGAAAATTTAAAAGACATTAAGTCGTCTAAAATTGATTTGCCTGAAGGTTTTTTAGAAGCGTTATCTGATGATTTAAATACGCCTTTGGCCATTACAGAAATAAATAAAATTTTAAAAGACAAATCAGGTTCTGATTTAAAAAACAGCTTAACAGCAATTGGAGATTTATTAGGAATTTTTCAATTATCTTTTGAAGAATGGTTTGGAGAAGAAAAGAAAATATCTTCCGATGAAACAAAAATAATTACACAAATGATTAGTAATCGTAACAAAGCAAAAGAGAAAAAAGATTTTCCTTTGGCGGATAAAATTAGGGACGATTTATTATTAATGGGTGTTGAAATTAAAGACGGTAGAGACGGCACAACATGGCATAAAATATAGCCATACAGAATTTATCCCGCATATAAAGTGTGAACATAGTAATATTGATTGTTGCCGGTATAATCGCCTGTGACCGTTCCCATTTGAAGGCACATGGACGTATTGCCATCAATGCCCGCGCCATTTAAAAAGTTTGACGAATCTGATATTTCATTACCTGTTGCAAGTTTATTAATAGTAATGGTTGTATCGGTAGCTGTTAAAATTGTCTCGTTATTTGTAGGGGCAAGACCTAATTTAAAATTTATTTCTTGGCATGTCTTTTGATTAATATTTGGTAAAATCATTGTTAAGTCATAGCGCGCATTTGTACCATTATTGTTAATAGGTAGCGCACCGCTATAAATCCAATTGGTTCCATCATTGGCGTTCTCGGGAGGGTATAGCCAGTTTAATCCACCGCCCTCTAAATTAAATATTTGGCATTGTGATGTTGTACATGCCGCGAGGGAATAATTAGTATCAATAAGATTCTCAAAGCTTATTTCTGTTTCATCAAAGCCTCGTAATATTAATTTTTGTACGGCGTTTGAAACGGTTTCTGCCTGTTCAATAATATTTTGTGCGGCAATCTTTGATTGTTGTTCACTAATAATGTTTACGTTGCCGCGACTGCTTCGTGATACGGAATAAGTGAGGGCGGCCAGTAAAGCAATAGCAATGAGAATATAGAAAAAAACACTGCCTTTTTGAGAAGAAGAAATCATCAGTAATTATACCTTATTTATATAAATAGCCCGTGAATTCTTTTTCATCATTAATGGGAACATGAGCGTAAAGTATTTTAGCTTTTTGAGTATAAAGCATAAGAACAAATTCACGGCCAGAACCAATTTCAACGTTATCCATAACACCAATTCCCAATATAGGCATAGGGATAGGGCGATTTTCTTGAACAAATTGAAGGGCGTAGGTATATTTAAGTTTTATATCTTCCGTCATTTCATCAGGTGTACGTACTTTTCCGTCAGGTAAAATCCACTCGAAACTAAAAAGAGATTTTCTCCAGCTTTTTATAATTTTATCCAAGCTCAGCTCAAGAGTTATGTATTTATCCTGTTTACCGCTAATATTAGGATTTTCAATAAATTTAATAGGTGATTGCGTCATAATAAGAAATTTTAATAGATGAGTAAAAATGCCTTGCGTATAATATAAGACACGTGCAAATTTAGCATTTTATTGGACAAATATGAATATATTATTATGGCTTTAGACAAAAATACAATTTCACAGTCAATTCGCAAACCTGCAGAAACGATAAAGGTATCGCATGGAGCGGATCAGGTCGTTTGTGATGGCGGGATTGGTCCCTTGGGGCATCCGCAAGTTTGGTATAGTTTTGATAAGAAAGACGCTGTTAGCTGCCATTATTGTGGTCGGCATTTTGTAAAATCATAAAATCTGATTTTCTTGAAATTTTTCGTTATTTTGAGTATAATATTTTATTATGGAAGGTTGCGTATTACACGGGCCTTCATTAACCATAGAACTTGCTCAATGGAGGAGATCGCATGACAACAAGACTATCATTATTTGATAGCCCAATGTTCTTGGGTTTTGATCATTTTGAAGAAACATTCAATCGTTTGCGCAAAAGCGCGTCAGAAGGTTATCCCCCTTATAATATCGAACAAACGCATGAAAATGGCTTACGCATCACCTTGGCTGTTGCGGGTTTTACGATGGATGATTTAGATGTCGAGATTGAGAATAATCAATTGACGGTAAAAGGCCAGAAAAAGGACGAGGAAGAGAAATTGTATATCCACCGTGGCATTGCAACGCGTCAGTTTCAACGTAGTTTTGTTTTAGCAGATGGCATAGAGATTTTAGGGGCGTCGCTTGATAATGGCCTGCTTCATATAAATATGGAGCGTTATGAGCCAGAATCAACTGCGCGTAAGATTGAAATAGAGCAGGCAGAATCTGACATTAATAAAAAATCATCAAATAAAATGCTACAGATTGAAACTAAGGACTAATGATTTACGAATTAGTTTAAAAGAGGGTGATTTAACTCTTTTTAACGAGCAGGGCCTTATCCCCCATCAAATATTTTGTAGAACTTCGGTTTTTATAAATATTTTAAGGTCCTGTTCACTTTTATCACTTAGTATTGTTGAATAAAGGATACATGATGAATAAAGACAATAATGCAGACACAACAGTTTTAGAGAAGCTCACCATTCAAGATTTTTTGGATGTGGGCATGGATCAGGTTGCGTATATCAAACGCATTGAAAATAGCAATCCTACAAAAAGTATATTTTCTGTCCATGCAGCAGACGGGTCACAAATCTCTATAATGGATTCTTATGATACCGCTATTGCGGCCATTCGTGGTAATGACTTATTTCCTGTGACG
The DNA here is from genome assembly GCA_964353185.1 of uncultured Micavibrio sp. Taxonomy (GTDB): domain Bacteria; phylum Pseudomonadota; class Alphaproteobacteria; order Micavibrionales; family Micavibrionaceae. The sequence goes on along the minus strand of CAYGUV010000002.1, from coordinate 101,261 downwards.
GTGCATTAATTCAAAAATTGTTTTGGCTAAGCTACGGCGGCGCGTTTTTTATTTAAATCTCTAAGCGCGTTACGAATATCATTCTTTGTTTCTGATTCCCGTAATTTCTTACAAAAATCATTATTTTTAAAACAGCGTGATACCATTGATAGGCGCTGCAAATGTTTTATACCTTCATAGTCAGGTGATAAGACGAAGCAGAATAAATCAGATGGTAAAGAGTCGTGTGAATCACTACTTACACCTTTGTTTAGCTTCATCAAAATAACCATTGGTTTTGTTAGTCTTTCAAGGCGCATATGGGGTATTGCTACGCCTTGACCCACAGCAGCTGTTTCATTTTTTTCAGCGGCCATTAAATGAAAAATAATATATTGCTTAGGTATGCCAATTAATTGTGAAACATGATCCGCTAAAAATTGGTAAGCTTGTTTCATACTGTTGGCATTTATATCAAGTATGATTGAATCAAAATAAAGTAGATCAGATTTGTTGGTCATTGTTTTCCCCTTTCAATTCCCAATTCTTGAAACAATAATTACCCGTTGAGGGTTTAAAGAACAAGGGTTAATTGTGTATTTTCGTCTCATAAGAGTGACTTTTTTTGAAAGGTTATTCCAAAAAATTAAAAAAAGCCTTCTGAATGACAAAAGGCTTTTTAAACAATAAAAATTAATAAAATATTAAAGAGGGTACTTATGCATTCGCTGCTTTTTTTATCAGGCCAGAATTTTCATTACCTTGCGGATCAACCCATCCTATGTTTCCATCTGTTCGGCGATAAACTAAATTCAACCCTTCGTGTTTTGGGTTATGAAATAGTAAGGCATTATCACCAGAAAGATCCAAACGCATTACCGCTTCCGAAACACTCATTGTTTGAATGTTGGTAATCATTTCGGCCACCACCACAGGGTCATTTTGGTCAGGTTCAACGTGGCTGTCGTCATTGGCTTCTGGCTCTGGGGTTAAAATATAATTTTGTGCAGGAATAGTCTTATCTTCTTCCAGTCTTTCATGATGGTCACGCAAACGTTTTTTATAACGGCGTAATTGCTTCGCTACTTTCTCACTTGCGGCATCGAAAGAAGCGTAGGGGTCAGTATCTTGTGCTTCGGCGCGAACCATAATATCTTTACCAACACGAAATGAGATATGTGTTTTAGTGAAAGCACTTCCTTCGGGGGAGAGTGTTATGATTGCTTCTATAGCGCGATGAAAATATTTTCTATCAATATCTTCAATTTTATCAGTGATGTGTTGACGCAATGCTTCACCAAGGTCCATCTGTTTACCAGTAATAGAAAGTTGCATGAATTCTCCTTTGTAAGTCATATGAGTGTTGTTGGTAAACGGATTTAAAAGAAAACCGTTCCCTAATTTATCAATGTTGATAATATAGCTTTATTATAACAGATTGTCCGATTAAAAGGAAAGAATTCGGGTAAAAAGAGCGATAATTTATGACCAATTTAAATAAAATTCATGAAAGTAAAAGCGAAGCAACTCAAACGCAAAAAATTGGTATATTTGATTCAGGGTTGGGCGGATTATGTGTTGGTAAAGCGATTGCTAAATTTTTACCGACTTATGATTACGTGTATTTAGGAGATACTTTGAACGTTCCTTACGGAGGGCGCTCTATGGAAAGTATTTACAATCTTTCACGTCAAGCAATTGATTTTCTAATGCGCCAACAGGGTTGTGACTTGATAATAATTGCCTGTAACACCGCAAGTGTTACGGCGCTTAAAAAGCTACAAAATGAATATTTACCAGAAAATTTTCCTGATAATCGTATTTTAGGGGTAATTGTCCCAACACTTGAATCTGCGACAGAATTGGGGGCCACGCAAATTGGCCTCATTGCGACAGCTTACACGGTGCGATCTAAAATATATGAGGAAGAGATTGCTAAAATCAACCCGCAAGCCAAGATTTATGGCCAAGCGACACCTTTATTGGTCCCGCTTATCGAAAATGACGGTGATAAATATATGGATATCGTATTAAAAGATTATTTAAACCCACTTATCGACAAAGGATTAGATAGTTTAATTTTAGGGTGTACGCATTATGTCTCTATCAAAGATCGTGTGCGTGACCTTACTCGCCATCGCGTACGTATTTTGTCACAAGATGAAATTATTCCACCTAAATTGAAGGATTATCTATTGCGTCACCCTGAAATGGAGGGGCGCTTATCAAAGAAGGGGTCTTTTAAAGCCTATGTCACAGATGATAATCCGCAGACTATCCTTAACATACAAAATTTGATGCAAAATGATATTGTCGTTGAAAAAGCAGAATATTAATTTTTAAGAATTATTTTTGATAAGATTTTTCTTTTGCTTCCGTCTTTGTACCGATGATGGAATATGCAATGCCTCACGGTATTTTGCGACAGTACGGCGGGCAATATCAATACCTTCAGATTTTAAAATATCAACAATTTTGTCATCAGAAAGAATTTTTTCTGGTAGCTCTTCATCAGTTAAATTTTGAATACGGGCTTTAATACTTTGCGCTGAATGTGAGACGCCATCATCATTTACAAGAGCCGTCGAAAAGAAATATTTAAGTTCGAATAAACCGCGTGGCGTGCCAATATATTTGTTATTGGTTACACGGCTTACGGTGCTTTCATGCATCTCAATTTCTTCTGCTATATCTTTTAGAGTAAGTGGTTTTAAAAATTCGATACCAAAATTAAAAAAAGCATCTTGCTGTTCAACAATTTCACTAGCGACTTTTAAAATGGTTTGCGCGCGTTGATCGAGCGATCGGATAAGCCAATTTGCAGAAGAAAGTTGCGTTGATAAATATTCCTTATCTTTTTTTTGAGTGGCAGATTTAGAAACCTCTTTATAATATTCTTGGTTTACTAAAACCTTGGGCAGCGTGTCGTTATTTAATTCAACACGCCATCCGCCGCCAACATTTTTGGGTAAACGTTTCATGATGACATCAGGGATTGCCGTTTGTACGACAACATGGTCAAAGCTCCCTGCAGGCTTAGGATTTAAGCTTTTTATATCGTCAATCATATCTTTTAAGTATGTTGTATTGACGCCGCAAATTTCCGCTAGTTTTTCATGATCATGATCAGCAAGTAATTTTAAATTTTCGAGCAGTAATTTTGTAGGCTCATCTAATTTATTTTGTTCTTCTAATTGTAATCTTAGACATTCTTCTAAATCACGCGCGAATATTCCTGTTGGATCAAATTGTTTCATATCGTCCAAAAGTCTGCCAATACGTTCAACGGAGCAGCCTAGTTTTTCTGCAAGATCGGCTACACTTGTCCGCAAGTAACCAGCTTCATCTAGTTGATCGATTAATAGAAAGGCAATCATCTGATCACGCGGATCGTTAAATTTAACTAGCAGCTGTTCTACTAAATGTTCGCGTAAAGTATTTTCTTTGGAGATGGAATTTTCAAACGCATTATCAAGGCTGTTAAAATTTGTGGAGCCGCCAGACCCCATATCCGCCATTGCGGAGCCAGCATCAAAATCTTCTTCTTGTTTAGGGGTCTTTTCATTGCGATTATCAATTGATTCTTCTGAATCATTATTGGATGTTTTTTCTAACTTTTCTAGAAGAGGGTTCTTTTCAATTTCTTCTTCCACTAAATCAGATATTTCTAAATTATTAAGCTGTAATAATTTAATCGCCTGCTGTAATTGCGGCGTCATAACAAGGTTTTGAGATTGTTTTAAATCGAGGCGCTGTGAAATTTCACTCATAAATTTATTCTATCATGAGTGGTGTGAAAAAGAAGATAGATATAACAAATAATTAGATAAAATTTTCACCCAAATAAACGCGCCGCACGTCATCATTTGCAATAATTTCATCAGGGGAGCCTTCCATGAGAACGTTACCATCATGTAAAATGTACGCACGATCAACAATATCTAGACAATCACGTACGTTATGATCAGTAATTAAAACACCAATCCCCTTGGTTTTAAGATATTTTATAAGCGTACGTATATCGCCAACAGCAATAGGGTCAATTCCGGCTAAAGGTTCATCAAGAAGCATAAATTTAGGGCGGCTTGCCAAAGCACGGGCAATTTCTAATCTTCTGCGCTCACCACCTGATAAGGCGGTTGAGGGTGTATGCCTTAGATGAGAAATAGAAAATTCAGCCAAAAGCTCTTCAAGGAGTTTAACTTGTTTCCCCGCACTGATAGGTTGAGATTCTAAAATAACGCGAATGTTCTGCTCAACATTTAGCCCACGAAAAATCGACGATTCTTGGGGGAGGTAGCCAATACCTAATCGCGCCCGTCTGTACATAGGTAATCGCGTTATATCATGCCCGTCTAGAGTTACGCTGCCGCTGTTGGGGGCGATAAGTCCTGTCATGATGTAAAATGATGTTGTTTTACCTGCGCCATTGGGGCCAAGTAAGGCAACCGCTTCACCGCGCTGTACGTTTAAGTTTATATCTTTTAGAACAGGGCGTTTTTTATAACTTTTAGAAAGGTGTTTGGCGACAAGTCCTTCGTTATCATTTTCGATCTTTTGTGCGTTTTTTGACATATTTCGTTATGGGTTGGTTGTTAAGACTAGCTTTATACTTAAACCAATTAATAAGATGCCACAAACTTTATCAATCCATTTTGAAAATTTAAAGAATGATTCTTTGATTTTTGGAGATGATAAAACAACTGCCACAAAGCTAAACCATAAAAAAGTCATTGCTACGCACGTTCCAGCATATAGCGTTTGAACGAGCGCGGTTGTTTCGACCGAAATAAATTGTGAGAAAATAGCCAAGAAAAACATCGTTGCCTTCGGATTTAACAAATTAGTTAAAAATCCAGTCATAAATGCTTTTTTATAGGTAATCGTTTTGGTTTTATCCATATCTGGGGCAGATTGTTTCGCTTTTTGAGGATCTGTGCCCTTGGACAAAAGGGCTTGCACGCCTATGTAAAATAAATAAGCCGCACCAATATATTTTATAATATTAAATAGGATAACAGATTGTGCGATAAGAGTAGCCAAACCCAAAAGAACATAAGTCACGTGGAAAATAACACCAACAGCAAAACCTAAGGCGGTCATAACGCCAACTTTGCGAGAATGGATAAGCGCGTAACGCGCGGCGATCACAAAATCAGGTCCAGGTGACGCCAGTGCAACGCCGAAGATCCCTACTAAAAGAAACCAATTTATGAGTATGCTATCCATATTTATCCCTTATTGAGTGATTGTTGTGTTTTTTGAATTGGGGAAAAACACGCCTTTTACGCGTTCCCCAGAATTTTTGTCGCCAAACATTTGGCTGACATTGGTTGTTAAATTAACAGTGGCACGATTGCCTTGTAATGTATTTTTACCGCGAGTGATTTTGACATTGCCATTTATTTCAGCAGTATTATTTTGGGCATTATATGTCCCTTTATTGCCCGTTATCACTTCGTCTTTTGTTGAAATAGTTACAGCGCCAGTGGCAATAGCAGTTGTTAATTCTTGTTTATTTGTTTGAGAATTTTTTGCAAAGTTTGCTGTAATTACGTCTGCTTTTAATGTTTCTTTTGTTGTTTTAATCATAGCATTACCAACAGCCTTGGCAGACCCTTTTTCAGTATTATAGGTTAGCTCATCCTGTGCAGTAATAGTCTGTTCTGACGTAGTGAGTTTGATATTTGATCCTGTTAAAACCATGTCATTAGTTCTCAAGTTATACGTAATCTTATCACCGTAGGCGGTATTTTCTAAATCTTTAAGGATGATATTCCCTGTAGCGGTGATAAGAGTAATACTTAGGGCATCGCCTGATGTGTCATCATAATCAGCAATAAGAGAGTCAGCATTTAAAGATAGATTTCCTTGTGTAACAATAACAGAACCATTGGCTTTATATTGTCTTAGATTTTGCAGCCACTCTAATGATTCTTGAGCCGAAATTTCAATTGGTTCATCGGCGTTGTTAGAAAGTGGAGATTGTTGTGCTTGTAAAGGTGCCGAAAATAAAAGAACGCTGGCCCATAATAAAAAATATTTTTTCATTTTATTCGTTATCCTTTTTTATTTTTTCAGTGTTTTGTGTTGATGTTGCCTGATTTTTTTTCGGGTTAAATGTTAATTTTGCAGGACCATTAAAAAATAAAGTTCCTGCCTCCATATTACCTTTGAGGCCCATAGCATTTAGTTGTGCATCATCGCTGATGATTGTGACGTCTTGGCCAGAAAAAGCTTCTTGTGTTTTAATGTTGATACGTAATTCTTGAGCGTCTAGAACGTAATTTTTTTCATGTGTTATTTTTACATTATCTTGTAAAAATAATTTTTCACCAGCCTGATCATAAGTGCCTTGGAGTGCCTTTACATTGATAGCATCTCCTTGTTTGGTCTTAAAGTCAGCCTCAGGTGTTTCTAAGCGAACGACATCTTTATTATTTTGGCTTTGTATTGCCTTTCGTGCGCGCAAATTAACGGGATTATTTTGCGAATCTGTCGTTTCATAACGTGGATTTAAAAGCTCGTTCCCTCCTGTAGCAATTTCTTGTGTGTCTAAAATATCTTCTTTAGGGATAGCTTCAATTTGTTCATCCAACTCAGGCCAAGCAATAACGACTACCATCATTATGAGGGCAAATATAGGCAAGCCCCAGCGCATTACTTTTACAAATTTACTATAGCCTTGATTAATGTAAGTTGGTTCTTTGGCGTTATTTAAATCGCTTAAGCGTTGGTCGTTGTTATTATCCATTTAACGTACCATATATCATTTTAGGCAATACCTATTTGCAAGCAGTCTTGTAAGCGGATTAAGCCCGCCAATTCGTTATTTTCATTAAGAACAATTAAGTTGGTTAGATATTGACCTGGTGTCTTACTCATAATGTTAACGGCACTGACGGCCAATTCATCTGCGCGAATTGTTTTTGGTGTGGGGGTCATAATTTCTTTTACAGATTTTTCTAATAAATCAGCGCTCATGTGGCGTTTTAAGTCACCATCCGTAATGACACCATCCAAGCTTTTGCCGTTATCTGAAATGATAACGCAGCCCATATTATGAGATGTAAGCAATAAGATTGCTTGATCCATTGTACCGTCTGAATTCATGATTGGAACATCTTGCAGACGCTTCATAACTTCATCAACTGTTAAAAGCTGTTTACCTAATTTTCCACCTGGGTGGAATACGCCAAATTGCTCTGCCGTTAAATGCATACGATCTAACAGAGCCATTGCTATCGCATCACCATATGCCAGTGTCATGGTTGTTGATGTTGTTGGTGCCTGATTATTCGGGCATGCTTCTTTCATCTGAGGCAATAATAATAAAATATCACAATGCTTCGCAAGCGCGCTATCTTGACGGCTAGTCATAGCGATCATTGTGATGCTGAAGCGACGTGTATAGCGTATGAGGTCTGATAATTCTGGATTTTCCCCTGAATTGGAAATCATCAAAACAACGTCATCTTTTGTAATCATGCCTAAATCACCGTGGCTTGCTTCATTAGCGTGTACAAAATGAGATGGTGTTCCAGTAGAGGCCAATGTAGCGACAATTTTTTTAGCGATATGCCCACTTTTGCCTATGCCTGCAATGATTAAGCGTCCTTTGTGATCTTGCTTCATAGCGTGAATAGCATCAATGGCCGCGACAAAGTTATCATCCAAACTATTTTTTAATTCATTTAAACCATCAATTTCCATTTGGATGGTTTGTACGCCTATTTGAAGGTCATTATGTTGTGTATCAGTCATTTGTTCTTTCGCAGTTGAAGGCATTATCATAATTTATTAGTGTGCAAAAATATCAAAGTCAGCCCAGCCATTTAAATCTAATGTGCCGCGCGTTTGAAGGAAGTCAAAGCATTCTTTAGCTAAATTTGATCTACCATTTTCGGCAAGCATGTCATCTAATTTTTCTTTCAATTTATGAAGGTATAATACATCATTCGCCGCATATAATTTTTGATCTTGTGATAAGTCTGATGCGCCCCAATTAGATGATTGCTGTTGCTTATCTAAATTAACATTTAGTAGTTCGCGACAAAGATCTTTTAGGCCGTGACGGTCTGTGTACGTACGGCAAAGACGCGAAGCAATTTTTGTGCAATAAACGGGTGAGCAATCAATATTTAAATATTCTTTCATAACCGCTACATCAAAACGTGCGAAATGAAATATTTTGGTAATTTTTTCATCCGTTAAAATTTTTGTAAGGTTAGGCGCGTTATACCCGTCACGTTTAAATTGGACGATGTGCGCAGTACCATCACCCGTTGATAATTGAACAAGGCATAGCCGATCGCGTTTTGGGTTTAAGCCCAAAGTTTCGGTATCTATGGCGACGCTCTCTCCGACGGTGAAATTATCGGGTAAATCACCGTGATGGACTGTAATGCTCATATTTATTCTCTTAGGTTTGTTGAAGCTAATTATTTTCTTTATTTGTGATAACCAAAGAACGTTTAAAAGTCAAAGAATTCGTATGTTATCTCTTTTGGTTTTTTTATTTATTTTTTAATGTTTTAAGGGCACAATAGGATAAATTAACAACAATCAAAATTCCTATGAAAATTCTAATAATTGATCGTGATGAGGCCTCTGCACAAATGATGATGGCTAAATTAAAGGAAATGGGGCATTCCTCTGTTTTTGAACCCATCAAAGATGAAGGTGTAGAGCGCGTTTTTAAAGAAAACTATGATCTTGTGTTGCTTGATCCATCCCCTATGAATGATGCGTCTGCTATGGTTTTGAATATTAAACGTGCTAGTTTAACACCGTTATATATTATGTTGTTATCCAAAGATGATAGAAAAATAGAATATAAAGATGTGATGGCGGCCGGCTGTAATGATTATGTTCTAAAGCCAATGGATGCCGCGAATTTTGAACGAAAAATTGCCAATGTCATCCGTATGCGTGATTATTCGAAGAAATTAGCCGATATCCGTGAAGATTTCCCTAGTGCGGGCGGTGTTATTGCAAAATCTGCGTTTAATCAACTTTTTCTAACGGCGCTTGATCGTGGTGGCCGTTATAATGAGCGTACGTACATCCTTACTATCTCTATTGATAATTACGAAGAAATCGTGGATTTAGACGGCAGCTATAATGCAGAATATACGGCATCAAAGATGGCGCAATTACTTACAAAAGTACGCCGTTTGAGCGATATTATTGGTCAAATTGGCATTAATAAATATGCCCTGCTTATTCAACGTACACAAGAAGAAAGCGAAGCCATTGATGCGGCAAAACGTTTTGCAACGGTTATAGATAATGCAAATGATTTATTGCCTGAGGCTGGCAATAAGGTTGTATTTTCCGTACGTCTTTTGCATTTACCGAGCGGCCGGGAAAGTTTTAAGTATTCGATTGAGAAGAAGTCCAAGATATAGATTCTTGACAAAAAATAGGAATTAAGCCATATTGTCTTTGTTGACGCCCTAAATCTTTGCGATTTTAGGGCTTTTTTTATGCGCGTCTTATGGGGAAACTCAAAGTCGCGTTTTTTTATTAAGAAAAGGAGAAGTTCATATGACTACTTTACTACCTAAAGATGCGGATAATAATGTTATTCCTGCATTGCGTTTAAAAGAGGGCGGGGCACATGTTTTGTTGTCTAGCAGTACGCCGCAAATAAATAATGTTGCTTTTGACGAAACAACAAAAGTTATTAGCGTGTACGCGACAGAACCAGTTTATATCAAATTTGGTGATTCATCTGTGACAGCAACATCATCGGATCATTTTTTCCCCGCTGGTATATATTACGATATTGCCATTAGTGGTGGGTCCATGAAAGGCGCACAGCATAACTATATTTCAGTTCTTCAGGTTTCTGATGCTGGAACGGTATTTATTTCAGAAAAGGAATAAATTTAGGGACAGCATATATTGCTTAAATTTTATTAGCGTAGGTTGGCGCGTGATTTTATGGCGTTGGCAATTGTGCCGTCGTCTAAATAATTTAATTCCCCACCCATGGGGACACCATGCGCCAATCTAGTAATCTTGATATCTTTGTCTTGTAATAGATCTGTAATGTAATGGGCGGTGGACTGTCCATCTACTGTCACACTAAGGGCTAGGATAACTTCCGTGATATCATTTTCGTTAATATTGGCAATTAAAGAATCGATAGATAAATCTTTGGGACTAACCCCATCCAAGGCAGAAAGCACACCGCCTAACACATGATAAATGCCTTTATAGGTACGTGTTCTTTCAATAGCCCATAAATCAGCGACGCCGGCAACCACACATATAGTAGAGCGATCACGCGCGGGATTACGGCATATTTGGCATATATCCCCTTCGTCCAAATTACCACATGAATCACATGTTTGAATGGCATCTGCAACGCGCGCTAAGTTTTTTGATAAGGGATGCATTAGATCATCTTTGTTTGTCAAAAGATGTAAGGCAATGCGTTTGGCAGACTGACGCCCTAATCCTGGCAGGGAGGAAAGCTGTTTTATTAATAAATCTAGAGGGCCATCAATCATCCCCTAACTTACTAATTATATGCTTCGATGTCTTGTTTTGGTTTAAAATATGCGAATAAACTTGCGGGTAAATCCACATCACGCTTCATATTGCGCAATAAGACTTCGGTCGTAAGGCCTGCTGCATCAGTTACTTGCCATTTTTTTAGGGCGAAAGGTTCTTCGGTGAAGAATAATTTGACTGATCCTGAACCTTCATTTCCTGTTTCGGTGAGCATGAAAGTCTTTAGGTCTTTTTCTTTGGAAATCTTTTTAACATTTAGTTTACCAGATAGCTTTAAGTCTTTACGCAAAAGGAAATCTGCCAATGTTTGGCCTATAGGGGCATTTGTTTGCTCCCCCAATTCGGAATCATAAAAATATATAAATGTCCCATCGGCGACAATAAAGTCATTAATTTCATTATATTCAAAGCGCAATTTGCCTGGGCGGTTTAGATAAAATGTCCCACTAAGGCGGGTTCCGTTATCCGCAGTTTGAATAAAATCTGCTTTCACTGTTTTTAGGTTTTTAAGGTAATTTTCCGCTTTTTGAATATCAACGGCAGCGGTTTGCGCGCTGGCAACTGCGGCAAATCCGAATAAAACCAGTAGGAATAAAACAATTAAGTTTATCTTTAATAAATTATGCATCATTACATTAAGCATGTAAAAATAGGCAAAATAAGGGCATATTTAGGGTGATTTACAGCTATTTGTTAATTCCAGAATTATTATCCAGCTTCACTCATATCACTGACCAATATTTCCCGTTTTCCGACATGGTTGGCAGGGCCAATGACGCCCTGGCGTTCCATTTCTTCCACAATGGTAGCTGCACGGTTATAGCCAATTTTAAGGTATCGCTGCACAAAGCTAGTGGATGCTTTACGTTCGCGCGCGACAAGTGCAACGGCTTCATCATATAGCTCATCAACTTGGTCATTTCCTGCATCGCCATACATCCCGCCTAATCCTTCCCCTGTGAAGTCGCCACCACCATCGGTGATATCTTCTAAATAGGCAGGTTCGGCTTGGTTTTTAAGGAAGTTTACAACATTTTCCACGTCTTCATCGCTAGAAAAAGGGCCGTGGACACGCTTAATTTGACCACCTGCGGCCATATATAACATATCACCCATTCCTAATAGCTGTTCTGCGCCGCCTTCGCCCAAAATAGTCCGCGAATCAATTTTTGAGGTAACAGAAAAAGAAATACGTGTTGGAAAGTTGGCTTTGATAACGCCTGTAATAACATCAACGGAGGGGCGTTGCGTCGCCATAATAATATGAATGCCCGCAGCACGCGCCATTTGGGCAAGGCGCTGAATAGCCGCTTCAACATCTTTTCCTGCAACCAACATAAGGTCGGCAAATTCATCGACGATAACAACGATATAAGGTAAGTCGGTTAGATCTAGTGGCTGTTCCTCATAAGTTGGTTTTCCCGTTTCAGGGTCAAATCCTGTTTGAACTTTGCGCATTAATGCTTCACCTTTTTTGCGCGCTTCACCTAGGCGGGCATTGTAGCCGTCAATGTTTCGTACCCCTAACTTAGACATGGCGCGGTAGCGTTCCTCCATTTCAGATACGAGCCATTTTAACGCCACAACAGCTTTGCCTGGCTCTGTCACAACGGGTGATAGTAAATGTGGAATATCATCATAAACAGAAAGCTCAAGCATCTTTGGATCAATCATAATGAAACGACATTTCTCAGGCGGCAGTGCATAAAGTAAAGATAAAATCATCGTATTTACCGCAACGGATTTACCCGATCCTGTGGTCCCCGCAACGAGTAAGTGTGGCATACGAGCCAAATCTGCGATGATGGGTTTGCCACCAATATCTTTTCCCAAGACCAAAGGGAGGGATGCTTTTGTTTTCTCATATTCGCGTGAGACAAGCATTTCACGCATGTAAACAGTTTGGCGGACTTTATTAGGAATTTCGATACCAATAACATTTCGCCCTGGCACGACAGCCGCCCGAACAGAGATAGCAGACATGGATCTTGCGATATCATCCGCCAAGCCAATGACACGCGAAGATTTAACACCTGCAGCAGGCTCCAATTCATACAAGGTTACAACGGGACCAGGATGGATACTAACAATCTCACCTTTAATATTAAAATCCTCGAGGACGTTTTGAAGCAATTCGGCGTTCATCCGTAATGATTTTTCATCGGGTTGATCGTCATTTAAACCATCCGGCAGTTCAGCTAATAAGTCGAGAGAGGGGAGTTCCCATTCACCTCCATCAAATAATTGGAATCTAGTTTGTGAAGCACCATCTTTATTAACTTCCATTTTTGATGGTGTAACCACTTTGATACTATTTGTTGGGTTGATCTCTGTGTTTTGTGAACCGATTTCTCCTAGAGCGGGTTGTGTTTTTTCGATGATGGCTTTTTTAGGCTCCGCCATGTCTGATATAGCGATCTGGGGTTTTGTAATTTTCTTTTTTGTACGGTGCGGGGCGTAATCTTCATCCCCATAATGGCGTACCCAATCATAAAATTGGGTGGCAGTGTTGGTAATGAATGCAACTACGGTAGAAACACCAAACCATGCCATTGCGGTTAAGTATTTTAATTCGCCTTTGGTCATCGCCCATCCCAAGCAAAGCAAAGGCATGCCAATGACGAAAGACAATAATGCGGTGATAAATAGGGACGCCCCGATACCCAAGCCATGGAAGATATCTGCGCCACCTTGTAATAATAATTGGCCGACGCTACCACCTAAATAGGCGCGATCAAACAATCCTCCTGATGGTAAATATGCCAAAAACCCTGCAATCACAATAAGGCCGGCAAAAACAGTAATAATACGAAACCAAAAATGTGAAAGGCGTCTGCGTTTTAAGATACTTCCCCCCCAAATAAAAAAAGTAAGGGCGAACAAAAAAGAGCCGAATCCAATTGTTTGAACTAAAAGATCCGCGCTATTTGCGCCTGCTTTTCCAAACCAATTTTCAATAGGGGCCGGACCGTTAACAATATAGTTTAAGGACGGATCTTCTGGACTATAGCTAAATACAGCTCCTAGAAAAAATAAGCCTAAAACAAGAAGAAACAAGCCACAACCATCAATAATTCGTCTGGCGACAAAGGCTTGCGCCGTATCGGGAAGAAGTCGCGATAAAATAGTTTTCTTATTTTTTTTGATTTTGTATTTACGAGCCATAGTTATTACTTTTTTTATAATGAGGGATTTTCCAAGAGGAGTAGAAAAAGTCGTTTAAAAACTTAATTTAAATTTTATCCTGATATATGCGCAAACACAAGCCATGCTTTTGTTTTTGGCAGAGGAACTAGTATTTATAAGCACTATAATTAACTTTTTATTAATATTTTCATCATAAGATTAGCTTGAGATTCGTACAGTTATTTTATTCAATAACAGTTATCAAAAAATAAGGCATCCCATGGCGCATAAAACCGCAGATGAATATTTGATTTATGCTTTTGCAAATTATAAAGCCAACTTGTTTGGCGTAAATAAATGGCGTTTTGTCAGCACGGAAACAAGCGCTGATGAGAGCCTGAAGCAGGCAAATCAGTTATATCAATCTCAAAAATATGAGAGAATTGAGGTCAAAAAGAAATCTTTCGACCCCAAAAAAAATCGATACCGTCTATCTACCTATGAAGTTTTGGGAAAAAATAATAGACGCAAATTCTATAAAATATTGACAGTTACCTTTTTATTATTGGCGTTGATTGGCCAAATTATTATCAATGATATGATTAGTTTTTAAAAAGCTGTTTCTTATTCTTCGATGATCCCGTTCGGATCTTTTTCAACTAAGTCCGCCACTTTTTCGAAAACATCAGCATTTTCATCCATTTGTTCTTTTAAAGGTGGGTTTTGCTCAGAAATAGTTTTGAAAAAAGCGGCCGCGTCACGTAATAATTTAGCGGCAAGTTCAGAATGTGACGGCATAATAAATCCTATATATCTTTAAATTAGTAATTACGGGAAAATACTAGCATGGGTTTTAATACGTCAACAAGGGCAGAAATTTATTTGTTCCTGAATTTATGCGCTTTATATGTACCTAATGGATAAACATCTTTGGCAAAAAAACCCAATTCTTCCATAGCCAATTGAAGGGGGCGATCTTCTGGATGCCCTACGACATCTGCATAAAATTGCGCTGCTTCAAAATTTTCATTCACGTATGATTCTAATTTTGTCATGTTTACGCCGTTTGTGGCAAAACCGCCTAACGCCTTATATAAAGCGGCTGGTATATTGCGTACTTCAAAGAAAAAACTGGTAATATAAATTTCTTTTTTATTATATTCAGGGACATGCCCTTCTTTTGATAAGAATAAAAACCGTGTTGTGTTGGTATCTTGATCTTGAATATTATTTTTCAGAACCTCTAATCCATAAATTTCTGCTGCAAGGCTTGAGGCAATCGCGCATTGGCTTTTATCGTTTAATTCGATTAGACGTTTGGCCGCGCCTGCTGTATCTGTTTGGACGTGCTCTTTTAAATGAAGCTCTTGTGTGATTTTTTTACATTGTGGCAAAGCGTGAATATGGCTATGTACGTCTGTCAAATCCTCTATTTTTGTACCTTTTAAGCCAATTAAGGCATGCCGAATGGGTAAAAATGTCTCACCAATCACCTGTAATTTACTGGTGGGAAGCAGTCTATGTACATCGGCAACTCGCCCTGCAATTGTATTATCAATGGCAATAATGGCGTAATCTGCTTTGCCGCTTATAGCTGCGTTAAATGTTTCTTCAAAAGTTTCACAAGGCAAAGTTTTTGCATCTGGATAAACCTCTAAGGCTGCTTGTTCGTGATATGCTCCAGCAAACCCCTGAAATGCTATTGTTTTACTCATAAAATTCCCATTATTTTTGTTTATTTGAATTATTAAACATACTAAACCCTATAAATACATATTTGTCACCTAGCTAAAGGGTGGTAAAAGCGAAAAAAAACAGTATATTTATTGCTTAATATTTATAGTTTAAATATATAAGTAAATAATAATATAAAAATCAATAGGTGCACCATGGGTGGGATAGAGTTTAACAAAATTTTTGCAGCAATATTAGTAGCAGGTATTACCGCCATGCTTGCTGGATTTATTGCCGATAAGTTTGTTCATGCAGATAAATTAAAAGAGAATGCCTTTAAAATTGAAGGCGTTGAGGTTGCCGGCGTTGCTGCCAAGGCAGACTTACCAGAGCCAATTTTAGCTCTAATTGCCGATGCGGACGTAGCCCGTGGCCAGAAATTATCCAAAGCGTGCGCCGCTTGTCATTCTTTTGATAATGGTGGTGCCAATGGGGTTGGACCCAATTTATATAATGTTGTTGGCATTACAAAGCAAAGCCACGCAGGATATGCATATTCGGGCGTTTTGAACCAAAACGCTGAAGAACAATGGACATATGAAGCTTTGAACAAATTTTTGTGGAAGCCAAAGAAATATGCTCCTGGTACAAAAATGAATTATATTGGGATTAAAAAACCAGAAGACCGCGCTGCAATGATTGCTTGGTTGAGAACGCTATCATCCTCACCAAAGGCACTGCCAAGTGAATCTGCTATTGCAGCAGAGCAAGCTGAACTAGCACCTCCGGCGGAAGAAGTAGAGCCAGAAGCTCCTTTGGAAGAGCAGCCAGAAGTAGTTGAAAGCGAAGCTGTAAAAAGCGATGGCGGTGTTGTGATGTCAGTTAACGAAGAAGCGAGCTAAGCTATCTTTAGGCTTTTTTAGTCCAGCCACCATTTTCATTTTGAAACCAGTATGTTGTGTCGTGCCCAGCGTCTTGATAATTTTTCCAACGGATGCGAGCATCACTAATTTCTTTGTCGCTATGCCCGTTTAACATTTCACAGACTAAATCATATTTGTCTACATTCTCGCTTGTTTGGCCTTGGCATAGGATCAAAACGTTTGATTTGTTGATGTTTTCTTCTGTATCACTCATCCATATTGGTTGCTTATCTGCTTGACCATCTTTTTGAGAGCCATGCGGTAAAAAAGAGTGAGGCTTGTACGCCCATATTAATGCCGACATGCGGGACACTTCTTTTTCACTTTCCATGACAACAAGTGTGCGATAATTCGCTTCATATGATTTTTCTAAAACCATTGGTAAGGCTTGGTCTAATGATTGTTTTTGCAAATGATAGAAACGTATTTCAGTCATATATATTTTATTCAAACATATCTTGGACGAGCGCATCTAAAGCACGTACAGCAAACCCTGTTCCGCCTTTAGGCGTTGTTGGTTTATCCGCTTTCCACCACGCGGTTCCTGCAATATCGATATGTGCCCATTTTGTATCTTCTTGTATAAAATGTTCTAAAAACCCTGCTGCGGTACAGGCACCGCCATAACGGCTATTGCCAAGGTTTTTTAAATCGGCAACTTCGCTTTCCATTTCTTTTTTATAAGCAGGGTCCAGAGGCATACGCCAGAATTTTTCACCTGTTTTGGCGCTGGCTTTGGCAATGCTGTTCCACAAATCATCATCGTTGACGAATGACCCGCAATATTCAAAGCCAAGCCCGACCATAATGGCCCCTGTTAAAGTGGCCAAATCGATTATTGTTTCTGGTTTATATTGTTCTTGAACATATGTTAGGGCATCGGCCAAAACCAAACGTCCTTCAGCATCTGTATTTAAAACTTCAATTGTTTTGCCAGCCATCGAGGTTATGATATCTCCTGGTCTGTACGCACGGTCTGAGGGCATGTTTTCAACCAATCCAATAATGCCAATTACATTGGCTTTGGCTTTGCGACTTGCTAGGGCTTTCATTAAGCCAACAACCGCAGCAGACCCGCCCATATCCATTTTCATCAGATCCATTTCTGGCCCTGGCTTGAGGGATATTCCGCCCGTATCAAATGTCACACCTTTTCCAACAAAGGCGATAGGGGCACGTTTTGTACTTTTGGTCTTTTTATCACCATTCCAATGCATGATAGCAACACGTGATTCGCGAATAGAACCTTGGCCAACAGCTAATAAAGCGCCCATACCCAATTTCTTCATTTTCTTTTCATCAAGAATTTCGATTTCAACACCTAGAGGCTTTAATTCATCTTTCAAACGCTCAACGTAGCTTTCTGGATAAAGTGTGTTTGGCGGCTCATTCACTAAGTCACGCGCAAGGAAAACACCATCAGCAATAGACATCTGTATTTTAAAAGCGGCGTTTGCATCGGTTGATACATGGGTCGTAAGAACAATTTTTTCGAGAGTATTTTTTTTATCAGTCTTTTTATTTTTAGATTTATATTTATCAAAATTATAAGATTTTAGGTGTATGCCTATTGCCAAATGGGCGGCTATATCTGCTGCAGTGATGTTGTCTGAATCGCCACTGCGGCTCATTCGGATATTAACGATTTTGGCGCCATTTTGCTTGAGGGCGTCATAAAGTTTGCCGCCTGCGGTTTCAATTTCAGTAGGCGATAGCTCTACTTCGTTGCCTAAGCCAAGCACCACAACACGTTGAAACTTGTTTTGTGTTGTTGAAAAGCTAAAGATTTCGCCGTTTTTACCAGAAAATTGACTATTCTTTTCAAGCGCATGCGTTACAAGCCCTTCTAGGTCGTTATCCATTAATTCTGCCGCGTCGCTAAGGGTGTTATCTTTATAAATACCTATTACTATAGTATCGGCATTATTATCGTCAGTTTTCTGAAAAGAAATTTTTAAGGACATATTTTGTTCTTTCTGGTTTTAATTAAGAGTAACACACCTTAATATAATGTTTTTTGGTGCAACGGCTACTCGTTTTTTGGAAAACTTTAATGTTTCAAGCATTTTTATTTGATCGGTATGTATTTAAAAACTTAGGTATTGCTACAGCTTTTGTCGCGATTGTTCTAGCAGCCATTATTTTGTTAACGCAGTCATTAAAATTTTTAGAGTTAATTTTTGAATCTGGCGCCTCAAGTCTTGCCTTCTGGAGCTTAGCTTTTTTAGCGCTCCCTCGTTTCTTTGAAGTGATTTTGCCCATTGCGGGCATGATAGGCACAATTTTTATTTATCACCGCATGAATAGTGATAGCGAAATAATTATATTACGGGCAGCGGGGGTATCGCCTTTTAAATTGGCGAGGCCTGCTTTGATTTTATCATTTGGACTAACTTTATTGTTAATTTTCATTTCAACCTGGCTGGCTCCGACGTCGCTCAGCAGCATGAATAAAATGCGCCAAGTGATTAAAACGCAATATTCAACATTAATTTTCCGTGAAGGAGTATTTAATAATATTGGGAATCATTTGACAGTTTATATCCGCAACCGAAATGCACAAGGGGAGCTTGAAGGGTTGCTTATTCATGATAGTCGCCCTGAAAATGATTTGCCCAACACAGTCTTAGCCAAGCGAGGGGTAATTTTATCAAGTGAAGAGGGGCAGCAGGTTTTGGTTTATGATGGCTCTAAGCAGGATATTAATCCAAAGACAGGCGCGCTTAATCGTTTAGATTTTGATAGATACGCCATTGATTTGCCAGAAAGTGAGGAAATGCAAGCGCGATATCAAAAATCTAGTGAGCGTACGTTTTGGGAGTTATTGCATCCTGACTTAAATAACGAACGGGACGTACAGAATATGAATGAATTTCGTATTGAAGCGCACCAGCGTATTATAGGCCCTTTTTTGGCGATGACATTTAGCGCATTGTCTTTATGTTTTTTATTATTGGGACCTATCAGCAGGCGTGGACAATCGGGAAGGATTATTTTTGCAGTAACGGCAACAATAATATTACAGAGCCTTTATTTGTCTGTATTCAATTTGGCGGGAGTAACGAACTACGGATTAATTTTATTATATGTGATTATTTTCTTACCTTTGATTTTCGCACTTTTTGTTTTGAGTCTGTGGGGTGAAGATTTACGCCGTAAAATTTTAACAGTTGCCCAAAAAAGGAATAGTTAAAATAATGTTTGCATCGGTTTTTTCAACGCTGAATTTATATTTATTTAAAAGATTTATTGTTAATTTTTTAATTATGTTTGTGGCGCTTTTGGCATTGATTTATATGTTTGAAGTTGTTGAGTTATTGAGGCGCGCCGCCAAAGAGGATGAAATTTCTTTGGGTACTGTATTCTTGTTAGGATTTTTTAAACTGCCAGAAGTGGGGCAACAACTTTTTACTTTTGCTGTTTTGTTTTCGGCTATCTTTACTTTTTGGATGCTTACAAAGCGTTATGAGCTGTTGATTTTACGCGCTGCAGGATTATCAGTTTGGCAATTTATTGTACCTATATTGGTGGCGGCGTTTTTGATTGGGGTTGTAAAAATCACAATTATCAATCCTTTAAGTGTTATGCTATTGAGCCGTTATGAAACTTTAGAATATCAATTTTTAGAAGAGGGTAACGATCCAATTAGCTTATCTAGCCAAGGGTTATGGTTGCGCCAAGATTATAATAAAGGGACGGCAATTTTACATGCTAAATCAATTGAATTACCCCAGTGGCAATTAAAAGATTTGACCGTTTTTATAATGGATGCGCAGGATAATTTTATAAAACGAATTGATGCAAAAACAGCGATTTTATCCAATCAAAATTGGGCGTTTACAGACGCTGTCCTAAACTCCCCAGGAAATCCTCCTGAAAATCTCAGCAACGCAATGTTGCCAACAAAGGTGACTATAGCGCAGTTAGAAAAAAGATTTTCGTCTGCGGATACCATTTCGTTCTGGGATTTTAGATCTTATATTCACACATTAGAAAAAACAGGTTTTAATGCTCGCCCATTAAAAATTTATTTTCAGTCCCTTTTGGCCCAGCCGCTTTTGTTTATGTCAATGATTCTGTTGGCAGCAACGGTTTCTTTAAGACCCCCTCGTAATAGTGGTTCTTTTGTGATTATTTTAGCGGGGGTGGGAATTGGGTTTATTGTTTTCTTTTCATCTAATTTTTTACAAGCTTTAGGGGCATCGGCGCAAATCCCTTTATTTGTTGCCGCTTGGTTTCCGGCTATTATCACTTTTTTACTTGGTATTGGCACGTTGATGAGCCTTGAAGATGGTTAGATCAAAAGTAAACATGTAAAATTTAGTTGATTTTTCATAGATATTCGCTAAATTTCAACCACTTAAAGTCTGTTTACGGTAGTAATTAATAGAAAAGCTTTACGGTTTTTAAAATAACAGGCAAAATCAATGTGTTAATTTAAAGCGTTTGATAAATCAGCACACAAAAATGGATATAAATAATGACTAATATTACCCTACAGAAATCAGTGTCTTTGGTTACACTTACAATAGCTTCGATTATTTTGGTTTCTTGTTCAAATAATCGTTCTGACGAAGAAATAGCCCTAGGCATTCATGATCCTTTGGAAGAGGTTAATAGGGTCACTTTTAAAGCGAATAATGTTGCTGATAAAGTTATTCTTGAGCCTATTGCAAAAGGATATCGTGCTGTCACAATCCCAGCTTGGAGACAAGCGGTTTCAAATTTTCTTCTTAATTTAAATAGCCCCGTTGTGATCGGTAATCAATTATTACAAGGTGATATTAAAGGGGCGGGTAATGCAACTGCGCGCGTTGTAATTAATACTCTTGCAGGGTTTGGTGGTATTTTAGATTTGGCCGAGCAAGGCGGTATTCCGCATGAGCAAGAAGATTTTGGTCAAACATTGGCCAAATGGGGTCTGGGTGATGGTATGTATGTTGTCATCCCATTACTAGGCCCTTCAAACTTACGAGATGCAACAGGGCGTTTAGTCGATAGCTATGCAGACCCATTAAGAATGTATTTGTTTAATATTGATGAAGAACATATTCATTACACACGTGTTGGCGCTAATGTTATTTCTAAACGTGAAGAGCTAATTGATGTCATTAATGATTTGAGAAGTAATTCTTTTGATTATTACGCTGCTATACGAAGTGCATATTATCAAAATCGTCAGGCGTTAATTAATGACCGTGCTGCAAATGGTGCAGATGCTAATATACCCAATTATGACGATTTTTAGGATAGAAGCCGTTTTTAAGCCTTAATTTTAAGTCATGATAAGATCAGTAATAATAACTTAGGAGCCACTATGCATTATTTTGCAAAGAGAAATATTATGCCTTTATTGGCGGCTGTAATTTTTATTTTTTCATCAACTATTGCATCAGCTAATGATGGAGATAAAGCAAAGTCTTTTATTGATAAAATGGGTAAAGATGCCATTTCTTTTCTTGAAGATGAAAGTCTTAGTTCAGTGCAAAAACAGGCAAAGTTTCGTGTGCTGTTGCAAAAGAATTTTGATATGGGCACGATCGGACGTTTCGCATTGGGCAAGAATTGGCGTGTAGCGACACCCGCGCAACAAAATGAATATCTAAAGCTTTTTGAAAATATGATTGTACGTGTTTATTCTTCCCGTTTTAACGATTATAACGGGCAAAATTTTAATGTTGTATCAGCTCGGGACACGGGCAAACAAGATTTTTTAGTGACGTCTTATATTGTTCCGCCTTCTGGGTCAAAGGTACAAGTTGATTGGCGTGTAAGAGATAAGAACGGATCGATGAAAGTAATTGATGTAATTATTGAAGGGGTCAGTATGTCGTTAACGCAGAGGTCTGATTTTTCAAGTGTGATACAACGAGGCGGTGGCAATATTCAAGTCTTAATCGACCACCTTAAGAAATAATAACTCTCATATATTTCGTAATTTATACCCGCTAAAAAGCGGGTATTTTTTCTCAGGATTAGACAATAAGGCTGTTCATCGTGACTGCATGAATTGTTGTATGGATTGCTTCACACCGCCACCTACGCCCTCTAGGCTGCTACCGATTGAGCCGCCGAAACGCTCCGCCCCTATCGTTACATATTTCATGAGACCAGCAGCAGAATCTCCTGCCCCGTCATTAAAGCTAGGGATCTCTGCATTAATCCAGCGCAAGATATCGTTAGGAATTCTATCAATTAATTTAAAGCAGGCTGTGCCAATCATATAAACTAAAATAGTATAAACTATTGTGTAGAAAAATTCGTCTACAGGTCCACGATAAGCGTCTTTTAATTCTGCGCGTCCTGCTTCAGATATTGCAGTTTGCCCCTCTGTTTGCCCTGGTTGTTGAAAGCATAAATCACTGCCTTTTGGGTCATGTCCAGAAAGGTTTGATATCACAAGATAAAATGTTTCGTTTAAAACTTTTACCATCGCGGCAAATATCGTAACCGCAGCCAAAAGGCCAAATACAATTAAGATGGGCCGGATAAATATTTCAAAGATAAGGTAATATCCACCTATTGCGGCATCACCAACAATTCCTTCCCCATCTATTCTTAAATGTGCCAATGCCCACAAAGGCATTGCAACAATAGCTTCAAAAATTCCTTTTACCCAATTCCCAACGGCAAAGAAAAAATATAAAAATGGAAGAAATGGTAGAACATAAAACAAAACAAAACCTACTAAAAGTCCTACACCAGCAAAGGTAGAAAACATTTTACCCATTGATGCCAAGCCTTCCCCAAACGGGCTAGGGATCGCGGATAAGACACCTAATGCCCCACCAATCGCAAATGACTGTATTGATCGGTCTAATAAAGATTTTCCTAAAACTGATAATTGGGCAAGAGGGTGAATATCAGTATTGCGACAAATTTCAAAAAGTCCTTCGGTGCCCAAGAGTAAATTAATTGTATCAATTATAAAATTCCCTGAAAGCTCTTGCGCTTGTGATTCAGAGCTTTGCCAAAATGTGTAAACATCATTTAGAGTTAATGCGATTTCATCCTCGATAGGGATTTCATGATCAACAGTACCCCCCTCATCGTTAAAGGCAGGATTAAAGCGTTCATTAATGTTCGGGTTTGTACCTGTTTGTTGTTTTATTTTTGCCACACGCTCCATGACACTAGGGTAAAGATATTGTATGGGAATTTGTTGTATAGCGCTCGCCAAGGCACCATTTTGTTGTGCAATTTTATTGTACCAGATACCTGCACCTCCCCATCCGAGGTTACGTATTGAATCTGGCATTTCCCAATCTCCAGCAGCAATTTGTGCTTCAACAGCTTGGTTAATGAGGCCGTCACTATCGTCGCCACCTTCCATATATTCTTTGAGATAAATTTCCCAAATATTTGGATAATCATCAGGCGGCATCGGACCTTCGGAGTTGCGTTCAATTGTAAGGCCACGGTCGACATAACTTTGGGCATATAGATGAAGATTATTCAAGCCATTATCTGTATTGCCTTCTGCATCGGCTTCGCTATTGCCTCCCCACATGTCGTGAACTAATTGATAATATCCGCTATTGATGACTGCGGCTCCAGGTTCACTGACATCGGTTACTCTTAGGATGACCTCTCCACAGGCTGGATAAATATTACCAGGGAGATTTTTTTCGTTTTCGGGGTCTCGTACCCCAAAAACAATACGTATATCTCCACCTTTTGAACGCGCTGATAAATCCTGAAAAGATGCTCCATCGCCAGTCATAAGTTCGGCACTATGTCCTGTTTCTGTTTCAATAACAGCCCATGCTTTCACGCCTGTGCTATCACCTGTTGGGTCCCAATAAGTGTTGAATAGGCCATCTACTCCTCCATCATAGCTTTTAGCGTATGCTAGTTGGCAGGTCTTTGCGACCATCATATAAGCAGGCAGGCCAGTAAATTCTGGGGCTTCGGGGTAGGCTACATTCTGTTCGGTGCGACCTGTTAATGTTTCCGACGCTTCATTAATTTTTTCATTGAACAAAATCCATCCAGTTGAAGCCAATCCTGAGCCTAATTTTGCTGATAAGAATGTTATATATTGCGCTCCGTTCAGGCCGTTGGAGATTGGAATTAACAAGCCAAAAAATAAAATTAGTCTTACAGGGGCCCATGTTTTATTGAATCTTTGACCAAAGGGGATGCCCGATTGTGCAGTTTCGGCCACAATTGCGACAATCAAATACACGATGATGATCGTTGCGACAACTAACATACTGTGACTATAAAATTCAAGTAAACCATGAAGCGCAGTATGAAAAGATGTTGCTGTTTCTTCTTTTGAACCGAAAAAGTCTGGGATACCAAAAACAAGATCAAGCATACGAAATGCAATATCTTCACTTGGGTTGGGTGTTTCAAAAAAACCTAATATTGATGATGGCATTTCTTGTGCGAATGCATTTGGAATAATGGCAACAGCAATAAGAAGAACAAATTGTACAACCAAAATAATCATCGCGGCAATGATGCTGAAAAATATAATAATCTGATCAGTATTTTTTATTTTTATTTCAATATTGTTGGCAGCTGCACTAATGGCATCTCTGACAGAAAAGGTTCCTATATTACTAGGCTTAAGATACTTATGATCATTGGGAAGAATTCTAACAGTATTGTAAACAACGGCTATTAGATACGCTAAAAATTCAAAGCCAGATCCAAGTAAATTTTTTGTACGTGGCCATATGCCAGGTAACAAGGTTGTCTTTAATATCTGTTTTTTCGATATAGCCATATAATAAATTTAACTTTTCTTGGTTATTCGCCTCTGACAAATTTAGATGCGAGAGATCCAAATCCTCCAGCAGCTTGCGCACCTGCTTGCCCAGCTTGTTGTAATTGACCGCCGACGATACCACCACCAACAGCAAGTTTAGAAACTAAGCCTTCTGCAGGTTCACTTGCATCATCATTAAAGGTGGAAACCCCCGCGCCCATCCATCTTAATATTTGGTTTGGAATACGGTCGATTAATTTAAAGGAAGCCATACCAATCATATAAACGAGAATGGCGTAAACAACGGTAAAAAAGAATTCGTCGACTGGTCCACGCAGGTAATCAATGCTACCGGTTGGCGCGCCTGATGATCCTTCAAAGGCTACACCACATTGTGACGCATTCGCAGTGCTAAAACCTGCGAGGTTAGACACGACCAACGAAAATATTTCGTTCAAAACTTTTACCATTGCAGCAAAAATAATAAATGAGGCTAATAATCCAAAAATAATTAGAATAGGACGAATAAAGATTTCAAATATTAAAAAATATCCATTAATGGCTGCATCCCCTGCTAAGCCTTGCCCATCGATTCTTAAGTGAGCAAGGGCCCATAAGGGTACGCCCACCATAGCTTCAAACAAACCTTTGACCCAGCCACCAACGGCAAAAAAGAAATAGAGGAATGGCATAAACGGAATAACATAGAATAAGATAAAGCCTATCAATATTCCGATACTGGCAAAGGAAACCAACATTTTAGAGGCGGCTAGTAGAGCGGGTCCAGTGTTATATATATTCAACATGCCTAAAACACCAGTTCCACTAGCAATTGCAAGATTACTTATGGCTGCTTGCATCAAGCCTTTTCCTGTTGCAGAAAGTTGGGCAAGGGGATGAATGTCCGCATTACGGCACATATCAAAGATACCTTGCGTTCCCAATAGGGCATTGATTGTATCAATAATAATATTACCTGATACGCTATCGATTTCTTCGTACCAGAAATTAAAGGCACTGCTGAGGGCGGCGGAAATTTGTCTGTCTTTCTCCGTTTTAAAAACAGCTTCTTTTCCTTTTGAAAGACGTGGGTCAAAACATTCAGTTTGTGATGTATTAGTGTTTTCTTGTTTATTTTTTTTACAAGTATATTCCATGACAGAGGGGTACATGCTAACGACAGGTTTCGTCATAATTGCATCGGTTAAAACACCATTGGCCGCTGCAATTTGATTGTACCAAATACCTGCGCCTCCCCATCCATGAGTCGTTATTCTATCGTCTACCTCATAAGATTCTTTTAAGCTATCGGCGGCAAACCCAATTCCGTCAGTAATAAAATCTACAGCAGCATTATTTCTTTCTGTTTTAAACCCTTGATCTGGGTCTGAAACTGCTTCACTTATCATGCGCGAAATAACAAATTCTCGCGCAGATTCATTTAGGGGGGCTCCCATATTAGCTCTATTTTCTTCCCACAGACCTTGGACCAGAGCATAATATCTCCATGTCATAATTTGAACTGCAGATACAATATTATTGCCACTAGAGTCTTGTCCTATTTCTTCGGCAGGAACGTTGTTTGTGATAACGATTTCACCACAAAATGGGTACACATTGGATGTTTCATTACTGTAAACATCATTTCTTACGCCGAATCTAACATGAATTCTTTCCATTTTACTCACGGCCGCGGTTGACCATGGCGTGTTTATTTGTTCAATATTTAAAGGATCTTGTGTATTATCAGGACTAATAATCCACCCATTAATATTGTTTCCAATAGTTGGGTCAGCTTCGATATAAGCGGCTTTACATGCGTGGGCAATATACATAAATGCAACAACATCGTTTAAAGCGGGTGTATTTGGCACAGCAATTAATTCATCGCCCGCTACAAGAGTGTCCGCCATTGTATTATTGAATTGAATCCAGCCATTGGTAGCAAAAGCGGAACCGTATTTCGCCGAATATAATGTGATCCATTGCGCAGCATTTAAACCAGAGCCGATGGGAACCAAAAGACCAATAGCAACAACAAGACGAACAGGCGCCCACGCATGATTGTATCTTCTGCCGAAGGGTGTGCCCGTTTGTGCTGTTTCTGCCAAAATAGCAAATATATAATAAGCCAAAATAATGGCTGCAATAACAAGTAGGCCTATACTATAAAATTGGAAAAGCTCTTGTAAGGCAGTATGAAAAGCGGTGCCCGTTGCCTGATTTGTACCAAAAATTTCAGGTACGCCAAAGACCGCATCTAGCATGCGCAGGGCCAAGTCCTCACCGCGATCTTCCGTAACAAAAAACTCACCTATGCCAGCAGGCAGGCCAGCGGCTGAAGCACTACTTACCATTAATGATGTCAGCAGTAATACTGCCTGGACTGCAAGTAGAGCCATTCCAATTAGTAACGCAAAAAATACAATAACTTGATCAATATTACGTGTGGTAAATTTTAGATTTGATGATGCTTCTCTTAAAACATCCAAAACGCCGTATTTACCCGACATGTTGGGTTGTAAATAAGGATGATTATTAGGTAATAGTCGAACGCTTTGGTAAACCACAGCCATAAAGCTTGCAAGGTTTGAAAATCCAGCGGATAAAAAGTCGCTAATGCGTGGCCGTATTTGCGGCAACAAACTATAGGCTAAGATTGTTTTTGTTTTTACCATATCCTGTGTTTATCCTCCTGGTGGGTTTTGATTACCAAACCCCATGAATCTACCGAAACCACCACCAAGGGAGCCTATTCCTTGTGCTCCTTGTGTCATGCCGCCCGCAAGTTTTCCACCAATTTGGTTACCACCTAAGGCGGCATAAGTCGTTAAGCTTCCAGCTGGGTCTTCGGCATTATCATTAAAGGATGAAATACTTTGCCCCAACCAGCGGATAATTGAGTTTGGCACCATGTTAATCATTTTAAACGAAGCCATAGCCATCATATAAAGAATAATCGCGTACATAATTGTAAAAAAGAAAACATCAATTGTATGACGGCTGAAGGCTGCTTCGTCGCCGTCTAAATTTACATTTGCAGTATTTAAAACAACAAGATCAAAAACCTCATTTAATATAGTGGCCATGATAGAGAATGTTGCCATACCTCCAATCAATCCAAATACTATTAAAATAGGGCGCAAAAATATTTCAAAGATAAGAAAATATCCGTTCATCGCCATTTTTCCAGGGATGCCCTCCCCATCAATTCTTAAATGGGCAAGAGCCCACAGTGGCGCACCAACCATTGCTTCAAATATTCCTTTAACCCATCCGCCTACGGCAAAGAAAAAATAAATAAAAGGCAAAAATGGTAAAATATAAAACGTAATAAAACCGATGGATAAGCCAACAACACCGATAGAGACAAACATTGAACTGGCGGCTATAAACGCTTGACCTCCTGCTTGATACCCTAGACCACTTAAGAGTCCACCAACGCCAGAGGCAGCAACGCCCATTCCAATACTACTAACGGCGCTTTCAACTAGACCTTTTCCTAATGCTGATAATTTTGCAAGTGGGTGGATTTGAACAATTTCGCCATCTGGACCCGTTATTGTATCGCGTATGTTAATTAATCCTTCTAATCCAAAGACGGCTGAAATAGCATCAATAATAAAGTTACGCGTAGTAAAGGTATTATCGCATGTCCAATATTGATAAGAATCATCCATTATTTTTGCGTATTTCATATCATAACCATTTAAGTCGACATCATTATTATCGGCTAAATTAGGGTTAAATGCTTTACAAGCTTCAAATGCCCCATCAGCATTTTCTTTTTGCTCTCTCACATTCTCCATGACAATTGGAAAAGCAGAGATGTCGGGAACATCTAGAGTAGCCACTGTGTAGCCACCATTAATTTGAGCGATGCGATTATACCAAATACCTGCTCCACCCCAACCGCGTTGACGTGTTTCCTCGCGAATATCAAATTCAGCTTCGCTAGCAGCGGCGATATAATGGGCGAGTATTTGATTTTCTATATTTGTGCGATGCTCACTAATTACCTCGGTTTGGAAAGAAGGTTGTGGCTTTTCATATGCAATAGCATTTCTATCGTAATAATTAGCAAAATTTTGTCCTATTTCAATTAAATCTTCATCCTCCCATAATGATAAGATAAAACTAAAATATACTCCCTGAAGAAATCCCATCTCACCAGGGTTAAAAGATATTCCTCCATTAGGGCCAAGATTTCCTTCGCCCATAGGAACATTTATTGGAATAGTTACTTCACCACAATGTGGTGTCCATTTTGGCGGCGTCTCATTATTATAATTACCAAATTGAATCACGATTGCGTCTGAATTATTTTTATTTGATAACGCATAGTATGCATCATAAGTAAAAGGTATGCGTTCAACAGCTCCATTACTATCGGTGAAAATGACGCGTCCCTCAATTGATTCGCCGTCAAATGTTGCGTAACCAGCACGACATGCGTTAACGGTCGCCATAAACTCGACAAGGCCATTTATATCAGGAGATTTTACAGGCGAAATGAGAGTTGAGTTCTCTGCCCCAAGTGGATTTCCGTCTAGTGAATCGTTAAAGACAGTCCATCCTGTTGTTGCAAATCCTGAACCCAATTTTGCAGCATATAATGTTATATACTGTGCTCCATTAAACCCATAATTCAATGGCACCAAAAGTCCAATGGCAATAACCAACCTAAGGGGGGCATATATATGGCTGAAACGCTGACCAAAAGGTGTTCCCGTTGATGCCGTTTCTGCGACAACAACAATCACATAATATAAGAAAACAAGAACAGCAACAATTAAAAGCGCAAGATTATAAAAGTTGAAAAGAAAATGCAGACCTGTATGAAATCCAGTGATACCGCCTTCTAAAGTTCCAAATAAATCAGGGATGCCAAAGACTTCACGAAGCATGAAAAAAGCAATATCTGTGTCAGGGAAGGCTGTACCAAAAAGTCCTATTTCTGGAATTGTTTGTGCAAAAGCTTCACCAGAGAATAGTAGAATAATAAAAGAGATAAATTGTAGCGCCATAATAATAACGCCAGATAAGACTGCAAAAAAAATAATAATTTGGTCAATGTTATTTTTTGAAAATTTAACATTATTGGCGGCAACTGTAATTACATCACGCAAACCATATTGCCCAATATTATTGGCGTTCACATAAGGATGATTTCTTGGTAAAATACGAACGCCTTGATAAATATATGCAATTAAATAAGCAAGAAAACCAAATCCACCACGGCTCAATTCTTTTGCCTGCGGAATAATTGCGGGCATAAAAAGATAGCTAAAAACACCACGCTTTTTTGGCTGTTTTATTACTCGATCAACGTTTTTCAGTTTTTTCTCCGCTATCATCCCTACACATTCTTGTATAAATAATGGTTCTTTTGCCTTTTTGCTTAATGGCAGACTTACTCCATTATGAATTCTATCATATAAAAGAAAG
The DNA here is from genome assembly GCA_964353185.1 of uncultured Micavibrio sp. Taxonomy (GTDB): domain Bacteria; phylum Pseudomonadota; class Alphaproteobacteria; order Micavibrionales; family Micavibrionaceae. The sequence goes on along the minus strand of CAYGUV010000002.1, from coordinate 70,868 downwards.
ACAATGCCAATTTGAGGCAAAATTGTGACATAAAGAGTTTTACCTTACAGGACATAAGATAAATTATTGATTAATAGTATAATCGATTTTCTTAAAAAGATAAGAGAAAACAAGCTTTTTCAGCTGTTTATGAATATATGTAGCTCTTAACCTGCTTTTTTTAATGGTTTATACTTTACCCGCTGTGGCGCATTGGCATCTTGGCCCAGCCTACGCTTGCGATCGGCTTCATATTCTTCATAATTGCCTTCAAACCAGACCACTTCAGAATTTCCTTCATAAGCAAGGATATGGGTTGCTAAACGATCCAAAAATGAACGATCGTGAGAAATCACAACGGCACAGCCAGGGAAGTTTTCAATCGCTTCTTCTAATGCGGCTAATGTTTCGGTATCTAAGTCGTTTGTTGGCTCATCAAGGAGTAAAACATTAGCTTCTTTTTTCAACATTCTGGCCAAATGCACTCGGTTACGCTCCCCTCCAGATAGTTTCCCAACTTTTTTCTGTTGATCAGGCCCTCTGAAATTAAAGGCTGAAACATAGGCACGAGATTGCATTTCAATCTTTCCAAGGTTCAAAATGTCATTGCCTTCGGAGATAGCCTCCCAAACATTGTGATTGGGATCAAGTGAATCACGACTTTGGTCCACATAGCCTAGTTTTACGGTGTCCCCGACATTGAATTCTCCAGAGTCAGGTGTTTCTGATCCTGTGATCATTTTAAATAACGTCGTTTTACCTGCACCGTTAGGTCCAATAATACCAACAATACCGCCAGGAGGTAATTTAAAAGACAAGTTATCAATAAGAAGACGATCTCCAAAAGATTTTGAGATATTTTTCGCTTCTATGACCAAATCACCAAGGCGAGGCGGCGTTGGAATAACTATTTGTGCGCTGCGACGATCTAGCTTTTCTGACTCGGCTAACATTTGATCATAAGCGGCAATACGTGCTTTGGACTTTGATTGGCGCGCTTTTGCCCCTTGGCGAATCCATTCTAATTCGCGCGATAAAGTTTTTTGACGGGCGTCTTCTTGCTTGCTTTCCAAAGCCATGCGTTTTGCTTTGGCTTCGAGATAAGCTGAGTAATTACCTTCGTAAGGAATACCGCGACCATGTGCAATTTCAAGGATCCAACCTGTAACATTATCGAGGAAGTAGCGATCGTGAGTAACCATGATAACTGTACCTGTGTAATCATCAAGATATCTTTGTAGCCATGCGACGCTTTCGGCATCCAAATGGTTTGTTGGTTCGTCAAGAAGAAGAATATCTGGTTTTTCTAATAATAATCTGCATAAGGCTACGCGTCGTCTTTCGCCGCCAGATAAATTCTCAACGCCAGAATCTTTTGGGGGACACCTTAATGCTTCCATAGCCATTTCGATAGTACGTTCTAAATTCCAACCATCAACAGCATCAATTTTACCTTGTAAATCACCCATTTCAGTCATAAGGGCGTCCATATCGGCATCAGGATCACCCATTTCGCCTCCAATGGCGTTAAAACGGTCAATCATTTCCTTCGTTTCGCCCATACCATCCATAATATTCTCAAAAACGGTTTTATTTGTGTCTAATTCAGGTTCTTGTGCCAGATACCCAATACGTACACCTTCCGCAGCCCATGCCTCTCCTTGAAATTCTTTATCAATACCAGCAATAATTTTCATTAATGTCGATTTACCCGCACCATTTGGCCCCAAAACCCCAATTTTTGCACCAGGCAAAAAGCTTAAGGTAATATTTTCCAATACAGTTTTTCCACCCGGCCAACTTTTGGTTAGGTCTTTCATAACGTATGAATATTGATATGACGCCATGGTATTTAAATCCTTATTTAATCATTATAATTTTTGTTCTTGCGCAGATTTAGCATATAGTGGGGCAAAGTTAAATGCTCAAATGCATAAAATAAACCTAACATGACATAATACCTTAAAAAGCGACATTTAGTATGACCAGTGACCCATCTTCAAGAAGCTCAATTATCGATGCAACGAAATCGCGTGCGACATTCTCTACTCATAATAAATCTTTGGGGGCCTCTGGTTTTATCAGTCCTTACGATGAAGATCAGCAAGGATCTTTTTTATCTGAGCCAGGCGATACATCAATTGTTAATCCACCCAAAGGGGGCTTACCTAATTTTGAAATTGGTGTGGCGTGGGACAATGTTGAAATGGAAGTAAAGAAACAAAAAGGTGGATTTTTAGATAAGCTTTTAGGAGAGAAAAAAACGCTTAAAAAGACAAAAGGTGTCGATTTAGACATTGGCTGTCTTTATGAGTTAAAAGATGGTAAACGAGGCGCAATACAAGCTTTTGGCAATAATTATGGTGATTTAGACAAAGCACCTTTTATCTTTCTATCTGGAGATGAGCGTACAGGAGATGCAAAAGGTGAAGACGAATTAATTACGGTCAACGGGGCCCGTTGGGATGAAATTAAAAAGATTGTAATCTATATTTATATTTATAGTGGTGCGAGCAATTGGCAAGCGGTAAAGCCACAAATTCAAGTACGTGTTCCTAACGAAAAACCTATGATTGTTAGCTTACATGCAAAACGTGAAGAGCTTGCATTATGTGCTGTGGCTAGTATAGAAAACATTCGTAGCGGTATTAAGATGACCAATCATTTAGAATATTTTCCTGGTCATGCTGAAATGGATCGTGCATTTGGATTTGGTTTGGAATGGGATGAAGGTCAAAAACAAACGCGATAATCTTCTTTAACAAAGTAATAAATAGGTAATAAAAAATTATGATTTACACAGAAACAGAACTTTTGATCTTATCCATCGGGGCATTAGGCCTTGGGATGTATCTTCTTTTCAAAGGAGGGGATTGGACAATTGAGGCTGCCGTTTTTATTGCGCAACGTTTGGGTGTATCGCCTTTGGTTATTGGGTTTACTATTGTTGCATTCGGAACGTCTTTACCTGAATTACTTGTTTCTTTAAATGCACACATGGCGGGTTCACCAGGTATTGCAATTGGAAATGTTATAGGCTCAAACATTGCAAATATTTTATTAGTCATTGGTGTTACGGCATTTTTTGCAACATTGGTTGCTGTTCCACGGGCACTACTGCGTGACATTACTATGATGTTAGTCACAAGTATACTTATGGTTTTTCTTATGCTCCAAGGATCCATTAGTCAAATGGCTGGAGGGGCGATGATAATCTTTTTGCTTTTATACGTTGCGTGGCAATATGTGATGGCATCAAAAGGAAAAATTGAAGTTGAGAAAATAGAATCGGTTGAATATAAAAATATTTTTCATGGTATAATTTTTCTTATACTCGGCCTTGCTGCTATTTCTGGTGGTGCTGAATTTTTGGTGCGTGGTGCGAAAGTAAGCGCTACTATTATTGGTGTTCCTGAAGATGTAATTGGTTTAAGTGTTATTGCCTTAGGGACATCGTTGCCAGAGCTTTCTACCTGTATAATTGCTGCTGCAAAACGCCAATCTGATATTGTTATCGGTAACATTTTAGGCTCCAATGTTTTTAACATTTTGATGATATTAGGTGTTATAGCATCTGTTAAAGCTATCCCCAGTGATGCTATTGCATCGCAAGTAATTACTTTAGATGTTTGGGTTATGTTAGGGGTGGCGGTTTTATTTGCGGCTATTTTATTATTCAAAAAATCTATCGGTAAAGTTACGGGTGGAATATTCGTTCTTGGGTATGTATTTTATATTGGCCTTATTTATGCGCTATACTTTAAAGATGATATATTAGCTGTCGCTGGCTGATGGAATTAAATGATAATTTTAAAGGAAAATAATAATGGTTGATGATATTGACGATGAAGATCGTGATCCACTTGATTACACACCCAAAAATGTTTTGGCAGAAATTCCTGATATCATACATGCGGATGAGCCACGCAATAAAATAAAGCGGGCGCAAGAAATTAATTTAACTCTCAAAGACCCAACTTTACAAAGTATTACAATTGGTGTTGGTTGGGATTTACGAGCGTTTGATCAAGACCCTCTTGATCTGGATGCAAGTTTGTTCCTACTCGACAAAAATGAAAAAACCCGCATTGACGAAGATTTTGTTTTTTATAACAACTTAAAAAATGATGACGCCTCAGTACTTCATAAAGGCGATAACCGAACAGGCGCAGGGGATGGTGATGACGAAGTTATCACTATTGATTTATCATCTTTGTCTTATGAGGTTGTTAAGATCGTTGTTGTTTTGTCTATATATGATGAAGAATTTAAAAACCATAATTTCTCAATGGTGAAAAATGTTTATTGTCGTATTATGAGCCAAAATACAGGGCATGAAATATTTCGATATGAATTAGATGAGGAATTAAACGATCATGAAGGATTGGTGATTGGTCATCTAGAGCGTGTAGGCGCAGAATGGATCTTTGTTGCAATTGGAGAAACTATTAAAGGTGGTTTAGCAAAAATTGCAGATCAATATGGGATAGTCGTTGCAGAGAATATGTACTAATTACATTTTTGATTTCATGCCCATAACTGCTGCAGGTTTTATTTTAGGGGCTTTGTTTCCGCCGCTGCCACCTTTTTTGCCGAAACGCTCGTTATTTTTCATGTATTTTTCTAAAAGCGCATCAATATCAGGTATTTTATCCATTTTGAGTTCTTGTACGCAGGCATTAAAGAAATCGACCGATTTTTCTTCAAAGGCATAAGTATCATTGGTATTTCCTTCGCCTTTAATTAAAACTTCTTTCACATCCCACTGTCCACCATTGGCAGGAATAGCTTTTAGAAAGTAAATACGCTCAACTGGTTTTTCATCACCTTGCGGTTCATCGCGCATAAAAAGTAATTCTGTTTCCAATTCAATGCCATCGGCATCCATACGCACTTCTGCATTGCAACTAATACCCTTTTCATCATCATAGGCAGACCATGGACAGCTGTCATAGGCGGCTAAAATATAGCCAACCCCAAGCTTATCTAATAATTCTCTTAAGGATATACGCATAATAACCTCACATTAATCTTTAATTAATTATTATACCAGTAAAAATGGTCATTTATGATGTTTTTTGGGTATTAATCGTGATATTTGCCTTATCATTTTCTGCAAATTCTACACTTACAAGCTGTTTGTCGTAAAAATCAGATGATTTTCTTATTAACTGCCCATTTTTATCTTTAATGAGGGTAAATCCACGTTTTAATACTGATTTATGAGAGAGGCTTTCAAGCATACGGCTTAAACCATTTAACTGATCATGTTTTGATAAAAGCGCACGAGGTAGTATTTTGATAAGCCTATCATGCAAATATATTAATGTTTGTGATTTCTGATCTACAGATTGTGTTGGGTTGTAAATTTTTGAAGCAACGCTCTGCAAGACAGATTTTTTCTCTGATATATTTGCCCTTAAACTACCACCTAACTTTTCACTAAGAATATCAAGGGTTTGGGCTTTGGTTTCTAATAGATGGCTAGGCGTACCCAGCTTTGCTTTTTGTGTTTCTAGAGAGTTTTGACGATCTCCAATAATGCGTTTTGACGCCTGTAATAAGCGTTGAAAATTATCTTGGATTTGAGAGATTAAATTAAGACGTACGGGTACAGCCATTTCGGCGGCGCCGGTTGGTGTCGGGGCCCGAAGATCTGCGGCATAATCAACCAAGGTAGTATCAGTTTCATGCCCCACGGCTGTGATGATTGGAATGTTAGATTGAAAAACGGCACGCACGACGTTTTCTTCATTAAAGCACATTAAATCTTCTAATGAGCCGCCGCCCCGCGCCAGAATAAGTAAATCAGGTTTAAGGTTATCAGGTAATTGATTAAATCCACCAATCGCTTGTGCGATTTGAGAAGCAGCACCTTCGCCTTGTACTTTAACAGGCCATAGCAAAACATGACGGGGGAATCTATCTTTTAAGCGGTGCAAAATATCTTGTATTACGGCCCCCGTTGGAGATGTTACAACGCCAATTCGCTGCGGTAAGAAAGGCAGTTGTTTTTTAATCGATGGGTCAAAAAGCCCTTCAGCGGCTAATTTCTTTTTGCGCTCTTCCAGCATTTTTAGCAGTGCGCCTTCGCCCGCCAATTCCATCTTTTCGATAATAATTTGGTAGCGTGAACTTTTGGCGTAGCTTGAAACTTTACCAGTAATAAGCACGTCCATGCCTTCTTCAGGTTTTAACGCCATTTTAGACATGGTACCTTTCCAACAAATTATGTTGATATTGGCATCAGCGTCCTTGATATCACCGTATAGATGCCCAGATCCAGCTAATTTTAAGCCTGCTAATTCGCCGCGTACGCGTATGCGTCCGTATGTTTCTTCTAACGTACGTTTTAAAGATCCGGCCAAGTCCGACACGCTCAATTCAGGAATGTTTGATCCTATTTGAGGCTTTGTCTTTTCTTTTTTATTCTCGCTATCATCAGCGGCACTAAATAAATCATTCATGGAAAGAGCGTACCGCAAAGATTTCCATCTTCAAATACTAAATTCGGTATAATTTTTTGTTATCTCTGCCTTTCATTAGACCTTTTTGTTAAAATCCCAAACATGGAACATAAAAAGCTAGAAAAACTCTATTGGGACGAAGATAAAGTAGTACAAAATATACTGGATCATTTGGAGTGGCCTGAAGCAGAAGCAAAAATTATTGAAGAAAATACTGTCGATGCTATTCAGGCTATCCGTAAAACACGCCGTAAATCAGGCAGTCTGGAATCTTTTTTTCAACAATATGGATTAAACACTGATGAGGGCCTCGCCCTGATGAGTCTGGCCGAAGCGTTATTACGCGTTCCTGATAACAAAACGGCCAATGCCCTTATTCGTGATAAAATATCGGGAACAAATTGGCTGCGCGGTAGTGAAGAAAAAGACTGGATGACACGCGTTGCGGGTCTTGGGTTATCTGCCTCAACAAAAACAATGAATAGTTTGTTTTCAAAACTAGGTGAACCAGTTATTCGCGAAGCAATGATGCGCGCAATGAAAATTTTAGGTAAGCAATTTGTCGTTGGCGAAAACATTCAATCCGCTATGAAATCAGCAAGTAATTGGCAAGAAAGCGGCTTTCGTTTTTCCTATGATATGTTGGGTGAGGGCGCGCGCACGTTTGAAGATGCGGATCGTTATTTTGAAAATTATAAATCTGCGCTTGAAACTATCGCAAGCAAAGTGACAGATAAAAAACAAAATATAAGTAAAGAAAATATTCCAGGCATATCTGTTAAATTAACCGCGCTTCACCCACGTTTTGAATGGGTTCATAAGGAAGAGGTTGTTCCGTATCTCGTTGAAAAATTAAAAATACTTTGCAATATCGCGGCAAAAGATAATCTAACGGTCACAATTGATGCGGAAGAAGTGGCTCGTATTGATTTAACAATAGAAATACTTGAAACCCTTCTTGGTCAAGACTTACCATCGTCCTGGTCAGGGTTAGGTTTAGCGATTCAAGCTTATCATAAAGCCGCCCCTGATTTGATTGATCATATTATTGAATTAGCAGAAATACATGATCGCAAAATACAAATACGCCTTGTAAAAGGCGCGTATTGGGATAGTGAAATTAAACATGCACAGTTAATGGGGCATGAAAAATATCCAACGTTTACACGTAAAAAAACAACAGATGTTTCTTACCTATATTGCGCCCAAAAAATGTTGGCACGGCGTGATGTTTTGTATCCAATGTTTGGAACACATAATGCGCACACTGTTTTTTCTATTTTAAAAATGGCTGATACAAGTAAAAAAATTACCAAGAATACAAATTATAAAGATTTTGAGTTTCAAAAACTTTATGGAATGGGCGACGCGCTTTACGCACATCTGAAAAACGAAAACTTTAAAATAAATATTTGTGTCTATGCACCCGTTGGACCTTTTAATGACTTACTGCCATATCTTGTTCGGCGCATGTTAGAAAATGGCGCTAATTCTTCTTTTGTTCATAAAATATATGATAAAGCGTTTGAGCCAGAGCAGATAGCTCAAGACCCTGTGATGCAGTTGAAAAACATGGAAGCATATGCGCACCCTAAAATTCCGTTACCTGCAAATTTGTTTGGAAAAACACGCATTAATTCACAAGGGATTAATTTTGATAACCCTATCGCGTTACAAGAACTACAAGATGACTTGGGCGAATATAAGGGAAAATTTTATACAGCAGCCAGTATTATCAACGGGCGCATTGAAAAAGATGGCACCAAAGTAAATATATATAACCCATCAACCTCTACACAAATTGGGCAGGCGTTATTTGCGTCTTATGACACCGTTGATAATGCGGCCACTTCGGCCCAAATCGGCCATCAAATTTGGTCCGAAACAGCGGCTGATCAACGGGCTAAAACTTTAGAAAAAATTGCAGACCTTTTAGGCGAAAATCGTGAGGAACTTATCTATCTGGCAAACACAGAAGGGGGGCGCACCTTAAAAGATTGCGATGATGAAGTTCGGGAAGCCATCGATTTTTGTCGTTATTACGCCACGATGGGCCGTAAGGATTTTAATGAAACAGGAAGTATGTTGCCAGGGCCTACAGGCGAAACAAATACTTATTTATTAAAAAGTCGTGGAGTATTTATTTGTATTTCACCTTGGAATTTTCCAATTGCTATTTTTACAGGGCAAATTGTGGCCGCAATGATGGCGGGTAATGCGGTTATTGCAAAACCTGCAGAACAAACGCCTTTAACAGCCTATAAGATTATTAAATTAATGCACAAAGCAGGCGTACCGCCGCAAACCCTAGGTTTAGTCCTTGGTGATTCAAAGGTTGGTGCCGCGTTAATTGAGATGAAGAATCTTTCTGGTGTTGCCTTTACAGGGTCAACCCATGTTGGCCAACTTATCAATCAAACCTTGTCTCAAAAGTCGGGGCCAATGGCGCGGTTGATTGCCGAAACAGGCGGGCAAAATGCGATGATTGTCGATTCGTCAGCATTAACCGAGCAGGTTGTTGATGATGTCCTCAACTCAAGCTTTGGGTCAGCCGGGCAAAGATGTTCAGCGTGTCGTGTTTTATATTTACAAGATGATATTGCTGATAAAACGATTGAGATGTTAAAAGGAGCAATGCAGACATTGAAGGTTGGAGATCCTTCAGAATTAACAACAGATATTGGCCCCTTAATCAGCGAAGAGGCGCGTGCGATTTTACAACATCATAAAATTCGCCTTGAAGGATTAGGTAAAAAAATTGCGCAAATACCCATGGATAAGAATTTAGAAACCCAAGGTACTTTTTTTGCGCCAATTGCATATGAAATTTCAAATATTGGTGAATTAAATCAAGAAATATTTGGTCCTGCGCTACATATCATTAGATTTAAAGCTAATGAAATTGATCAAATAATCGACGATATCAATGCAACAGGATTTGGCCTTACATTTGGCATTCACAGCCGTATTGATAGCTTTATTAATAAAGTCACCAGTCGTATTCTGGCAGGTAATGTCTATGTCAATAAGTCAACTATTGGCGCGGTTGTAGGTGTGCAGCCTTTTGGTGGGCGTGGCCTATCAGGTACGGGGCCAAAAGCAGGTGGTCCACAATATTTACGCGCCTTTGCGTCTGAAAAAGTAATTAGTACGGATACGACTGCTGCAGGTGGGAATACCTCCCTTGTCATGCTAGATGATTAGAGGCATATTACGTGCATAATAAATGATTTAATCTAAAAAGGATCAATAATGAAAATTCTTCTTATCGGATCAGGTGGTCGTGAACACGCCTTGGCTTGGAAATTAAAGCAATCAAAACATTGCGACAAACTTTTTTGTGCACCCGGTAATGCAGGTATTGCAAAGGTCGCAGAATGTGTTGATGTATCCAGTGAAGATCAGGATGGTATTTTAGAATTTGTAAAAGAAAACGAAATTGATTTTGTTATTGTTGGGCCAGAGCCGCCCTTAGTCGATGGGTTAGCGACCAAGTTACGAGCTGAAAATATTTCAGTTTTTGGGCCGAATGTTGAGGCCGCACAGCTGGAAGGATCCAAAGGTTTTATGAAAGATTTTTGTGCGCGTCACAATATCCCAACTGCTGCATATGAGCGGTTTAAATCTGCTGATGATGCCAAAGCATATGTAACCAAAATTGGTGCGCCTATTGTTTTAAAAACAGATGGTTTGGCCGCAGGTAAAGGGGTAATCATTGCGCAAACGATAGAAGAAGCACATCAAAATATTGATGAAATGATGTCTGGGCAGGCTTTTGGTAGTGCAGGTGATGAGCTAGTGATCGAAGAATTTATGGATGGAGAGGAGCTTAGCTATTTTGCATTATCCGATGGCGAAAATTATTTAGCCCTTACTTCTGCGCAAGATCATAAGCGTGTAGGCGATGGCGATACTGGTCCAAACACGGGTGGCATGGGGGCTTATTCTCCTGCCCGATTTATGGATGATGCGTTAGAGAAAAAAATTCTAGATACTATAATTGCACCGACTGTAGAGGGAATGAAAAAAGATGGCATGCCTTTTCAAGGGATTTTATATGCTGGTCTTATGGTTCAAAATGGGGTGCCACGCTTAATTGAATATAATATTCGTTTTGGCGACCCTGAATGTCAGCCGATTATGATGCGCCTGGAAAGTGATCTGGTGGAAATTTTATTGGCAACAGATAAAGGCAATCTTTCTGATTTTAAAAATAATTTAAAATGGTCTAATAAAACTGCTCTGTGTGTTGTTATGGCCGCAAATGGTTATCCTGGATCATATGAAAAAGGAACGGAAATTAAAAATACAGCTGCCCTTCTTGCTCTTGAACAAACAAATCTATTTCATGCCGGTACTATGCTTGATAATAGCGGGGCGCTAGTGAACACGGGTGGACGTGTTTTAAGCGTTGTTGGTTTAGGGGATACCACTTCTGAGGCGCAATTAAACGCGTACAAGGGAGTAGATTTGATTGAATGGAAAGATGGGTTTTGTCGCCGTGATATCGGATGGCGCGATATTGAACGTGAAAAATCTAAAGCCGCTTAAATTAGCGCTTAGTCTTAAAATAATTTTTTAATAAATCAGAAGATTCTGCAGCCATAATAGTTTCGCCTATTTCAATTTTATGATGGCAAGTTGGTTGATCAAAAAAACGTACACCATTGACTACTGCGCCACCTTTTATATCATCGGTAGCAAAAGTGAGTTTGCGAATACGTGCAAAGGCGATGGCCCCGACACATTGCGTACAGGGCTCTAAGGTGACGTACAGATCATGATTTGGAATGCGTTGTTTGCCTATTTTTTTGCATGCCTCCCTTATCACTAAAATTTCGGCGTGGGCTGTTGGGTCAGAAAGTTCAATGGTACGGTTTCCATTTTGCGCTATGATTTCACCCGTTATGGAATCTACTATGACAGCTCCAATGGGGACCTCGTCACGATTTGCCGCATCGCGCGCTTCTTGTATTGCAATCTTCATATAGCTATTTTTATCTAAATCGGGCATAAACTTACCTTATGAGTAATGAAGAAAAAAATAAAGGGGAACGTATCGCAAAAGTCATGGCGCGCGCAGGTTTGTGTAGCAGACGTGAAGCGGAGCGATGGATTTCCGATCGACGCGTTAGTGTAAATGGCAGGATTTTAGACAGTGCCGCTTGTGTGGTGACTTCTAAAGATGAGATTTTGGTTGATAAAAAGCCATTACCTATGAAAGAAAAAACAAGATTATTTTTATATCATAAGCCTGCAGGTTTGGTTACCACAAACAAAGATGAGCAAGGTCGCCAAACAATTTTTGACAAAATGCCAAAAGATTTACCGCGTGTGATGACTGTTGGGCGATTAGATATCAATACAGAAGGGCTTTTATTGTTAACCAATGATGGGGAGTTATCTCGTTACCTAGAATTGCCAGCTAACGCCTTCAAGCGGACCTATCGTGTAAGGGTGCTAGGCAACGTGCGCCAAGAAAAATTAGATATTTTGAAAAAAGGTATTAAATGGGATGGCGTTAAATACGGTCCCATTGAAGCGAAGTTAGATGAAAATAGTAATGAAAAATCTCAAGCAAATAATTGGATTGAGATTACATTACAAGAGGGGAAAAATCGCGAAGTTCGAAATGTTATGGAAGCAATTAACTTGCAAGTAAATCGTCTTATCCGCATATCATACGGCCCGTTCCACTTAGGAAAATTACCCAAAAAAGCCATCATGGAGGTTAAATCATCTATGCTAAAAAGTCAGTTAGATGGGTATTTTGATTAATGCGAATTGTGGCAGGTAAATATGGGGGACGCCGTCTAAATACACCCAAAAATAATGCTATACGGCCGACATCTGATAAAGTGAGGCAGGCTATTTTTAATAGTTTGCATTCACGCGCCGCAGTTAAAGACAAGGTTGTTTTAGATTGTTTTTGTGGTTCTGGCGCTTTGGGTATTGAAGCCCTCTCCCAAGGGGCCGCACATTGTTTATTTATAGATAAAGATAAAATTTCTCTCAATTTAACTAAAGAAAATATATTTAAGATTGGGGCAGAAAATGCATCTAACTTTTTGCTGGCAGATTCAACAAAGTTGAAAGCACGTGATGATAAATTTAAACCAGCATCATTAGTTTTTTTAGACCCGCCCTATCATCAGGAAATGATCTCTTTAACAATTGATTCTCTGATAGATGGTAATTGGCTTTTACCAAGTTGTTTAATTGTTATTGAAACAAATAAATCTGAATCAGTATCTAATTCAAATCTCAATATTTTAGATGAGAAAAAATATGGAGATACCTTGATTACTTATGGCGAAGTTATTTTATAAAATACCACTATATAGTAAACTAAGTAAGACAAGTCCTAAGGCAATACGATAATAAACAAATGGCCTAAACGTTGCTTTTGACAACCATCGCATCATCAAATGAATAGCTATATATCCAAAAATAAATGAAAATAATACAGCAAGAATAATGTCAAAACCCATTTGTATATTTTGTTCTTGGTAAAGCTCCATGCTGGTTAATAAACCTGCACCACTAATGGCTATAATTGACAGCAGCAATGAAAATTTAGCTGCGTCAACTCTGCTAAATCCAAGGAAACGCGCGCTAGTCATGGTGATTCCTGATCGACTAACGCCTGGCACAAGGGCAATTGCTTGGGAAAGTCCGATAATGAAAGCATTCGAATAACTCATATTTTCAATTTTTTTATCGAACTTAAAACGATCCGCAATACCCAAAACGATGCCAAAAATCAATGTCATCCAGGCCATAATTTTTAACGAACATAAAAGATTTGGTTGCCAACTTTGTACGGCAAAGCCAATAAAAATAACAGGGAGAGAGGCAATAATTATATTTTGCAATAAACGAGAATCATTTGATTGCAATGCGAAAGCTTTAAACGCCATACTCCATAAATCTTTACGAAAATAAATTAGAACAGATAACAATGTACCAACATGTACCGCCACATCCATCATCCTGTTTTCTTGCCAGCAAAGGTTATTGGCTTGCCCATTTAAAATCGCGTGAGTAACAACTAAATGACCGCTTGAACTAATGGGAAGAAACTCAGTTATTCCCTGTACTATTGCTAGAATGATAATGTAGTAAAGAGGCATAGAATCGGCTAACATATTAGAGATATTGTAACTTTAGGCATCATAAAGAAGAATAATGAAATGGTCTATCTTTTTGGTTTTATTGGTTTTGTAGCGGGGTTTGCCGTTGGTCTTGGTCTTATTAATGTAATTTTACGCAAAAAATCATTGGATGAGATTAAAGAAAAAAAATCATACCGTTGGAAATACGGTCTTTTGGTATGGTTTATGGGTTTTTTAGGTTGCCGTATTAGTATTATTTTATTTAACACTTATTTTTAATTTTATTTTAAGGAAAGCGACATGAAACTTCTCTCTCTAATTATTGCTACATCATTATATTTTATAAATCCAGCAAACGCAGCCCCCGAAACATACGAATTTGACAAAGTTCATACACAAATTCTTTTCTTTGTAAGCCATCTTGGTTTTTCAATGTCTCAAGGGGAATTCCACGATTATGAAGGGACAATAATTTTTGATCAGGAAAATCCGCAAAATTCATCTGTAAATGTCACAATTAAAACAGACAGCATCGATATGGATGATGAAAAATGGGATAAACATATGCGCAATGAAGATTTCTTTGATGTAAAAAAATACCCAACGATGACTTTTAAAAGTACAGAAATAAATGTAACAGGCGAAAATATGGCAGATATCAAAGGAGATTTAACAATTTTAGATGTCACAAAACCTATTATTTTAAAAACAACATTTAATAAAGCAGGCGTACACCCATTTTCAAAGCGTTATGTATCGGGCTTTTCCGCAAATGCAGAGATAAAACGTTCTGAATTTGGAATTGACTATGGTCTGCCAGGTGTCGGGGACACGGTAAATATAAGAATTGAAGTAGAAGCAGTGCGTAAAGAAGCCGAAGAAGGTAAATAATGCTGAATAATACCCGTGACGCGTACGGATTTGTTAGCAAATTTTTCCATTGGTCTATGGCCCTCATTATTCTGGGCTTGTTATTATTGGGCTATTATTTAGATGAGCTTTCCTATAGTGCCAATCAATTCACCTTTTTAAAACTGCATAAATCATTTGGATTGTTAATTTTATGGTTGGTTGCATTACGAATCATCTGGCATCGTTTAAGCAAAAAGCCGAAATCTTTACCTAATCATGCCAAATGGGAGCGGATACTTTCAAAAATTACGCATGTATTTTTGTACGCAGCCTTGATTGGAATGCCGCTAAGCGGTTGGATCATGTCGATGAGTGGGGGATACCCTGTTGCCTTTTTTGGAATAGAGATACCGTCTTACATTGATAAGAATGCGACTATTAACAAAGTATCATGGGCAATTCATGAAAACCTTGCCTTGGCTATGATTATAGGCGTTTTCTTACATGGTTGTGGGGCAATAAAACATCATTTTCTTGATAAAGATTCAACGCTAAAAAGGATGCTTTTTGCACCAGAAAAATTCTTTCTAGTATTGATATTATCTCTATTTATAATTTTTATTGGCGGCTTAGTAAGGTTTTTTCTTTTATAAAAATAATTTATTTTATGGGTTTAAAAACTTTCTTTGCGTGTGTTTAAAATTGTCGTAAGATAATTTTATGAGAACGCTTTACCACCTATGGCTACACCCTTTTTCACGCAAAGTACGCGTTGTTTTAGCCGAAAAAAACCTAGAGTTTGAAGATAAGATTGAAAAAATATGGGAAAGACGTACTGAGTTTTTGGCAATGAACCCTGCGGGTGACGTGCCCGTGCTGGTTGAAAATGATGGAACTGTCCTGTCTAATTCTCAAGTAATTTGTGAATATTTAGAAGAAGTTTATCCAGAAAATAATCTGTTAGGGCCGGATCCGCTGCATAAGGCAGAAACCAGACGCATGGTGGCTTGGTTTGATTATAAATTTAATCGCGAAGTAACAGAAAACCTCATCGGTGAAAAATTAATGAAACCTATGTTAAAACTGGGAGAGCCGCATGCTCCGTCTATTCGTGCAGGGAATGCTAATATTCACTATCATTTAGATTATATTGGTTTTTTGACTGAAAAACGTAATTGGCTAGCGGGCGATGACTTTTCAATGGCAGATATTGCTGCTGCAGCACATTTGTCGGCAATAGATTATATTGGTGATGTTCCGTGGGAAGAACACGCTAGTGCGGCTGCGTGGTATGCACGTGTTAAATCTCGTCCTAGTTTTAAAGCATTACTCGAAGATAAGGTTCCTGGATTTAAGCCTGCTAATCACTACGAAAACGTAGATTTTTAAGAGCATTAGATAATCTATGTCAGAAAAATCTAAAAAACACGCCAAAAGGTTATTTTGCTTTGGTTATGGATATACAGCGGATTATTTAGGACACGCATTACAAAATCATAATAAAGGCTGGACTATTGGTGGAACAACACGTGATTTGGAAAGACGTAATGAGTTGTTATTGCGCCGTATTAGGGCGCGTATTTTTGATTATGAACATCCTATTGCAGACCCGCGTACGCTTTTTGGGCGTGTAACACATTTACTAATTTCTACACCGCCTAATGACCAAGGTGATCCAGTTTTCAATATGCACGCAGAAGATCTTATCAATTTACCAAACTTGGAATGGGTGGGATATTTATCCAGTACAGGCGTCTATGGCAACCGTGATGGAGCCCAAGTAACAGAGTTATCAGAAGTTACCCCAACATCGCAACGTGGATCCAGGCGCGCTTTGGCAGAACGTCAATGGTATTCTTTATTTGAAAAGTATAATGTTCCCTTACATATTTTTAGACTTTCAGGAATATATGGGCCAGGGCGTAGTGCATTAGACTCTATGCGTGCAGGTATGGCACGCCGGATCAACAAACCTGGCCACGTTTTCAATCGTATTCATGTTGATGATATTGTGCAGACGATATTGGCGTCTTTTAAATATCCAAATCCAGGGCAAATTTATAATTTAGCGGATGATATTCCCGCGCCCAGTCATGAAGTGATTGCTGAGGCTTGTTCATTGCTTAAAATGGAACCACCACCATTAATCCCTTACGAAGAAGTTGATTTAGCGCCTATCGCACAAAGTTTTTATAAAGATAATAAGCATGTCATCAATAATAAAATAAAAACTGAATTGGGTGTTCAATTAAAATATTCTAATTATCGTGAAGGTTTACGAGGATGTTTGGATGCAGAAAAGATATTTTTAAAAGAGCAAAAAACAATTATATCTTAAGTTTGAATTTGCGTTTTTTTAGGCAACTTAACTAGAACTTCAGTTCCTATGCTTAGTGTTGAAACAATGTTAATTGTGCCACCGTGGATTTCTATCAATTCTTTGGTAATAGACAGGCCAAGGCCTGTTCCTTCATATTCTCTACTATAGTCATTTTCAACTTGTTCAAAAGGTTCCATAATCGTAGATAATTTATGAGAAGGGATGCCAATGCCATTATCACTGACTTCTAAAAAGATGGAATCATTATCTTGCGTTAAATTTAAGGTAACACTGCCGCCATTGTTAGAAAACTTTACTGCGTTTGAAAGTAAATTCAACATAATCTGCATGACGGCACGTCGATCGGCAATAACGTTGATTTTATCACTTTCAACATTCACGATGATTTTAACGTTATCATTTAAGGCCCGACCTTCAACCATGTGAACGGCAAGACGAGCCGTTTTTGCGATATTAAAATCTTCTAAAGACAGGTCGTATTTTCCTGCCTCAATTTTAGACATATCTAAAATATCACTGATGAGAGCTAGTAAATGTTCACCACTCTTACGAATGCCAGAAATATAATCTAAGTATTTTTCGTTGCCTAAAGGGCCTAGTAATTGACGCTCCATCATTTCCGAAAACCCTATAACCGCATTAAGAGGGGTGCGTAATTCGTGGCTCATATTTGCTAAAAATTGTGTTTTGGCGGCATATGCTTTTTCAACACTCTCTTTTGCTTTTACCAAGTCACGTTCACGTTTCATCGCATCTGTAACGTCATGCATTACACCGTAAAGGGCGATTACATCATCTTCATGATCTGCGCGACAACGGCCTTCGCATTTAATAAAACGAGTTTGGCCATCGTGACGTTGAATTCTAAAGTCCATATCATAATTATTTTGTTCGATAATGGCGCGTTGGAAAACTTGCATCATCCGCCCATCATCATCTTCATGAATCATATCATTGAGACTGTCTAAAGTGGGCTTATCTTTTTCAAAATCAAATCCAAATATTGTATAAAGTTGTTCGGAGAAAAAAATCTCGTCATTGCCAATGACCCATTCCCATTGTCCCATATTGGCGATTGCCTCGGCTTCACGAATGTGTGATTTATGCTCTTCTAACTCTATTCGGTGTTTTTCGCGTTCTGTAATATTGCGCGCAAGCAGATAAATATCACTTCCACGTTGTTGTGCAGACCATATAATCCATAAGGTTTGATTTTTATCACCGAATGCACGGGTAACTATTGCGGAGCCTTGTACATTAAAAAATTCTTTAAATTGTTGAATATCATCTTGATGGATGAAGTCAAAAATATTGCTGCGTTTGGTCGTTCCAAAGATTGTGTGAAAGTTTTGATTTGTTTCAGTTATGATCCCATCGCTATTAGTTATGATTTGTGCATCAAAGGACAATTCTACAAAAGGAGAAATCTGATCACGTATTTGATATTCTAAAACAGGGTGCGCAGATAGGATAAGTATTTTTTGATTTTTACTAATCACCCAATTAAGATTAAAAGCAAAGTGGGACTGAGAATGTATAAATTTACCTCCAACTTCACCATTTTTTGTAATCAGCTTAGGGTTTTCAAATTCTATTAAATCTGTAATGCGCAGCCCGTTAGTGTCATTGGTGTGACCAGAAATATCAATAAAATTTTGGTTTGAATAGATGATGATACCCTCGTCATTCGCAATTAGGCGAGCTTCATCAGATTGGCGTTCCAGTTCGGAGCCAAATTTTTTAATAATATCTTCCATAGAAGATTGAGTATCTTTTAAATTTATAACAGGCATATTTTTTATATATAAGAATGATCGAATGAATCACAATAACGATTATATCTGATTTACCTGCGGCATGATATGAAAAAGGAAAATTTTTTTAAAATCTTTATTATAAAGAAAAAGGCCGCTTTGGGGGAAAGCAGCCTTTCAATAATATTATAGAGATTTCTGTCTAATATTTGACAGAACATCCATATGGTTGCGTGCTTGCAACTTCAATTTCTTCGCCATTGCTAAGACTCTCCAAAGCGGCCGTCACATAGTTAGTGGCACCCTCAATAGAAGATTGTTTAAAGCTTGAATCGCTATCAATGGCACCTGCATAGACCAAAATACCCTCTTTATCGATTACAAACATATGTGGCGTTGTTTTGGCATCATACAATTTACCAATCTCACCTGATGGGTCTAAAATACGGGCTGTGGATTTTGCACCTGATTCTTCCATAATTTTGTTGGCTTCATCTGCTGATACGGCGCCTTGTTTACCTTCGGCAGAGGACACTATCGTAAGCCATACAACATCATCTTCTGTCGCTGCTGCTTGTATCTTTTGCATGTTGCCTGATTCATAATGTTTTATGACAAAAGGACATTCGTGGTTTGACCATTCCAAGACAATATTTTTTCCTTTAAAATCGCTTAGGTTATGTTCAACGCCATTGGTGTCAGTGGCTGTAAATTCTGGTGCAGGTTCTCCAACAACAGGGGCTGCGTATGCGTTTGATGCAAATGGAGCAAAGCCCACCATGGCTGCAATGGCTGCAAATGTTAAGATTTTAAATTTCATTTCTTTTTCCTTTTTAAAGTTACTATTTATAATTCGGTTATAATTTATATTTGGTTACAGCATTTTCAACTATTTTATTTGTTAAAATCTGCGGTAATATTATTGGTTCTTGTCGTTTTCCTGAAGTCTCATCAGGGGCAGGATAGAAGACATACAAAGGAACGCCTTGACGGTCAAATTGGTTCAAATATTTTGTAATTTCTGGATCTTTATTCGTCCAATCTCCTTTCATGTAAAATACGTTTTCTTGCTCGAAAAGCGCCCTCGTCTTCTCCGTTTTTATTGCGATACGGTCATTTACTTGGCATGTTATGCACCATGCTGCTGTCATGTTGATAAATACAGGCTGATTAGTTTGTAATACTTCTTTTAATTTTTTTTCAGAAAAAATTTCCCAGTTTTGAACATCAGCGTTACTAGTTGTTTGTGGAGAAGTTTTAAGGGCCTTAACAGTAATAAAAGTGCTAGCCGTAAATAAAAGAGAAAGAATGAGCGTGCCCAATGTGATTATTTTTATTATACCGCCCTTAGGAAGGTGCTTTCCTAGCCATAAAGCAAAAGCAATTGCGACCATACCCAATAAAGATATAAGTACAGCCATTTCGCCACCTTGGCGGGCCAGCACCCATATTAACCAAACTGCTGTTAGGAATAATGGGAAGGAGAGAAGCTGTTTAAAGGTATCCATCCATGCGCCAGGCTTAGGCAACTTAGAGCGTAACGCAGGGATAAAACATAAAATAAGATAAGGCAAAGCAAGACCAAAACCTAAAGCTAAAAACACGCTCATTGCAATAATGGCTGGCTGGGTTAAGGCGTACCCTAACGCTACGCCCATAAATGGGGCAGTGCACGGGGTCGCGACCAATGTGGCCAATACGCCTGTGAAAAACGCACCTTTTGCGCCTTCTTCTTGTGTCTTTTTTTGTCCAATACCAGAAAGCTTATTTGAGAATTCAAAAAACCCAGAAAGATTTAAGCCAATAATGAACACCAGATAAGCCAAAGCCATTATTATAATGGGACTTTGCAATTGAAAACCCCATCCAATTTGTGCGCCGCCCGCTTTTAGTATTAATAAAACACCGCCAATAATGCCAAAGGTAATTAAGATACCTGATGTGTAGGCGATTCCATGTTTACTCGCCGTTTTTTCTTCTTCTTTGTGAAGATTTACAAGGCTTAGGGCCTTCATTGATAAAACAGGGAATACACAAGGCATTAAATTTAAAATTATACCGCCAAAAAGCGCAAATAAAATTGCTTTTACAAAAGCACTGAATCCTGAATTATCATTACCCATGGTGTCATTTGATTGAGCCAGAGTAGGATTTGATATTTGATTTGCCTCAACACGAAAAATTTCTTTTGTTTTATCGTTTTTTTCAACTGAGACAATCACACCATAATTTTCAATTTCGTTTAAATCTCTCTCACCAATTGTTTGTGATATAATAAAGCCTGTATCGGTATCGGTAATATTAGCCTGCGCTGTATTATTAACTAAACCCCAATTTTCAGGGAGGAGAATTATAGACTTAACAGTGTTTTCTGACAAGAGGTTGGATTGAAAATCGAGAATTAGATTATTTTCTGCTTGGTAAAAACCTGTTTGAATATTCAATGTTTTTGGTAAAGCTGCTTGGGCTTTTAAAATTCTTTGTGGCTCAGACGGGTTTGTCCCGTTCAAAATAATCGACACATTGTGGCTTTCGGGGATGCAAATATCATGACACACAAGCAAATCTACACGCGCCGAAAGCTCGTATGGCATATCCCCAATATTATCTGGAATAGTGAGGTTTTGTAGGAGAGTAACGCTCCCCTCATAACCATAATTTGTGAGCGGGCCAAAAGGAATTTTTTGCGGTGTTGGCCATTCTAATTCAGAAACTGAGAAGCCTTCAGGTAAATCCCATGTAATCGAAGTAGCCAAGCCTGAATCGCCAGGATTAATCCAATATGTATGCCATTTCGGATAAATAATTTGTTCTAACCCAATACGAACTGTCTCACCTCCTTTAACTTGCGTGTTATCCGCTAATAGGCGCGCAACGACGTACTGATCAGGCTCATTTGTAGGAACCTCTGCTTTTGATAAGTGGGGAAAACCAACTATTAAAAACGCTATTAGAAAGAAAAAGAATTTAAAAGTACGTTTCGTCATAAGTTGGTATTCCCATTTTGTTATATGTTCGATAAAATTAAGCGTCTTTATTCATTTTGTCCATTGACGTTTCAGAAACTTTTAGTGCCGCTGCTGTAATCTTAGTAGCAATATCTGCTGAGCTGTCATCTTTAGTTAATTTTGTAATTTCGTTTCCTGCGTCATCAACCAAAATAACAAATCCTGTTTTTGTGCCGTAGGCTAGTAAAGTTGAATCAATCCCATTTTCTGCGGCCTTTATTTTACTATTTTCAATTGTTTCGCTGTTGCTAAAGTCTAGTTTTACGACATTGACGCGATCTATATTTATGACGCCCATTGCTTCTTTCATCTTTGGCTCTAAAATTTTACATGACCCGCAAGTGTCAGAATAAAAAACAACTGCATTTACTTTTGCGTTTGTTTTTTCCATTTTATCCATCATACCATGATCATCTGCGAAAGCAGCGGGCATGAGTGCCATAAGTGCTAGTGCTATAATTGTAAGTAGCGTTTTCATTGTTACATCTCCGTTAATTGTTAGGTTTTTTTAAGTAAAATAAGATTCGGTTTTTTGGGCAAAACGTTACAATTTTTAAAGAAAAACGTTTTTTAGATTTTACAATAACTCTTCACAGTATATAAGAATATTTATGCCACAAAAACATTTTAAGAAGATTGTTCATAATATGCCCGACAACCCAGGGGCGGAAATCCTTCGTTATGGTTGGCGCAAAGAAAATGTCCTATCACTTGGTCAAGGTGAAGGATCAGACCCTACACCTAATTTTGTCATAGAAGCCGCTAATAAAGCGATGGTTGAAGGCAAAACCTTTTATGGCCCTGTATTGGGGCAACCTGCTTTGCGTAAAGAGATATCAGAATATTATAAGCGTATTTTTAATGCTAATATTGGTTTGGATCAAATTTTTGTAACAGGTTCGGGCACTACGGCAATGCATTTAGCGCTAAGCTCGGTTCTAGAAGGGGGGGATGAAGTCGTTGCCGTGACACCAATTTGGAAGAATTTACTAGGCGCTGTCCACTTGGCGCAAGCAACAACTATCCAAGTTCCTCTTGAATCTAATCCAAACACAGGCTGGTTTTTTGATTTGGAGAAGCTATTCGGTGCGGTTACCGATAAAACGAAGGCTATTTTGATTGTTACACCATCAAATCCAACAGGATGGGTTTTAAATAAAGACGATATGATCAAAATCTTAGAATTTGCACGGGCAAAAAACATATGGATTGTTTCAGATGAAGTATACAATCGCTCTGTTTACGGGAAAACATACGCCCCAAGCTTTAATCAATTTACACATCCTAATGATAAGGTCTTTACGATTAATAGTTTTTCAAAAAGCTGGGCAATGACAGGCTGGCGCCTTGGCTGGCTTACGGGGCCTATTTTTTCAGAAAACGTTATTCGTGATATTGCGCTATACGATAATATGGGGCCTAACACATTTGCACAGTTTGGCGGCATCGCAGCACTACGTGATGGCGAAGCTTTTATTCAAAATCAGATGAATAATTGGTCAAAAAATCGAGATTTAATCATTAATTTCTTCAAAAAACACTCAGATATTGTGTTTTATGCGCCTGAATCAACATTTTATGCTTATTTTAAGGTGAAAAGTGAAGAAAATTGCCTTGATTTTGCAAAAAAATTGATTGATAAGGCTGATTTAAGCCTCGCACCAGGATGTGCCTTTGGTAAAACTTCAATTGGTTGGACGCGGCTATGCTTTGCTGTTTCTGAAGAAAAATTGAAAGACGCGCTAAAGCGGCTTGAAAAAGTCATAGGCCGATAAAAAGGCAAAAAAGGAAGAGTATTATGCGTGGATATTTTGGAGTTGGTGTTGAAGGTATTAGTAAAGAGGCCAATTTAGGTAATTTAGTTCGGTCTGCACACGCCTTTGGGGCAAGCTTTTTCTTTGTTATTCGCCCTGAAATAGATGTTTATAAGGTTCGTGCATCCGACACATCTGGTGCGTTTGACCACGTTCCTTTTCACGTATGGGATAGCGTAGAAACAATGGATTTACCGCAAGGATGCCAACTTGTTGGCGTTGAATTGACCGAAGAATCAATTGAATTACCGTCTTTTCGTCATCCCACACGTGCCGCATATGTAATGGGCCCTGAAATGGGCGATTTATCACCCGCCATGATCGAAAAATGTGAGCATATCGTCAAAATTCCAATGAATTTTTGTATTAATGTGGGCGTTGCGGGGGCAATTACAATGTATGATCGTCAATTAAGTATGGGACGTTATGCAGAACGTCCGGTCAGGGCAGGCGGACCCGAATTTGAAGAGCCGCAAATTTCACGCCCCCATCGCCGGAAACAACGCTCTCAAAAAGCCTAAATTAAAGGTTGAAACCTTAGGGGATAACCTTTAAAAAACCACAGAATACTTATGATTTTTCATTTTTTTGTGGAATAATGTGTCTTGTTATAAAACTTACACTTTATGACCTTAAATTTGCCATTATCAGGCAATAAATCATACGATGATAAAAATGCTACAGGAAGTACAGAATGAAAATTTTATATCAACTGCCATTGGCCTTATTGTTTGTGGTCTCTTTTACAACATATTCTAACGCTTCAAGCCCCACTCTTATTGGGACATATGGCGATTGGGCAGCATATAGTTTTACCGAAAATGGTAATAAGGTTTGCTACATGACATCACAACCCAAAACAGCTGTTGGAAATTATACTAAGCGTGGAGACATTTTTGCTTTGATAACTCATCGCCCTGCAGAAGGGACAAAGAATGTTTTTAGCTACATGACTGGATATTCATACAAAGCAGATAGCAGCGTTAGTGTAAAAATTGACGATCGTAATTTCAATCTATTCACCCAAGGGGATACGGCATGGACTGCAGATTCTGCGGCTGACAATGCGGTCACCAATGCTATTAAGTCTGGGTCTTCCATGGTCGTAAAAGGAACATCATCACGTGGCACAGAAACAACAGATAGTTTTGGTTTAAGTGGATCATCTAAGGCTTATGAAGCTATTTCAAGTGCATGTGGTGTTTAAATATGAATGTTGAGTGTAATTCAATAAAAGGACGTAAGAATAGATAAAATCTAAGATAAAATACTAATTTTGTTAATATTTATATGACATTCTAAAGATATGACACTCGTCATATTCGTATTTTTCTTAATCATCTAGTGTGCAAAAAAAATGAAAAATTTAATTTTAAAAATCACAACTGAATCAAAACTCTTGTTCCAAATAATTTTGGGATTTTTCTCTTGGAAATTGGGTGTTAAGAAACGCTATTTTTTCACAAAGAAAAATACGCTGCGTGCGCGGTATGTTTCTTTGTTTTTATTCTTTGTCATTACAGGATTCTCTGCTTCAGTATTCACCAATTATAATCAAACAATGTTGGATCAATACAGCGCGCAAGTGGCTAATATTGAACCATTTGCGGGATATGATAATGGCGTTGTTGGCGAAGATTTATTAAGAGCAAATATTAATAAAAGTTTCAATTTAGCTTCTGCAATATTGGGAAAGATCCCGACACAACAACCTTTAAATCGTGAGATTACTATTGAGTCAGGCGACTCCCTTGGTTTGGTAATGGAACGCGAAGGTGTGCCTTCAGCCCAAGCATCAAAAATCATTAAAGCCATGAAAGAGCATTATGACCCTCGTAAAATAAAGGTAGGGCAGAAAATTGTTATGAACTTTGAACAAGATAGACAACAAGACACGCTTATCTTCAAAGAAATGAAATATGATTTGGATCCGATTAAAACATTAATTGTTGCGCGCGCTGATGATGGTTTTCAATCAAATATTGATGAGAAAAAAGTAGAAAAAGTTATTCACGCTAAACAAGCAAAAGTTGAAGTTTCTCTTTATGGTTCTGCTAGTAAAGCGGGTATCCCAGATGCAATTGTGGCGGAAGCAATTCGTATTTATTCATGGAATACCGATTTTCAACGCGATATCCGTCCTGATGATGTATTAGAAGTAATGTATGAAAGTTACGAAACAGAAAATGGCCATATAGCAAAATATGGTAACATTTTATATGCACGCCTTGTCACCAGTCAGAAAGATATTCCTCTATACCGATTTGCAATGGCAGATGGTCGTGTTGATTATTTTAAACCCGACGGTATCAGCATTAAGCGTACCTTGATGAAAACTCCTATTGATGGTGCCCGTATGTCTTCTGGTTTTGGTATGCGTCGTCACCCTGTTTTGGGATATAACAAAATGCATAAAGGCGTTGATTTCGCCGCTAGCACGGGAACGCCTATTTATGCCGCTGGTGATGGCGTCATTGAAAAAGCAGGTTGGGTTGGCGGATACGGTAAGTATGTCAAAATCCGTCATAATTCAAAATTAAAAACGGCTTACGCTCATATGAGTAAGATCAAAGTTGCAAATGGTGCCCGCGTTAAACAAGGGGATGTTATTGGTTATGTTGGTACGACAGGACGTTCAACTGGACCGCATTTGCATTACGAAGTGCACAAAGATGGCCGACAGGTAAATCCCCGATCAGTAGATTTGCCAACAGGCCAAGAACTGGAAGGCACTGAAAAGAAAAATTTCCAAACCGCCATGCGTAAAGTTCATCAGCAATTCATTGCAAAGTTAGATGGAACGCGTGTGGCTAGCAACACAGTTGATAAAACTAAATTCAACTAAATTATTATAGATAGCATAATTTGAAATTACGGATTATATTTATCCTAAATTTTAACGGAATTTATTTGGCTTTACTGCTGTAACCAGTAATATCAACAAAACAATAATCATTCCATACCAAAATATAGCGTATTGTAGATGCTTGTTTCGTGGATACCATCGATCATCTTGCATGACTAAGCTTTCATTATTTTTAATAGTGCTCGCATAAAGCATAACGGGTACGATATCTTGTACTTTGAAGTGCGTGGCTATTTCTACGATATCTGGTTTTGTCCAAATTTCTAAGTCAGGTCGGTTATTCGAAGTGAATTTATTCCAATCAGGCTTGCGGAAAATTCCTGTAATTATTTGAAGGTTTGCGTTTCTATTCTCATAAGCCTCAATATCTTCATTTGCAATCCATCCACGATTGACTAAAACAGTGCCTTTATCAATAAGTTTAAAAGGTTGAATAACGTGCGCACCAACTTTGCCTTCATATGTCTTGGGTTTTAAGAAAATTTCTTTATCGATTAAAAATCTGCCACGGATACTGCCAAATAAAATAGGCACTTCTTCGTTTTCCAATTCTTTAAGTGTTTCATAATCATATGTATTTTGTGTTGGGTCCTTTTGATATTCTACTTCCAAATCTGCGATAATCCCTTTTTTCCAATTAAGGCGCTGAACTTGCCATGTGCCTAAAAATGACAATGTCAGAACGGCTCCAATTATAATAATAATCGTAATAATTTTTTTCATGAAGGATCTTCCCAACTATTGGGTGTATATTTATATTGCAAAAAAATAATATAAGACTTGAGCGGTTTTAAGAGACCCACTGTCAAAATTAATAAGACTACAGCCCATAACACAGCATGCACGTATAAAGCGGGAGAAAAAAGCGCATCAAACCAAAGCGCTAAAGGAACAATAACCGTCCCTAATAAAAAAATAAGAAATACCGCAGGACCATCAGCACTATCGTTCTTAGATAAATCTAAACCGCAAGAATCACATTGTTTTTTCAAGATTAAGTTAAATCGTGAAGGGTACAATTTCCCTTCATGACATTTTGGGCATCGACATTGTACCCCTTGCCAAAATGTTTTTATAAATTCTTCCAACTGCGTTTAATGCCCAGCATGTTCTGCACCTAAGCTGCCCCACCAGTAAACAGCAACAAAGAGAAATAGCCAGACAACATCGACAAAGTGCCAGTACCATGCCGCGGCTTCAAAACCAAAATGACTTTCTTTGGTAAAGTGTCCTTTGCGCGCCCGTAAATAACATACAAGTAAGAAGACCGTTCCAACAAAAACATGGAAACCGTGAAAACCAGTCGCCATATAAAATGTTGACGCATACACCCCTTCAGTAAAGCCAAAGGTTGCGTGGTTGTATTCATACACTTGGAAGCAGAGGAAGAAAAATCCCAAGCCTACTGTAATTCCTAATGCTTTAATAAATTCTTTTTGATGTCCTTCCATGATGGCATGGTGCGCCCATGTAACGGTACAACCTGATAAAAGCAAAATCATTGTCATCATCAGCGGCAGATCAAACGCAGGGATCACCTCAATTTGTGGCGGCGGCCACTGGCCTGCGGTATATTCTAAACGGCCAACAAGGTTTTCTTGGTCGGCGTAAAGACTGGCATCAAAAAACGCCCAAAAGAACGCCACGAAAAACATAACCTCAGAAGCAATGAATAAAAGCATACCGTAACGCAAACCAATTTGTGCGATAGGGGTGTGGATTTTTTCAACAAATGCTTCAAAAATAATGTCTTTCCACCAAAAAAACATACAGGCTGCAACGGCAACAAAACCTGCTATCAAGCCTGGCCAACCAAGGGAAAATGTCCCAATTTTGACATCATGCATGTAAAGCACTGCTCCGATAGCCAATAGCATCCCTGCAAATGAGGATAAAAGCGGCCAAATACTTGGGCGGACAATATGGTAAGGGTGCGGTTTGCCTGTAGTGCCGTATTCAGGGTTCGATGACATATTATTTTCCTAAAAAAGATTAATTATTGCGGTGGTATTTATACCTTTATTCTTCGCTATTGTAAAACGCTTCCATCGCCTCTTCAAGGGCTTTGGAGTCTGCTTTAAAGAAATTATAAGACAATGTAATAGTTTTAACATCATTCATGTTTGGATCATCGGCAATTGATGGATCAATATAAAATACAACAGGCATATTCATTTTTTGATTTGGGGTTAATAGCTGATGATCAAAACAAAAACATTGTGTCTTATGAAAATATTTTCCTGCTTTGGCGGGGGTTACATTATAAACGGCTGTTCCGGCAACGGGCGCTGCTTCTTTATTTTGGGCGAGGAAGTTAATTAGCTTTTGCTCGCCAACATTCATGATCAGTTTTGTTTCTTCGGCTGTAAAATCCCAATTAAGGTTTTGGTTTGTATCCGTATTAAAATAAACGGTCATTTTACGATCAAGGATCTCTTCTGCTGCTGGCGCAGATTGAGAAACTTGTGTTGTTCCGCCAAAGCCGGTGACGCGACAAAATATGTCATAAAGCGGTACTGATGCAAAAGCCAAACCAATCATGCCAAAGACAATTGTAAGTATGGCCAATAATGTTTTAGTATTTTTATCCATTTCTTATGTGTCTCGCTCAATCGCAAATGCGCTAAAGCTTTGTTTGGTTGGCATTAATTCAAGCGTATTGATGTTTACATGCGGTGGAAGGCACGCTGTCCAAAGGACAGTTTCTGCAATATCTTCGGCAGTTAAAGGCGCGGTATTTGCGTAAACCGCATCTGCTTTTTC
This sequence comes from uncultured Micavibrio sp., assembly GCA_964353185.1. Taxonomy (GTDB): domain Bacteria; phylum Pseudomonadota; class Alphaproteobacteria; order Micavibrionales; family Micavibrionaceae. The sequence continues at coordinate 41,909 of CAYGUV010000002.1, read as the reverse complement.
TTTGTCTCCTTTAAAACGATTAAGTGAGAAATCTGTGGCGGCCATACCAGGCTCGATATTAGATACACGAATATTGGTGCCTTCTAAATCGGCACGTACAGCAAGAGAGAATTGTTTTACGAATGCCTTTACAGCGCAATAAACATGCCCGCCAGGATACGGCCAATTTCCAGCAATAGAGCCAATATTAATCACGTGACCTTTTTTGTTTGTAGTCATAAGGTCCATCACTTTGTGGGTGATTTGTATAAGGGATGTGTTGTTCATTGCAATCATATTTTCAAGATCTTCAAGGGCGGCATCTTGAAATTTATCAAGACCAAGTGCCCCGCCCGCATTGTTTATTAATAGATCAATATTTTTAAAATTTGCGGGTATCGCATCAATTCCGTTCAGGATTTCGTCTTTTTTAGTGATGTCAAAACATACTATGTGTGTTTCAGTGTCGAGATCAGCGGCTAATTTATTCAGTTTTTCCTGATTACGTCCATGTAAAATAATTTTGGATCCTATCGCAGCAAAACGTTTAGCCATAGCAACGCCAAATCCACCAGTCGCGCCCGTTATAAATACAATTTTAGGAGTATAGATGGGGTAGGTCATATATTAACTCATATTTCCAATTTTAATCATTGTGATCGCCCAAATTAGAACGACCGCCGCAAATATAATACCAAGCATCGTGAGGTTTTTTTTCTTTTTATTATCCATGGTTATGGTCCTTTTTGATTATAAAAATAATTTATCGATTATCAGCGCAAGAAATATCGCGAATAAGTAAAAAACGGAAAAACCAAACATAAGCTTGGCACTTTTATACGTGCTGTCCTTTAATGTTTTGACAGCTGTAAAAATGAAAAATAAAGACAATAAGCTTGATGCCATCAAATATGTAATTCCTGATAAGCCTAGAAAATAAGGGCTGATAGAAATAGGGAAGAGGATCAATGTGTAAATAAGCATTTGAATTTTGGTATGACGCTCACCATGCGTAGCGGGCATCATTGGGATTTTTGCGCGTTTATAATCATCGCTCATAAATAAGGCTAATGCCCAAAAATGTGGCGGCGTCCAAAAGAAAATAATCGCAAATAATGAAATAGAGATAAGCGTAATATCGCCTGAAACCGCCGCCCAGCCGACCATAGGAGGGAACGCACCCGCTGCGCCGCCAATAACAATATTTTGTGGCGTAGATCGTTTCAGGTAAATCGTATAAATCACAACGTAAAAGAAATTTGCAAACGCTAATATACCAGCGGCAACCCAATTAAGCGCTATTCCCATCATCATGACGGAGAGAACAGAGAGGACGATACCAAAGCTAAGTGCTTCGTCAGGATTAATCTTAAATTTAGGAAGGGCACGTTCTTTGGTTCTATTCATGATGGCGTCAATATCACGGTCATACCACATGTTGATGGCTCCGGCTGCTCCCGCATTAATTGCCAAAGCTAGCATAGCAACACAAATCAAAAGTGGGTGCATTTCAAGCGCATTTGGGGCCACCAAAAGCCCCGCAAAACCGCTAAAAATAACAAGGCTCATCACCTTAGGTTTTAGCAATGAAAAATAATCTGATACTGATGCATCAGTCATATCATGTGTCTTATTATGCGTTTGATTGCTCATATCAATTATGTAGCATAGGGCGGTGTGAGGGGCAATAAATAAGCGTTTTTATCTGAACGGATTTAGTGTTTTAAAATACGATTTTCAGTATCTTCGTCAATCGGTAAGCATTTCGTGTTGGTCGTTTTAATAGCCTCTAAAAACGTATTTTTTTGCTCTGTATCTTCAAATTCAAACCCCATAAGTGCGCGTCCTATAATTTCCCCTGAATAGGCATAATTAAAATAACAAATACTCGCACTATCAGAAATAGCCCTTAAGAAATCACGCAAGGCTCCTTTACGCTCAGGAAATTCTACATTCATGAATAAAGGGGTTTTAAAGGTGGCGGGATTATAATTAATTAATCGGTACTTAATATCAGAACTGCCACTGACATCTTTAAAATTATGCCCCGCTTTGGATAAGCTATGCTCTAACGCTTTGAAACCATCAGGTTTGGCATCTATTGCGATTGTTTGCCACGCGCTATCATCTGATATTTTACCATACATAAATTCTGAAACGTTCAAATTTTTAAAATGCGCTTCTAAGATTTTAAGCAAAGACCCTTTGCCTTCAGGCATTTCTATCCGATAATACCGACGTTTATCGCCTGTGGCAGATGATTTTTGGGAAATAGATGCAAGCTTAGAAAAATCCATATTTGCACCACAAATAATGCCCAATACTTTTTTCCCTTTCAAGCCGTCTTTATGGTTTTTTGCATATTGTGTAATGCCTGCAATCCCCATTGCGCCCGAAGGTTCAGGGATAAGACGAATAGACTCCCATAATTGACGCATGGCTGCGGATACATCACTATTAGTAACGGTCACAAACTCATCAATAAACTGACGGCATACTTCGAAGGTCAAATCACCAGGGCGTGTAACGGCTGTACCATCGCAAAATGTATCGACTTTATCCAAGGTGATAGGCTTCCCCGCCTCGACAGATGCCTTCATTGATGCTTGATTGACGCCTTCCACGCCAATAATGCGAATATTTGGCCATTGACGTTTCAGCATGGCTGCTGTTGCGCCCGCCATACCGCCGCCGCCGATTTGTAAAAAACAATAATCAAATGGCACTTCAGCGTCACGAATAATTTCATCAGCAATCATGGCTTGTCCTGCCATGGTATATACGTCATCAAACGGATGGATATATGTGTAGCCATGTTCTTTCACATATTGTTTTGCGGCTTCACCCGCTTCGTTATAGGTGTCACCTGTTAAAATTAATTCGACATATTCACCGCCATGATGTTTGACAGCTTTTTGTTTCATAATTGGGGCGGCCAAAGGCATAAAAATTTTGGCTTGGATTTTAAGTTTGCGCGCGGCTAACGCAACGCCTTGTGCGTGGTTACCTGCACTGGCGGCTACTATTGTATCGCATCCTGTATTTTTATGATGGTTAAAAACTGCATTATACCCACCGCGCCATTTATACGCATTTATGGGGCCTAAATCTTCGCGTTTGATAAACAGCTCAAATTCTTCCCCATTAAGTTTTATGGCTTGTAATGGTGTGGGGTTTCCAACTTGATAAACGACGTCCCGTGCCTTGGGGACTTCATCGAATAATTTTTGTACAATATTTTGGGTCATGATGATTAGAGAAACAGTTTTCACGCGCCCGCGCAAGCAAATAAAGACAAGAAAAAAGCCCTCAGATTTTGAGGGCTTTTAAATTATTTCATTTTTGGTTGAATTTCAAATTGGTGGAACGGAGGAGGGGACGATAATGTCCATTCCAATGTCATCACTTGTGGCTCAACATCCCAGTAATTTGCCCCTACTTTACGGCCAAAGAATGCAGTGTATAGCGCCAGAACCAAGAACATCAAAACGCTAAAGCCTGTTAAGTAAGCGCCCATCGTCGATAGGTAATTCCACAAATGCATCCCATAATCTTGCGAAATGATCCATTGAATCTTTGTCACGGGGTTTACAAATATGCCTTGTAATTCTTCTGGCGGAATTGGCCCAGGATAATCTACATAACGACGCGGCATACCTTGAAGACCTGCAAAATGTTGTGGGAAGAACACAAGGTTTACGCCAATAAATGTCACAAAAAAATGTATTTTACCAAAAAGCTCAGGATATTGACGGCCTGAGATTTTACCAATCCAGTAATAATATCCAGCAAATAATGCAAATACTGCGCCCAATGATAAGACGTAATGGAAATGTGCAACAACGTAATATGTGTCATGCAAACTTGTATCCATACCCGCATTGGCTAATACAACGCCTGTAACCCCACCAACGGTGAATAAGAAGATAAAACCAATCGCCCATAACATTGGCGTTGCAAAGCGGATAGATCCGCCCCACATCGTCGCAATCCATGAGAAAATTTTAATCCCCGTTGGTACTGCAATGATTAGTGTTGCGGCTGTAAAGTAAGCTTGCGTGTTTACCGCAATACCTGAGGTATACATGTGATGCGCCCAAACGATAAAGCCAACAAATCCAATCGCAATCATCGCATAGACCATTCCTAAATAACCAAAAATTGGTTTTTTAGAGAAGGTAGAAACAATATGCGACACAATCCCAAAGGCAGGCAAAATCATGATGTACACTTCCGGATGACCAAAGAACCAGAATAAATGCTGGAACAATATAGGGTCACCACCGCCTGCAGGATCAAAAAAGCTTGTCCCAAAGTTACGGTCAGTCAAAAGCATTGTGATGGCACCCCCCAATACAGGAAGGGACAGAACAAGCAAGAAAGCTGTTACTAACATAGCCCATACAAACAAAGGCATTTTGTGCAATGTCATGCCAGGGACACGCATATTAAAGATAGTTGTAATAAAATTAGCCGCTCCTAAAATTGAGCTTGCGCCTGCTAAGTGAAGTGAAAAAATTGCCAGATCAACCGACATCCCACTATGACCCTGCATACCCGAATTAGGCGGATAAATTGTCCAACCCGTTCCAGCTCCCGTTCCTGGGCCTCCATCAACAAAAGCTGATAAAAGTAATAATAAGAAAGCAGGAACAATTAGCCAAAATGAAATATTGTTCAAACGCGGAAACGCCATATCTGGCGCCCCAATCATCAGCGGCACAAACCAGTTACCAAAACCACCAATCAATCCAGGCATTACCACGAAAAAGACCATAATTAGACCATGCGCGGTAATCCATACATTCCATTGGTGGCCATTTTCAGCCAGCTGTACGCCTGGGTCACCCAACTCGTGACGCATCATCATAGAGAACCAACCGCCAATTAACGCAGCAACGATTGAGAATATAATATAAAGTGTTCCAATGTCCTTGTGGTTCGTAGACATGAACCATCTGACAAAAAATCCAGGTTTATGATCAGCCATTTTTAGCGTACTCCTTCGATTACAGTATTATTTAATGCGGTATTCATTGCATAGTGAATAGGCGCGGTATGAGCGTTATAGGCAAATTTCTCTTTCGCAGTAATAAGCCATTCTTCAAATTCTTCTTTAGTGACAGCGTGAATTTCAATCGGCATATAGGCATGGTTTGTTCCACAAATCTCAGAACATTGACCAAAATAAATGCCAGGTTTATCAATTTTGACCCAAGTTTCGTTTAAACGTCCTGGAACAGCATCTTTTTTGAAACCAAAAGGCGGTACGGTAAACGAATGAAGCACATCAGCAGCCGTAACGATGAAGCGAATATTTGTATCAATTGGCAAGACAACAGGGTTATCTGTTGAAAGCAAGCGTACTTGATTTTTCGCTGGGTCAACTTCATCTTCAGGGATCATATAGGATAAAAAATTGATATTATCATGATCAACATACTCATATCCCCAATACCATTGATATCCAGTAACCTTTACGGTCATTTCAGGGTCTTCAACACGCTCTAAATAATAGAGCATCTTAAAAGAAGGAATAGCGATAATAATCAAAATAAGGACAGGGATGGCCGTCCATAAGATTTCAATCAAAACATTATGCGTTGTTTTAGATGGTGTTGGGTTCTTCTTACGATTGTAACGGATCGCAACCCAAAAAAGTAAACCCATCACAAAAATAACAATTGCGGTAATAATCCACATCAATAAATTATTGTGAAAATCAGTAATACGCTCCATACGTGAGCTTGCGGCTTCCATCAACCCCATTTGCGTTGGTTTGGGTAAAACAATATTTAATGCTGAGTTTGGTGCTTGTTCTGCTGCATCTTGCGCCCATGCATCTAAAGAAATTGTACATAAAGCGAAAATAGAAAGTATGAAGCTATTTATTTTTTTCATAAGAGGTATTATCCTTGATTATTCAATATGATTTTAAAACTCTGAACGTAGTATAAAATTTTTCTCCTCTTACTTACAGATTTAATTTTAGAATTTAAAGTGAAAACAACAAAAAACTGGAGCTTCTGATGATTATTTCCCTGTATGCAGGAATTTTGGCCTTAATTTACATTGGCCTGAGTGGTTATACGATAAAAGGCCGCCTTAAAAACAAGGTTAGCTTAGGCGATAACAATATCCCTGATATGCAAAAACGCATTAGAGTACACGGTAATTTTGGCGAATATGTCCCCTTCGCATTATTTTTACTTTTTCTTATGGAAGTAGTCGAAGTCAATGCGACTTTACTCCATATTTTAGGGGTCGTACTTATTCTTTCTAGGATTGCCCATATTATTGGTGTTTTGGGGAAAGATGGCGCATCTTTGGGACGCGCTGCAGGAACTTTGGGAACTTTTTTGGTGATTATTATCGCCGCCCTTTACAATATAGGATATTACCTACTTTGAAGTCAGAAGCACGAGGGCTTTAATTGCGGCTGTTTCGCATCTCAAAATCGTTTCACCCAAATCAATGGCTTGCATATGTTTAGATAATATTTTCTTTTCTTCCTCAGTAAAGCCCCCTTCAGGACCAATTAGAAAAGATACGTTATTTTCTGCATCATTTTGCAAGGGCTGCGCATCTTCAAATCGTTCCAAACATGCGTAATTTTTCCCTTCAAATGAATCATCTCTTAAAAAATGATCCAATTTTTGCATAGGATTTATTGTGGGAATGGTAAAGCGTTCGCATTGTTCCGCTGCTTCAAAAATTTGGGCGTGAATACGGTTTTCGTTAATTTTGCGTATTTCAGTATTTTGAAATAAAACAGGGGTAAATTCGGTTACGCCTAATTCAACCATTTTTTCAATCATCCAATCCATACGGTTTTTCTTAATCGGTGAAAACACAAGGCGAATAATACGATTGTCATTGGGCTGATCTTTTATTTTTTCCTGGAGAGAAACCGTTATTGTTTTTTTTGAAAGAGCTGTGATTTCCCCCACCCATTCTCCATTTTTTCCATCAAAAAGACGGACTCCATCCCCTTCTTTACGGCGCATTACGTTCTTTAAGTAATGGGTCTGTGTATCAGTTAGCAAAACATCCGCTTTTTTGTTAAGTGTTTGTGCGCTATAAAGGCGAGGAAGTTTGAAATAATTTTTATTGCTCATAACCATAGTATAATCACATGATCCATACAGATATCAAGAGACAAGGTTGGATAAGCCATTTACCGCTTTCGTGGCAACCTTATGCCATTTTAATGCGTCTTGATCGTCCCATTGGATGGTGGCTACTTTTGCTACCTTCATGGTGGGGAATTATTTTAGGGGCGCAAGGCATATCGGGTATTGATCTTCAAATTATAATGACCTTGGGCTTATTTTGGGTTGGTGCGATTATCATGCGCGGCGCGGGATGCGTCATTAATGATTTATGGGATAAAGATCTAGATACCAAAGTAGAGCGTACAAAAACCAGACCCTTGGCTAGCGGCGCTGTTACAACGTCAAACGCTACTATCTTTACGTTGGCATTACTATTAATTGGACTTTTTATCTTATTATTTTTCCACCCTTTAACAATTTTCTTAGGTGTTTTTTCTTTGGGGCTTGTCATTGCTTATCCCTTAATGAAACGATTTACATGGTGGCCACAGGCCTTCTTGGGCATCACATTTAACTTTGGTGTGCTAATGGGCTACAGCGCGATTACAGGCGAATTAAGCTTTATTGCTGTGTTGCTTTATGTTGCGGGTATCTGTTGGACCTTGGGCTATGACACAATCTACGCGCTTCAGGATAAAGAGGATGATGCGCTGGTAGGCATTAAATCAACCGCGCGATTATTTGGATCCAATGTAAATAGATGGATTACGGGGTTTTATATAGGGGTTGTCTTTGTCTTATGGGCAGCATTAATATTTCTTAATGCAGGAATTGTCGCGTATATATTTTTATTTTTAACGGCACTATATTTATATTGGCAACTCCATACATTAGAAACCGCAGATGCAAAAAATGCCCTTGAACGATTTAAATCAAATCGTGATGTGGGCATTCTTATTTGTTTAATGTTGCTATTTATTTAACCGCCATAAAGACTGCGTAATCTTTGTTCAGCAATAATTAACATGGCAATATCCAGCGTTCCATTACGATAAATCTCAGCAAAAAACGGTTCAATAATCTTGGCTTTTTCACCACGTTGATCCATCCAATCTTGCATAATTTTCTGTCCTGAAATTTTGGTATTTTTGCCAGATATTTTATCCTTCATGTCTTTTAAGATACGAATAGTCAATCCTGCCTGACAAGTGTAAAGCTGGTCTACTAGGCCTTCAATTGCTTGGTCAGACCATTGTCCTTCAATTGGTAATTGGCGTGCTTTTTCACGCATCCAATCAAGGTTAAATCTATCGCCCAAGTCAAAATATACACTTGCCGTTAATGAGATATCATAACCGTGATCAATAGAAATTCGCACAATGTCACAAGCAGACCCTAAGACAGGCATAAGCGAAATATCGCGCGCTAAATTATCTGGTAATCCTTCGTTGGTCCCATTGCGAACAATGGCATCAATTTTAGCGCGTAACCGATCAGGAATCACATCATTCAAAGTTTCTTTAAATGTTTGAATTCCATCTTCGAATAATTCAGTATCACGATTAATATCTAGCTTACGACCAATACGCGTTAAGAACCACGTCACGGCACGCTCTGTCATACGCGTTGTTTCATGTAATGCCTTTATTTGAACCATCGCAGGGACTTTACCATCAAGGGCTTCAATGCCATTCCAAAGCTCACGTAACTTAAATGCTTCACGAGTAATGATGTATCCTTTGGCAACGGCTGCACTACTCACGCCACATCGATCCATACGGTCACGAATAAAATCGGGCCCCATACGATTGACGATACCATTTGCAAGGGTTGTCGCCACAATTTCATCACGCAATCTATGGTTTAAAATTTCTTCTCCATATTTATCGCTTAATTTATCTGGGAAATAACGGAATAAACGTTCCTCCATTGCTTTGCTCCCTGGTATATCACTGTTCAGGAATTCACGGGTATAGGCAATCTTGGCATAGCTTTGCAAAACACTTAATTCTGGTCGTGTGAGGCCTTTACCATTTTGGATACGCTTATCAATTTCTACTTTCTTTGGTAGATTTTCAATTGTCCGGCTTAACGCAACTTTTTCTTTCAAATATCGCATTAGCTTTCTATGGTTGGCTAACTGATCTGCTGCATTATATTCCATCAGACTAATGCCTTGCGCCTGCTGGTAATTTCCACGTAAAACATGAGCGGATACTGAAGGGGTCATAGATTCTAAAAGTTTGTTTCGTTTTTTATAATCCAGATTATATTTAGATTGACGCACAACTTCGTTCAGAAGAATTTTTATATTTACTTCATAATCTGATGAGGCTACGCCACCTGCATTATCAATATAATCCGCGTTTAAGCGGCCGCCACTTTGTGCATATTCAATCCGGCCCGCCTGCGTAATAGCAAGGTTTGCTCCTTCGCCTAAGACTTTTGCTTGAATATTCTTTGCATCGAGACGTAAGTGATCATTACTTTTGTCACCAACATCCAAATTACTCTCAGTTGAGGCTTTTATGTACGTTCCTATACCACCAAACCAAAGAAGGTCTGTTTTCGCACCAAGCATGGCACGCATCAGTTTGTTGGGAGAGATAAGGTCTTCTTGAATGTTAAAACGCTTTTTAATTTCTTCAGTTAATTCTAAGCTTTTATCACTACGTGAATAAATGCGCCCGCCTTGTGATAAAATAGAATGATCATAAGCATCCCACCCTTTGACATTATCAAATAACCGCTTGCGTTCATGGAATGACTTGACCACATCTGGATTGGGATCGCAGAAAATATGCAGATGATTAAACGCACCAATTAAACGTATATGTTCTGATAATAACATTCCGTTACCAAAAACATCCCCCCCCATATCACCGACACCAATGACATCAAAATCTTGTGTTTGTGTGTCGTGATTTAATTCACGGAAATGGCGTTTGACTGACTCCCAAGCCCCTTTGGCGGTAATGCCCATAACCTTATGGTCATATCCAACAGATCCACCAGAGGCAAAAGCATCCCCTAGCCAAAAGCCATATTCTTGGGCCAAAGCATTGGCAATATCAGAAAATGTTGCAGTTCCTTTATCTGCGGCCACAACAAAATACGGATCATCTTCATCATAGCGATTAACATTATGAGGCGGAATAATTTTATTACCTTTGCGGTTATCGGTAATATCCAAAAGGCCGCGAATAAAAATTTTGTAACATTCAATGCCTTCATTCAGATAAGCCGCACGTTCACCACCTGCAGGCGGGTTCTTTACAACAAATCCACCTTTTGCACCCATTGGGACGATAACAGCGTTTTTAACTTGTTGAGCCTTCATGAGGCCCAATACTTCCGTTCTAAAATCTTCATGACGGTCGGACCAACGCAATCCACCGCGGGCAATTTTATCGCCGCGTAAATGCACGCCTTCGACACGCGCGGAATATACAAATATCTCACGATATGGTTTTGGCTTTGGTAGTTCCTCAATTTTTGAACTATCTAATTTAATGGAAAGATGTTCTTTATGATTTCCGTTTTCATCAAGCTGATAAAAATTTGTGCGCAACGTAGCTGAAATCAATCCTGTTAGGCTGCGGAAAACACGGTCATGGTCAAGCGCAGTGACTTGGTTTAACGAATTATATATATCATTAACACGATTATCTTTTTGTTTATCGCTTAGCGGTTTGGAATTACTATCAAACAAATCTTTGAAATATGTGACTAATTTCTTTGCAATATCAGGATAGGTGGTAATCGCACTTTCCATGTATGGCAAACTATAGGCGATCCCTGTTTGCCTTAGATAATGTAAATATGTTCTTAAAATCGTAATGTCTTGCCACGGCATGGCCGCATAAAATGACAACATATTTAATGTATCATTTTCTAACTTTTGTGCCCAAATTTTCTTAAACACATCTTCAAAAGAATCTTTTGCTTTCTCAATATGAACATCAGGAAGCGTATCTCGAGTTTCCAAAAGGAAATCATGAATCCAAATATTACCATCAAAATGAGTAGGTGTTACTTTAGACGGAAATTCAGTAATCACATCTAAACCAGTATTTTCTAGTATAGGTAGAACATCAGAAAGAGCGAGGGGTGTGTGCGTATGGTAAAGCTTAAGGCGAATTTCTTTCTTTCCTGATTTTGTTTCCTCATACAGCTCAATATCAATATTATTGCCTTCAATAATATTTTCAATTTTCTCAATATCCAATACGGCCTGAACGGGGGCGTAATTTTCACTATATTCTACAGGAAATGCATGGGCGTAATGGTCGGTAATGCGGGCAACCTCCTCATCACCTGAGATATTATCTTCGATAGATTCAACAAGTCGGTCAGACCAATTTTGCGCTGCTTTTATAAGCTCATTTTCTAGCTTGGAATTATTGAATTTAGGCACTTTTCCTTGTGCGTTCACATCAATTAAAAAGAGCACGCGGGATAAGGGGGCATCATCTTGAAGCACTTTGAAATTAGTACAATTCCCCCCCAAAGTTTTTTCTAAAATATTTTGAAACTTTAATCGCAGCTTTGTCTCGTATCGCTCACGCGGAACATAAACAAGACACGAGATATAACGCCCAAAAGGATCAGGACGTGTATATAGCGCAATTTGCGGTTTTTCTTGCAGCCTTAAGATACTGATTGCATGCTCGAATAAAAGTTTTTCAGGCATTTGTAATATTTCATCGCGCGGATATTTTTCTAAAACGTGACGAATGGCTTTTCGATTATGTGACGCATGTTCAAAGTTTGTTTTTTCGACAACATTATTCACCTTCATCCGTAAATACGGAATATCCGTTACACTGCGGGAGTATGTCACTGCTGTGAATAAGCCGATAAATAAAATTTCGCCAACAACATCCCCTTTTTTATTGTACTTTTTTATCGTAATTGCATCGAGGGGAACGCGGCGGTGAACAGTTGAGCGTTTATTAACTTTGGAAATTGTCAGTGGGCTTTGTGTTGCGCGTAAATTTTGTTGTTTATCAGTTAAGCTAAGGCGAGCTTGGTTAATATAAACAGGTTGACGTTCATCTGCTAAAAGGCCAAGGCTTGAATTTTTTACGATACTACTTTTTGCACCATCTTTCCCATGAGAAAAACTATACTCTCGATACCCTAGAAACGTAAAATTATTATCGTGTAGATACGTTAAAAATGCATCATATTCTTTAATTAAATCTTTTTTAAATTTTGCAGGGGCGGCTTTTAAAATATCTTTGGCTGGCAAAACCTTGTCTTGCATTTTTGGCCAGTCTTTATTAGCCAATCGAACATCCTCTAAAATACCTAGTAATTTAGCCTCAAGATCCTTTGCTTGCGCTTGGCTTATAACACGATTTATCTCTATATGAATATGAGATTGCGCTTTAGTTGTTTTTGTGCGCTCTGAAAAAATGGCAGAGACATTTTTTTTGCTATCACAATCAACATGTAAAATAGGGTGTAAAAATACATTAATATGATATCCACGGCTCACAATTTCAGCCACGACAGAGTCTACCAGAAAGGCCATATCATCATTGACGATATCAATAATAGTGCAACCTGCATCCCAACCATTTTTCTTTTTCGTGGGTGTATAAACGGAAATACGCGCCCCTGTTCCAAATTTACGTCTAAGACTAATATCTAAATGGGCTTGCGCAGCGTGTTTTATATGCTCTGGCGGCATAAGCTGAACGTCTTCTTTTGGAACATTCTTATAAAAAATATTTAAAAAAGACTTTAAGGAAGGAATTGATTTAGCCATAAGAAACACACTCTTTTTGAAAATTAATTATTACCAAACAATACGGATTTTTCAATAAACCGACAAGCAAGATTATTATATAAAGAATTATAGATTTGAACGAGCGCAGGAAGCCAATCTTATTGGGCAACAACATCAAGGACGATACGCTTACCCGATCCAGTGTTCGCAGGTAAGGTAGCTTTGTATCCAATACGGGCATTCTTCTTTAATTGAATAATCATTAAATGTCCCGTATCTGATGCCTCCACATTATAAGATGAAATAACGGAAGATTTTGGAAATGTTTTACTCGTGGCGGCTGTCCATGTTGTGTTTGGCAAATCAATAACCATAACATTTTCGTTATTATCAATATCAATATTATAAGTCGCCGTCGTGTTTACGTCTAAGACCAATCTACTTTTACCTGGATGTTCGCCACTACGCACATCGTAAATTGTTGCTTTGCCGGCTTCAACGGCCGGTGCTGACTTTTTCTGATAAGTTTTCTGCGGGGCACTTGCTACTGGTGCCTGTGCTATTGGCGCTCTATATGCTTCTACAACAGGTTCAGGGGCGGTCATTACCATGGTTGGCTCTACCGATAAATCTCGTAATTCACCAATCAATTCTTGAATATCGCTTTCAATAGCCATCAAACGACGTATAGAGGGCTGAACCGTATCAAAATCATTTCGGATCGACTGAACGGAGCGTTCTAAACGGTCTAATCGTTCATTATCGGTACGTAAAGATTTTGCAAATAAATTTTTATTATTTGTTTCAAAATCTAATGCGCGCGGGGTATCGCTTGTTACGCGAGAGACACTGCGCTGATACTCTTCGTCACTTTGTGTAATAACACGTTTGTCCGATCGATTTAAAAACGAATAATCGCCACAGCTCGTTACCATTAGGGCAGACAGAACAACCAAACCAATTCGCGCATGCGAAATTGACTTATTATTAAATATTTTTTTATTGTTCTTATGATGCATAAACGATCTGCCAGAAATGAACTTATACATCAATTGTTAAGGGTTTCAATGAGTCATGGCAAGAGTCGCAAGAAAAAGAAGATTAGTTTTCAACAGGCAATTTATTTATTATCCACAGTGTTATCTGGTTGTAAGTCATTGAATTCTTTGATCCATGGGGTTTGTACCCAATTTTCAACAGCTCCATTATGCCGTTTTATTATTTCTTGACTGGGGGAAACTAAAAAACTTTCTGGTAAACGGGTAGTTCCAAAGACAGTTTTGGCAATTTCCCAGTTTTTGTCTATGGCTTGTGTAACATTTGATGGAATCTTAATTTTCTTTTTTTTCAAAAAATTCTCAATATTTTCTGAGCTGTCTTGAACGGCAACAGTAATAACATTGATGCCATTTTGGTTTTTGTGGGCCATTTCCATCAATTCTGGATATTCGATGATGCAAGGGGCGCACCACGTGGCCCACAAATGAAAGATAATAGGTTTATCTGTAAATTCCCCTAACTGGGCTGCTTCGCCGTTTAATAAGTGTAATTCAATATTTGGCAATGTCTCAAATTCTGTGTTTTGAACGGCTTGCTGATCAAGCCAGAATGTAATCGTCAAGCCAACGCCTATTATCACTGCAAAAATAAGAATATTTATTTTCATATTGCTTTATTTTCTTTTCTTCTATGCAAAAAGGTTAAATAACCAATAATCAAAGTTTCCGCGGCGCAAAATAATCCTAAGCCCAAAGCAATACCTGAAATAAATCCGTAAGAATGTAATCCAACACTTAATAAATTTACACCAAACCATGCCAGTGCAACGATCACGGATAGGAAACAAACACCCGCCATATAAAATTTGATTGGCATATCATGCGTGATCTTTCCATGTAACAACCAAATAATCCATAAGGCAATTAACAGGGCACCATTTTCTTTTGGGTCCCATCCCCAAAATCGTCCCCATGATTGATCCGCCCATAATCCCCCTAATACTGTTCCAACGGTGACAAATAATAATGATAAAATCATAAAGACATTTAAGTTTTTATAGGGGGCTGATTTTTTATTATAATCTTGGCGCCACATCATGATGTGAGCGTACATCGCGGTTAGAATACAAAATGCATACCCCGCGGTAATAATGATAACGTGGGTTGCCAACCAAAAATCAGTGTTAAGAACGGCAACCAGAGGGCTAAAGCTATCAAGACCCACAAAAGAGTTTGCTGTTAATAATAAAATTGTTGAGGACACGCTGCCAATAAATAGCGCAACTTTATTCTGGTTTTTCTTCCACGCAAAAAAAGCACAGGAGAGCGCGGTAATCATACAAACAAATAAAATAGATTCATATAATGTGCCAACAGGGGGGCGATGCGTGATAATGACCCGCATTATTAAATCAATAGTAATAGCAACAGACCCAGTTGAAAGTGCCAAGCTAGAAAGTAGCAATAAAGCTTTTCGTTTAATTATTTCATTCATAATTAAAACAGCCAAGCTGATTAAAAAAAGCACAAAAGATACGGTAACAAGTGATAAATCGTTATAGAGCTTTTCTAATATCATATTGAGAGGGGAGGACGATTTTTTAAGTATCGCAATATTATTATCCCACATTTTTGGATCATTTTGTCGATACGCAATGGTGAGGTTTTTCCAAGATTCAATAAGTCTAATTGACTGATCATCTTGGGCCTCACCCAATAATATTTGCCAAATGGTAGCATAGGTTTGTTTTAAATTATCTTGGGGGATAATTTTGAAATAAATATTATTAGACCCCGCCGCGCCAATGATTTTACTTTCCAAAAATTTTTCGACGTTACGAGGACTGCTTTGGTATAATTCAAAATAAGAAGTAGGCTCTGTTTTATTTTTTATATTCAAAGGGATAAGGGCAGTCACGCTACGCAAAAGTTGATTATACACGCCGTGATTATCATATAGGTCTAAAAGATTTTTTTGCTCTATTGATAAATCTTTATTCGGGATTAGTTTTAATTTATCAATCATTTCTTGGTTGTTGTCTAAAACTTCACTAACGACCGTAAAATCATAAAGTTGTTTTTTGTCCAAATTAAAAATATCTGCATTCTTAATTTTAAATATTTTTAAGAAAATAGCATCATCGGGCGAGAAAATTGCTTGTGCCAACCATTCATTACTATTCATTCCTTCAATCGTATTTTTACCTGATATTTGTTCAAGCAATATGGATGAAAAACTATCTAATGGCTTAACACGTCCTTCATGCAAAACAGGCAGCGTTGACCATTCGTTGAGAGAAATTTTAGAGCTTTGCAAATCTGAACCCGCGTGGGACGGCGATACAATAAATAAACAACAGAACAATAAGATAAGAAATTTATACATTCATCTCTCCTTGTTCTTTTTTGATTGCCTTGTTACGGCGAACAAAACGGCTGATGAGGTGAATAAGCAAACCTGCAAATATTAAAAACGAAGAAATATAAGGAAATAACCACCCTTGATTTTTTACGACATTAATCACGGTAGTTTCAACGCCATCGCGCTGGTCAAAAGATGATTGAAAAAAGCTATATCCCTTATATCTATAAGGTTTATTCATTTGAATTTTAACGGGCCATGACACATCATTTTCATTGAAGGTTAGTTGAGAAATATAATCTGACGCTTTGTTTGTGCCGGGGTAATCAATTTTTTGAAAATCTTGCAGCCCAATTGAAAAGGGAAGAGGTGTTTTCTTCCTACCAATTTTAATTTGAAAATTTTCAAATGGATTATCTTGTTCAACATCTTCTAGCGCTATAAATTCACCAATACGCTTTTTTTGTTCCTTATTGAGTAAACGATATGTCACACCAGAAAAATTTTCTTCTTTATTTATCTCAGAATTAGTTGGGGTAATAAAGATCTCAGCCGCCAAATTCTTACGACTTGCGTTTTTCTTCAATAAAGGTCTGATATCACAATTATCACAAACATCTTTTACACTGATAATAAAGGGTAGCGCTTCACTATCAATCTTGAAGTCTTTTTGTAAGTTTTTAAATGGAATATTTAGAACTTCTTCTTCATTTTTGTAAATAAATAATTTTCGATCGTTATAATCTTGGTAATAGGCGCGCTCTTCGCCTTCAGGGATAATCACAAATCCTGCATGGGCATTTAAAATGGTTATAAACCCACCAACCAAAAGCATCAGTGACCCAAGGTGACTGATAATAATGCCAGATCTTTTCCATGACCATGGGCTATAAAATAAAAATTTAAGTGCCAATGAAATCGTAATAAGCGCTAAGGCAATGCCGCCACCCGGTAGAGGAATGGGCCCAACCCATAAAATAAAATTATAAAGATAAATCTGCACCGCATCATAGAGGCCAATATATTTTTGCTCGACCGTGGCGCCAACTAAAAGCAGCATAAACCAAGGCATAATCCAATAAATAATATGCGGCCCCGCCAAAAATTGGACGAAACTCTTACCTTTTATTTTTAAAGTTTTGCGGTCATTTACCATCTGCTATGGTTTTAAGCACTTGGGGGCAATTTTTCAATAGATAGAAGGCTGAAATTCAAAAATTTACGCGGCTTTAGGAAGCGCTTGTTGATGCTCTTCTTCTGGCCACAACCATGCTGCGCCCCGAACACCTGATGAATCTCCAAAGCGTGGGGGTACAATTTGGGTCTTTATAATATCTGAATCAATATATTTGGCCCATACTTGTGGAACCATATCGTAAATTTCTTCAACATTACTCATCCCGCCACCCAAAACAATAACATCAGGGTCAATAAGGTTAATGACGCTGGAAAGTCCGCGTGCCAAACGGTCTGCATAACGTTCAAGGGCAAAAACGGCTTTCTTTTCGCCCTTACGGGCATTGGCAATAATGTCGTGGGTGGAAAGTTCACTTTTCTCGACACGGTGATAATCCATTTTAAATCCTGTGCCCGAAATCCATGTTTCAAGGCATCCACGTTTCCCACAAAAACAAACTTCGCCAGGATGCTCCATCCATGCTTTGTCAGTTACCGTATGCTCAATGCCTTTTGTTTCTTCATGGTTAAACTGCGTGAAAAATTTTTCATTACTCATCCCAAGGCGGGCAACACGGCGGGTATAGGGAAGGGGGTTATGCCCCCATTGCCCAGCAATATTATTAACACCTGCAATGACTCGTTTATTAACAACCAATCCACCGCCGCAACCTGTGCCCAAAATGGCACCAAAGACAACATCATATCCTTTTCCTGCGCCATCAACGGCTTCAGATACGGCAAAACAATTCGCATCATTTTCAATACGCACTGAACGGCCTAACGCTTTTTCTAAATCGGGACGTAACGGTTGGCCATTGACCCATGTGGTATTGGCGTTTTTGGCATAACCGCCTTCTCGATCAACCAAGCCGGTCATTCCCATGCCCACACTGGCAGATTGCCCTAATGTTTGTTCGACTTCTAAAACTAGGTTTTTTAGGTCTTCTATTGTTTTGGAATAATTATTGCGGGCCGTGGGGATACGTTTACGGAAAAGCTCTTTACCATTCTCGCCTTTTAACGCGATTATTTCTGTTTTTGTACCACCAAAATCAATTCCGATTTTAACATTCATCAGTTTGAGCCCTTATTTTTCTTACTTATATCTTCTATGAAAATGAATATTCCAGAATTTTTAGCAAAGGCAAAGCTTAAATTTATGAAAGCCAATCAAATCAGCGTTGTGCTCGTAACGGGTTTTCAATTAATAAATCGCTCAAAAGCCTGTAAAAACTCTCTATACAGCCTCTGCTGGTTGTTTCATAACTGGTGTGATACTCGGTTGTGGGTATTTGAAGGGTGGCACCATTCCAACGGCCTTGGGTTTCCAACACCAAACGGCCTAGCTCTGTCGAGCCTAAATCATCAATTTCTAAGCCTTGCGCCAAGAAATATTCATCCTTGATCTGATAATTTAGGCTTAATTTGGTGCATCGTCTTTTAATTTCCTGAATTAAATCTGCGTGGAAAATACCACTTTTGTCCCGATTCCTAAGAACTACTACACTTTCTTGGATAGGGTTTTTTTCGCGATAGGGGCTGGTGTCTAACACCAATAAATTTTTTGTCTCAATAGATTGTTTTTCAAACCATTCTTGCAAAAAGGTCCAGCTTTTCCCGATTTCTTCTTCGCATGTTAGTAAGGCCGTTCCCAAAAAACCATTTTGAAACAGGCAATATATTATCCCAAGGGATACGACGTTATCAATTTGCCCCCGTAATAAATCCCCTTGATTTTCTGCGTTTCTGGCGTAGGCGATCGGAATATCTGGGTTATTAATCACCATACCATCAATGATAAAATAAGATTGGCCTGTAAAATCATCTGTTTGCGTTCCCATGATAATACCATGATCCAATATATGGCCTGTTTTTGGACAATATGCTAAAACATCTTCACCAATAAAACGTTCCTGAATAGCCTTAAGCGTTTTTTCGGTATACGGGCTTGTCGCATTATATTTTTTTTGCTTAATTATTTGCGCCGCATACGCGTATTTATCATCGCCAATACTGATAAGACCATGACGATCTGTGTGCGCGGTGATGATGTTTGAATAAGGTTTTGATCCGCTAATTTCTAATAAGCCATTATGCTGCGTTACGCTGAGGCCAAGTTTTTCAAAGTCTTCTTTTAGATAATTGAGGAAAAACGCCTCATGCCCGACGACAGAAGGAATTTTTAAATATTCAATTGTTTTTAAAACAACGGTATCAAAAGGCATATCAGTAAACTTTATAGATTAAATTTTGTAATTTTATTTATATCAGCAATAAATTTTTTGTCGAAATAGAATACAGTAATATTCCTTTTTACCATTCGTTAATTCTATTCAATTTAATATGGAATAATGAAAGGGACTAAACTATGCAATATAACAATATAAACTCTGACAGAGTAACATTTAGAAATCAAGAATTGCGGCAATATATCAGGCCAGATGATGAAACAAACGAAATATTGGGTCAAAATCATCAAAAAACAATATATATCGTAGATGATGACATGGATGACCGTTTCTTTTGCGAAATGCTTTTGCGTCAATCTGCATATGTAGGAGATGTGAAAGGTTTTTGCAACGCGGTTGAGCTGTTTGAGTATTTTGAATCAATCGGCATTTACCATCAAAGCGAGATAAAAGATCAAGACCACTTGGTCTTACTTGATATTCATATGCCAACCATAAATGGTATCGAAGTTTTAGATTTTATTCGTACGCACCCTATTACATCAGATATAGAAGTCATTTTATTAACGTCTGATACATCCCCTGAAAGTATTTATGAAGCACATAAATTAAATGCGACAGGCTACTTGCAAAAACCATTTTCTTTAAAGTTATTTGATGACATTATTAAAGATCACACTGATTTAAAAATCTAGAGGTTATTTTTCAAAGGAAAAGAAAATTTAAAAGTCGCCCCATGGCCTGCTTGGGATTCAACCCAAATCTTGCCACCATGTTTTTCAATCGCCCGCTGGCAAATCGTAAGGCCAAGCCCTGTTCCTTCAATTTTGTCAGACGCATGAAGACGTTTAAATGGTTTAAAGATTTGTGCCTGATATTCTGGCGCAATACCAATTCCATCATCTGCAACGCATATCACACATTCTTCATGCCCCACTAAGGTATTATTATGAGATGATATTGTTATATGACAGGGCTGATCTTCTTTTTTGTAGGTTACTGCATTGATGATAAGGTGGTGAATAATTTGCCTGATTTGGTTTTTGTATATTAATAGCTTGGGTAGCTCTTTTACCTGTACTTTTGCATTGTTTTCTTTGAGCCATAATTTGTAATCATCCAAAATTTCTTCGGTCAGTTCTGTTAGGCAAGTTTTTTCTAAAATATCATTATTTTTCACAACATTTGCAAAAACCAACAACCCGTCAATTAAGTGGTTCATTCGATGGCCACTTACAGATAGCCGATTTAAAAAATGCGTTTTTTCACTTGTCGTTAGGTCATCATATTGACTGGTTAGTAAATCAGAAAAAGTAATTACTTTGCGCACACATGCACGTAAATCATGCGCTGCCGTAAAGGCAAACTCAGCAAATTTTTCTTCATGCTTTTTTTTGAGTAAGTCTAAATTATTATCATGAATGTTATCTTCCTCTAACGATTGGTTCAGGGCATTTTCATTAGATAAACCACTATTGGGTATATTAATAATTTCGCACCATTCATTCACGGAATCTTTGATCCCGCCATTTTGTATAATGGGGGCGCTGGGAAGGCTATCAACAAAACAAAATTTTTCATGTGGTCTGCTTTTGGCTTCGTACATGGCGGCATCTGCTTTTTTCAAAAGCTCAGTAAAGTTAGATCCAGCATCAGGAAAGATGGCGATACCAATGCTTAAACTGATGGAAAGGTCTCGCCCCTCAAAGGGGATTGGCTGTTCTACGGCCGCAACAATTTTTTCCGCAACGGCGCGGCACGTTCTTTCATCAATTGGCTTTGCGCGTTTGCTGTCTAAATAACAAATAAATTCATCCCCTGCATATCGCGCGATCATATCACTTCTTCGAAGGCTGCGTTGCAAGCGTTTAGCCGTCTCAATAAGAACGATATTACCCGCTTCATGACCATATGTGTCGTTTATGGCTTTAAACTTATTCAGATCAATGAAAAGAAGGGCTTCTTTTTCTTTCCATCGCGCCGCCCGTTCTATCATTTTAGAAGCGGTCTGTTCAAAGGCAATTCGGTTGGGCAACCCTGTTAACGCATCTGTATAGGCTTTTTGCTTTAAATTCTGTTCAACACGTTTGCGCAAGATAGATGATTGTAAAACACGCTTAATAATATTGTTATTGATATGGGATTTAACAATATATTCCTGCGCACCTTTTTGTAGCGCTTCAATGGCCATGCTTTCATCATCATATCCTGTAATGATAACTACTGGTAAATCAGGATAGATATCTTTGATGTCATCAATACCATTTAACCCCCTGCCATCGGGCAAGTTTAAATCTAAAAGGATGGCGCCAAATGTCTGTTTCTTTAGTTGTATAAGAGCATCCGTAAACGTTGCTGAATGAACGATGTTATATAGAGATGATTTTTCTTTATCAAAATTGTTACATAATATACGCGCATCTTCTTCATCATCTTCTACGTACAGAATATTAAGCATGTTGGGACGATTAGGGTTTTCAAGCGTAGCTGCATTTATCATGCTTACATTAAACCTGACATAATAAATTTTTAAAAATAAAATATTGTGATTTCATGCTCCCGTATTGCAATATAGGGAAATGATAGACAAGCAACACAGATCGGTCGTTTTATTCGCCTCCCTTTGGGGCGTTGGAACAGCCATTTTCTTAAGCATTACCAAAGGCTTTGCTTTTTATGCATCGTCTTCTACATCTGTGATGGCGTCTATGGTGGATTCTTTTGTTGATGTTATTATCTCTTTGGTTTTGTTTTATGCTTTGCGCTACTCTTTAAAACCTGCAGATGACGACCACCGATACGGCCACGGAAAAATGGAAGGTGTGGCGTCTTTATTTCAAGGGTCTTTGATGGCGGCGGCGGGGCTTTTTGTTATTTTTGAATCTTTAAATCGCTTTTTAAACCCCGTAGAAGTCACGCATCACGCTCTGGCGGTTTCAATTATCATTATGGCTTTGGTTTTATCCTTGTTGGTTTTATATATTCAACGGCGCGCCCTTAAGATAACAAATTCTCTCATATTAGAAGCTGATTTCGCCCATTACAAAACAGATATCTATTTAAATGCCAGTGTAATTTTTGCATTGGCTTTTCACTATTATCACGGGCCGTTATGGATTGACCCACTGATGTCTTTATTGATTGCAGGATATTTTTTCTATACTTCTTATACGATTACAACGCAAAGCGTTGATATCTTAATGGATAAGGAACTTCCGGCCAAAACGCGTCAGCATATATTTGATCTGGCTCAATCGCATGAGGGTGTTTTGGGCATGCATGATTTACGCACACGTGATTGTGGGAAGCATTTCCACATTTCTTTTGATGTAGAATTAGATAAGGAGCTATCGCTAGAGGCGGCGCATGACATCGTCCGCGCGCTGGATGAAAAAATAATAGCTGAATATCCACATTCTGAAATTATTATTCATATGGATCCAGAAGGGGACATTGATGATGCCCGTCATAATGCGTGTAATTTGCATGATTGACGTGACACCCTCTTGACAATATGCGGTGTAATGCATCATAACATTGTAATTACCAAATGCAGTGTCACTCGTCTTACCGATTGACAGCACTTTTTTAAAAGCGGGTGTAGCTTAGTGGTAAAGCTCCAGCCTTCCAAGCTGGCTATGAGGGTTCGATTCCCTTCACCCGCTCCATTAAATTTAAAAAAACTTTTCCAAAATATGCTATCATTATTTCACTGTCTGGGACGCCCCCAGCATCGCTCTGCGGGAGAGATCGCAGCAGCTTTCATTTAAGAATAAGCCTGAAGTGTACTTATCTTTTGAAAACAAACTGATAAAAACCCTTATATTTCAATGGGGATAGACCCCCACCCCCCTAAAAAGGCAAAAGCAAACTGATAAAAAGTGATAAAAATCCCCTATAAGGATATTTTTTATTGACATAAGCGCAAATAGTAATATAGCCTAAGTTTATTCAAAATTATTGGAATTAAATTACAAAAAGGAGTGGTTTATGATTACAAATAGAGGCACTGCGGCAAAATCACTAGTTGCTGAAAGAGCTGCAAGTCAAGAGATCGCAGATTATTTGTCTGGGGAATTTGAAGGCAGCACTGATACAATGAGAAATCATTGGGGAAATAATGGTGAAGGGCCGATTGTTGCTCATTGTACAAACAATGCAGTTTATACAAAGCCAGCTTGCGGATAGTTAAATATTATAAAAACTCGAAGATTTGCCTCTTCGAGTTTTTTAGTATCAGGCTAATTTAGCATCAGATTTTTATTTTTCACAAAAATCATCACTTTTTACGCAAAAGCAGTTGACTTTTATGGCCTTTTTTCTTAATGAAGGGGCTTAGAATTCGTGGCGGTTCATATGTACAACATGTATATGGGGATCCGATGGCTAAAAACGCGAAGCTGTTTAAACCTAAAAAAGCTAAATAAACAAAGGAGCCCTTATGTCTAAGGAAAAGTTTGAAAGAAATAAACCGCATTGTAACATTGGTACAATCGGTCACGTTGACCACGGTAAAACCACATTAACAGCAGCGATTGCTATGTTATACGGTAACGGTGAATCAATTGATAAAATCGACAAAGCACCAGAAGAAAAAGCCCGTGGTATCACGATCTCTACTGCGCACGTTGAATATGAGACAGATGCACGTCACTATGCGCACGTTGATTGTCCAGGACACGCTGACTATGTTAAGAACATGATCACTGGTGCTGCGCAAATGGATGGCGCGATTTTGGTGGTGAATGCTGCTGACGGTCCTATGCCACAAACACGTGAGCACATCTTGCTTGCACGTCAGGTTGGTGTTCCATCATTGGTTGTTTTCATGAACAAAGTTGACCAAGTTGACGACGAAGAGTTGTTGGAATTGGTTGAAATGGAAATTCGTGAATTGCTTACATCATACGATTTCCCTGGTGATGATATTCCAGTGATCAAAGGTTCTGCATTGGCAGCCGTTGAAGGTCGTGACGATGAAATTGGTAAAAACGCAATCGACGCTTTATTGAAAGCAGTTGATGAATATATTCCTCAGCCTGAGCGTGCGGTTGACCGTCCGTTCTTGATGCCTGTTGAAGATGTTTTCTCAATCTCTGGTCGTGGTACAGTTTGTACAGGTCGTGTTGAGCAAGGCGTTGTAAACGTAAACGACGAACTTGAAATCGTTGGTATTCGCGATACTCAAAAAACTGTTTGTACAGGTGTTGAAATGTTCCGTAAGCTTCTTGACTCAGGCCAAGCTGGTGACAATATCGGTGCACTTTTACGTGGTACAAAACGTGAAGACGTTGAGCGTGGTCAGGTTCTTTGTAAGCCTGGTACAATCACACCACACACTAAGTTCTTGGCTGAAGCGTACATCTTGTCTAAAGACGAAGGTGGCCGTCACACACCATTCTTTGCTAATTACCGTCCTCAGTTCTACTTCCGTACAACTGACGTAACTGGTGAAGTGATCCTTCCTGAAGGTACTGAAATGGTTATGCCTGGCGATAACTGCGAAATGACAGTTCACCTAATTGCGCCTATCGCGATGGATGAAGGTCTTCGTTTTGCGATCCGTGAAGGCGGCCGTACTGTTGGTGCTGGTGTTGTTGCGAAAATCGTAGAATAAGCATTGAACAAATAATTATTTTAAAAAGGTCGCCATATGGCGGCCTTTTTTATTATTGCCAAGCTTAGAAATTGTAAAAAACACTAGCCAAACACAAATAATTTAAGTAAAACTCTTTTATTCGTAGGGGTATAGCTCAGTTGGTAGAGCGACGGTCTCCAAAACCGTAGGCCGAGGGTTCAAATCCTTCTGCCCCTGCCACTTTCAGAGGATTGACCCCTCCCTTGGGACAAATATGGGACACTTTTTCCTGGTTTTATTTTTAAAATGCGGTTACCATTAATGTATGGGAACAATCGAAGAGCGCATTGGCGACAATAAAAATGACACAACTTATCGAGCAAGGGTAAGAATAAAAGGTGCGCCTTCTCAGTCGGCGACATTCAATCGAAAATCAGACGCCAAGAAATGGATACAGAAAACAGAAACTGATATTCGTGAAGGCAGACATCTTAAACAGGCCATTTCAAAGAAATATACTATTGCAGATGTCATAGATCGTTATCTATCCATATTAGAGCAGAATAACCCCAAAAGGGCTAAAGACGTTTCAGGGTTGCTGAATTGGTGGAAAGAAGAAATTGGCTACTATTATCTGTCTGACCTGAATAAGGATATTTTTATTAAGGCACGTCAAAACTTACAGAATAAATCTAGGGTAAGGAAAACGTCTCAAAAGGGTAAGCAAAGCCTATCAAGTGGAACAATCAATAGATATTGGGTTGCCATGCAAACAGCATTAAATACAGCTGTAAAGGAGTGGGATTGGATCATGGTTAATCCAATGTCCAACATATCCAAATTAATAGAACCAGAGGGTCGTAAAAGGTTCTTGTCGGACAAAGAGCGGGTGGCTTTACTAGCAGCTTGTAAGACCTCTAATAACCCTTATCTCCTAACAATAGTTGTACTTGCTTTAAGTACAGGGGCGAGGCGGAGTGAAATTCTTAATCTAAAATGGAATCAGGTCGATTTTGGAAGAAATACTATTTACCTACTCAAGACTAAAAACAAAGAATCTAGGGCGTTGTTTCTTCATAATCAGGCATTAGAGTATTTAAAGAATCTGCGGCCTGTAGGGTTTGATGAAAACAATTTAGTTTTTAAATCATTAAAAAATCCTGATAAACCATATGAGATAAAGAAGTCTTGGGAAGCGGCGTTATGCAAAGCCAAAATTAAAGATTTTCGTTTTCACGACTTACGTCATAGCGCCGCCTCTTACCTTGCAATGAATGGAGCAACATTAGCTGAAATTGCAGAGGTCTTAGGTCATAAGACATTAGCGATGGTTAAGCGTTATGCTCACCTAAGTGAAAGTCATACATCTAGCGTTGTTAAAAATATGAACGATAAAATATTTTCTACTGATGAACCTGATGAAATTTAAAATGCATATTGTTAAATTTTTAAAGTAAAGGCTAGCTGTCTGCTTTCGACCTAAAGCGGACATTGCTTGAGGCGTATGAAATGAAACCTCTATCTAAGCCAATCACCACAAATTGTCAGTCATATGGTAATAAAATTAATTGCACGACTTACTGAGTTCTTTTCATCAAGCTTATTTGTATTGCGCAAGAAGTTGAACAAAATGTAGTGTGCGTCACGTCTTGAGAAATTTAGGTTTTTCTGTATTGTGTCATGTATACAAATTTTAAGACTTTGGGGGTCGGGGCGAGTTCAAATCTCGCCATTATGCTAGTTCTAATTGCTCTATTTGTAACTTTAGCCTTTATCCACTGGATTGGCGATAAACTCATGGAGGTAGCAATGAAGAACAAAAAGTTAAAGAAGTTAAAATCTAAAACCTGCGTAATGAAGCGTTGTATAATGTGCCTAGTAAAGCTTGCGTCTTACTTTTTCACTATTGTATGGGCAACGGGATCTAGTGTAATGGCAACGATGGTAACTCCGCTTTCAACCCATTTTAAGAGCTTATTAAAGCTCTTAAACACGTCTGGCAATAACAGGAAGAATTTATATGACAACAGATAATATTTCGAATATTACATGCGGAGCCAAATTTTATAGAGCTGACTTGCATATACATTCTTTTGGAGGGTCTTTTGACGTTAGCGATGCAACAGCTACCGTAGATAATATTATTGCAACGGCCGTGTCTGAAAATCTCTCAATGATTGCAATTGCAGATCACAATGAAATTGTGAACGTTCGCGCCGCCGTAATAGCTGGAGCAAATTTAGGAATTTTAGTAATTCCCGCTGTTGAACTATCAACACCAGAGGGTCATTTACTTTGTTACGTACCAACAATTGAAAGTTTAGAACGTTTTTTCAATCGCCTTGACATTGTGGATCGAGGAACAAGTGCGTGCCGATGTTCAATGGGGATGAAGCAATGCCTTGATCAAGTTGCGATAGAGGGTGGTTTTGGTGTGATAGCGCATATTGAAACACGCAATAGTTTCGAAGAAAAATATCCTACATCGACGCCAGCAAAATTAGATATTCTATGTCATGATAACTTGTTGGCTATTGAAGTAACAAATGCAGCGTGTCCAATCAAATATAATTCCGAAGATTTAGATAATGAACGCCGCGAAATTTCTAAAATACGTATAGAGCGAAGACAATTAGGATCACAGCAGATTCTAGCTCGCGTACTAAATAGCGACGCACACACGATTGCTGCGATTGGTCGAAATGCGCAGTCTAACAGGCGCATAACCAGATATAAAATGGAGATCCCCTCATTTAACGGCTTAAAAATAGCCCTTGAAGAGGCAGATACTCGTGTTCGTATAGAAGATGAAATACCGCAGTCTATAGCGAGAATAGAGGGTGTTAGTTTTGATGGTGGGTTCCTTGATGGACAAGCTATACATTTTAGCAAGAATTTAACTTGTATTATCGGTGGCCGAGGTAGTGGAAAGTCAACAACTTTTGAAGCTCTTAGATTAATAGGTGGATCAGTAAATACAGAGGCTTCAGTAATTGATAGCGATGTGTGGCCAGATTTTGTATCTCTTTATTATCGGGATGAAGTGGATCAACAACATATCCTTAGTCGCAGTTTAGGAGGAGTTGTAGAAAATGTTATAAGCCCTGATTCTGGGCTTACGTCTTTTCCACTCGAATCTTATAGACAGGGTGAAACTCATGTGATTACTCAAAAAGCACAGGATGATCCGTTAACTCTTTTAAATTTTTTGGATAGGCTGATTAGTATAGACAGTGAACTCAATTTAGAAGACAGCGCAAGGAGTGTTTTAAATGACCTTTGGCCACAAATAGAAACAGCTCGTCAAAATGTTGCTAAAATTCCAGCCTTGAAGGCTAAATTTGATCATAAGCAAGAGCAACTAACACGCCTTAAAAAAGAACGTGGTGAAGAAGTGATTGAACTTCAGCAAAAATTGGAAAATGAACGACGGACAAGAAACTTTATTGCTCAAGAATTAGATAAGCTTTCCGCTGCGACTACTCACAATTCTGTAAATGACATTACAAATTCCATAAGGCAGTCAGTTACAGGAACATCAGAAAAACCTGTGGAGCCAGAAGGTGGGTCCATATTTGCAAGTACAGTTTCTTATCAAACTAGCGTCGCAGGCGTTTCAACTACTCTACAGCAAGCGACGCTAGCCTATTCTGATAGTGTAAAGCAAAATATTCTAGCATGGCAAAGCCGTGATTCTGCTGTTACTGCACAAATTGAAGCGAAAAAACAGGAGTTATCGACTGCAGGAATCCGTTTGGATATGCCGTTTATTCAGCAGTTAGTCGCAGATATTGCCTCTCTAGCAGAACAAATTAAAACACTGCAAACTTGGGTGCCACATCTAGCAGATCTTGAAAAGCGATACGCTTCTGCTGTTACTGCAAGATGGGCAGAAAGAGAAAAGGTATCAGCTAAGCGTCAATCATTTGCGCAAAAAGCTACCGATGCACTTAAACATAGCGTGTCAGATATATTTGTTTCTCTAAAATATGATAGGAATGCACTTTCTCTAGAAGCTGATAGAGTTATCATTGAGACAATGGGCTGGAGAACGACACAGCAAGTTAAATCAAAAGCATTAACGCAAACGCTTACTCTTCCTGTCGTATTAGACTGCTTGAGACGGTCAAATATTGAAGCAGTTAAGAATTTAAAAGAAGAAAACGGTCAGAGAGTTTTCTCTGATCCTGAGGCGCAACTAGTTCTTGATCGCTTGTCTGCTTCCGATGTGCTTGCGCAGCTTGAAGCAGTTGCTGTACATGATAAGCCGCGATTAACCGTTACAAAACGAGTTAATAACCCTTCCGGTCAAGATCAATACATCCCTCGTGATTTTTCTAAGTTGTCTCTGGGGCAACAGCAATCTGTATTATTGTCACTTATGTTGTCTAGTGAAAGTAAATCCCCGCTTATAATTGACCAACCAGAAGATAATTTGGACAGTGAGTTTATATATAAAACGCTTGTACCAGCCATTCGGAGGGCTAAAGAGCGTAGGCAGGTTATTATAGTGACGCACAACGCAAATATTGCAGTTTTGGGGGATGCTGAGCAAATTGTTGTCTTGAAGGCCACCAACGAAAAAACACATATAATTACAAGGGCATCCATTGATGAACCTCAAACTCGCGAAACAGCGTGTGCAATCCTCGAGGGCTCTCGTGAAGCTTTTGAGCGAAGAGCTCGAATTTATGGTGATAATAAAATTCCGAACTTGGCTGTTGTCTCTAATCCGTCTCACAGTACAGGCACAAATTAATTTAGATGATTTATCTGCAAAAATACTTCGATGGTGTTGAAATTGATGTTTCGGCTCTGATTAACGACATAACTAATAATAAGATTTCATTATTTGAAATTATGCGATCTGCGCCAGATGGTGATTATTGGGCTCATGTTCAAGTGTCACGTTTATCAATGATTTTGATGCAAGAACCAGAAGTACTTAAATCCCTAAGCGCTAATTTGAATGAAAAAATTGATGAATTGGAGATAGATGCGAGAAAGACAGAAACTATAGAAGAAGAATTGCAGAGGAAAGATGGCTCAAGACGTTTTGATAAAATGTTAGAACAACGTAAGAAATCACTTATTAACTCCCCATCATTTTTATCCGGCACATCCTTTGAAAGTTGCTTGGAGCAATATAAAGAACTTATATCCCACGTAGAAAAACTTTGGGATAGTGCGTGTCAGTTATATAAAGCAAACAATTTTCCTATGTGTGCGTTCACATCTATTTTAGTCATTGAAGAAATTGGTAAACTCTCACATCTTGGTCAAGAACTTATAAGCTATGACATAGAACGCACCGGCCAAGATCAAACGTTAGTTGATCGTAGCCACCGGCGAAAACATTTCATTGGAGTTGTATCTGGCGCATTGATTAATTCCAGACTGGATCGTGTATTGGGTAAGCAGGTCGTACGAAAGCTATTGCATGAGGCAGAAAGTGACGAATTAGAA
The DNA here is from genome assembly GCA_964353185.1 of uncultured Micavibrio sp. Lineage (GTDB taxonomy): Bacteria > Pseudomonadota > Alphaproteobacteria > Micavibrionales > Micavibrionaceae. The sequence continues at coordinate 11,366 of CAYGUV010000002.1, read as the reverse complement.
AAAACTCGTCAGAGTTGTCTCTATGTCGATTTTAAAGACGGGCAATCAGTTGTCCCGTCACAGTTGATTAGTAAAGATAGGGCTAAGGTTCTTGTGGTTTTGGCTGGTGAGCTTATGGCAGAGGTTTTAGGGCATTTTCCTTGGGAATTTGAAAGAATGATAGAAAATGTAATTTCGTTTGAACGTGAAATTGGGATGTCAGAAAAGAAAATATTGAGGCAGTAAATAGCTAAAAATAAAACGCAGTGCTAAGACTGTGATTCTTAACACTGCTTTTATAAAGCTAAAGTTTTGAAAGAAGCTGTGTTTATAATGCCTGATTTTTGTTTAAAAGATAATCGCTTGGGGTATTGTGATGTGCTTCTATTTTGATAAAGGCATCTTTAAGCAGGGCTAGCTGATCTTCAGTATTAAAGACTTTGTTGTTAAGTTCTTCTGTACCATCCAAGAAGAAATACCAATCATCTAGGGAAAATTTATTTTGGTTGTCAAATAGTAATTTCCCAATTTCTAACTTAGCGTCCGTCGCTTTCAACACGTCGGCCCATTTATCGAAACCCGCCATAAGGGCAATAATATGTTGAGCTTTCATTAGGCTGAATTTTTCTTCATTAATATCATAATCACAAACAATCCCGTCTATATCAAAATACGTTGGGCTGTACTCGTAAAGATAATCATTGAGGGACTCGTCAAAGACAGGTTTCTTCGTTTTGTAGTCTTTTAAAAGATTTTTGGCTTGAAGTTTGAAATATGCAATAGGGGTCATAATATAGTCCTCATTATATTACCAAAGTTCATTATCTATGTATTTTGCGTTCGTAATCTTTGGTTTAGATAACAGGCTTGGTATAAGGTTATATTATCTTTATTGGTTGATTAATCTTTGCACGAACGAGCAGGCGCACCAATAAGAACAAGAAAATAATAGCGGAACATGCAATCATAGGCAATAGTTGATAAATGCAATAGAGGGATAAAATGGATAGAAAATTTAAAATAGCTAGTATTTCTGGAGGATTGGCTTTAGTAGCACTTCCGTTGGGTGGCTGGTTTCCGATGCTGGCAACGTAGTCGGGATTGATAAGCATATTCGTAAAAAACATGAATGATTAAATACTCTTCAATCACAAATTCAATGAAATACGAATATAAAAAATCAAAAGTTTTAACTATTTATATTCGTAGTATTTAAATCAAAAATATTTTTGATTTTTTCTTAAATGTGTTGCTAAAATGTCACATTATATTCAACCTTATCTATGTTTATGATTTGTAACAGTTTTATCATGTTTATAATAAATATGGTTTCTTACGGCCAACCATAAATAATCAAAATTTTTAATATTTTATATTTTTGTTGTTTTATATCAACTCCTTGCGGGATTTTACGCTTAATATTTATGTTATAATTAATTCAGATACATTGAGGTTAATTATAAGGAGTAAAGAGTATGTCTTGGTATAGAATAAAACAAATAGCAGAAAACTATCCTGCGTTTACAGAGGTAGATATCAGGAACATGGTGAAAATAGCTTTGGATAATAATATGTGGGCTTGCATCAAAAGAAGTAACACTAGCATTCTAATTCACGGGGAGAGATTTGCACGATGGATAGAAGATAATGATTGTCTTGTTAATGAGTTGAAGAAAAATGGTAAATATGAATACAGATTAGAGATATTCAAGCAGGATCTTAAGAGAAGCCAAGAAATTTATAAAGGTAAGGCCCAAGATATAAAAATTGCAATTTCTGTATAGAAATTAATTTGCTAGCAATACTCTCTTAGTCTGAGGATTATAGAGATGTTATCAGCATCTTTTAATTTATAATCAATACTACTTTGTCCTTTATTACCTTGTGTGGCTTTTTTTAAAGCATTGAGCACCTTAGTCAGATATTTAAAATCCCTAATTTTGCCGTTACCAAGGCACGGAAGGTTATCTTTTGATATATTCATTCTGCATTCATGATCTTGACCAAATAATTTTTCAAGATTTTGTAAAAAATAATCTAAAACATCGGAAGACAAATTTCCTTTAACAGCCTTTGTGCCAATATGCATAAGAAACACATCGTCTATTATTAAATTCCAGTGGTGACCATATCTACGGTAAGCCTCACCTTTAGGTCTAATCAGTATTTTTTCTATTTGTGCTCTATCAAAATTCTCCATAATTAATCCTTATTGTTGAGTTCGTCTTCTGTGAAGTAGTCAGGGTTAGACCATGTGCCCTTATGCCCCTCACAAGGCAATGGAGGACGTTTAGAGGCCTTCTTTTTATCTCTTCGATATAAGAGCCATGCAACAAGTAGTGTTACGAAGCCCCATAAGATTGGTATGAGTATCACTGGTATCCCCTCATAAGTAAGAAAGCCTATAACGGCGATAAATATTACGACCCATATGAGCTTTCCGATTTCTTGATCTGTCATATTGAAACAAAACCTAATTCCTTAAATTAAAACTAAAAACGGCTCCGAGCATTTGCTCTGGAGCCGAGGAGTTAGTAACCGCCAACAGACGGTGCAGCGTATTCCAGCTTTCACCGTGTTATATTTCGCTGCCTCCTCGACAAGCGAGAAAGCAGCATCTAAATGACGACCAGATGCTAATGGCCGCTGTTGGGAGGTTACTACACCTCAGGCTTCTAAAATTAGAAACTTATGAATAGGGTATGAAATGAACGCTAAAGCGTCAAACAGTATTTGAGTTTAAGAACAGCTATTACTGAAATAAATCATGTTGAGGGTCTGAAATTAAACTTGGTGGTGTTTTTTCTCTATCTTTCTGTCCATATGAAATTTTAGATTGGAATGTTCTAACCTGTCCATGTCCATCAAGAGGCTTACCAACGTTGACATGTCCAGTGGCTAGCTCATTTTTGATGAGCTTATCATAGTGTTTTTTTGATATCACTATAGATGGTTCATGGTTACGCCAGATAACCTCTAGGACTGTTTTATTTTTTAATACTTCTCTCAAATGAGGAGCTAGATTTTCTCTTAAGTGAGTATATGTGGTTTGTTCTATTTTCATATAGGCCTTCATTGTTAATGTTCGGTAAGTAAATATTTTATAAAATAGGTTTTAAGAAAAACTAAACATATTTAATCGTGACAATATTTTAGAAAATAAATTTCTACATGATTTATGAGGTAGTTTTTAGTAATATGGGATTCGTAACTTCTAATTTATTTCATTAAAAATAAGCTATTCAAAAATCTTCAAATAACAGGAATCAAAAAACCATCACATTTCCATAATTAAAAAATCTGTGTTATAATATATTTATGACTGATGAAAAAAAACGATTCCAAAAGACAATAGATTTTAAACATGAAGATATCTCAATTATTGAGAATCTGGCTATTAGAGCAGGTTATACAACCAAAAATGGCAAGCCTAAAATAGGCGCTTACATGCGTGCTTCTGCATTGGCAGGAGGTGGGCAGCCTACAAAAGTGAAAGGCGTAGATGTTGTTATTAACCAATTTAAAACTGTCCGCAGAATTGCAATAAATTTTGAAGAGAACAGAAAAACTTTTAATACAATTGAAGCAGTTTTAAAAGGCAAAGACTTTTCTACTGCAAAAGGATCAGATCTTGTCTTTACAGAAATTGAAAAGCACGTATACCAATTTTCCCAAACTAACGAGGCTTTAGAAGATATTCTAAAGCAAGTCATTCATCAGTTTACAATTTTGAATAATAATTTAGAAACGCTCGTGGAGGGTAATGATGTATATATCTAATTCTTTCGTTCTACCTAAGCAAGACTACGATCATATGAAGATTGTTCGTAAGTTAAGACAAAAAGAAGAAAGTGAATATAGTAGTAATGGAGATTACTATATCCATAACCGCTTATCTAGCTCAACTTATATTAAACAGCTGCGTATAGGGCTTAAAAATAATTATTCACAAGAGGCCGTATATAAAAGAGTTTCTCAGGGAACTGGTTTAAACGCGCTAAAAAATACTCTCATGTACATTACGCATCAGACAGAGAAGCATAAAAACAATAATATCCCTTTTACCAATTTATATGATCATACAGGTAAGGCGTTATCACAAATTGATATAGAATCTACTTTCAAGGAATGGGAGCAAGATTTTCCTTCTAGAAAATTTGAAAAAAAATATCCTGAGCGTTACTTAACTCTTCGTAAATTTCATGAAGAATCGCAGGCACTTAAAATTAAGGAGCAGTCTGGAGATATTACACAAAATGAGATTGATTATTTCATTGGCATGCGCACGGGACACATACGCAAAAAAATATGGGAGCGAGGAACAACTGTTAAATTAAAAGATTATAGTAAAGCTTCTATTTATCGCACAGAAGGTGAAGAAAAACTTGTCTTAGAGCTTGGAGAAGAGGCATCACAAAAATATAAAACTGTCCTTAGAAGTGAAGTCAAGCCATGTTTGACTAAGGAGCAATGGGGAATTATGCCCTATAAAACTCAAGAGCATAATAAACAAGCGTTAGATGATAACGATTTTATAGTCGATAGCCCATCTTTTGCACAAGCAAAGAAATACCTGCCTAAAGACTTTGAGCATATCGTTTTATCAGTTGGCGGTGATAATCCTGATAAGTATGCTGCTTTTAAAGCAACTCAAGAGTATTTAAGAGATAATATACATCTAAGAGGGTTCAAATGCTTATTTGCAATGCATGAGGAAAACAAAAACCTTCACTTTCATGTCCTCGTTCATCGAAAAAATTTTATTGATCATAATATTAAATACCCCACAGGTTTGCATGATAATTTTATTCTCAGAGCTGAATATGCTGAGAAACTTAATGGGCACGGTGTTGTACAAACGGCTACTTTTTCCAAAGACCGTCCTAATTTTCTTGAGAAGCAACGTGAAAAATCAGAGAAAATGCTTAAATCATCTCGCCGTTTTAGGTCGCAGAAGAAAAATCCAGAAGCAACAAACTTATTTTCAGATTATTATACGCTCAATGAAAAAATTAGTAGCGTAGAAACTAAACTAAAAGAAATGCGTGATAAAAAACAAATAACAGCAAAGAAAAAAGCTGAGATTCAACACGTATTACAAATTTCACGTGTAAGTCTTAAATTAGATAATGAAGAAACATTCGATATGAATGTTTCAGCCTTCGATAAGTCATTAAGAAGTAAGTCAGAGTATATGGCTGATTACTGGTCTAAAGAGATAAGTTCAGATCTTCTAAAGAAAGAAAGCCAAGCAGTTCATGAAGTTAGGTGGGAAAAGAAAATTGAAGCTCAGAACAAAATAACAGAGAACCTAATAAAATCTTATAGAGGTATTTATATGGTAAAGAAAGATTTTGACAAGGAGCAGCAGCCTGTAGAAAAAATTCAAAGATTAGAAGATTTGCTTCACGAAACAGAAAGCTTAATAATTTACAGTGACTCTTTGTATTCTGAAGCTAAAAAATGCAAACCTGAATTCACAAAATTAAGTGATATTTATCAACATTTAGGCTTCGATATGGACGTAAAAAATAAATATAAAGGGAAGTCAAAAAGTGAAGTTATGACTAAGTTTTAAAAAATGTAATAATATATTTAAAAGGTTTATAGTAAATTTTTAAAATAGAGGAAATTTACCTCCTCATCTGAGAAAAATATTAAAATCTTTATAAATAGTTGCTGAAATGAATGAAAACTACACCCACAAGTTGGGCTTTTTAGAGAATAGTCATAGATTCCTTGCTGAGGCAGCTAATAAAGCTATTTTAGCTCAAGAAGACTCCGATCAATGGCTTTTCGCAGTATCAGCATTAGTGCAATCTGTAGAACTAGCTCTTAAGGCGGCTCTGGCTCAAATCCATCCAATACTTATTTTTGAAAACATAGATAACCCGAAGAGAAGCGTTACTATAGGAACAGCTACAAATCGACTGCTAAACAAGAAAATAGGGAAATATATTTTATCTAAAAAGGATTTAGCTCGACTTAAAAAAGCCATAGAGATTAGAAATCAAATCACCCATTCAGATTTTTCAATCAATATAAGACAAATAGAGTCTAATTTTCATGAAATATTTGCATTTTTAGCGGAATTTAATAGAAAAACATTTGCTATAGGGATGGACGAAGTTGTTAATCCATCTTATCTGGTTGAATTCCTTAAAAATCACAAACATCATCAAGAAATGCTGATAAGGGCGATCAAGCATATTGAGGATGATCAAATAGAACCTCATCTAATTAGGGCGTGCCCTATGTGTGATGAAGATACTTTCATTGAGTACGAAGAAAATTTTAAATGCTGTTTATGTCATCATGAGGAAGTAGTTGTTGTTTGCCCAAGATGTAATGAGACCTTGACAGAGCCAGATTTAGAAGACTTTTCTGAGGAATTTCAAGCAGATTTTTCAGAGGGTTATTACGATGTTAGACATAGTTATGGGTATGATTATCACAAAGCTTGTTACGATTGCACGCTCGAAATTAAGGAGCACATACATCAGATGGAATTAGAAAATGAATATCAAGAGATGATGGAAGCAGATTGGTATTTAAAGCAAGATACCTAATATCTATAATAGCATTTATTATTTATGTACTCAGGCCTTTACTATTCTTTGTTTTTTTATTTAAGCATATATTTAATTACTCTTGGATTTCATAACCTAAACGTTTCAATCTTGAAATTATAGAGGATTCTAGGCGGCCTAAGTTTTGACTTACTTCAGAGAGCGGAGTTTCTTTTTCATAGCTCACTCTTATATATTCAATATCTTTTTTACTCCATAATTTTCCATGGTTTATATGAATTTTGGGGTCTACATATGATTTTGAGAGTTCTCTACTTTTTTTAATACTGTTTTTCCGTTTTTCTTTTTCAAGCCACTTACTATCGTTGTATTGATTAGACTTTCTATGTTTCTTTTTTTCCTGCTTTTCAATGTATTTAGAGAAATTTTTTACGCTTGTGTCATCATTTATATTAAGATCAAGGATAAGAGATCCATCATATATACCTTTATTCTTTATTATTTTTTGGGCGGCCTTGTAATGACCTATATTTGCAAAATTATGTGTATCACCCCATACCCTATTATTTGACAAAGCCCTATTGATCAAAACATCAGCAAGGTCTTTACGATATTCATGTGTATCTACTACTTTAATATAAATGTCTTTTAAAATAGAATAATTAATAAGGTGGGGTTTATGTTTATCAGGCTGTATAAATTGTGCGATTTCCTTTGGAGAAAAAGAAAAATATTTACAGACATCGCTTATCATTGATTTTGCATGGGTATCAGCATTATTACAATCTTCACAAACTAAAGATTTTTCAAATCTATTTAAAAAATTTGAAATTTTGTATTTTATAAACCAACCTATCTTTTCATCAATCTCTATATTCTCGTTATCTTTTCTGATTTCTTTAGATTTTTTCTGAACATATTGTTCTATATGGTCATGATGATTAGCTAAGCTTCCTTTTAAAGTTTTATTTTTATCAGGTTTAGTTATATGTAGTTTTGAACGTTTACATATAGGGCATGACCAATTAGCTGGGACTGTTTGCCAATGGTTGTCGCAATCAAATTTTTTGCTGCCAGTAAGGCGCAGCGCTAAATCAAGTATTTTTTCGTTTGGTTTGTCCATATAGTCTTCAATTTTATAAGTTTTATCTTAAGCCTACATAGCCCTATTAATAGATATAAGGGTAATAGAACCACTCTTAATGATATTAATACTATAAAATTTTTATAGTAATTTTTAAATTGTTTTAAAGCTATTTATTTTTAACTAAAAACCTTAAATCATTACCTTTTAGTGACTCGTGTGCGTGAAAGGCCGAATTCTGGAGGTACCGAGAAGATATGATCAAATATATCAGATTGAATTTCTTCGTACTCTTCCCACTTAGCAGTATTAGTGAAGGCATAAATTTTAATCGGTAATATGCGTCCATGTTTTAGCGTCGTTAAATGAACCTCGCCACTTGCAGCGGCTTTGATACCAAAATGGCGTACGCCATATCATCTGGCGTTTCAGGGAATTTTATTGGTATTTCAATGTCTTCAGATTCTAAGGGGAAGCCCATGAAATCTTCGCCAGTAATTATTCTGCTTTTAAGCGCATAAGTGGCGACTAAAGGAAAACTATGTTCTTTAAGTACAAGTTGCTAACCACTTTCAACCCAAAGCGGACATTAACATCTCTAAATTAACCTCCTATAATTTACATTATTAAGGGTAAAACATCATAAACAGTAGTAACGAAAATGACATTGCTTCCGAATTAAGCTATAATGATAAACATGAAACGATTTTCTATTGTCTTACTGATGACTATGTTTCTGGCTAATACGACTGTCGTATCAGCTTGGGCAAAGCCATGTATGATGAATGACACGGAAATGGCCGAAATGTCTCAAAAGTCTGATATGGGCGATATGCCGCCATGTCATGAAGAGAATAAATCAGAGAAACCAGACCCCCAACAATCGGATACCAATCATTGTGAAGGGGTATGCTTGTGCTTACACGTATCTATTACGCAAACACCAGTCTTGTCTGATTTAAATGTTGTGCCAGATGTATATCTAAGCACAGAAACCTACACCTTATCTAAAGAAGATATGGCCTCATACGAAGGCTCTCCCTCAAATCCACCACCGAAATTTAACTCCTAAGACTCGAAGTGTGTCTGCATGACACGATTTTAATCTTAAACTTAGGAGAAAATGATGAAATATATCATTTTAACACTAATGGGGTTGGTGATGTTTACCCCGCCTGTATCAGCCAGACCTGTATCTTATCCAGAAGGTTGGACAGTTATGTTGAATAATGACGGTGATAAAAACACCGCCCATGTTCATTACTCACCAACAGCGAAAATGTCGATTGGTTATAAAGTTGAAAACTGGCGTGACAAAGAAATGGTTCTTAACGCAGTTCAGATGAATAACCTATTGAAACGCTGGAACAAGAAAGACTCTCAAGCCAATGCTTATCTTAAGTCTGGTGTGGGTGTTGCCTACAGTGATGCAGGTGATTTTGATGGCAAAATTGAACCTGCTGTCTTCACGGGTCTAGCTTTAGATTGGGAAGACAGACGTTTTTTCACCTCTTATGAGAACCGATATACCGAAGCAGGAGAGATTGATGACTTTTATACTCAATCCGCTCGTGTTGGTGTTGCGCCTTATATTGGTGAATACGGTGATTTGCATACATGGCTCATGCTCCAAGTTGAGCATACGCCAGAAGCAAAAGACAATTTCACTGTCACTCCACTTGTAAGGCTTTTCAAAGATGTTCACCTGCTTGAAGCAGGTATGAACACGCGTGGGGAAGTCCTCTTTAACTATGTATTTAGATACTAAAACAAATTGTTTCCGCAATGATGCGGATGCAAAAATTCAAACATGAAAAAGGAAAATATCATGAAAAAACTTACTTTATTACTAACCGCTTTAATCCTTGTTGGTGCAACACCTGCCTATGCAGAACACCATGATGGCGAAACACATGAAACCAAAATGGAAGCAGTCGCTCAATCAGGTGATGTTCACGTTAGCGTGAATGGGCTTGTCTGTGATTTCTGCGCTCGTGCGTTAGAAAAAACGTTTGGCAAGCAAGAGTCTGTTGAAGGAATTGATGTAAATCTTGAGAGCAAGGTTGTCACAATCAATTTCAATGATGGTCAAACTTTAGATGATGAGACAATCACAAAACTCATCACTGATGCAGGCTACAACGTAGAAGGTATCCATCGTGTCGAATAATCCAAACTCACTTTGGCAACATACTGTCATGCCAACCCTAAGCCTGTTTACCAGTATGGGAACGCTCATTTGCTGTGCGCTTCCTGCTTTATTGGTGACATTGGGTATGGGGGCGGCATTGGCAGGGTTTGTTGGTGCTGCGCCTTGGATTACAGCTATATCTGACCAAAAAGCCTATGTCTTTGCAGGAGCTGGCATCATGCTTGCTCTTTCAACGCTCATGCAGTGGCGAGCGCGAAATGCGCCTTGTCCTGCTGACCCATTGAAGGCAAAGGCTTGTATGAGGCTTAGAAAAGCGAGTTGGGCGATATTGATATTCTCTATCGTTGTTTACTTGATAGGCTTTTTCTTCGCCTTCTTGGCAGCTGATATATTTTACGGATAATAATTTAAGGGGGCTATATAAGGAACTTTGTAGCCCTCTTATCAGTATGAACACAAAATAAAAGGAGAGAAAATGTCAAAATACACAAAATTCTTTGCAATGATTGTTACGTCAACGCTCGTAATGTTGGGTTTAATGTACCTTAATACTTATGCTTTAGATCACGTATTTTTTAGTGAAACCAGAACCTTTATGGCGATTTATATGGGTGCGGCAATGGCTGTGGTGATGCTAACCTTTATGCTTGGTATGTATGAAAATAAGAAAAAGAACATTCTTATTTATTTAGGCAGTATCATTATTTTTGTAGGGGCGTTGTTTCTTGTGCGCTCACAAACCACTGTAGAGGATTCATCATGGATGAGCGCCATGATACCGCATCACTCTATTGCTATATTGACAAGCGAACGCGCTAATATCGATGATGTGCGTGTTAGAGAATTAGCCGATGAAATTATAAAAGCGCAACGCCGCGAAATAAAAGAAATGCAGTGGTTACTTGAAGATATTGCTCAAAATGGTGAAGTGAAAAGCCAAGAACAAGCCAAAAGCCGATCAGTGCCAAAATTTGAAGGAGAGTTATAATGACTAAGACAGCTAAATTATATCGTATGGTAACGGATGAACATATCTGTCCATACGGCATTAAATCAAAAGACCTTCTTGAACGCCAAGGATATGAGGTGGAAGACCATCATCTAAAAAATCGCGAAGAAACAGATGCATTTAAGGAAAAGCATAATGTTGAAACGACACCACAAACTTTTATTGATAGTAAACGTATAGGCGGACATGATGACCTTTTAAATTATTTTGATGTAAAAACCTTGAAGCAGGAAGGTACAACCTATCAGCCTATTATTGCTATTTTTGCGACAACTTTCTTAATGGCACTTACAACAAATTGGGCGATCACAGGTGGATTGGCTTTCATTAGAGTTACAGAATTGTTTATAGCCATCAGTATGTGCGTTTTGGCAATTCAAAAACTGCGCGACTTAGATTCATTTTCCAATCAATTTATAACCTACGACATACTTGCTATGCGCTGGGTACGGTATGCGTACATCTATCCGTTTGTAGAAATGTTAGCAGGCGTTGCAATGATTGCAGGCTTATTTACGCCTGTTGCCGCACCTGCCGCTTTAGTCATTGGGACTATTGGGGCAATATCAGTTGTAAAAGCCGTTTACATTGATAAGCGTGAGTTGAAGTGTG
>CAYGUV010000001.1:304448-313259 GCA_964353185.1 uncultured Micavibrio sp. | reverse complement strand
TAAGAATATATAAGTATGAAGATACACACTAAAGCATTGATTATACTTTGAAATTTAACATCTACGAAGTGAAAAATGAATATTTCTGTAAAACTGCATGAAATACAGGCTCAAACGGTGTTTTGGAGCCTTCATAGAGATTGATAGGAAAAATGGTGCGGGTGGCCGGAATCGAACCGGCACTCCCTTGCGGGAACCAGATTTTGAGTCTGGCGCGTCTACCAGTTCCACCACACCCGCACAAAAGAAAATAGGAGATGACATCACAACTTGATAGACGCATGATATGTATCGATATTTCGTGAATATTTCAAGGGCTTTTCCAAGCGGCTATAGTCATTTTTATAAAATAAGGGTAATTTGTTGTCATGACCATACGATCACTTTCTGATTTACTTTTAGATTTGCGCAGCCACCTTACAGAAAGCACGGTGACCTTCGATAAATTATTAGATGCCTTTCATGAACGGGGGATTGGGTTTTTTATCTTTTTATTCGCCTTACCTGCGGCCATTCCCTTACCTGCCATTGGCATTAACACAATTATCGCGTTGCCTTTATTGTTTCTTACTTTACAGCTTATGATTGGTCGCGAAACTATATGGATGCCTCAATCTTTTAGGCAAAAATCAATTAAATCATCCATCGTGACAAAGTTTCTGACCAAAACCGAACCTATTACAAAGAAAATTGAGATATTTATTCGCCCCCGTTTAGGGTTTATAACACAGCCCGGCATTGCAAACATCGTCGGCCTCTGTGCTTTTATCATGGCCTTATCCGTATCCATCCCCCTACCCCTTACGAATACAGTTCCAAGCATGGGGCTTGCCCTTATTGGCATCGGTCTGATGATGCGCGATGGTCTGGCAGTTTTAGTCGGTGTTTTAATAGGAACTCTATGGGTGGTCTTATTGTTTGGCGTTATAATATTTGTTGGGATCGAAGGCATCGACCTTATTAAAGAATTCATCAAAGAATTCTTGTAACCTATTAATTTAAAAGAAAAATAATCATATGAACCACATCGTATCGAATAAAAAACTCATGTTTCTAGCAGCCGCAGCCTTCTCTGCCGCCTCTTTGATTATCGCTCTTATCGCTCAATATTTTTTTGATCTACAACCTTGTAATCTTTGCGTTATTCAACGATGGCCTTTTGTGATTATTATTGTGCTCAGCCTGATTGGCTACTTCGCCGAAGGGAAATCTAAAATAGCGGCCACAATCATGGGCTTAATCGGTATAACCTTCCTCAGCAACGCCGTTATTGCCTTTTACCATTCGGGCGTGGAGCGCAAATGGTGGAAATCATTTTTAGAAGGATGTAGCGTCCCTCAATTAGATGGAAATGCAGACCAAATATTGGCGCAAATCCAAATGATTACTAAGGCTGTCCGATGCGACGAAATCCCATGGGCAGACCAAATATTTGGCCTATCAATGGCGAATTATAACGTGGCGTTTTGTTTAGGATTGGGAATTATAGCATCCTATGGCGCAATAAAATACTACTGTGCTAAAGCATGAGAATTAGGGCGTCTCACACTGTTAGAATTACGAAGCTTGGATCCAAGACCATCACCCCCAATGGCGCCGCCTGCAATTAAACCTAAGAGTAATATTTGATAAGCCCCCTCTGTGCCCACTATTGTTTCGCTATTGAAATGATCTACCATATTAAATTTATCTGTCGCAAAATCACCAATTAAAACACTGGTAAATAAACCTAAACCGATAGCGGCACCAACTAAAGCGTCCTTATTTGAATTCACTTTTTAAAAGCCCAACATGGTCATAAAACCAGTCACACCCATAAACATAAGGAAGTAAAACAGAACAAAACCTGTTGCTTCTTTTGCGGTGCGTTTTTTTCCAAAATTTAACAGATCATCAAACATGATGATGCCCTTTCTCTTTTTAATGCTGTCCATCGGCAAACCGAAGGACACTGAGCCCAAGCTCATAATTATTATGAATAAGCATGTTTTAGAGGGTGAGCGCCTGTAAGTCAAGCATTTCCTTGGTTACATCATAAATTATTCTCTATCGCCCCTTCATTAATTAAACTATGATAGGCTTATGCAGTCTCAAACAATTATTAGTAAAGCATGCAAAACAACAACAGAGGCATCTGTTCACCTCATCCGTAAAACCATCGCTGATAATAGGAAAAACGCCCAAGCCATCCATATCATTCTGGCCAACCTAATCTTTGACAATCAAAAATGGAAAGCCATCGGGCAGGTCATCCGCGTTGAAGATTTTGATCAATTGCCTAATGAGGCCTTCAGCTTTTGCCACCTTCCCGCAAAATATAGTGATCTTTATGATGATTTACTGCCCGAGGTCGATAACCTCAACATCATCAACGATAATAATGTGTGGCAGGATATTAAAACCTACTTGCTCGATATATATTTCTACCAAGCCGTTCATTTTGGACGATTAGAGCGCATCAGCGAAACAGGCGGCGGATATTTCAAAGCCACAAGTAAGAAAATTGATGGCGACCCCAAAGCCACCCTAGATTTTAACCCTGCCGATAAAATAATAAACTTTCGTGAAGCATCAAACCGTGCCTTTGACGCATCCTTTTATAGAGAAGTCGCGGCCGTTGAAACAAAATCTCTACAAGATTTTGATCGTGTAACACTCTTAAAACAACGCGAAAAATTAATCCTCCGCACATTAGACATCATTCCTTCGCAATAAAAAAAAGCCCCGCTCAACACGGGGCTCGTTTAAAATTCTTAACGTTCCTTAATACTGATGATTACTTCTTCAGCATTGTTAGAATTGCTACTGGAATTAATCCCAGCATAATGCTTGTGGTGTAAGTCAGATATAATCCAACAGCAACCAATAGCACTGCAAAGATATCACCTGTCATTTTACGGCTTGTCAGGATTAAACCTGATACCAGCAGTACAAATAACGATGCAATCATTGTGTGCATTTCGCCACCAGCAAAGAAACTGCTGCTTGCGCCATCAACCAAGCCAACCACTCCTAAAAAGTGTATAGCTGTCGATGATACACCAACCAATAAGACTAACGACAATACGTAGAACCAAAAGGCTCCCATCGTGGATCTTACGTGACCTACATCTAAAATTTTATCTAACATGTGCAACCTCCTATGTTTGCGTTAAAAAAAATTGAATTCTTAGTGGGATTATTCCCTATTCTTAAGAACTCAACCTAGAAAATCCCCCCAGCTTTCGTGCATGAAATTTGGTGGAAATCTTCGTCCTGTTTCCTGAAGCTCAAATATTGTTGGCTCACGTGGGGCAGTCATCGGGTGCATATTACATTCCGATGGCAATTTACTGCCCTTCCTTGTGTTACAAGGCTTGCACGCTGCGACAATATTGTCCCAGGATGTCTGTCCACCGCGTGATCGTGGGATCACGTGGTCAAATGTTAATTGGTGTGTTTTATGCGGCTGTGTACAATATTGGCAATGCCAAACATCTCTCAAAAAAACGTTAAACCGCGTAAAGGCTGGCATAGTCTTCATCGGTACATATTCTTTAAGCGCTAAAACACTTGGTAATTTAAATTCCTCTGTTGGGGAGTGAATAAGACGGTCATATTCGGCAATAACTGTAACTGATTCACGAAAAATGGCCTTCACAGCATCCTGCCAAGGCCATATTGAAAGGGGAAAAGTGCTAAGCGGTCTATAATTTGCATTTAAAATAAGCGCCGGACAATTTTCCAAAGACATCATACCAGACATCCTATTCGGACTGGGTGAACTATCTCCTCCGCCTCCACCACCAAGAATTGCTTCAGGTGGCGAAACCTGTAAATTTATCAGATCGGATTGCTTAGGACTAAACGTCATACTTAAACTCCTCACTCTCTACAGTTATGATTATATCACGGAAAAAGCATTTAAATACAAAAAAAGCATGCACATCATGCAATTATGACATATCAGCGAAATGTCTGTAATTTACATATGTAATATTTCGTAATATTTTGTGAATGTGGAATATTATTACAAAGGTTAAAGAGATGTTAATAACCTATTGTTTTAATTTAAGATATTTTTTAAAAATTCTTGACCACTCATAAGCCCCTGCTCATCAATGGAATGCTCCAAATATGGGGTCGTATGCCCACTGACCTCAAAGTCATTTTTCTCCAAAATTTCCCGTGCATGATGATAGGCGGCCACAGGAACAACCGAATCAGCCTCCCCATGAATCAACCTGATTGGAGGCTTCGAAGCGGATTTTAAACCGCCACCACCGACTAGCGCACCCGAATATCCCAATATTCCTGCAAGCTTTTCTTTACGGCGCGGGCCAGCATAAAGGCTCATCATCGTTCCTTGGGAAAACCCCACCAGCGCGACCTTATCGGCACTTATACCTGTCTCTTCCACAACCTTATCCAGATAGTTATCCAATAACGGGTGCGCATCTTGCGTTCCGGCCAATAAAGTCTGCGGGTTGTATTCTTGTAAAGAAAACCATTGAAACCCAGAAGATGGATTAATTTCACACGGATGCGGCGCATTCGGGGCTAAGAATAAAGTATCAGGTAACGCTTTTTGCCACAGTGGCGCTAAAGATATAAGCCCCTGCCCGCTATCGCCATATCCATGCAAAAGCACGACAACCGACTTTGGCGCAGCGCCTGACAAAGGATCTATTTTGTAATCATTTAAATTAATCATCATAACTAAAATCTAATATTTACACGCTTAGTGAGGCAACTACAAAACCTATTAACAGGGCTGGCATAAAAATTAACAACCAAATTCCGAAAAAAATTGCAAAGAAAATTAAGAGAACCTTCAAATCAGATTTATAATTCTTCATCGCATATATTAACTGGCCTAATAAGAAAACAAAAAGACTGAGAAAGAAAAACACAGACCAAATAATTTTCTCTTTTGTTGAATATTTCTCAGAATTCCAACATTGGTAAGTTACCAGAATAGTAAACGAAAACCAAAATATTAAGGGTATAACGACTATCCCCACATACTCAAAAGGGATTCCAAAAACATATCCAACCATAATTATTCCTTAAATTAAAATATATTTTATTTCTAAAGACTAAAATTTATACCCAAACTCATATTTTATAAGATGGTCATCTGACGCATCTGTTAACCCAACTGCATACCCTAAAACAGCATCCACTTCCCTTTGCCCCACAGGAATTGTAAAATTGACGACGGGGCCAATATTATGTTCTTGCTCATTAAAGCTATCGCCATCTTTAGAATTTCCAAAATCTGCAAAATATTCAACACCAACTTCAACCGTTTCCAAATCATAGTAGTGCCCTGATCGAAAATCATAATCAAAACCATCACCGCGCTCATTGCCTATTTCTGTATCCACCCCTAAATTGGCCTGATGTTTCCATTGGCCCGTCTTGTATTGCCCCTGCATAGAGGTGAAAATTCCGTCCGCATCCCCCACATGATTAAACTCATACCCCCCACTCAGAGCGAGCGCGGTATTTTCATTTCGAAAAAAATTATACCGAAACTCTATATCAGAATTGGTAAAGTCTCCATCTTCACCGGCTCTTTTACGGTAATCTGTATCAAAGGAAAGGCGAAATTTATCATTAAATCCATATTTGAACTGAATGTTATTTGTAAAATCGTCTCCCCCCTCATCATTAAATGCATAAGATCCGCGCGTATCCGCCGACAATCCAGGGGAAACATTGGGGGAGCTTACGCGTTTTGAAACCGCATACGCATTTGTGTTGGTTATAAGAGTAAAACTAGCGACTAAAAAGATCAGAGTTAAATTTTTATTTTTCATGCTGATATAACCTATCACAATTAAATTAGTTCTTGATTATTTTAATTAAAAGCATTAGTAAATGAAAATCATTCTCATTTAAAGAGATTTAAATAATAAAAGGAAGAATTATGTTTGAAACAATGCTTATTACTTTTCGTGAAGGCCTAGAGGCATTCCTTATCGTAGCAATCACATTAGCTTACTTAACAAAGACAGGACGCTTAGCGTTAAAGAAACCTGTTTATTGGGGAATTGGCACCGCTGTTGTTTTAAGTATCGCAATTGGCGTTGGTTTATTTGTTATGGGTATGAATTATACACCATTGATGGAAGGAGGTGTTGCAATTGTAGCGGGTTTATTGGTTGCCTCCCTCACCTATTACATGATGACTACGGCGCATAAAATCAAAGATCATATTGGCAATACAATTGAAAAACACGCCGCCAAAGCAGGCTGGGGTGCCATTATTGGTATTTTCTTATTCACTGTCATCATGATCACGCGTGAAGGTCTGGAAACGGCGTTGATGATGTCTGCAATTGCCACAAAAACTGATGCGAGCAACATGATGTTCGGTGCTTTAATGGGGGTCGGTCTAACCGCGGTTATTGCTTACTTATGGGCTTCACAAAGTTCAAAGATTAATCTTAAATTATTCATGCAAGTAACGGGCGTTTTCTTATTCTTATTCGCAGTTCACTTATTCTTATATGGAATTTACGAATTAACAGAAGTTAAAGGAACAATCTTCTATAACGAAGCCGTACACGTTGCCATGAAACCTTGGGTCAGCTCAAAAAGCTTATTCGGTCAGTTGACTATTTATGGGCTTTTGGTTGTTCCTTGTGCATGGCTGATGATTGGTTATGCAAAGGATAAGTTCTTTAATAATCAAAAAGTAACCGCGGCAGAATAAAGGCCAGCGTTAAATTAGAAAAAAATTATCTAAAGCCCGCCTTATGCGGGCTTTATTAATGGAACTTTACTTCATTGTCGTATATTAACATACATATGAAAAAAATACTGTCTCTCACACTAACTGGCTTGTTTCTGACATCTCCCGCGTTTGCGCAGATGGATGAAAAGGAAATTAACGATCTAAAAACCGTTGAAAGTTCAGTTACAAATCGTATTGAAGAACGTAGTGACAATAATTTTTTAAGCTTCGCGCTTGAAAACGACTCTTTTGGCGGCGGAACAGATTCTTTTTATACAAGCGGTGGACGCGTTACTTACTTTGACGTGGAAACGCCAATGCCACCAATTATTGATCAAATCGCTGACGCAATCCCAACCTTCGATGTCAATACAACCACCAGCACCTATTACACAGTTGGTCAAAATATTTATACGCCTGAGGATATTGAAATATCAGCCTTGCAAAAAGATGACCGCCCCTACGCAGGGTGGCTATATGGAGCTGTCGGGTTAACAACTATTACCGAAAACCATTTAGACGAGCTTGAATTTACACTAGGTGTTGTTGGCCCCGCAGCATTAGGGGAACAAACACAAAAATTTGTGCATACACATGTGACAAACTCACCTATCCCAAGCGGATGGGGAAACCAACTAAAGAATGAAGTGGGCGCAATCATTTCTGCACGTCGACGCTGGCCTACTTGGTATACAAATAATATTGGGCCGCTTCGTCTGCGTATTGAACCTGATGTTAACGTATCCCTCGGTAATGTTTACACATATGCAGGGACTGGCGCGACCGTCACATTAGGGCCTTACGACGACCGCCTTCAAGATACACCGACTCGTGTTCGCCCCGCCATGCCCGGAACAGGATTTTTTGACTCCGCCGATAACAGCTTTAGCTGGTTTATTTTTGGCGGCCTTGACGGACGCGCCATCGCAAGAAATATCTTCTTAGATGGAAACACCTTTAGAGACTCCCACAGCGTCGATAAAAAATATTTTGTCGCCGATGCGAATGCGGGCGTTGCCTTCACTTACGATGATTACCGCGTTTCTTATACCTTGAATTATCGTACGAAGGAATTTGATAATCAGGAAGATGGGGCGCTATTTGGGTCGATCACCGCATCAACACGTTTTTAATAAAATTAGACATTCTATCCTTTCTAACTTTGCTACGAATCTGCTACGATGTCGCTTATGAACTATGACATTATCCATATCGCGGGAAAACCGCATGTCCTTGTCCCTATCCATGATTTTACCGCATTAAAAAATGCTGGAAAAGGGTCAAACCTCCCCCAAGAAGTATTAGAAATGCTTGCCGTTGGAAACGATAGCCCAATTAAAGTTTTGCGTAAGTATCGCGGCATGACCCAAGGGGATTTGGCTGATGCATCGGGAATCTCCCGCCCTTACCTAACCGAAATTGAAACAGGCAAAAAAGACGGCTCCATCCGCGCATTAAAATCAATCGCAGAAGCCCTCAATGTTTCATTAGAAATTTTGGCTTAAAAATAATTGACATAATTTTTATTTTTTTATACTCTCGTTTTGAAAGAGAGAAAATTATGGATACTTTATTTGAAACGGCGGCAAAAGGTACACAAATCGTGTTGGTCTATTCTCAACCTTATATTGAACATTTGAGTAGGCTAGCAGATCCAAAAAGCGATCATTATGTAGACTTACAAGATAAAATTACAGACGCTTTTATTAAAGATGAAAATGGCGAAGTAGGCTATTTTCCTTTCACACATTCTGCTGAAATAGATCCAAATTTAACAGATTTACAAGCTGTCGAAAAAGCTTTGGGAAATAACATGGGACAGTGGGGAACTTTAGGTCTTAAATTGATACGTGTATCTCCACACAACGTCCTCAGCGAAGGCCCCCGAAATACGGCCCCCTCACAACAAAAATATTATAATTTCACAGAAGACACTTTGCTTGCACCGTATGATGAAATACCTTCGCCTTCGACTTGGCGCGTGCCAGTAAAGGCTACCGCTTAAGACTTCCCATTACACCGCGCAATATTTCTTTGGCTATCGTGCGACCAATGGTTGAGCTTAATGAACGCACAACTGACTTCAC
>CAYGUV010000001.1:200802-304348 GCA_964353185.1 uncultured Micavibrio sp. | reverse complement strand
CTTTGGCTATCGTGCGACCAATGGTTGAGCTTAATGAACGCACAACTGACTTCACCGCGGCCTCACCAACAGACTGACGGTTTGAACCGCGTTTCTTTTTCTTGGTTTCTTTTGCTTCGGCGGCTTGCTCTTGTGCCTTTTCTGCTTTTTCTGCAGCATCTTCAGCACGTTTTTTCAAAACTTCGTAGGCACTTTCACGATCGACGACTGTATCGTATTTACCACCAATACCGTCTGCTTGCATAGCCATGCGTTTTGCATCTGCGCTTGCTGGTCCCAAACGCGACATTGGCGGACGCACCATTGTGCGCTCAACCATAGATGGGTTCCCCTTGCCTTCTAGGGTGGAAACAAGGGCTTCTCCAACCCCTAAATCTGTTATCACATCTTCAACATCAAATTTTGGATTTTCACGATACGTATCTGCCGCCGCACGGATTGCTTTTTGTTGCTTTGGCGTAAAAGAACGTAACGCATGTTGTACACGGTTTCCCAATTGCCCTAATACATTATCTGGGATATCCGAAGGGTTTTGGGTAATAAAGAAAATACCTACCCCTTTGGAACGGATAAGGCGAACCACCTGCTCTACTTTTTCAAGTAACGCCTTGGGTGCATCATTAAATAATAAATGCGCCTCATCGAAAAAGAATACCAATTTCGGTTTTTCCGCATCCCCTGCTTCGGGTAATTCCTCAAATAATTCAGACAACATCCATAATAAAAACGTCGCATATAAACGTGGGTTATGCATCAGCTTGTCAGAGGCCAAAATATTGACCATGCCTTTACCGTCCATATCCGTACGCATAAAGTCTCGTAAGTCTAACGCTGGCTCCCCAAAGAAATGGCTACCGCCTTGGTCTTCTAACCTTAACAAAGAACGCTGAATTGCAGCGACAGATTGTTTGCTGACCATTCCGTATTCTTTAGAAATTTCAGACGCATTTTCTGCCAGTGAAACCAGCAGAGCACGCAAGTCCTTCAGGTCAAGCAAAAGCATGCCTTCTTCATCCGCATGACGAAATGCAATATTTAAAACTCCTTCTTGCGTATCATTTAATTCCAACATACGCGCAAGCAAGATGGGCCCAATTTCAGAAATAGTTGTACGCACACCATGACCACTTTCACTAAACACATCCCAAAAAACTGTGGGATAGGTACGCGGTTTATAATCTTCTAAACCAATTAAATTTGCGCGCTTCACCAAAAAATCTTGCATTTCGGACGGCTGGCACAGACCTGATAAATCGCCTTTAACATCCGCCATAAAAACAGGCACACCATGGTCAGAAAATCCTTCCGCAAGATTTTGCAACGTAACCGTTTTACCTGTTCCTGTTGCCCCTGCAATAAGTCCATGCCGGTTTGCCCATTTTAAATCAAAAAATAATTTATTCTCGGGATTATCGGTTTCTGAACCAACATAAATTTTATGGGCCGTATCTTTTAACTCTTCTGACATATGTTCTTAAGCCTTATTATCTTTATAGGTTTTTAGTTTGGTAAAAATCGAATGGGCGGTCATGTTTTAAAGATGGCAATGAAAAACGCGCCTTGGTCACATTTAGGAAATCCAATTTCCACGTAATAATGCCCGGTGTATCGTCTTCTTTTTCTGCCATCACGCGTCCCCATGGATCAATGATCATGGAATGCCCATAAGTTCTGCGCCCGCCTGCATGGACGCCGCCTTGTGCGGGTGCAATAATATAACTGCCCGTTTCGATCGCGCGCGCACGTAACAATATCTCCCAATGAGCTTTGCCAGTAAATTCGGTAAACGCAGAAGGCACAACAATCATCTCCGCTCCGTTTTGGGCCAACAGCCTGTACAACGAAGGAAAACGCACATCATAACATATGGATAACCCTAATTTGCGCCATGGTGTTGTGGCTACAACAGCTTTTGTTCCCGCTATAACCGTATCGCTCTCTTGATGCTTCTCTCCATTTTGAAGAGACACATCGTACAGGTGGATTTTATCATAAGATGCCATAAGCTGCCCCGTTGGACGAAACAGAAAACTGCGATTAACAACTTTTGTCTCTGAAACTTTGATTTTCATGGATCCAACTAGTATCCAAACTTTATGCTTACGTGCCATCTCCGAGAAAAACGGAATCCCTGGGTGTTCATCATCATTCATCGCAGTACGCAACATGGACTGATCTGTTTCGCTCATAAAATCAGTGTTTTCTGGCGTAACTATGAACTCAGCCCCTTCAAGGGCGGCCTGCTCAATCATTTTACCTGCTTGTAAAAGATTTTCATCAATATCTTTACTGCTGTTCATTTGAATGCAGGCAACTTTAACGTCATCAACCATAGCGTCTATCCTTTTAATAAATCGTCTAACTTTCCTGCGCCATCTAACGCATGCAGGTCATCACAACCTCCAATAAGTTTGTCATTGATAAAAATCTGCGGTACAGATTTTGGGCCGCCAGTGCGCTCAATCATTTTTGCGCGCGCAGAATCATCGCCTGTAATATCATATCCAATGTAATCAACATCTTTTGAATCGAGCAACGCACGCGCCTTTGTACAATAAGGACACGTCGTCCAATAATAAACCTCAACTTTTGCCTGTGGGTTTCCGTCAAAAGGTGTCATAACTTTTCTTTCTTAAAAATCTTTAAATATTTGTCTAAACACTATAAAACATTCCTATGAAAACAAAAGTATTGATTGTTGGTGGCGGCGCTGCGGGCCTTGCATTTGCCCTTAAATTGGGGATAAAAGGCATAAAATGTGTCGTAATCGACCCCAAAACACCGAACCAGTATAATTTTTTGCAACATGGGGGGCGTACCGCCGCGCTTATGGGGCAGTCTGTTGATTTACTTAAAGAGCTTGATCTATGGGATGTCATAGAAAAAAATACTGCATCACTAGACACCATGAAGATTATTGATGACGGTAACCCTGCATTAAAACCTGTAGAGATTATTTTCCCCGCGAATGAAATAAATGCTGAGAATTTTGGCCACAATGTACCCAATTGTTATTTAAGGGAGCTTTTATACAAACGCGCCCTAGAAAATAAAAATATCACCCTGCTCATCCCCGATTGCGTGAGTGACATCAAACGTGATATCCATCACGTCATTGCCACCACAGAAAAAGGTGAAGAAATTACAGCTGATATTTTAATCGGCGCAGATGGGCGATTTTCAAAAGTACGTGACATGGCGGGTATTCCTGTCAAAGAAATTGACTACAATCAAATTGCTATCACTTGTCTTATTTCCCATACAAAGCCACATAAAAATATATCAACAGAACATCACCGCTCAGGCGGGCCGTTCACAACCGTGCCTATGCCCGACCAAAATGGTACGCATTACTCAAGCGTAGTCTGGGTTGAAAAAACAGATGAAGCGCAAAAATATTTATCCATTGCAAAAGATTTAATGGAGCAAACATTAACAGACAAAACCCGTCACGCCCTAGGCGATATAAAATTGGAAAGCCCGTTAGAAAGCTGGCCACTCAAAGCGTTACTGGCACAATCAATCACCGCGCCTAGAACCGCATTAATTGCAGAGGCGGCACATGCCATGAGCCCTATTGGCGCGCAAGGGCTCAACCTATCCCTTCGCGACGTTGATATTTTATCCAATATAATAATAGACGCTGCAAAATTGGGTGAAGATATCGGCAACGATATTGTTTTATCCCGCTATGCCAGTGCCCGTCACCTAGATTTACAAACACGCTTTTACGGTGTCGATCAATATAACAAAGTTGTCAGCAATAATATTGGCTTTATCCGAAGCTTACGTCGTGGGGGATTGAATACTCTTAACACCATTCCTGCGCTGAAAAAAATTGCGATGAATATTGGTTTAAAACCAGCGGCGTAAAAAATTACAATCTCGTTGATTTTACGACACGCGCCAATGTCAAAATTCGCACCTCGTTTACGCCGTGACGTTTTAATTCCTTTGTGCATTCACTAATGGTCGCGCCTGTTGTTAAAACATCGTCAATCAATAAAATATTTTTGCCTTTTAAAGATTGCGTATATTTATCCGAAACACGAAATGCATTTTTAACATTTTTCTTCCGTTCACTACGTTCTAAAAATCCTTGGACGGGGGTTGCGCGTATTCTTTTTAATCCATCCACTAAACAATCTAACCGACGCTCCTTCCCCAGAATTTGCGCCATCAAGCCCGACTGATTAAAACGACGACGCAACAATCTAAAAGGGTGAAGTGGCACAGGCATAATATAATCAACACCATCAAATAAATCTGCGCCTGCGCGCTCTAACCACGGTAAAAATGTGGGTAATGCATAAGTCTGATCCCCATGTTTATATCCCAGAATAATATCGCGTGATGCATCATCATAAACCAATGCCGACCGCGCCTTATCATAAATAGGCGGGTATTTAAGACAAACCGCACATAAATTCCCCTCCCCTAAACTATCAAGGTCGTAATCAAATGGAAAACCACAGTAATTACAATATGGTGAACTGATAAAATTTAATTTACCCCACACACTGCCTGAAACCATGCCTTGCGTATCAACAATATCACCCGTAACAATACATCGGGGCGGTAGGATAAAGTTAATGACACGCTCAAAATAAGACATAGTTTATTTTTAACAGATTATCGCCGAAATTGTTGCATAAAAACCGATATATAGGCTAAAGTCCGCTCATTATGGCAGATACTGGACTTACAGAAAACAACATGGCGGCAAAAAATGATTTTGCACCTAATGTTCTTGATGAAAATGAAAATGATAATGATACATTTATCGTTGATCCGTTAGCTCCCAAATCAATTGAAAATCCAAAATTAAAAAATATCCCTTCTGATATAATACGCAGTGCTTGGTTTACTATGGCTCATATTATTTTGGAAAAAGGCGCAAAAGTCTTAGATGTCAAATGTGGATCTGGCGTAAAAACATATGCCATGGCGGTCCTTAATCCTGAAATATCTTTTATCGCAATTGATAGCGACGTTAAAAAAATTGAAGCTGCAAAAAAACAATATGTCCTCCCTAATTTAGAATTTATTGCGGGCGATATTCAGGAAAATTTTGTTCCTCTAAATTCATTAGACGGAATCATTAATTCCTACAGCTTGCATGAAACATATTCTGATAATCGTGCCAGTGTACGATCCATCGAAGACTCTTTAGAACGTCAATTTGATCTTTTGAAAAAAGGGGGATCTCTTTTTATTCAAGATCACATGTTGCCAACCGATCATGATTTCCTTTTAATCGAAATCCCTGAAGAGATAAAAACTGAAGGTGTACCTGATAAACCCGTAAGTGAATTATCAGATGTCGAATTACTTCTCTTATTTTCTGAGCAAGCCCGCCCCCGTGAAGAAGACCAATATCGCGGCTTTTATTTAGAGGAGCTCCCTGCACGTTTTCCGCGCACACGACTTTTCCGCCTTCCTGCAAAATGGGCGCGTGAATTTATATTAAGAAAAGACAACCGTGAAAACTGGCAAGCGGAATTGTATAAAGAATATAGCTTTTTTACTCTTCATGATTTTACCCGCACGTTAAAATCCTATGGCGCGCGTATTTTCTACACGTCCCCTCATTGGGATCAAAACATTATTCGCAAACGTTACAATAACAAAATCCGTATTTTTGATGATTCAGGAAACCCTTTAGGCGCTCCAGAAACAAGCACCATTATCTTGGCACAAAAACAAGCACCCGCAAAATCTCTAACCCTACAAGAACGCCGCCCAAGCCGTAACGCCGAAAGCAGCATTAGCATTACTGCAATGCGTAATGAATATGATGGCAAAATATATGACCTTGTCTCCCGTGATGTACGCCTCAATGAAATCCTTCCCTATTATATTACTGAGGATGACAAACTACATGTCTTTGTACACACTGACTTACCACGCAGTTTAATCAACACGGTTCCCCGTCAAAATGTTAATCTTGATGGCAAATCATGGTCAGGCCATATGATTGAGGCGCTTGCCCTTCCCGAAGATACGATTCTAGAATATGATCAAAAACGCTTCCGTGATATTGTTGAACTCACAAAAAAATATTTCAATTTAAAACCTGAAATGAATTGTTTCTTGGAAGGTGGTCCAGGTTTTTACCCTGCGCCCGATTGTATTGATGAACGCATAAAAACCAAATACCTCAATGTCACTCCCTCTAAAAAAACTTTTGCTCCATTTTATATCATAGATGAAGCAAACGGCTTTTCTTCAAAAGGCAGTATCCGCGAATATGACGCGCAACAACTATTAAACGCATTAAGTGTTGGCCTACTACCCAATAGCCGACTAGAAGTTCAACTTTTGGGATTATACGAAAAACTTGGAATATCTTACCAATCTTGGGCCAGCTCCCCCCTTTCCTTAGATATGGTGGAGGCAGACAAAATGACCCGCGTGGAGGAATATGTTGCCAAACTCTCCGAAGATGACATGCGCTTTAAACCATCAAATGGAAATGCCGGTTTGATCAAAACAATGCAGTCCGTGTTTGTTGACGAAGGCTTAAACGAAGGCAGCATTAAGGGTTTGGCCTCCCGCAATATGGATTTTATTTTAAATGAAGAAGGCTCCATGAACACGGCCATCGTCCTTCCTTTGGCTAAAAATATTAGCGGGGAAGTCATGGCTGGCGTTGTGGAAACATATCTTCCCGTACCTCAACGCTATAAAGGCAACGGCTACACAATTACTTGCCCCAGTGTTCCCCTCCCTCCAGAAATAAAAAATTTAGATATGGTGCAGCGTTATATTGCGGATAAATTTGAAGTCCCGATGGAGTGCGTCGCACGTATGGGTGAAGGGTTCTTCTCCCACATAGGGGTTACCCCGCAACGTGTCTATCCTTATGTCGTGACCCCCAAAGGCGTGTCTGGCTGGAAAAAAGTGGGGCGCGGACATGGTGTTACTTCTGTCACGCCACTTTACAGACTTTACCGCCTGTTATACTTAGACAATTATGAAAGTTTCTTTAAAATTGTTTCCAAGACCTATCAATCCTGCCTCGGTCAAGACAGTGCAATGGGCGTAGAATTTTCCTTTTCTGATAATCATGCTGAGCGTAAAAATTCTTTCGCAACATTGGAAGGCGCGGAACAAACTTACACTCCCCCCGCACCAAGTTTAGATCATGACGACTAATATTTTTGACAAAGAATTATGGCGAAAAAGATTAAAGGCCCACCATCAAAAATTCTCTGATCATGGATTTTTACATGATTGGGTGAATAAACAAATTATCCACCGTCTTGATGTTGTGAAAAAACAATATGACACTGCTTTATATGTTGGCCTCACGCCAAAGACATTTAAGTTTAGTGAAAAGATAACAAACCTTATTCACCTTACCCCCATAAATAAACAAGGGGTAGATATTATTGGCGAGGATGAATTTCTGCCCATTCAAAACAACACGCTCGACCTCATCATCTCCAACCTTTCCCTCCACCATGCGAATGATTTATTAGGCGCACTGATACAGGCACAGTATTCTTTAAAAGCTGACGGACTTTTAATTGGCGCATTGCTAGGGGGCGAAACCTTGTATGAGCTAAGACAGGTTCTGCAACAAACTGAAATGGAAATTTATGGTGGTATTTCCCCCCGCATTGCCCCCTTCGCTGATATAAAAAGCTTGGGCGGGCTAATGCAGCGCACTCAATATGCGCTACCCGTTATCGATAGCGAAAAAGTTGTCGTTGAATATCAAGATTTTTACAAATTACTCCATGATCTTCGCTATATGGGTGAAAGTAATTTTCTTATTGATAGAAGAAAAGCACCACTCAGCAAAAAATTCTGGCGACGCGCTGAGGAAATTTATAAACAAGAATTTAGCGAAAATGGTAAATTTATTGTAACATTCGAAGTGATTTTTTTATTGGGTTGGAAACCGCACGAAAGCCAACAAAAACCAATGAAACCCGGCAGTGCAAAAAACCGTTTGGCCGACAGTCTTAATGTGAAAGAGGAAACCTTATAATGCTTACCGTAAATATGATCCCAATTCTTGACGATAATTACGCCTTTATTATTCAAAGCGGCCAACACACAGCAGTCATTGACCCTGGTGAGGCGGACCCTATTATTAAATATTTAGAAAGTAATAATTTAAAACCAGATTATATTATCAATACGCATCACCATGCCGATCACGTTGATGGAAATCAAAAAATTGCGCAAAAATATAATTCAAAAATTATAGCCCCAAAAAAAGAAAAAGAAAAAATTGGCCCCGTGGATATAGAATTGTCTGATGGTGATATTTTTGACTTTGGCGACACTCAATTTAAAGCCATCGAAACACCAGGTCACACCCAAGGGCATTTATGCCTCAGCTTTGATAAAGACAATATTCTTTTTGCTGGTGATATGGTTTTTGCCATGGGCTGCGGTAGACCATTTGAAGGTACCGCCAAAGATTTATACGAAAGCTTTGGTAAATTAAGCCATTTATCAAATGAGACTATTATCTATTGTGGTCACGAATATACACAGACAAACGCAAATTTTAGCCTGTCTATAGCCCCCAATGACCAAGCTTTACAGGAGCGTTCAAATCAAGTGAATGAGCTGCGGGCAAATAATAAACCAACTATTCCAACGACAATGAAGATAGAGCGCGCAACAAATTTATTTATGCGCGCAAAAACATTGGAGGAATTTGAAGACCTTCGTGAAAGAAGAAATAATTTTTAAAAATTAATCTTTTTTCGGTGCAGGACGACGGGTGCGTGGGCGCTTTGCTCCACCTGATCGTCCACCACCAGAGTTAGACTTGCCATTATTGCTTTCCGTATGGCCACCATCAGGTAAAATAGATTCATGAACCACTTCTTTTTTACCTTGTGATCTATGCGAAGGAATAGGCAGTGGCTTGCCTTTTGAATTATCACGCTCACTAATGGCAATTTCAATTTCTAATCGAGAGATAACTTTTCTCAATTCATGAATCGATTCTTGTAATGTTTCACGACCATCTGGTGATTTCTTTTCACCACCCCATGCATCATATGATTCAATACAAGTTTTTGCGGCTTCTTTTAATCGATCTTTAACTTCGGACATGGAACATTCTCTTTTTGTTTAATTGTTCGTTACAATAGCGTTTCAAACACGGCGGCGCAAGCGTCATAGATTATTTTAAAATAGAGGGATTATTTAAAAATAGAAGATGCTGCATCCATATGATTTTTCTTTCGTGCTATTTCCTGCTCGGTACGAATAATCTCGGCTTTAAGCTCACCAATATAGTTCGCCAACTCATCCATTGATAAAGGCTCCAGATTAACAATATCCTGCTTAATTCTCTTTGGTTCTTCATCATCAAACATGATTGATCCTTAACTTAAAATTACTGCGTTAAATTACATTAAAATTCTTTACGAGAAAAGATTGCATTTATGCGGGTTTTTGGATAGTATCTCGCTATTCCCAGACATTATTAACGTCAAAACTGCTGATTTTAGGGAAATTCAGCGGGCCATTAGCTATTTTTGGCTATTTGGCTCTTGAACAACAAAGAACAACTAAAAGGATTATTCCCATGGCGAAACCAGAAGAAGCCCCAGAACTATTAATGCCAAAGGCAAGCGCAGTATGGCTTATCGACAACACAACGCTCACTTTTGATCAAGTGGCTCAATTTACAGGCCTACACAAAATCGAAGTCCAAGCAATTGCTGACGAAGAAGTTGGTTATGGTATTGTCGGACGCGATCCGATCAAAAATGGTGAAACGACACAATCTGAACTTGATAAAGCAATTGCAGATGAAAATTACATCATGGTTTTATCGCGCAACGACCTGCCAAGCGTAAAAACGCGTTCAAAAGGCCCTCGCTACACTCCTGTTTCTAAACGTGCTGATAAGCCCGATGCTATTTCTTGGATCTTAAAACATAACCCTGAAATTAGTGACGCCCAAATTGTCAAGCTTGTTGGAACGACAAAAACAACGATTAATGCCGTGCGTGATCGTACCCATGCAAACTCATCAACTATCCGTGCGCGTCACCCTGTTGAATTAGGTCTATGTACTTACAAAGAATTAGAGGCCTCTTCTGATAAAGGTTTAAAAGCACAAGGAAAAGATCCTAAAGAAATTAAAGCACAACGCTTACAAAAATTAGAAGACAGCGCAAGTGAGAATAGCGCGACCAATACAGAGACATCTGATGGTAAAGGCGGTTTTGATTTCTCAAACTTCCTATCCTCTGGTTCAGGAAGCAATAACAGCTAATTTAATATATTTATTATAAATACAAAAAACGCAGCCTTGGATTGGGGCTGCGTTTTTTTATCTTCAGATAATAATTTTTACGAGGCTCTTCTAATACCTTCGATTTGCTCTTTCAAGTGAAGTTTTTCTAGCTTTAATTTTCGAATTTCTTCGTCTGACATTTCGTAATGCGTTTGGCTTGTCTCAATTTTCTTAGATAATTTATGGTGTTTTACTTTTAAGGCTTCAATGCGCGCAGGCGAAGAAGCGACAGATGCGTTATATGGCATAATGAGACTCCCTTAAATATTTATATTGTTGATTATTTATTGTATCAAAAGATACGCTCACCCCCCAAAGAAAATCGAAAAAAACGAAATAAAATTTCTCTAATTAATAGATTCTTCTCTTATTCTCTTATCATCTTTTTCTTTACGGGTATGTAAAATCGGGTATGCGACTGTACACATATAGCTATTAATACGGCGATAATCACGAATAATATCAACATGTAAACTGCTTGTCGCTATGGTTTCTGGCACCCCATCCCCCAGCCGTTCAATATGCGTAGACATGCCCTCCACTTCCGCTTCACGGATGGTTTTCTTACCATCTAACAGTTTTTGCGCCATCTCAACGTCATCTGAAACAAATATAGATTGGGCAAGCTGCACAGACTCCATCACCAGTCGGTGAATATTCTTTATCTCTGCAAAGCCCTCGTCCGAAAAATCAATTTGCCGTTTAATCTTTTTAAGCGCCAACGGCATTAAATTTTTATCAATAACATCCCCTGCATGCTCTAAATTTGTTGAAAATGTTAGAACCTGAACATATCGCTGCGCTTCTTTCTCATCCATAAAATTCTGGGAAAGCTGCGCCATATAAATCTTAATTTGCTCATACAGGCGGTCAATTACATCGTCTTTTGCACGGACTTTTTCTAAAAGATTTTTATCATTGGTTTTGAAAACAGTAATGGTGTCTTCCAACATCTGTTGCACCATATCTGCCATGCGCAATGTTTCGCGCGTCGCACTAGAAAGCGCAACACTTGGCACTTTTAAATCTTTTTTATCTAAATAACGTGCCCTACCTTCATCATCTTGTTCAATACGATCAGGAATAATTTTTTCACATAGTTTTAAAACCAAGCCAGTAAGCGGCAAAAAGATAAGGGCAAGAGTAATATTAAAAGCGGTGTGAAAATCTACTAAATGACGGTCAACATTTGGATCAAATCGGTTAAATAATTCTAAAACATAAGGAATAAAGAAAAATATAGCCGTCACACCCGTTAAACGAATTATAAGATTCCCAACAGGAATACGCAGCGCCGCAGGATTATCCCGTAACGTCGCAATAATCGGCGAAATAGTGCCCCCAAGATTGGCCCCCAAAACCATATAAAACCCAAGTAATATCGGCAGCACGCCACTGGCCACAAACGTCATAAGCAGTAAAATGACCGCCAAAGATGAATGCGCCAACCACGTCAAAAGCACCGCAATCAAAACAGCAAAGAATGGATCATTTTCCAAAGCGTTAAGGATCTGCGGCAATAATGTAGATGTTTTTAACGGCTCCGCCCCAGTTTGGATCAAATAAAGCGCCATCAACATAAAGGCCGCCCCTAAAAAGATACGACCAATATTTTTAAGCTTACCCGATTTTCTAACCGCAAAAAGTATGTAACCAATAATCAACAAAACAGGCATTAAAAAGCTTAAATCAAATGAAAAAACCTGCGCCACCAACGTTGTTCCAACATCCGCGCCCAATACCATCGCTAGACCTGCCCCCGCTTTTACCATTCCTTGCGCCGCAAAAGACGAGACAATTAAAACAGTCGCGGTAGAGCTTTGCAGCAATGCGGTAATACCCATGCCCGCAAAAAAAGACTTAACACGGTTGCTGGTTCCTGCGGCCAAAAAACGCCGTAATTCCGCGCCAAAACCATAAGTCATACCCAGCCGAAGCAATCCAACACCCCATAAAAGAAGACAGACGCCAGCAATAATATTTAATAAAACGAGGGTTGGGGTAATGATATTCTCCGTTAAAAAATTAATGTGCTTAAAACAATAGCAAGGAAAGATTAAAATTCTGTATTTAAATCAGAAAGATATCTATTTAAAACAATATTTTAACGAGTGCCGCTAAAGACTAATGAGGCGTTTTCAAATCTTTCCAGATTTTCTTTTTCACCGCATACATAATACCTGCAAAGGCCATCAAAAATAAGATTACCTTAAAGCCCATGCGCTTACGCTCTTCCAACTTTGGTTCTGCCGTCCACATCAGGAATGTCGAAACATCTTTTGCATACTGCTCCATCGTTTGTGGCGCATCATCTTCATAAGCGACAATACCATCCGATAATGGAGCCGCCATCGCAATTTTATTGCCAGCCATATGTTTGTTGTAATATTGACCAGCAGTCAACTCAACACCTTCAGGAGCCTCTTTATATCCTGTTAAAACGCCATAAATATAAGTAGGACCATTTACGCGCGCCTTCGCCAACAAAGACATATCCGGAGGATAGGCACCATTATTCGCATAACGCGCAGCTTGATCATTGGGGTAAGGGTTTGCAAAACGGTCACTAGGGCGACGATTGCGTTCAAACATTTCGCCTTCCTCATTTGGTCCATCCATAATTGTATATTGTGAAGCGATCGCCTTCACTTCATCTTCGTTATATCCCAAATCAGTCAGGTTACGATAGGAAATCAAATCAAGAGCGTGACAAGCAGAACATACCTGTTGGTACACTTGAAAACCGCGCTGTAATGATGCGCGATCATACGTGCCAAATGGCCCATCAAAGCTAAAATCTACTTTTGGCAAAGGATAGGTGTGCCCTGATTCCGCCGCGGTAACGGGCGAAGCCAAAACACATAATGCCAATGCTGTAACAATAATTTTTTTCATCATAAATCCTATGCTTTCTTCTTATTCTTCATAAGAACAGCGTCATTAATGCTCGGCGGTAATTTCACCACAGGCTCTTTAATATTTAAAAAGGGGATAATCACAATAAAGAACGCAAAATAATAAAGCGTTGAAAGCTGTGATAATGGAACCCAAAAACCTTCCGCGGGCTTACCACCACAAACACCCAATACAAAAACATTGGCTGCAAAAATTAAAAAAGTAATTCTATACCAAGGGCGGAAACGTGAACTTCTATGCGGGTGCTTATCCAAAAATGGTAATATAAACAAAATCGCGATAGACCCAAACATTGCTAAAACACCGCCAAGTTTTGCGGGAATAAACGTAATGGTTGTCCCGTTGAAATGCATAATAACCATTACCAAGCCAACAACAGCAATCCCTATGGCCGCCATCGTCGCCTCAAATGATTTCTCAGGCATATATTTCTTTGCGCCAATAAACAACGCAGGGCCAAAACCAATCATGCCTAATCCAACTAGGAATGAATTAATATCAAATGTAACCGCCCGCAAAATTGCATAAAACGGTAAGAAATACCACTCAGGCACAATATGGGACGGCGTCACAAGTGGGTCGGCAGGGATATAGTTGTCAGGATGACCCAATGCATTGGGCATAAAGAAAACAAAGGCCGCATAAACAATAAGAAATACAAGAATCCCCACACTATCTTTCATCGTGTAATAAGGGTGAAATGGAATTGTGTCTTGCTTACCCTTTGGCTCAATCCCCAATGGGTTGTTTGATCCTGTAACGTGTAAAGCCCATACGTGTAAGAATATTACGGCACAGATAACAAATGGCATTAGGTAGTGAAGCGCATAAAAACGGTTCAATGTCGGATTATCAACCGAAAAACCACCCCAAAGCAATGTCACAATACTATCACCAACCAAAGGAACGGCTGAAAACAGGTTTGTAATAACAGTCGCTCCCCAAAAACTCATTTGTCCCCAAGGAAGAACATACCCCATGAAGGCTGTTGCCATCATAAGCAAAAAGATCGTGACCCCTAACATCCAAAGCAATTCACGCGGCTGCTTATAAGATCCATAATACATCCCGCGAAACATATGAATATAAACGGCAATAAAGAAAAACGATGCACCATTGGCATGCATATATCGCAATAACCAACCAAAATTAACATCACGCATAATATGTTCAACACTTTGGAATGCATAATCAGCGTGCGGTGTATAATGCATCGCCAGTGTTATTCCTGTGATAATCATGGTCATCAACATTACCATAGCAATTGCACCAAAATTCCAAAAATAATTGAAATTCTTTGGTGTTGGGAATACGCCATATTCCTTTTGCATCATGGTAAAAATCGGAAGGCGGGAATCAACCCACTCTAATGCTTTATTATCAAATTTTTCTCTATTTCCGCTCGCCATTTTAATTATCCAATTTTAATTGTGGTGTCTGTGGTAAATTCATATTCAGGAACCGCCATGTTCTTGGGTGCTGGGCCTTTACGAATACGTCCCGAACTATCATAGTGGGAACCATGACAAGGGCAAAACCACCCATCATATTCGCCTTTAACGTCTGTATCTTTCTGCCCTAATGGCACGCACCCTAAATGCGTACAAATCCCTACCATAACAAGCCATTTTTCTTGGCCTTCTTTTGTACGGTCTGTATCTGTTTCAGGGTCACGCAAGGCTGAAACATCCACCTCAAGCGCTTCGTCAATTTCTTTTTGTGTACGGTGTCGGATAAAAACAGGCTTTCCACGCCACATAACCGTAATCGCTTGCCCTTCTTCAATGGGGGCCAAATCAACATCAGTCGAAGCCAACGCTAATGTATCGGCCGATGGGTTCATTTGATGCACGAATGGCCATGCCACGGATCCGGCCCCTACTGCCCCAAACGCAGCCGCTGTCAGGTATAAAAAGTCACGGCGGGTTTCGCCTTCACCTTCTTTTTTGGGGGTTTTATCTATTTCTGTTGTGGGGTCGGTCGTATGATCTACGCTCATGGTAATAAACTCGCTTTATACCTAATTCATTTAATAACAGACACATAATATACGTGCCACTTAATACTGCAAAGGAAATATCACGGACTATTGACAAAAAACAAGGGAAGAATTGTAGATTTTTGTTAAAAACAATCTTAATGTGCAAAACAATGATTGAAATTGCACTATATCAACCGGATATCCCTCAAAATGTTGGCGCGGCCATACGGCTTTGTGCCTGCCTTGGTTTACGCCTGAACATCATTGAACCATGCGGCTTTCCCTTTAACGATCGAAAAATTAAACAGGCGGGCATGGATTATCTCGATCAGGTTGACTTAATAAGACATAATTCATGGAAAAGTTTTACCTCAGACAAAGCGCCTAAGCGTTTGATTTTAATGACAACAAAGTCGTCAGAGCCATATACAAATTTTGATTTCAAAGACGGTGATATTTTAATCGCAGGGCGCGAAAGCTCTGGCGTTCCTGAAAATGTGCACGCCCAGGTGGATCATCGTCTTTTGATACCCATGACAGGAAAGGCGCGCTCGCTCAATATAATTAACGCAACCGCCATGATTACGGGCGAAGCCTTAAGACAAACAGGATTTTAAGATGAGTAACGATATGAACTGGAACGATAGAAAATCCCAAGCAACCCATTGGTTTGCAAACTTACGCGACCAAATTTGCGCAGAATTTGAGAAAATCGAAACTGAATTAACCTCCACAAAACACAAAGATAAGCCCGCAGGGCATTTTGAACGCAACACATGGAGCCGTGAACAGATTGATGAGCCAAATGTCAGCGGCTCTATCCTTAAAGGGGGCGGAGAAATATCCCTCATGCGGGGGCGTGTGTTTGAAAAGGTAGGTGTGAACATTTCCACCGTATACGGAACATTCGCCGATAATTTCCAAGCCCAAATCCCCGGCGCCATAGAAAGTGAGGGAGAGTTCTGGGCAGCTGGCATTTCATTGGTTGCGCATATGCAATCCCCCCTCGTCCCCGCGGTTCATATGAACACCCGGATGATTGTGACTTCCAAAGGCTGGTTTGGCGGCGGAATGGATTTAACCCCCATGTTGCCAAATGAAGAAAACAAAACCATCTTTCACAATGCCCTGAAGGAATGTTGCAATAACCATGAATATGCCGATTATGCGGCCTTAAAAAAATGGTGTGACGAATATTTCTACCTCCCCCACCGTGACGAACCGCGTGGGGATGGCGGTATTTTCTATGATTACTTTGAAAATGATTGGCAAAAGGATTTTGACTTCACCCAAGATGTTGGAAAAACTTTCCTAAACACCTATCCGCCAATAGTTCGCCGTATGATGAATGAAAATTGGTCAGAGGAAGAGCGTGAATTGCAACTAATTAAACGCGGCCGTTATGTTGAATATAACCTTATCTATGATCGCGGCACCCAATTTGGCCTCAAAACAGGCGGCAACACCGAAGCCATCCTGATGTCCCTCCCCCCAGAAGTCAAATGGCCATAAATTTTATTTGACAGAACCCAAGAAAAGTTTATATGTAATATAGGTTTAAATTTTCCCCTTGGAGGACAAAATGGGTTCATATAATGATAATAGGTTTTCTGCAACAGCGTTACCACAAGATACAATTCCAGAAGAATACCAAGAATTAGCTGAAGTTTTTGCAGCGAATGTCGCTCAAGCTTATGCTGATATAGCAAAAAGAACGGCTGCTCCTAATGAACCAGCAGATACATTAAAAATTAAAGTAACTGGTATATCAAAAATAGATAAACCCCGCGTAGAAGGTGATGTAAGAATTGATTTTAGAATTGAAAGCGGAACTTTAAGAAATGGTCAACGTTTAAATCGAGCTTTATGTGAGGCAGCGTATCCAGAAGGTGCACCTCGTTCGGTTACAAGCTCTGGAAATGATTATTTTACACATGCTAAACCAAAAGCTGACCTTCTAAGCTAACCCCTCCAGCCATTCTTCTTTTCGGCGCTCTAACTCCTGCCCCAATTCAGGGCCAGTGGAATAACCTTCTTTAAGAAGGGTTTCCCCCGTGATTGGGCATTCGGGAATGGGCCAAGTTGTTATCAATGTTATTATTGCCTCGTCCTCGGCAATCTTATTTTGCGCACATAATAAAAGATACCCTTGAAATGTTAATTCCCGACCATGTTTGACCATTGCTTTCTTTATTGTCTTTTCATCAAGGAAAAAAGCTTCATTCGCTATCACCTCTAAGCGAATAATAAAATTCGCCTGCGCCTTGCTAAAGTTTAAAAAATCATCGTGAAATTTTGCCTTCGCCCCCGATACAATAAAGTATCGCGCCAAGATAATTGAAAAACTCTCAATAATATCTTTATGAATATCCTGCAGCTGAATAAGCGTTTTCAGATATTCCGCGTTATAGTTTTTACCCCTAATCTCTTTTAAAATATTCGCTTGAAACATAACGCCCAAAACCTTGTCGGCCTGCGCTGTTTTTAATATTTTAAAAAATTCCTGCGTAATACGCTCACGCGATAATTGTTTTATACCGTCATTATGCGCGGCACAAATTTGAAGAATGTCTGGGTTAATATTTGCATCACCATATTGCGCATGAAATCGAAAAAACCTTAAAATGCGCAGATAATCTTCTTGTATTCTTTTTATCGCATCCCCAACAAAACGAATATGCCTTTGGTTTAAATCGTCTAACCCTTGGCCCGTTGGGTCAAACACATTTCCTTCCAAATCCATATAAAGGGCATTCATTGTGAAATCACGCCTGCTGGCATCAGCATGCCAATCATCTGAAAATTCAACAACCGCATGACGACCATCGGTTTTCACATCTTTGCGTAACGTGGTCACTTCCATCGAAATACAATTTTCCACTGCGGTAACGGTTCCGTGATCAATACCCGTTGGAATAACTTTCACATTTGCTTGTGATAAAATTTTCATCACTTCATCAGGGGTATATTGCGTCGCCAAATCAATATCTGTTGCCGCCGCCCCCAACAAACTGTTGCGGACACACCCGCCAACAAATAAAGTTTGCGCGTGCTCCCCCTCATTTAAAAGCCGAACAATTTTTCGCGCCTCTTCAGAAATCCAATCAGGCAGAGAGATCGTTTTTATCGATTTCATTTTATCTGATTAATTGACTGTAAACATGATCCGCTTCTATCACACGTTGTGCGTAATTTCGCGTTTCATAAATTGGGATTAATTCTGCCCAATCTAACATTGAAATTTGCCCTGTTCGCGGATCACCAATTTCTGAAATCCAACGATCAACACGTCCCGGCCCCGCATTATATGCCGCAGCAGCCATCACCAAATTGCCGTTATAACGATCCAACATTTGTTTCAAATATGTTGACCCTAATTGCACATTATGTGTCGGACGTGACGTCAGCCAACTTTGCTGATGTTGAATACCCAATTTCCTTGCCGTATCACTCGCGGTTCCTGGCATTAATTGCATCAGACCACGCGCGCCTGCATGACTAACCGCATTTTGATCAAAACGGCTTTCTTGACGAATAATTGCGTGCGCTGTGGCGGGGCTTATCCCTCTAATATATTGTGATGAATTTGGTACGATAGGGTACAAATATTTTATTGCATTAATCCCATGATCATTTTGCAATTTTTGCGCGGCGCGGATGCTAATTTCTTCGTAGCCCATTTGCGACGCAAATTTTGAGGCCCCCATTAAATCACTCGCGCTTTCTCGTTCAAGATATAATTGATATAAAAATGATTTAACTTCTGAGGATAATCCTGCCTTGCGAAACGCACTGGCGGCTTTCGCCATATCCGTATTACTAATATCCGCATTGGCAACAGATGAGGCATTATCGATACTCATAATGTTCGGCTCTTGACCTATGGTACGCGCCGCCATTTGCCCATAATAAGTTTGCGGATATCTTGATGCCACTTGATACCATTTATTTGCGATATCATCGCGCCCCATTGTCTGACTGGCCAATCCTGCCCAATAAGACCCGCGTGACTTACTAATTGGTGTTTCAACAACATTATATAATGTTTCAAAATGACGAAACGCAACATCTGGCTTATTAATAAATCGCAACGCTAGCCAGCCCGAAACCCACTCCGCTTGTGTTCTGGGGAACTCTTCAGTTTGTTTATGGGATGCCGCTAAACTATACGCATCACTATATCGTTTTTGTTCAATCAAACGGCGGATAATAATATGACGTTCTTGCCACCATAATTTTGGCTCTGTCATATAATTGGCAGATGGCGATCTATTTAAAATTTGTATCGCTGCGTTATTGTTTTTTCTTTTGCGCTCCCATGTCAAACGGTCCAATAATAACCCCTCATCATTTTGTAAATTCTGCGCGACATTTCCAACCAAATTGCCGGCGCTCGATTCCCCTTTTCGCAATGCCATTCTTGTTTGGACTAATGTTGGGTATCCGCCCCCTAAAACACCTGCAATACCTTGCGCGTTTGAATATTCATTGTTCAGCATAAGCTTATTCAATCTATCAACATGTGCTTTGCGGTTAAAATGACCGCTATAGCGGTTATATATTTCGCGTTGGTCATCACGCGACAATGATGCTTCTGGCCACCAATCATTTAAAAAAGATTTTAACTTGCTTGTATTTCCCGTGGCCAATAATGCACGCACATACGCATGCGCGCCATCTGCTGTTCTCGGGTCATTATCTTTAAAAAGCGCTATAATTTGTGCGGGCGGTGTTGCTGATGAAATCTTTTTTTCTGCTAAGCTTTGAATTTTTGATTGTGATGGCCAATCACCACGACGGTTTAGGAAATCTAAAATATTATTGAATGATGCACGGCTATCCCCTTGTTTAAAAGCATACCAATTAAAAATATCACGCTCCAACGGGCTTTGAATCATGGCCGCTTGTTGATACGCTGTATCCCATTGGTTTTTACTAACTGCTTGTAACGCATTGTTCAAATCTGCTTTTGCTGGGCTACCAATCACCATCGCAAAGATAAAAACCATGAATATGATGTGTTTTTTCATTTTTTCCTTTAATCCTGACGCGTAAATCAAAATGATCGCGCCTTTTTCTTGCATGAATCTACTCAAAACTATACTCTATGGCGCATTACACAAACAATAGAAGAAAATAACGAATATGTTTAAAGGTTCAATAACGGCTCTAATCACCCCTTTCACAAACGATGGTGATGTGGATATCAAGGCATTTGATAATTTTGTTGAATGGCAAATCGACCAAGGGACCGATGGATTGGTGCCTTGCGGTACAACAGGCGAATCGCCAACACTCTCTCATGACGAACATAAGATGATTGTGAAGCGCTGTGTTGAGATTGCAAATGGCCGTGTTCCTGTTATTGCAGGTGCGGGCTCGAACAATACGGCTGAGGCATTGGACTTAACCCAAGAAGCCAAAGATGATGGCGCCGATGCCGCTTTAATAGTAACCCCCTATTATAACAAGCCCACACAAGAAGGGCTTTATGCGCATTACAAAAAATTGAATGATACGATCGATATTCCTATTATTATTTATAACATTCCCGGACGTAGCATTATTGATATGACCGATGAAACAATGGCCAAACTGTCTGAACTACCAAACATCGTTGGCGTCAAAGATGCTACGGGCGACATGGCTCGCGTCTTGATGATGCGTCATTTGGTTGGTAATGATTTTTGTCAACTAACTGGTGAAGATGCTGCGGCAACGGCCTTTTTGGCGCAAGGTGGGCATGGCTGTATTTCTGTTGCCTCTAACGTTGCACCCAAATTGTGTTCTGATATGCAACGCGCATGGCGTGAAGGTGACATTGAAAAAATGGGTATGTGCCGCGATAAATTGGCGCCCCTCTTCACGGCCAATTTCTGTGAAAGCTCTCCCGCACCTGTCAAATATGCTGTTTCAAAATTAGGCTTATCAACGGATACGGTTCGCCTTCCTTTAATGCCTGCGACACAAAGGTGCCGCCAATTAATAGACAGCGCGATGGATCATGCTGGCTTGGGGCAAGTTAAGCTTGCGGCTTAAATTTAAACATGGCCAAAGATAAAAAAAAATCAGGCGGTTTAATCTCTACCAATAAAATGGTGGCAGAAAATAAACGCGCCCGATTTGATTATCACCTCGAAGAAAAATTCGAGGCGGGAATTATGCTCGTCGGTACAGAAGTAAAAACATTACGCCACGGCCAATGCATGATCGCAGAAAGTCATGTTGGCCCAAAAAATGGTGAGCTTTATTTGCTCAACGCCCACATCCCCGAATACCAACAGGCCAGCCAGTTGATGCAGCACGACCCCAAAAGACCGCGTAAATTACTTTTAAAAAAACGTGAGATTGACAAATTAACCGGCGCCGTTAGCCGCGAAGGCTATACAATAGTACCCACAAAAATTTACTTCGATAAAAAAGGATTGGCGAAATTAGAAATCGCGCTCGCCAAGGGTAAACAAACCAAAGATAAACGCGAAACCATTAAACAACGTGACTGGAACAGGCAAAAGAGCCGTATCCTGCGCGACCGTGGATAAAAATTACACTCTCGCAAGAACTTCTATCTTATGACCATCGGGGTCATATATAAAGCTAGCATAATAATCTTTCGCATATTCTTTTCTTATGCCTGGCTTTCCTGAATCTTTAGCGCCCAAGTCAATCGCTTGTTGATAAAAATTATCGACAGATTTTTTTGACGGCGCCTTAAAACATAAATGCGTTCCATTACTTGAAACGATTTCTTTTCTTTCATCTAAAGGATAACAAATAATAAAAAAACATTCCTCTTTACCGTAGGCAATAAATCCTTCTTTTTCAGAACCAAAGAGTCGAGAATGTGCAAGATTTTCCAAAACACTATCATAAAATAATGATGACTTTTTAATATCTGAAACGCCAATAGAAATATGAGCAAACATTATAACCCCTTATTTGATTTATTTAGCAAAAAACGTCGATGGAGACCGACGCTTTTACTTTTCAAAAATTAAACCTTCTTATTTTTTAGCTTTTGCTTCTGGCTTATCGCTTTCAACGACTTCTAAATCTGGCCCTTTTTCTTCGTCCGTTCCAATCAGCATTGCCTCGGAGACGATTCCTGCGTTTTCTTTGATTTTACGCTCTAATGTTTCCATCATTTCTGGGTTATCGAGTAAATATTGTTTGGCGTTTTCACGTCCTTGTCCAATACGCTCCCCTTCGGCGGAGAACCAAGAGCCAGCCTTTTCAACAAATCCACCTTGAACACCGAGGTCCAAAATCTCACCTGTTTTTGAAATTCCTTTTCCGTACATGATGTCAAATTCAATTTGGCGGAATGGAGCAGCCATTTTATTTTTCACCACTTTTACGCGTGTCTGGTTGCCGACAACTTCATCGCGATCTTTGATTTGACCAATACGGCGAATGTCTAAACGAACAGAAGAATAGAATTTAAGGGCATTCCCGCCTGTTGTTGTTTCAGGAGATCCGAACATCACCCCAATTTTCATACGAATTTGGTTAATGAAGATAACAACAGTACGTGAGCGGGAAATAGACCCCGTTAATTTACGCAACGCTTGTGACATTAAGCGTGCCTGAAGACCAACGTGATGATCGCCCATTTCGCCCTCAAGTTCCGCACGCGGTACAAGCGCAGCAACGGAGTCAACAACAACAACATCTAACGCGCCAGAGCGCACCAATGTGTCAGTGATTTCTAAAGCTTGCTCCCCCGCATCGGGTTGAGATATTAACAGCTCATCAACATTACAGCCAAGCTTACGCGCATAAGCAGGGTCAAGCGCATGTTCCGCATCAACAATGGCACATGTGCCGCCTGATTTTTGTGCCTCAGCAATAATGTGTAGCGCGAGTGTTGTTTTACCAGAACTTTCCGGGCCATAAATTTCAACGATACGTCCACGGGGCACACCGCCAATACCCAAGCCGATGTCCAAACCAAGAGAGCCTGTTGAGATAGATTCAACATTCATTGGATTGGTATCACCATTTAATTTCATCACCGAGCCCTTACCAAAGGCACGTTCGATTTGAGATAAAGCCGCCTCAAGCGCCTTATCTTTTTCGCCAGAATTTTTAGGAGTAGTCATTGGTTCTTTTTTCATTTGAGATACAGCCATTTTATTTAAGTTCCTTCTTTTTCGCATAGTCACCGCGTCATTTCAATGGGCGATGGGGGTGGTGATGTGGTTGTTCACATCTGATTATGATTACAACTGTACACCATTTGTTCCTATTGTAAAGTAAAAAGAACAGAATAAGAACATTTAATTGGGATAAGTTTGATTTAGGCTACTTTAGAAACTCTTATAAAGTCTATCTGGCATAATTTTCATTAGCCAAGCGATTAAACGCCAGCGTTTTGTTATATAAGTGCATTTCTTTTTTGATTGGATAGCCTCATAAATTTGTAATGCAGCTTTCTCAGGTGGAGCAACCCAAAATAGATTATCTCCTTCAGCCATTGCCGTATCAACATAACCAGGACGAATATCAGTCACGCTAATATTAAGATTCTCTTTTAAAGATTTAAGCCTTAACCCTTCTAGATAATTCGACATGTAAGCTTTTGAGGCATTATACGCAGGCGCAGTTGTATTTCCACGAAGCATCGCGATAGAAGATATACCAACAAGATGTCCTGTTTTAGACTCTTTAAAATGATTAAAGGCTGCGCCCGCAATAACGGTGAAGCCAGAAACATTGGTGTTAATTGTCTCTAATTCTAAAGATGGCTCAAGCTCAGGATTATGATGACCTGTACCAGCAGAAATAATTACTAAACCAACGGTGCCTAATTTTGTAAGAAGGTTTTCAAATTGATTTTGAGCCACGAGCGAATCAGAAACATCCATTTGCTCGAGAAATGCTTCGTTCGGCAATCTGTTTGCGATATCTTCAAGAAGATTGAGTCTACGTCCCGTTAATCCGAGCACATAGTTTTCTTTTGAAAGCAGTTCTGCAAGCGCTTTACCAATGCCAGAGCTTGCCCCAATAATAATAGCTTTCTTTTCCATTTAAATACTTAAAACTTAATCTTCCAAGGCCTCTTTCACCTTCTGGGCAAGTGCCTTAAGGGTGAAAGGCTTGGGTAGGAAGTAGATATTTTCGCCCATGTGGTCTTTGAGGCGGTCTTCGGTATAGCCAGAAATAAATACAATTTTTAGTTTGGGATTATGAGCGCGCATATGTTTCGCCAATGTTGGCCCATCCATATCGGGCATCATCACATCGGTGATTAATAAGTCGATATCATCTTGGTTGTGCTCTTCAAGTAATTTGACCGCTGCCTCACCATTTTCGGCGCCAATGACTTCATACCCTTTATTCACCAAGGCACGTGTGCTAAACGCCCTCACGGCGTCTTCATCTTCAACCAATAGAATCGTAGCCGAGCCCGTTAGGTCGCCTGTTTTTTCTTCTTTAACAACTTCTATTTCTTCTTGAG
This sequence comes from uncultured Micavibrio sp., assembly GCA_964353185.1. Classification (GTDB taxonomy): domain Bacteria; phylum Pseudomonadota; class Alphaproteobacteria; order Micavibrionales; family Micavibrionaceae. Next base: position 279,712 of record CAYGUV010000001.1, on the reverse strand, counting down.
CATTCTCAATTTCTTCATCGGTCAAGCGCGGCAGGTAGATGTTAAAGGTCGTGCCTTCGCCCTCCACACTATAGATGCATAAAAATCCGCCTGTTTGGCGAATAATTCCATAGACAGTTGCAAGGCCTAGACCTGTTCCCTGCCCCACGTCTTTGGTAGTAAAAAACGGCTCCAATATACGTTTCATATTTTCTTTAGAAATACCTGTTCCCGTATCGGTCACGGTGATGTGCACCCACTGCCCCCTTGGCATTTCATCATCACCGCACATGATTGGTTTTTTGTTGTCGAAATTTTTTGTTTCAATCGTCAATTGACCGCCGCCATCCATTGCATCACGGGCATTAACAGCCAAGTTAATCAATACTTGTTCCATTTGGCCAAGGTCGATTTTGACCAAGCCCAAATCATCGCCATGGATTAATTCAAGGTCAATATTCGCCCCGATAAGACGGCGGAGCAAGTGCGATACTTCGGTCAGTATTTCGGCCATATCATGAATCTTGGGGCGCAATGTTTGTTGACGCGAGAACGCCAATAATTGACGCACCAGATTGGCGGCGCGGTTTGAGTTCTGCTTAATCTGCATGATGTCGCCAAAGGATGGATCACCCGGTTTATGACGCAACAATAATAAGTCACAAAAACCAATCATCGCGGTCAGCAAGTTGTTAAAATCATGGGCGATTCCACCAGCCAACTGACCAACTGCTTGCATTTTTTGTGACTGCGTAAATTGTTCTTCAAGGTTTTTTTGTTCAGTCAAATCAATGAAGTGCAGCACGATGCTATCACTTTGCCTAAAGCGTCTAGCGTGCATTTGTACTTTAATTGAATCGCCAGAAGTTGTTAATAAAGACAGCTCAATCGGGGCGCTCATCCGGCGGCCAGGTTGGATATTCTGCAACGCCCGCTCAAAGTTTGCGCGGTCTTCCACTGTGACGAAATCTTTAATCTCATGCCCTTCAATATTAGGGTTATTTTCGGGGGAAATCATAAGGATAAAGGCCGTGTTTGTGTCTTTAATAACGCCATCCAAATCAATCATTGCAATACCCAGCGGTGCCTCATCAAAGAAACGCTGAAACTTATCTTCTGACGCGGCCAAGGCTTGGCGCATTTCACGCTCACTGGTAAGGTCATGGACGACGCCGCGGGTTCTGACCTCGCCTTCACTTTCGCGCACGACTGCTTGGTTGATACTAGCGAGGAAGGTTTTCCCGCCTGGGCCTTTCATTTTCAATTCAACCACCTGACGCGCGCCGCCGCCTTCTTTCACATCATAAGCGGCACCGTTAACGGGTGGCTTTTCTAAATAGGTGTGTAGGCTGCCTTTTTCCAACAAAGAATCAATTCCTGTGCCCAGCCACCGTGCCAAGGTTGCATTGACGAAAATAAAACGCCCATCTTCATTAACACTAAAGAATCCAACGGGGGCATTATCGGTAAAATCGATTAATTTCTCACGTTCTTGACGGACGGATCGATCAATTTCACGTTGCGCGGTAATATCATCAAACCGCCAATGCACATATCCTGCCCACCCAGATACGGGCTGCGCGGTGATGTGATACCAGCGTTCTTTTGACCCTTCACCAGATTGTAATGTCATGCTTTCGGTCAGGCCCATACGCGCCTGATCTGATAATTTTTGGAAAAGGTTATAGATGTCTATATTTTCAAGAAACAACGCAGAAAGCTGGGTCAGGGAAGGCTCCTCCCCCTCTTCATTTTGACACAAAGCTTCTAGGCGGTTGTTGTAATAAACTGTGTTATCCGCGCTATCGGTTATGAGGCGTGCGCCGCGGCTTCCTTCAACGACTTCACGGATAAGCAGGCGTTCTTTTTCTTTATTTTGTAGGGATTGGAAAAAGCGCTGCGCCCAAAAGGCCAAGATACCCGTTACAACAAAAAGAAGGCCGCTTAACACAGCTGTTGATTTATCGACATTCAACATAATCGCCAAGGTAATACACCCTGCAACATAAATAGAAATAAGCAAAAATGAGATAAACATGTCACGCATGTTTCTTTTTATAAACCCATGCGGTTTGTTATTTTCTGGGCGGGATTGCCGCTGTATGAATTCTGAATGATCTAATGGCATATTAGACAAGAGTCTGCCTAATTTAGGTGGGTATTACCAGAGTAAAAAGTAAGCCATCCTCATATGATTTTTATTTGAATTTATTCTTAAGATTAAAGATATAAGAAATGACTTCCGCGACAGCCTTGTAATGCTCCTCAGGGATCATCTGATCAATTTCAACAGTATCAAATAAAACACGCGCCAAGGGTTTATTTTCGTATAAAGGGATATCGTTTTCTTTGGCGACCTCCCTGATGCGCATTGCGACCTCGTCTATCCCTTTGGCAATTAAGACCGGGGCGTCCATTTCGTCAGGATCATATTTCAGTGCCAAGGAATAGTGAGTCGGGTTTGTAATAATAACGTCCGCCTCGGGAACGGCCTGCATCATGCGTGCGCGCGCCTTTTCCTGACGCAGCTGCCTTAGCTTTGCCCGCACATGGGGGTCCCCTTCGGTTTGTTTATATTCGTCTTTTAATTCCTGCTTGCTCATGCGCATTTTCTTGTGATGCTCGTACCGTTGATAAACCAAATCAATAACCGCCACGATCAAAAGAACAAACAAAATCCCCAACATAAGGCGCAAAACCAAGTCATGCATTTCATCCATCATCGTTGGCAATGGCAGGCCTATAAAATGCTCAACCGATCCGTAGAAAGGATATAGCAAGATCACCCCGACAACGCCGATGATGCCGATCTTTAAAATTCCTTTTACAAATTCCATCACAGAGCGAAGTGAAAAAAGCCTTTTAAATCCAGCCATTGGCGAAATTTTGCTAATATCTGGTTTAATTGTTTCTGGCGCAAAGAGCGGGCCAATTTGTAAAAAAGGTCCCGCAAATGCCGCAATCATCAGAATGATTAACGGCACAAGAAGCAAACCCAAGATTTCCCAAAATGCATTGCCCAAAACCAACCCAAAACCGCCGGGGATAGATGGCAATAAATGCGCCTTTTCAATGTAAGTTTGCATGAAGGATTTAAGTCGGCTCATCACACTAGGCCCAATTGCTAGAATGACAATTGTGCCTGTTGTGAGCATAACCCAATTATTAATCTCACGACTAAGGGCGACTTGCCCCTTTTTTCGCGATTCTTCAATCTTCTTGGGGGTGGGGTCTTCGGTTTTTTGGGATTCGTCTTCGTCGCTACCTTCAGCCATTAACCGCCCTCTTGATTATTGACAATACCGCCCATAAAAAACTGCATCGCGTTTTCAAATTCAGTCAGCCAGAACAACATAGCCGTGGAAAGCACCAGCGCCAGCGTAAACATGGAGAGAACAATTTGCACTGGTAATGCCAAGATAAAAACCTGCACCTGCGGCATTAAACGCGATAAAACGCCCATACCAATGTAAAGCAACATCGCCACCACAATAAACGGTACAGCAATTTGGAAACCAATTAAGAATGATGAGGATACAGCGCGCGCAACCAAATCGGCCATAGACCCAGTATCAGGCAAACCACCAACAGGGAAAACCGTATAACTACCAATTAATCCATAAATCAACATGTGATGAAGATTTGTTACAAATAAAAGCAATAAGCCCACCATGGATAAGAATGCCCCCGTGATTGACCCTTGCGATGCCAGCGCAGGGTTGAAGACTTGTGCGTTGGCAAGACCAGAGGTTGTGGCAATTAGCATACCCGCAACATCAAGCGCGGCGGTAAAAATCCGAACAATCGCGCCAATAAAAACACCAATCATAAATTCCATCATCATCAACGTAATCATCATGGAAAATGGCGGGATAGTCGCAGGCATATATTGCATGACCACGGGAGATAGAACAAAAGACATACCCAAAACCATGAGCAATCTTATGCGCACGGGCACAAAGCTATCACCGATACCTGGCATTAACATGAAGGCCGTTCCAAGACGGGTAAAGATAAGGAGAAAGGCAAAAATGCCAGATGTTAAAAATTCTTGTAGGGATTCCATTTTATTGTCCCGACAACTTTCTATCCAATACCAATGATACGATCAGCAATTTTATCCATAAATGAAATCATCACCGCAGCGAACCCCGGTAAGAAAATGAAAATCGATAAAAAGATGGCAATAATTTTAGGCACGAACACCAAGGTGATTTCTTGAACCTGCGTGAGCGCCTGTAATAAAGCAATCGCAACACCAACAACCAAGCCTACACCCATAACAGGAAGGCTGATTTGTATTACCAGCATGATGGCTTCACGTGCAATATCAATAATTTCATTTTCATTCATGTAAGTAGTTTACAGCCTTGTTAAGGAACGGACAACCACCGTTGTTCATATTTCAACCGTTATTGACAAAACAATCCATTAACAAAGGGAAAACAACCTAAACAGGCATTCTTAAGATTTCTTGATACGCAGAAACCATTTTGTCACGCATAGCCACAACAGTTTGAAGTGTTACTTCAGATGCGGTAATAGCCTGAACAACCTCAGGAAGGGAGGCATCGCCCGCAACTGCTCTGGCAGAGGCGGCTTCACCAGCGCGCAATGTGCCCATTGTTTTTTGAGCCATGGTTTTCATGATATCAGCGAATGAATTGCCCTCACCTTTTTGTGGTGCAACGGCGTCCATCCCTTTTGTCATGTTTGCATAAGCGTTTGCCGCGGCGGCTGGATTTGCAATTTTATCGACCATGAATTTAATTCCTTATTTAAATTTTATTATATCATAAAAGCGTTTATCACTTAAATTTATTTATTCAATACCCGCAATATATTAGCGTAATAAATCAATGGTTCTAAACATCATTGTTCTTGAATTTTCAATCATGCCTAAATTTGCTTCATAACTTCTTTGTGCTTCGCGCATATCATTTAGCTCGATCAATGTGCTGACATTTGGCATTTTGACGTAGCCGTTGACATCCGCACCAGGGTGATCGGGCATGAATTTAAGCGGAAATTCGCCACGGCGATCTTCGGTGATGTCTTCAACATTTAAAACCTTGTGACCGCGTTCACGATCTAATTCATTTTTGAACGTGATAACTTTTCTTGCATATGGCTCAGATTCTGGGGTGAGCGCGGCGGTACTGCCGTTGGCGATGTTTTCTGAAATAACACGGGTACGCTCCCCTTGGGCGCGCATCCCAAAGGCAGAAATTGTCATCGCATCAAACATGTCAGTCATAATTTATACTCCTGTTATTCTGGTTTAAATCCTATTGGTTTCTACCCAATGCAGTTTGAATCATACCTACATTTTTACGCATTAAATTGGTCATAAGGTTGTAATTCATTGTTGTTTCTGAGGCTTTTACCATTTGCTCTTCAATAATAACGGCGTTATCTGCAGGGGCGACTTCGTAAGTGAATCGTGATTTACGATTACGCGCATCGTCAATATCACCACCGGGGCGCATGTGCCCTTCTTGTGTTTGACCAACACGGATTTGTTTTGAATTTGTGATTTCGGTTAGCACCGCGCCAAAGTCAACTTCGGTTAAATCACGGGGGCGATATTCTGGCGTATCTGCGTTTGCAATATTTTGTGCGATTACACCTTGGCGTGTGCTCAGATAATTCATCTTTGCACCCATCGCCTGAAATAATGCCATATCCTTTAAATCCATTTTAAAAACCCTATTTTAATGTATTATTTGTTTATTCACCCTGAAACATTGCAGGAAGCGTGCCAATGACCGACAATTTTGATGATGGCTATGCCAAAAATGGCGATGAGCGGCTAAAGCCTTTAAATATAAAGGAAAAATCGGCTCGCCAGACGGCTGTTGCCCTGAAAGGTGGTGAAAATGATGAGGCATTACCGCAGATTACAGCCGCCGGACGGGGAAAACTTGCCGAGCAAATTTTGCAGATTGCCTTTGAAAACGACATTAAAGTGCGCAGTGATGCAGATTTGGCCGAAATTCTTGCAAAAATTGAATTAGAGAGTCCGATCCCTTCCGAAGCGTTTTTAGCGGTTACTGAAATTTTATCCTATGTATATCGTGCCAATGGACAGCCCAACCCCTTTGATGCCATCCTCAAAGATGCTATGAATGAAGATCATGACAAACGCGACGACCATTAAAAACAAACTTGGTGAATTAACGGATTTTATAACCGAGGCGACGACGCGTCTTGAAGATGGTGAGGTTATAAACCTCAGCCATTTAGATGATGAGGTGGATACGATTTGTAATGCGGCCATGTCCCTTCCCCCAGCAGAAGCGGCAAAAGTGCAAGAGCCGATGAGTGTGATGATTAGTAAATTAGAGCAATTGGGATTGGCGTTAAAAGATTTTCAAAGTCATCTCAAAACCGAATACGATATTAAGGATTAACCCATAAGATGGATTTTACCGATTATATAAAATTTGTTGCGGCACTTGTTTTTGTGTTGTCCTTGATGGGCGGTTTGGCATTTGTTTTAAAACGATTGGGATTGGACCGTACGGGCGGCATGACGGGGAAAAAACGCCGTTTAAAAATTATCGAGGTCATGAATATCGATGCCAAGCATAAGGCGGCCATTATACAATGTGATGATAAACAGCATCTTATGCTTTTAAATGCGAACGGGGATACTATAATAGAATCAAATATTACGCCGCCCCCGATGGATGAGAAAAAATAATTCAATGAACAATACGCTCAAAAAAATTCTTCCTTCAAAAAAGACAACGCGTTTTTTAGCTTATAATCTTTTATTTACCACAATTTGCGGACTTATACTTTTCTTCCTCAGCAATTCGCCCGCCCTTGCCCAAGCCATCACGATTGATGTTGGTGATGGTGAAGGTGGCACGGTAACGGGCCGTGTTATTCAACTGGTTGCAATCCTAACGGTTCTATCGCTTGCGCCATCTATTCTTATTATGATGACATCATTTACACGTATTATTGTGGTGTTGTCCTTTTTACGAACCGCGATGGGAATTCAACAAACTCCGCCCAATACAGTTATGGTCTCTCTCGCTTTGTTCCTAACATTTTTTATTATGGCGCCAACATTCAAAAGCGCGTATGAAAATGGCCTACAACCATTTATGGAAGAGAGCATTGATGAAGTCACCGCGTTTGAACGCACGGTTGAGCCGTTCAAAGAATTTATGTTGATGCATGTCCGCGAAGCTGATTTAGAACTTTTCACTGAACTGAGTGAGAGCGGCCCATATGCCGAGCCGATGGATGTACCGCTACAGGTGCTTGTCCCGTCTTTCATGATTTCGGAATTGCGCCGCGCGTTTGAGATTGGGTTTATGTTATTTTTGCCGTTCCTAATTATTGATATGGTCACGGCTTCCATCCTGATGTCGATGGGTATGATGATGTTACCGCCTGTTATGATTTCCCTGCCATTTAAGATTATCTTTTTCGTGCTGGTCGATGGGTGGTACCTTGTCTCAGGCTCCCTCATCCAATCCTACGGCCCAACAGGGCAAGCGTTAAGTTCTGCCACTGGGGCGGGATAGCTTTTGACTAGTGTATGGTTGGGGGTGTTTGTTGATTAGCTAAATCTTCAACAGTTAAGTCATAAACGCCTGTCTCTTCAGGCTTTTGATATGTTTCATTTGCTAGAGCTTCTCTATATCTTGCGGTTAATTTTGTAGATATCTCTCGTGAAGGTCTTATCGCAAAATAACAAAATCCAGCAGACCCAACCGCAGCCGTTAAAAATTCTGCCTTGTAATCTTTAGAAACAAATGCCCCAACTACACAGGCAATTGCGCCCACTGCAAATGCCCCCTTTGCAGCATCTAACCACTTCTGTGCAAGAAGAAGTCTTTCGAATGTCTTTTCTTTTTTTGGGTTATAGCGTGTGTTTTTCATCATGTCATAAAACACAAAGTTTGATGTTATGTCAATTTTTATCCAATCAACATCGGGATCATCGTCGCGATTAACAAAAAGGCGGCAGTGTAGTTGAAGGCTTTTATTCTAAAAGGTGTATTGAAAAAAGCTTTTAATTTTGCGCCCAAGCATACCCATACCGACACGGACGGCAGATTTATCAGGCCAAATATCAACGCAATTAATGCATATGTTAAGATGGTGGCTTCATCGGATGAATAAGTCGCGGTTGCACTGAGGCACATAACCCATGCTTTGGGGTTTGTCCATTGAAACGCGGCGGCTTGGAGGAAGCTAATCGGCTTGTCCTCTTGCGCGGTCTTATTGTCTTTTATTGTTCCGGCATTGGCAATTTTATAAGCCAGATACAGCAAGAATAGAAAGCTTATGACGCTCAAAAAAATGTTTAATTGCGGGTAGCTTTCTAAGATTTCATTCAGCCCAACGCCAATTAAGAAAATCATCAGGGTAAACCCCACCCCGACGCCAAACATATGTGGCAAAGTGCGCCGCATTCCAAAGTTAAGGCCCGATGCCATTAACATTAAATTGTTCGGCCCCGGCGTAATCGAGGTCACAAAAGCAAAAATGGCCAAGCCAATTAAAAGTTCATAAGTCATACAAACAATATATTCGCTATAGAACAGAATTAAGTTGTTATTATGCGAATATTAACTTATAATTTGCAATATATGATTGATTTAGACCCAATAGATAAAAATATATTGCGCGCCCTTAACTTAGATGGTCGCATCAGCAATTTGCATTTGGCCGAAAAAGTGGGATTGTCCCCTTCGGCATGTTTGCGCCGTGTTCAAGATTTGGAAAAGCGGAAAATTATTAAAGGGTATCGCGCCGTTATTGATTCCCAAAAATTAGGCATCAATATTATCGCGTTTATTACAGTCGGCCTAAGTAGTCATCAAAAGCAAGACCAAGAAAATTTTGAACGTATTATCAATGAAGCTAAAGCCGTGACGGAATGTCACAATATTACCGGATCATTTGAATATTTATTGCGGGTGGAGGTATCGGACCTTGAGGCATATAAAGATTTTCATACTGATATTTTAGGCACAATCCCAAAGGTGGATAAGATCACGACCCATATTTGCATGGAAAGCCCAAAAGATTTACGCGGGTAACATTACGCAATATCTTTGGATGGTGCGCTGACATCCTCCCCCATTCGGGATAAGAATGAAAGCTCATCCGTTAAGCCCAACCCTGCGCCAATTAGCCCTTCGAGGTTCAAGCCAAAGGCGCTGGCGATAAATATTCCTGTGATACAGGCCACCTTTCCTGCACGATACGCTTTGCTATACCCATTAGTTTCTAAAGCTTGCCAGCCCGCGCAGATTTTTAGTGAGCTGCAAACAAAAGAGTCCTTACCATGACGTGCCTTAGCCGCCGCAGTATGAAAAATAACATATAATCTATCCATGAATTAAATGTATATCAGATACGCGTTAAACGCAATTCTTTATTTTGTGCTTTTGTAGTTTTCCAAAAACCCACCAAATAAATCGACTTCGGATATAAGCGAGGTGATAGTTTCTCTATTATCGAGCAAGCCCAAATTACGTGGGCGCGTAACCAGTTCGAATATTTGCGCGCTATCACTTTGGCGCATGACATCGCCATATTCGCGGGCAATATTATCTAGGGCGGATCGCTCCCCCGCCAAGTTTAAGGCGATCGCTCTGTTTAAGATAAGCTTTGATGCGTATTCTGATGGGGGGGCAGATTGGGAAACATTTTCTGAAAGGATTAATTTCTCAAACGCGGACGCGGCAACATCCCACTGACCTGCGGCCCACGCAATATCTGCGCGCAATCGAATAACATCTTTATCTTCTTTCATATTTTGAAGAATACTTAACGCCGCGTTAGACCTGTTTAATTTTGAAAGGGCGCGTGCGCGTAATAAATTAATCTCCCGCATTTTAAAAGGATCGGCTTGGCCGCCCGCATTCAAGGTGGTCGATGCAGTGTCTAATGCGGCCAATGCCCCATCATATTGGTTGTTCAATAGTCTAATCGCGCCCAGTCGAATGGCAACTTTGGCACGCTCATCCCCTTTTAATCTATGGGTTACTTGATGGTCGAGCAAGCCTGTAGCGCGTTCAAGTAAATCCATTTCAACCAAACGTTCGGCTAAGTTTTGAATAAATAAGTCACCTTCTGCGCCTATGGGGGTCAGCTCTTTAAACTCTTCATAGATGCTGACGGCATCAATGGGGGAGACGTTATCCAATTCCCCATCAGTAAAAATCTTACGAAATGTTGAGGTCATATAATTTGTAATCTCTTCCGTAACTTTGGCATTTGGCGAAATAGAAACCGCATTACGCAAAACGGAAAGCCCTTTAAGATAGTCGTTATTGGCAATATATAATTCGCCTAGGCGATAATTAATTAAGCTCTCTAACTCATCCCCGCGCCATGCATAACGAAGTCCTTCCAAGCGATCAATCGCCTTTTCGGGGGTTATTTTTTCTCGCTCAAGCTGCATTCTGGTGACGGACAACCCCGCCTTGGCGCGGTAATAATCATCATCCCCCGTTAGAAGTGGAGACCAATTATCCATCGCGCGGTCAAAATTACCTTTTTGACGCTCAAGCTCTCCATTCAAATACTGCCACGCCGATTGACGGGAAAAAGACATCTTAGGATAATCTGGTTCAAGGCTTTCTAATAAATCTTGCGCGGTATTTAACCGCCCTGCCCGCAAAGATGTTTCTGCTAAAGATAGTGTTATTGGCTCCCTTATAGGGTTTGGATATGTTTTTAAAACGCGCAGATCAGGCGGCATCACTTGTTCGGCCTGAACCCAGTCTTCTAACCCTGCAAGGGAATATGCCTTCCAATAATTTGTTTCATTAAAATTGATAAGCGCAGGCATTTGATAATCTTTTAACGCATCTTCGTAATGTCCAGAAAGCGCAGAGGCAGCCGCCCTTAAGGATACAAATTCCGGACTTTCGTCAATACCGGGTAGCTCAACTGCCGCAACACGCAGTAATCCCAAGGCTTCTGGCCCTCTATCATTCGCGATATTTAATTTTGCTAATGTAATGAGGTCTTCTGCTTTGGCGGCACCATTTTTATTATTCAGGCTGGACATCAAGACTTTACGATTTTGATCAAGCGCGTTTAAACCGCCCATTTGCCATCTGTTAAAATCATAGATTGGGTTAATTTGACTGGGGCTGTCTTCTGCGACAAAGATTTCTTCTTCGCGGGTTAGGTCATCTTTCAATGCCGTTGCGGCAATATCTTTTGTTGGTGATACGGCCAATCCATTTGGTTTTGATATTTCAACCCCATCCGTATTTTTTGTGATGGTAATGTCATCAGCGCGCGGAGCAAAAGCCAACCCAATGGGGGAGGTGAATGTTTCAAATTCTACATATTCACGGGACATTCCAGAAAAATCTTCTGCTGATGTAACCGTTGCAACACTAACTTCGTCCCCGACGATAGGATCTTCAAATTTTATTATTTTGGCCGCACTGGCCATCGGCCATAATAAATTGGAACTTGGTGTTATGACTGGGGCGCTTGCCTTTGTATCACGTGGTGTTGGCGTCATGACGAGTCGCCACAAAATACCGCCGCCTTCACCATAAAAATAATACCCTTCGGGTTTTGGCATGCGGTAGGCGGTGCCTCCATTATCAATGCCCACCTCTATCTTTTCTAAAGGCGGAAATGACTCTGCATTTGGGCCAGATAAAACAGGGGGTGTTCTTAAAGACGCTTGATCAAAAATAAGCCACAAAAATCCTGCGCGTTCAAATGCCGCCATACCAATTGCTTGCGTTCCGCTTACTGTTATCAAATGGGGTTGATTGCCAGAAATTTTTGATGGTGCGGTTTGTTCAGGTGATGCGCCCGCTTCATTGACCTGTTGTAAATTTTCGTTTGATGGTGCAGGCGTATCATTATTTGTTTCAAGCTCAGCTGGCGTGTTTGGCGGTGTGGACACTTGGCTTGTTTGGGCGGCTGGCTCAGGTGTGCCTTCACTGTCATAGACATCTAACATGACACGCTTGCCAATTTTAAAATCACGATATTTGGCGTTGGGAACAACGTTTATTGCTAAGGTTAATGGATCAGAGGTAACGGAAGCGACCCCACCAATATTACGCAATGTTTTTTGATTAATCGCCGTTACGTCGGCCGTTGCAGCTTTATCAAATTTAATTTCTATTTGATCGTTATTTTGCGACACTTCAAACGAAACAGATTGCGGCCATTCCATCACAAGACGGGAATAGCCATCATGATCGCTACCGCGAATTTGGACAGCATCTTGCGCGTATATTGTCGTGGACATGCCGCCCATGACAAATATGAATAAAAATACGCTTAAAAGCCTGATTGACTTGAATAAAATCATCTTTAAAAATTGCCACAAAGGGGCGCTAAGAACAAGGTGACAAGGAAATCCGCCCCCCGATTTTAACAATATTTTTATATTAAGGTAACCCAATATCGAATAGTTTTGCGCGGTTTCCATCATCTTCACGAATGATAATATCCACACGGCGCGATAAATCCATACGCGCCTGTTGGGAGAAATCTTCTGACAAATCGTTAAATCGTCCGCTGGCATATCCCTTAATTCGAATTTCTTCATCGTACCCTAAGTTTTTCAGCAATGCCGCAACGTTTGCCGCGCGTGTTAAAGACAATTCCCAATTGGACGCAAACGCGCCCGATGTAACAGGCCGTGGGTCCGTATGCCCAACAACTTCAATAGAATTACGAATGCGGCGCAAACTATTCACCAATGCATTGAGGGTGCGTGTTGCCTCCGCCTTGATTGTTGCGCCCCCGCTTTCAAAAAGCATTTCTTGGGGCATGGATAAAATTAATAGCCCTGCATTTTGCATGACAGTAATTTGACCCAGCTCAGGGTTTTGGGAGACTAAATTTTTTATAAGCACTTCTAGATATTGAATATCTAGCGCCTTATTAAAATTAACACGTGCGATGTTTATACTATCTTCCGACCCTCGGTTTAGGTTTTCGCCATCAAATTTATTAAAGTTTTTTTGAATATTTTCTTTGAATTGTTCAAATTTTTCCTGATCCGGATTTGACATGGCAAAAAGCAAAACAAAGAATGTTAACATTAATGCCATGACATCTGTGAAAGAGATGAGCCACATACTGGTGCTTGACCCTTGAGGGTCATCTTTACGTCTTACAAAACGGCGAATTTTATGGCTATTTTTTTCGGAGGCGACCTCTGCGGATTGTTTATTTTTTTCGTCCTTGTTTTTGCCGTCCTTGTTTTTTTCTTCCTTCATTGTGCCCCCGCCTCCTCTTCCGAAATAACTGGCGCGAACGGAACATATTTTATGAAGTTTAAGTCAACAATATCAGGGTCACCTTTTTCAAGACTAATATTAAGAAGTTTTTGCGGCAAGCCTTGCGCCTCTAATATCTGTGCAATATTACCGATTTGATTAATATCTTCTAAAATAATTTGCGGGTTTTCATTTTGTAATATTGATGGATTTTCGGATGTATGAAAGACAATTTCAAGTCGTGTTGGCGCGCCATTTATGTCTGCTTTGGCCAAGGAAACCAACGTGGGTAGAAAAAAATTATCACGCGATTCACGGCGCGTTGGGTATTTAAAAATATCAATCTGATCTTTTGTTGTAATGGCATTCACAAATTTATCTTTTTCCAACGTAATATGCATGCGCCCTGCAAGTTGGCTTTTTTCTGATTCAAAACTGGTGATCTGGGATTGAAACAACCCTTCGATACGATCAAAGGTGTGCCCCTCGCTCAAAGAATCTGCAATGCTAGGGCGGCTAGAAGGTTTAGATTCTTCAATGTTATTATTAAATGTAATATTTAAACTACGGCGAACTTTTTCAGATTTTAATTCTTCGTAAGTAGACAGGCTGTTTAACACAATAAAAAAGGCGAGCAGCATAATGAACAAAGACAAATTCATCATTTGCCCAGAATTTGAGCCACTACTATTATTTGTATTTTGATTGCGTCTGCGTCTTTTTCGAAAAGCCATCTTTTTAAGAATTAAATCCGTCATCGGATAAGGTTGGTAATGCCTTTTGCTCCATCAACATGATGGTTAAGGTTCGCGCCCGTTCCGGATCCATCGACGCAATAACGGGGGCAGATTTACGCTCTGACATTTTTGATACGACGCTTAAAAGAACATCTAAATCTAAGGTATTAAAAATGCGTGCCGCATCTTTTGGTTTCATGCCCTCATAAATTTTTACAAGCGAGGCAACGCGCGCTTTTTCTTCTTCGTTTTGTTCAACTAGAAGTTCTTGAATTTCGGCGCGCAACGATAACAGCTCTTCATATTTTTGTTCAATTTCTTGCTCAGTTGCTTTGAGTAACGCTTCACGCACCGATAATTCGCGCGCTTTGGCATCAAGGGTTGTGCGGCGAGATTTTAATTCTTCAAATAATTCCATACGCACAGGCGATGATTCAAAATCTGTATCACCAGCATCACGCCAATTATAAATCGGTTCAGATGTTGTTATATCTTGCCTGACAGGGGCCGTTCGTGGCTCCTCATCGGTGGCGGCCTCTATAACTTCCATTAGCTGTTCATCATCATCAGGTTTTATATCAGCCAATTGTGCGGTCTGTGTTGCGGCTTCCAGTCCATCTTGAGGCATGGTTTGTGCAACTGCTCTACCGGGTTTTTCATTGACACCAGAAATAAATTCACCAAAGCGCACTCCAAAAGAAAGCGCGGCAACAACAACCAATAACGGCATGATCCGTAAACGATTCATCCATTTCATGACTGATCTCTCATTTTCTTACGGCGTTGTAATGCCTCATATAGATCTTGTTCTGCTTTGCTGTAAAAATCAGAGGAGTGTTTTTCAACATCTTGGCTTATCTTTTTCTCAACGGCGCTTTGTACTTTTTCTTTTACATCCATCTCTGCCAATTCACGGTCAAAAATGGCGAAGCTTCTTACCTTGCTGGCCGCTTGTGTGTCAACGCGGGGGGTGTGCTGAATTTCTTCTGACTCATCAAAACTGACTTCATCAAAATCATAATTATCTTCTTCATCTGAAAGTAACGCTTCATTTAATGCTGCCATTTCCGCGTTATACGCACCATCTTCCAAGGCCTGAAAATCTATTTCGTCATCATCATCAAGGCCTTCTTCGATATCAAAATCATTGATGCTAAAGATCTCTTTTTTATTATCTGCGAGTGCCTTTGACATTTCTTGTAACCGTGATGGACGATGAACGTCAAAAGAGTCTTGGTCAAAATCAGGTTGAGGCTTTGTTGTCGGTTTGGACGGCTCAAACTGTTGTATTGTTTGTGTGCCAATACCGCCAGATTTTTCCATTAAGTCGATTAATTCGCGATTACGATCAGCAAGTTTTTCTAAACGGTTGGCTAAATTATCGCCTCCTTCGTTCATATATCTTAATTCATCAGATAGAAATTTTGCTTCGTTAATGACGGTTCGTAATTCTTGCTCCGCATCGCTCATTTGTCTTTTTGTTGTGGCGATGGATACTTCTGCTTTTGCAATTGTGGTTGTTAAGTCTCTGATAAGGACCTGCATGCCGGCGCGCCCCTCACGAAATGTTTTTAAAAACATTGACAAACGCGCCGCGTAAAAAATTGTGACACATAAAAATACAAGAATTAAACCATCCAAAAGTAATGCTATTTGCGCGCTCATAAATCATCCTCATCTTTTGTTTGGATGTATTTATCAATTTGCACCGCGATATTATCTGATTTTTGACCGACAGGGCCACGGAACATAGGCACGTTACCGCATCGTAATTCAAGCTCATCATCAACGAAGGTATTAAATAAAATTTGTGTTCCGACTTTCCAGCTTAACATCTCGTTTAAAGACACAACTTTCTCGCCTAATATGGCTTGAAGGGAAATATCGGTTTGGTGTAGCTCCTGCGTTAAGTGATTTTCCCAGATTGAATCCCGTCCGAATTTTTCACCCATAAACATTTGAAGGAGCAATTCACGAATAGGCTCGAGCGTCGCATAAGGAATAACAACTTCAATACGGCCACCACGATCCCCCATATCAACACGCAAGCGCGCGAGTACACAAGCATTTCCCGCCTGAGATATCGTTGCAAAACGGGGGTTTGTTTCTATACGATCTAACGTAAAACTAACGGGTGATAACGGATCAAAAGCAGAAGACAGGTCGCTCAAGACCACTTGCACCATGCGCTCCACCAATTTTGTTTCAATCGTGGTGTAAGGGCGTCCTTCGATACGGATGGCAGGCGTTCCTTTTCGTCCGCCTAATAAAACATCTACGATAGAATAAATAAGCGCGGAATCGCTTACCATTAATCCGTGGTTATCCCACTCTTCCGCCTTGAAAACTGATAGCATCGCAGGCAATGGGATGGAATTCATATAATCACCAAAACGCACCGTCGATACTTGATCCAGCGAAACCTCAACATTATCAGACGTCAAATTTCTAAGGGATGTTGACATCAACCGAACAAGTCGGTCAAAAACAATGTCCAACATGGGCAGGCGTTCATAATTGACCATGGCGGAGTTAATCAACGCCATCACGCCAGAATTGTCGTCCAATAGATTATTAGATTCATCAAAGCCTAAGAGAGAGTCGATTTCATCTTGGTTTAAAATGCGGGAATCTTCGTCGTCCGCATTATCATCTGTATCAGATGCAATATCTTCCTGCTCTAGGCCATCACCTAGGACATTTTTTTCTGTTTCTTCGATTTCTTGTGTGTCTGTTTCGCTCATAATAGTTTGTATAGCAAATATTGTGCCGCTTATAGTATAGCATAAATCACGGCATTTTTACTGTATCAATATCTCCTGAAATAAAACGTCATCTACTTCTACAGGATAAGCCGCCGCATTTACACGCGATAATAGCTCCATTTGAAGGCGATAAATACCTGCAGACCCTCTTAAATCTCTAACACGCAACTCCCGAAGATAGGTTTGGAATTGGTCGATAACACGTGGCATCACTGCCTCTATAGACGCTTTATCTGCCTCACTCCTTAACTCCAACTGTACGCTTAATCGTAAATAGCGCGGCTGCCCGTCATCACTGCTTAGATTAACGATCATGTCAGGGATTTTTAAAAACGCTGCTGTTGCATTTTCTGCATGATCTGCGCCTTTATCCGCATGGCTATCTACTTCTTCAGTGTCGCTGCCAAAGCTAATGATGCCTGTAAAATACGCCCCTGCTGCGCCGCCAATAAGCAATAAAGGAATTAAGATGAGAAGGATTTTCTTGAAATTTAATCCGCCTTCATCTGCTCCGTCAAAGTCATCATCAAGGGATGCGTTCACATTTACTTCATTTTCGGCCATATTTTACCCCGTTTTATTATCTTGAGCTATTCTCGTCACTCTTAATTTATTTTTTCATACGAATCGTATTAAGCGCTTTATATTATAGGGAAATCTTGCCTGAAATAGATAGAAATTGATAGCCAAAGTCAGACTTCACCCACAAGAGATATGGTGTTTTTGCACCAATATCAAAATATTTATAATCCCAAAGCAATGCTCTTGACCATCATGGAAAAAATTTCCTCTTCGGCAATTAATATCCATGTTTTTGAGTAAAAACTATGCTTTCCCTTATAGGCTAAAAAACCTAACCCCTTCATAAATAACAATATTTTCCTTTGGCACAGCATGTGCAATGTCATAAATCGAAGTAATAGATAGGAAATAAAACGCTATGGAAAATTCACTTTATATTGGTTTATCAAAACAAGTTGTCTTGCGGGAGAACATGGACATTATCGCGCAAAATGTCGCGAACGTGAACACACCAGGATATCGTGCACAAAACATGGTCTTTAGTGAATATGTGGAAGATCCACGCCACATGAAGGAAGACATGTCCCTTGTTCTTGATTACGGACAATATCAAATGACAGACCCCGGCAGCCTTAAAGAAACAGGTAACTCTTTGGATATTGCCTTAGTGGGCCGTGGGTTTTTAGGCATTCAAACCCCAGGCGGTGAAATTCAATATACCCGCGCGGGCAACCTAACGCTCGATCAAGATGGCAAGTTAGTCAATGCGCGCGGCATGGCCGTGATGAGCGACGGTGGTGGAGAGATCAACATTCCCCAAGGCGCGCAATCAGTCACAATCGATAAAAAAGGGGTTATTTCAACGGAGCAAGGCCAAATTGCCCGCCTTATGATTATGGAGTTTGGCAATACACAAGAATTGAACCCTGCTGGCAACGGTCTTTATGAAACTGATGCAGCGCCAATCCCTTCAGAAACCACCGCTGTTAATCAAGGATATTTAGAAGGATCGAATGTTCAATCCGTGGTTGAAATGACCCGCATGATTGATGTTTTACGCGAATATCAAGCCGTGCAAAACATGATGCAAAGCGAGCATGAGCGCATGAAAGGCGCCAACCAACGATTAGGAAAAACACAAGCATAACAAATAACTAACGACCAACTCTCAATAAGTTGGATGAATATAGATAAATAGGAGTTTATTAAAATGGTAACAAGATCACTCGATATCGGCGCAACAGGAATGTTGGCACAACAACAACATGTTGATGTTATTTCAAACAACATTGCCAACATGACAACAACTGGCTTTAAACGCCAGCGCGCAGATTTTCATGATTTAATTTATCAAAACAAAGTACGCCCCGGCGCAACGGTTGCCGACTCTAATACGACAGTGCCCAGTGGCCTGCAATTTGGTTTGGGTGTCAGCTTAGGCTCGATTCAACGTATTCACGAGCAAGGCACATTACAGCTTACCGAAAATAATTTAGATCTTGCGATTAATGGTGAAGGCTTTTTCCAAATTGAATTGCCGGATGGTGAAACGGCCTATACCCGCCAAAGTGTTTATCAAGTAAACGATGAAGGCGAAATCGTAACTCCACAAGGTTACCTGCTTCAACCAGGTATAACAGTCCCCGAAGACACAGTGGACATTGTTGTAAATACGTCAGGTGAAGTTTTAGCCAAAATAGCCGATCAAGTTGAATTGCAAAATCTTGGGCAAATTGAACTGGCCACCTTTATCAATCCCGCCGGTCTTGAAGCGATCGGTGACACAATGTTCTTAGAATCAAGTGCATCAGGTGATGTACAAACAGGAAACCCTGGTGAAGATATATTTGGGTCAATCCGACAAGGGGCCATTGAAAATTCAAACGTAAATATTGTTGAAGAAATCACCAATTTGATTGCCGCGCAGCGTGCGTATGAGATGAATTCAAACGTGATCACAACAAGTGATGAAATGCTTCAAACAATTACTCAGCTTCGATAATTAATCAGAGCTAAATCAAGGAGTTAAAAAGAAATGATAATGCGATTTTTTAAAGAAACATCAATGTCCCTGCAGGCAGCAACCCTATTAATAGCAATATTATTGCTAGGGACTGGCGTCGTTGTGGGGTCAAAGGTTGCGATGGCCGCATCTTTAAAGAATGTCAGCATTGTCACAGATGACGTTTTACGCCTTGGTGATATTTTTGACAACGTACAGCGTAATGCCGATTATGTTTTGGGGGCGGCACCTAAACCTGGTGAAGATATGACTTTAAATGCCCGTACATTATATCGCATTGCCAGTGCAATGGACATAGAATGGCGCCCAGCAACGTCTGGAGACACTATTACAATACGTCGCGAAGCGAATGTTGTCCCCTTTGATATCGTCCAAGAAACATTGAGAAAAGCAATTATAGACAAAGGCTTAGATACTGATTTTAATATTGAGTTAAGTTCGGGCAAGCCATCAATTATTTTGCCCAATGACCTGCCTTTAAATGTAGAGGTGAGTGAGCTTAATTATAATCATCAGAAAGATTTTTTCACCGCGACTTTGGTTGCCCCGTCTTTAGACAACCCAGTGCGCAAAATAAATGTAAGCGGTCTTGTTGATAGGCAAGCATCAGTGCCCGTTCTACGCTCCACCTTGCAAAATGGTGACGTTATTGGAAAGAACGACATTCAATATGTTCAGATTTCAACAAAGGATATTCAGCACAATGCGTTTATGAATTCTGAAGACATTGTGGGCATGACCCCACGCCGCATCGCCCATGCGGGAAAGTTTATCCAGCGCGGCTCATTAGAAAAGCCACAATTGGTTGAGCGCGGCGAAGTCATCACCATTAATTTTTACCAAGGGCCTTTGATGTTAACTGCCAAAGGAAAAGCCCTAGAATCTGGCGCCATTGGCGATGTGATCCGTGTAACAAATGCACAAAGCTCACGCACCATCAGCGCAACAGTTAACGGCAGTAAAGAAGTCGTTGTTCGATAAGAATTTATATAAAGGAGTTTCACCATGCGTCTAAATACACCTATTTCAAAAATTGTTATCAGTATAACCCTCTATGCTGGTGCCTTATTCTTGTTAAGCGCCTGTGGGGCAGGCGATAGATTGGCAAATGTTGGAAAAGCGCCAGACATTACCCCAATCCAAAACCCTGTAAATGCCCCGAATTACACGCGTGTTTCTATGCCCATGCCTGAACAGCGTGTGGTTACACGTGAAAACAACTCTCTTTGGGGTGGAAATAAACAGACATTCTTTAAAGATCAGCGCGCCGCAACCATTGGTGACATTTTGACCGTGATGATTGATATCGATGATGAAGCAGATCTAGCCAATGAAACAGAGCGCTCCCGCACATCAGGCGAAGATGTCAATTTGAGCAATTTATTAGGGGTCGAAACACAATTAACAAAAGTGTTACCCGAGGCCGTCACAGGCGGAGACCTTGTTAATTTTGGTACAACGTCCCGATCTAGTGGTGAAGGAACCACAGAGCGTGAAGAAGAAGTCCGCATGACATTGGCCGCGACTGTTACCCAAATTTTACCCAACGGAAACATGGTGATACAAGGCCGTCAGGAAGTACGCGTAAACTTTGAAAAACGTGTCTTGGAATTAGCAGGCGTTATCCGCCCCGAAGATATTTTAACCAATAACACAATTTCTTATGACAAAATTGCAGAAGCCAGAATTTCATATGGCGGTGAAGGACACATTACCGATATGCAACAACCCCGTTATGGACAACAAGTTTACGATATTCTCTTTCCATTCTAACCCCCTCCCTAACCCTTATTAGGATGGTAAGAGTTCGCTAACAGATTAAGGATTAATCTGCCTTTGTTAACCCTCGTGCTTTAGGAAAAAGCGCGGGGGTTTTTCTTTGGCGTAAGAGAAGTCTGTGTCATTTAAACACGACACAACCCCTTATCTCATTTTGGAAAATTTAATTTATAAATATTTGAGAAGATTAGTCTTCTCTATGAATCTTCTCGTTGCGTTCGTGCATTTCTTGGGCTTCCAAGGTCATGCTAGCAACGGGACGGGCCAACATACGAGAAACACCAATTTCATCGCCTGTTTCTGTGCAATATCCGTATTCACCATCCGTAATTTTGTTAATTGTTGATGTGATTTTATTAATCAACTTACGCTCACGGTCACGGGTACGAAGCTCAAGCGCGTGGTCGGTTTCGGCGGACGCACGATCGGCCAAGTCAGGCTTTTGAAGTTCTGTTTCTTTTAGAGTCTCTTGTGTTTCTGAAGATTCCTTAATCAAATCTTGACGCCATTCAATCAAACGCTGACGGAAAAATTCAATCATGACCGGGTTCATATACCCTTTTTTATCCGTCATAGGGTCATAATTTGCAGGAATTTTTACTTCCTTTACTTCCTTTACCGCCTTTTTAGAGGCTGTTTTTTTCGCAGGAGCTTTTTTAGTCGGTGCCATTTTAAAAAAATCTTTCGTTCATTTATTCTTTATTATAAACATTCTTCGTTAAACCGAAAAATGCTGTTCATGAGGGCAAATGGTTGTTCATATAACCCCGTAAATCGCCAAGGAATATAGTCTTAGACATTAAATTTGGCAAGGAAAATCGAGTTTAATGCGTATTCTTTTCCATGGCTTTGCGTGATTTTGCAATCTCAATTTGTGCCCGCAAGTCAATTTCATCCAAAACAGCCGTTAAACCAGGGTCGTCAATCGTCTCACGGTGGGAGGCCACGACATCTGCCACATCAATCACCTGCCCCAAGGTTAAATTTCCTGTCAAAATCCCCAAGCGTAGATGGTCTAACTGACGCAAAACCTTGTCACCGCGTTCGCGCATACGTCTTTTGGTCGCCCGTTCTGTCGCGCTTTCAACGGATTGTAAGGATAACAAAGCATCCACCTTCGCGATAGATTGCGTGGCAGCGGTATTTTGCGATTCTTGCGCCGCGTTCGTGACCATGTCGCCAAATGTATTGTTGGTTTTACCTTTGGAGGATGTTTTTCCTGACTTGCTGGCACCGCCAGTTTTTGAAGGGCCTTGAATTTTCATTTGTACATATTCCTAAATTAATTCCCAAATATAATACCATAAATTTAGAAAAATAAGGGTTAATTTATAGATTTCACGAAAATCGGCAGATTTTTCCCTGTTCAGTCCCCATCAAGCATAAAAGGTCAGGTTTTCACAGCCGCTCGCTTAATAGCAGTACGAATACAACCGCTAAGCTATTGATTTTTATAAACAAAAATTCAAATCAGAATTGGCACAACATTCGCATAGTTAAGGGGTGAGTTAAACCGTCTTTAGACAAATAAATTATAAAGTGAAGAGTTATCAAATGAAAACATACCTGTTAATTGCCCTCACGCTAATCCTATCGAGCATTGCGCTAGCCCCTGCGCAAGCAAAGTCAACGCGTATAAAAGACATCGTCGATTTTGAAGGTGTGCGTGAAAACCAATTGGTTGGATATGGTCTTGTTGTTGGTTTGGACGGAACTGGTGACTCTCTCAATAATTCGCCCTTCACCGAACAAAGCTTAATTGCGATGTTAGAGCGTTTAGGTGTCAGCATCCGTGGTGAAAACCTAAACACAGGAAACGTTGCCGCCGTAATGGTAACGGCATCCCTGCCCCCTTTTGCAAATCAAGGATCCGATATTGATGTACAAGTATCAGCCTTGGGCGATGCCGAAAGCTTACGCGGAGGGACATTGCTTGTAACACCCTTATTAGCCGCCGACAGCGAAGTATATGCCGTGGCACAAGGCCCTGTGATTATTTCAGGTTTCACCATTGAAGGGGACGCAGGATCAGTAACACAAAACATTCCAACATCAGGACGTGTTCCAAGTGGCGGAATTGTTGAACGTGAAATTGATTTTAAATTAGAAGACTTGGAAGAAATTCGCCTTGCCCTACGCAACCCGGACTTCACAACCGCGCGCCGTATTTCACAAGCCATTAACGGATTTGCCGATGGTTCCCCCGCGCGTGCAGAAAATTCTGCAAGTGTGATTTTAAGACGCCCTGAAAATTACAGTGGAAATATTGTTGATTTAATTACAGATATAGAACGCCTTTCTGTTCAACCTGATCAAATTGCACGCGTTGTTATTGACGAAAGTTCTGGCGTTATTGTTATGGGATCGGATGTAAAAATTTCAACCGTTGCCATTGCACAAGCAAACCTGACCGTGACAATTACAGAAACCCCACAAGTGGCGCAGCCCAACGCCTTTGGACAAGGGGAAACGACCGTTGTGCCCCGAACAAATATCGAAGTTAACACAGGCGATAACGCAAACCTCGCCGTTGTTGAAACAGGTGTGACCTTACAAGACCTCGTCACTGGATTAAACAGCTTGGGCGTGTCTCCTCGTGATGTGATTTCTATTTTACAAGGGATTAAAGCAGCAGGTGCCCTTCAAGCAGATATAGAGACATTATAATATGAATTTAGACCCAAGCACATCACTCGCAATAATGAACGCTACGCAGCCTGATGTGAAAGGCAGCGTGACAAAAACAAATTTGGCCGCCCAATCAAAAAGCGAAAAGCAAATTAACGCGGCAGCCAAAGATTTCGAAGCCATGTTCATGACCCAAATGTTACAGCCAATGTTTGAAGGGATTAAAGCAAATAAGATGTTTGGCGGCGGAAAAGGCGAAGAAATTTTCAAAGGATTTATGCTTGAAGAATACGGAAAAATGATCGCGGAGTCGGGGCAGATTGGCATCGCTGACGCGATCAAAGCTGAGATGATTAGAATGCAAGAACAAGCCCAAAGATAAAACAAAATAAAAGTTAAGGAAAAGCAAATGATGAACCAACAGAACGAAACAACAGCAACAGAACTGCCAAAATCTATGAAGACAGAGCGCCCCCGCCGTCGCCTACCCAATGACCCAAACCGCGCCATGCAAGAAATGATGGTGGTGATTGACCGTTTACGCGGGTCTTTAGAAGAAGAAACAGCCGCCTTAAAAAAGGCCGACACAAAAACATTTTTATCCCTTCAAGATCAAAAATTAGATGTGGCCTATGATTATTTAGACGGTATGAACCAATTAATGGCGCGTAAAGATGAGCTAAAGAATGCATCCCCTGCCCTTAAAAATAAATTAGAAGAAATGCGTATAAGCTTTTCAGAAACTGCACAAGAAAACCACGCCGCATTAGAGCGAATGAAAAATGGTATGAAACGTTTGGGTGAGCGCATAATGGAAACCGCGCGTGAATCATCAAGGAAACAAAAGCAAATTATTTATGGCGGTAACGGTCAAATGCAAACTGGCCTAAAAACAACAATGGGCATCAATGAATCTGCTTAAGAAATAAGCTTTAAAAATAAAAACAGAACGTTCAAAACAGGAATTAAAACATGATTGATCTAAATCTATTCGCAACACAAGTTACATCAGACAAAGCATCTGGTAAGCCAGGCTTTGGGCAGTTTCAAAATGGTGAACTTGGTTTGACACAACGCGGAAATGTGAATTTTCTAAATGCGCTTTTGGGTAATATTAAAATTGCCGATGGAGAGATAAAAACAACAGATGTTGCAAATAATAGCTCTGACACAACAACAAGTTTGAAATCTGATGAAGCAGATTTAGCCCTCTTACAGCTAGCGTTATTGGGACAAGATCCTGACAAATCGTTAGAAGAAAAGTTAAGTGAATTAAAAATTGAAAAACTGGCAAATACCAAGGAAAATCGTATTACGCAATTAACAAAATTAATTGATCATTTAACCAGCGGATTACCAGAACAAGCCATTGGTAATGGAAATATTGAACAGCTTGCCAATCGTCTAGAAAAACGCTTGGGTCAATTAGAAGCAAGTTTGGAGAGCCTTCGCGCCGGTGATTTTGAAACCGATGATTCCGCCCTAAAAGCACTAATTGCAACAGGATTAAATCCTGCGCAACTAACAAAAATCACAGATCGCATTCAAGAAGTTGAAGATAAATTAGGACGCGAATTAACTGTAGAAGATTTAATTGCAGGCGTTGGAAATATTATTCCTGTCCCTAACAGTGGCAAAACAGAAGATGGCGAATTTGAAATTACGGATGCCTTATCTATTCTTATAAATCAATCACAAAAAAATAATGAAGAAAAACAGCTTCAATTAGAAAAGTCTATTCAAGATAAAAAACTTCGTGATAGTCAAAAAGATGATAATGGTGGTGTTGACGGTCTTGCTTTGGCGCAATCTAATGCAGATAATATTATTGCTGCGAATGTTGCCAATACAGGTCAGAATAAGTCAAATTCCGCACAAAATCTTTTAAATGCGATCAACCCAAAACAAACATCAGAATTCAGCAATAGCGCCGCATCTGGGAATTTTTTAAATAATGGTCAAAATGCAAATTCAGGGGAAACATCCCTCCCCCTTACTGCCGAAGAAATATCACAACGTTTAAGTAACGGTGAATATCAAGAAATTTTTGGTAGCACCAAAAAAGGCTTAGCCGCACAATCGAAAATGAATGTTGCAGATGTCGCCGCGAGCTTGAGCAACACTCAAACAGGACAAAAAGTTGAGTCACTTCTTAATTTTTCATTCTCAGATGTCTTGGCCAGCACAGATCCGTTAAGCCAAGCCTTAGGCTTTGATATTCAAACGGGGGCGCCTTTCACAACATCAATGCAAGCGGCAAGTTTTGCGAGTAATAATATTATAGCGGGTCAAACCCATCCTGCGACGCAAGCTGTTGCTGCACAAATAAGTAAATCTGCGCAATCTGGTGAAACGAGGCAAATGACGCTTCAACTAGATCCGCCTGAATTGGGCCGCGTTGAAATTCGCTTAGAATTTGGTGATGAACGAATGGTCAAAGCCAATATCGTTGTTGAAAAACCAGAAACATTACTAATGTTACAACGTGACGCCCAAGCTTTGGAGCGCGCCCTGCAAAATGCTGGATTAGATACAGATAGCGGATCATTAGATTTCCAAATGGCCGATGATGGTCACGCCTTTAATTCAGACCGCGAAGGTGACAGCCGTCATGGCGGTACAGGCGGAGGAACTGAAGGATCAAACGATAACGAAGAAATTGAATTTATTGACACACAAATGACATGGGATGTGGACCCAGAAACGGGCCATGTTCACTACAATATCTTGGCATAAGGCAAAATTTTTAAAACTGGCACAGCGATTGCAAAGATATAAATAGAAATTAGGAGAACGTAACAATGGTATCAGATGTAACAACAACAAGCGCCCTAGTAAATGCGCAAAGAACGGAAGCTCAAAGCGTTACGCTAGCTGACGACTTTTCACAATTCTTGCAGCTTTTGACAACGCAGTTACAAAACCAAGACCCGCTTGAGCCATTAGATTCAAACGAATTTACCAATCAATTGGTGCAGTTCTCACAAGTGGAGCAACAGATTAATGCCAACAGTAAATTAGACGACCTGGTTGCCCTTCAATTAAATAATGCGATTACATCGTCACTTGGGTATGTTGGGTTAAATGTTTCCTATATTAGTGCAGAAGTTGCCTATGAGCAGGGTCAACCAACTACAATTCAATATAACCTCGAAGATGCAGCAACGACATCAAAGATTAATATCTTTAATGAAGAAGGTAACCTTGTCTTCTCTGGCGATGCAGAAAAAGGCGCTGGCGTTCACGAGTTTACATGGAATGGTACAGACTTCTTAAACAACTCCTTACCATCGGGCACCTATACGGTATCAATTGACGCCCTTGATATTCAAGAAAATGTTATCAACACAACAACTGTTGTCACAGGAAAAGTTAAAGGTGTCGAACAGCAAGACGGTGTTGTTTTTGCCCTTGTTGGTGAACGTGCCGTACCAATCACACAAATTCTGAATGCTGTAGAGCCAGATGATTCAGAAACAACAAATGGGGGAGCGAATGAAACGACAACAATTTAGCGCGATTTATAAAAAGCGTGAAATTCGCCCCGCTCCACCAGATGATGATGCGAATGAAAACAATTTAAACCAATACAAAACACAAACAATTAAAACAGAACAACAAATTTTTAGAATTTTCACTAGGAGGTAATTATGAGCTTATTCGGATCTTTATATACAGCAGTATCAGGCTTAAGCGCCCAATCACAAGCAACAGCGATTATTTCAAACAATATCGCAAACGTTAACACAACAGGATTTAAACGATCAGAAGCTGCGTTTGCCGCACTTGTAACCGTTGAATCGGCGACTGCCCGTTATTCACCAGGCGCAGTAACAGTTAACCGCTTACAACAAGTTGACCAACAAGGTCAGATTGCACAAACAGGATCATCTCTTGATGTTGCAATCGCAGGCGATGGTTTCTTTACTGTTCGTTCAGAAGAAAGTTTAGATATTGCTGGTGACTTTAAATATACTCGTAATGGCCAATTCAATGAAAATGAAAATGGTATTTTGCAAAACTCTGCGGGTATGTTTTTGTATGGTTGGGAAGTTGATCCTGCGGATCGTGACCCGAATACAGCAGTAGGTGTCACTACATTTAACGCGGATACTTCTGCCCTTGTCCCTGTTGATGTGAGTTTGGCTGCTGGCGAATCTCGTCAAACAACCGAAGGAACATTGGGATTAAACCTTGATGCCGATGAAGTTGGCAGAAATGTTAACTACGATCCACTTGGCGATGGTCTTGTTGCGTATCCAACATCAGACATTGATTTCACAAGAACGCTTCGTGTTTATGACTCGTTAGGGGCGGCGCAAGATATTACTTTTGAGTATATTAAAATCAACGGCCCCCAAGCAGCAGTCGTATCAGCAGTGCAAGATGCAAATGAAAGCGAAGATCTAACAGGTCCTCCATATAACATTGCAGATGGCGCTACATTTACAATAGAAACAACAGGTAACGCCCCTGAAACTTTCACAATCGATGTTCTAACAGGTGTTAATTCTGTTAATGATTTGCTTGAATTTGTGAATAATTATGCTGGTGGCGGTGCCGCAGAAGCATATATTAACGACGAAGGTAGCATCGTTATTACAGGAACGTCCATTACCCCTGGAGATCAATTAATCCTTACGGATGACGCTGCGCCTGCAAACCAAATTTTAACACCTCTCGGTATTGCTGAAGGAACGATCGACGTATTTGGTTTACCAACAGATAATACTTTCATACCACCGGAAACAAATGCGGTGTTCCCTGATGTGCAAAACCAACCACCACAAGCCGCCTATAATGGCCGTGGATGGTGGCAAGTAAACGTTGTTGGGCCAAATATTGCCGCCCCATTAGCACAAGGTTTTATTAACTTTAATAGTGATGGAACGTTAAACGCACAGGCAGATTTAGATGGTAATAAAGACATCGAATTACGCTCTGTTGATTGGGGTAACGGTTCAGAAACACAAGATATCAATATTAACATTGATGGCTTAACCCAGTTTGCTGGCTTATATAATGTGAGCTTTGCCTCACAAGATGGTTCTGAATTAGGATTGAAAACAGGTGTTGAAATTGACCGTGAAGGATATGTGAATGCACGTTTTTCAAACGGAACATTATCAAGATTGTATAAATTACCAATCGTAACCTTCCCTTCATCAAATAATTTGCAAGAAATCTCTACGACTTCTTATGTAGAGAGTTCAGATTCAGGTGAGCCTTTACTTCAAGAAGCAGGCGTATCGCAAGCAGGTTTCTTAGAAATGTCCTCCATTGAACAATCGAATGTGGACCTGGCAGACGAGTTTACAAAACTTATCGTGACACAACGTGCCTACAGCGCGAACACGAAGGTTATTACGACCGTCGACCAGATGACAGAAGATTTGCTAAGATTGCGATAGAATATCGCTCTTTAGACGCTCTTGGCAAAAACTTAGTTACGGCAGGCCTCTGGTCTGCCGTAACGCTTTATGGATTATTATTAAAGCTAATAATATTTACGATTTGCCAATTTTTAGCGAAGACCGCCTGCGGTCTGGAGCAAAATAAATAGGCCCCGTCGAAGCATATGTGGTGCTTATTTTTACGTTTTACCATATTAAAACTACTTCTGATTTGCGCCTTTAGGAAAATTCAGCTAGAATCATACTCACAAGCCGCAATCGTGGCTTTATTCACTATTTTTGTATAATATTTAATAAATACTATGGCGCGTTAACCGCTTGTTAATTACTTATGTTATAGTATTATAAGTATTCGTTCAGGAAGAATGAATTGCAGTATGCAAAACATAACCCTAGTAAAGGAGAAATAAGATGTCAGGAGATATCGTTCTATCCTCAGCCTTGAGGAACAATCTACTATCCCTTCAAAACACACAAAGAAATATCGATACGGCTCAATTGCGTTTAGCAACTGGCCTTAAAGTTAATTCTGCGTTAGATAATCCGCAAAACTTCTTCACTGCGAAAGCATTGAATAACCGCGCGAGTGACCTAACACGTTTATTAGATGGGATTTCACAATCAATCCGTACAATTGAACAAGCAAACACAGGGGTTGAATCACTTTCTAACCTTCTTGACCAAGCTGATTCTATTGCACAAGAAGCACAATCAGCAATTCGTGCGTCTGAAGGGTTTGCAAGAGCCCGTGGTAACGAAGATCTATCTGGTGTTGCTGACCTTACAACAATTGGCGGTGGCGGTGTTATTACTGCTGGCGATACTTTTGATGTAACAGTAACGCA
The DNA here is from genome assembly GCA_964353185.1 of uncultured Micavibrio sp. Taxonomy (GTDB): domain Bacteria; phylum Pseudomonadota; class Alphaproteobacteria; order Micavibrionales; family Micavibrionaceae. The sequence continues at coordinate 249,776 of CAYGUV010000001.1, read as the reverse complement.
AGCTGATGGAACACAAGCAACACTAAACATTACTATTAATGCTGGCGAAAACGTTGATGACATTGTTTCAGCAATTAATGTTGAAACAAACGGTTCTGGTACAGGTTCAGACATTGGTGAAGTAATTCGTGCCCGTGTGACAAACGCAGGTCAATTAGAAATCACATCACTCAATGAAAATGCCTCTATCCGTATTGGTTCTGGCGGTGGTGCTGGTGAATTATCTAACGCTGCTTTTGCTGCCTTAGGTTTGGATACAATTGTTGGTACCGAAGATGATGGTGCCGGTGGTTTCCGTCCAGGCGGTACAGCCGTTGCTGGTAACACACTGTTTTCAGGTGTTGCTGCAAACACAGCAGCGTCTGGTCAGTTTGAGGCTAGTCAAGTACTTGGTGATGCTGGTACCCCTGGGACAACAGGTGCTGAATTCCTTGCGGCTGGTTCTGATGCAAACATCCAGCTAAACATCGATGGCGTAAATGTTGATCTTGGTAACTTCACTGATACTGATACAATTCAAAGTGTCATTGATGCCATTAACAACTCAGGTCGTACAGATATCGAAGCAAGTTTCAACGCTGACACAGGTCAAATTGAAATTCAATTTGATGAAACTGTTGGTCAAGTTGAACTTCAGTTCACAGGTACGGGTGCGTCTACCATTGGCTTTGGTTTTGGTGCTGGCGCAGCTGATGTTGCGCTTGGTGCTGGTCAAATTGCATCTGAGTTCTTTACATTCGATGGCGTTAACCCAGATGTTGATCAGTTTGAAGAAGACTTCAACAACATTCGTGATCAAATTGATCAGTTGGTTGAAGATTCAAACTATCGTGGTGTGAACCTTCTTGGTGGTGATAACTTAGAAACATTCTTCAATGAAGATCGTTCTAATTCACTTCAAACAGAAGGCGTTGACTTCACTGCAACAGGGCTTGGCATTACTGAAGGTGACTTCACGAATGCAGCGAATGTTCAGCAGTCAATTGATTCAATCCGCGAAGCGACATTAGATGTTAGAAACTTTGGTCAATCTATTGCCAATGACTTATCTATCGTTCAATTCCGTCGTGACTTTACGGAGCAAACAATTAACACACTTCAGTCTGGTGCAGATGACCTTACGGTTGCTGACCAAAACGAAGAAGGTGCGAACTTGTTGGCCCTACAGACTCGTCAGGCTTTGGGAACAACTTCCCTATCCTTGGCAGCACAGTCACAACAGTCAGTGTTACGATTGTTCTAATAATGATTGGTATCCGACCACGGTTCGGATACCGACTTTTATGAACATGAGGGCGGCAGGCTCTAATAATTTAAACCAGCGAAAATCTCGCTGGTTTTTTTATGGCTGAAAACCATAGCATAAAAAAAATTTATTATCAATCTATGATTGTTAGTTATTTAACCTATGATTGTTTCAATTACAACAACCAACAGGAGAAATAAAATGACTGACTATGTTTATAATATATCCGAAGGTAACGTTGAGTATTCACCATTTAGTTTATTTCAAAACCACACATTAACAATGACCGGCAGTTATCTTGAAAGTAACTTCTCATTTTCAAGACAGGGTAACGATTTGGTCATCTATACTGGTTTGGGATCAACAATAACCATAAATGGTCACTATAATTTATTGGGTCTTTCTCAAATAGACACAATCTTTGTTGAAAATGGTTCAACCTATGATTTGACTGACCCCAATAAAAAAATATTAAATAATGATAATAACACACCTTTCGGGGATGTTGGGAACACTGATGATGAAACTATTTTAGGCGGTGTTAACGACAATACAATTTCTGGATATGGCGGTGATGATACAATCTATCTAGGCGATGGCGATGACACTGGCGATGGTGGTGATGGCAATGACATACTTTACGGTGGGTTTGGCGATGACACGATCAATGGTGGCAATGGTAATGATTTTATAGATGCCGGCACTGGCAATAATGTCATCGATGGTGGCGCAGGAATCGATACCATCTCTTACGAAAACGCAGAATCTCGTATTGTCATTAAACTTGAAAATGATTTTGCTTTTGATAATGGTCAAGGTGGCACCGACGATGTATTTAATATTGAAAACGTCATCGGCTCCCAATTTGATGATCTTATTGAAGGCAATGAATTAGAAAATATAATTTATAGCGGAGATGGCAATGATAGGATTTTTTTAGAAAATACGCGTGATGGAATTCCTGTTGTCATACAAGGGGGAGAGCATGACATTCTCTACGCTGGCGCTGGAAATGATATCGTTAGTTTGAACACTGAAAACACTTATTACCTTGATGGTGGCGAAGGTAGAGACACGATACGATTTTCTACAATTACTGATGATTTTGTTACTGTTGATACACAAGCAGGAACAATTCATGTCAATAATGAAACCACCGCCAGAACAAATTTTGTTGACATGGAAACTGTTGTAACAACCACAAATGATGACTTTATTTATGGATCATCCGTCGATGAAGTCTTTCAAGGAAATCAAGGGAGTGATTGGATTGAAGGAAAAGGAGGAAGAGACACCATCCTTGGTCAAGGTGGAGATGACATACTTTTTGGTGGCGACGGTAACGATACAATAGATGGCGGATCAGAGAACGACATATTATATGGCGGTGATGGTCTTGATATATTAACAGGAAGTGCTGGTGAAGACACCTTTGTCTTTGAATCAGCCAGCGCGTTCAATGACATTGATAGAATTACAGATTTTGATTCTTCTGAAAATGATGCCATTGATTTGTCAGATATTTTACAAGCATATGACCCTTTAAATGATGCCATTTCCGACTTCGTTCAAGTCACGTCAGATACAACCCACTCTTACCTAGAAGTTGACAGTGATGGTGGCGCGGATAATTTTGTTAGGATCGCCCAGTTCGATAATGATCTAACAATCGACGATGCCGCTACGTTAGAGTTAAACGGTAATATTATCTCTTAGGCACAGCTCCCTCCCCTAAGATATAAGCCAGCGACTAAATCGCTGGCTTTTTTACGGCTACGCTTTGAAACAAAAAGATTAACTTCTTATAAAGAATCTTGTATTATAATTATATTATATGTGAAGAAATCACTCTTATCATTTTAGCAAAGGAAGAAATCCATGGCTCTCGTAATTGATCTCAAACCAGGTGAAAAAATATTAATCGGCTCTGCCGTCATTACCAATGACTCGCAGCGCACGCGTCTGCACATTGACGGTGACACCCCTATCCTTCGTGAAAAAGATGTTATGAAGGAAGAGGATGCTAACACACCATGTAAAAAAGCATACTTCCTCATTCAATGTATGTATATGGCGCGAAACCCATCTATGTATCATGAAAAATATTTCAACACGATTAAAGATATCCAACATGCCGCACCAAAACTTTCTTTTTTCTTCCTCGATATAAATGAAAAGATTATCGAAGGATCATATTACAAAGCAATGAAAGCCGGTAAAGAGCTTATTCAATTAGAAAAGGATTTGATCGATAATGTCACCAGCGGATAACAATAATCCATACGCCGCCGCTGCGGGGGTATACGGAACCAACGTACAAAAAAACACGCCAGATCAACGCGAACTTGAGGCGCATATTTTGTTAAAATCAGCAAAATTTTTGCATGATATTCAAAATGATTGGGATAATGTAACCTCCGATATTTTGGAGGAAACCCTTAAATATAACCGTCAAATATGGATGATGTTTTATGATACAGCGTTAGAGAACCCTGAAGATGATCGTCCCAATGATTTGCGATCGAACATAATCAATCTCGCCAATTTTATATTTAAACGAGAGATTGAAATTATGAGCCAACCTGAAAAGGAAAAGCTTAATATCCTCATTAGTATTAATCGTGATATCGCCGCCGGTTTAATGGCACGCGAACAAGCAGAAAAAGCACAAAAATCGAGCGATCAGGAAAAAACAAAGAATACCAACACTCCAGATGATTCAACGAATCAATCGGCATAAAAAAAGGCGTTAAAATAACGCCTTCATTTCAAATATTTCAAAATGCTTTACGCCTCTGTCTCAATAGATGTTGGTTGAGGTGTTTGTGATACTTCAACTGCCTGTTGCGCTTCTGGTGTACGAGTTGCCTGTGATGTTAACTCTGCCCCTTGGCTCTCTGATGGACCAACAGATTCTGCACGCTCTTGTCGTTGTGAAATCTCTTGCGCATTTTGATACGCTCTAATCTGAGTTTTTGTAGGATATTGACTTAAAACATCCCCTGTATCAGAATCTCTAATTTGAAGAACTGCGCGGTTAGAACTTCTATCTAATGAAATATAAGGACTAACATAAGGAGTTTTAACCGCCGCCTCCTGTATTTTATCAGGATTAGCCGCATTTGAGCGAACGGTACTCTGCTGCTCAACGATTTGTCGAGAGGCAGGTGCATTCGATAATACTGAATTTACTGCTTCAATCATAATTTTATTCCCTGATTAACATGACCTATTACAAACATGTTACCCTACCATCATAATATCAGAACAAGCAGATGTATGTCAAGTAAAGATATCAATAGATACATTGAATTTTATTCATTAACCCTCTGTTAACAAATAATATTATTTGGGAAATTTAATTTATTAAGAATATAGGAATTCTGTGTAAAAAAAGGTATAATAAGGTTAGTGATTTGTATTAATAACAAATCTTTCCCATATGTTTTGCTAATAATTCCATTTTTGCAAATACATTTTTCTATACTAATAAAAAGGTTATTGCGTCAGATGAATAGTTTTTTGGAAACGCTCAAACAATTAGGTCCTACACGTCTTGGAATTATGGGCGGCATCTTATTTGCCTTGCTTATTTTCTTTATTTTTATTTCGATGCGCGTCTCGACGCCTGATTACAGCCTACTTTACAATGACCTCTCCTCTACGGATTCCAGCGCTATTGCCGCTCGATTAGAGGAATCTGAAATCAAATATCAAATATCTGAAGATGGATCACGCGTGACCGTCCCTGATACAGAAGTTGGGCGTGCCCGTATGCTTTTGGCCGAAGCGGGTTTACCCAATGGTGGATCGTTAGGATATGAAATCTTTGACGAATCCTCTGGCTTTGGAACAACCAACGAAATCGTAAATTTAAACAAAGTTCGTGCCTTAGAAGGTGAGCTATCCAGAACCATTAGCTCACTTGATCCTGTTCGTAGCGCCCGCGTACACCTTGTATTACCTGAGCGTGAATTATTTAGCCGCGAAAGCAGAACCGCCAGTGCCAGTGTAGCCCTAGGGTTGCGCCCTGGCGCAAGTTTAAGTAACGATCAGATTATGGCGGTGCAATCCTTGGTTGCTTCTGCCGTTCCTGATTTAAAGCCAGAAAAAGTTTCATTGATCGACCAAGCTGGTAACCTGCTGGCGCGCGGCAATGAAGAAACTGGTAATACCGCAACATTAAAAGCGGAAGAGCAGCGTATAAAATACGAACAACGCCTTCAACGCGCAGTTGAAGATTTAGTGGGCCGCATTGTCGGCTACGGAAATGTGCGCGCAACAATCAGCGCCGATTTAAACTATGATCGCATCAGCACGAATGAAGAGCTTTATGATCCCGAGAGTCAGATTGCACGATCCACGCAAACAATCGAAGAAAACAATACAGAGCGTGACGCGAACGAACAAAATGTATCTGTTGAAAATAACCTGCCTGCTGTTGGTAATGATTTATTTTTTGATGATGCGCCAAGCCTTGAATCAAACCGATTGGAAGAAACAACTAACTTCGAAATTAGCAAAACAATCAGAAGTGTTGTTCGTGAAACAGGTGAAGTTCGCCGCCTATCTGTTGCGGTTTTGGTGGATGGAACATATGAAACAAATGCAGAAGGTGTTGAAACATATGTGCCAAGAACCGATGCGGAACTTGATAAAATTGCCGCCCTCGTCCAATCTGCGGTTGGATATGAGATAGACCGCGGAGATACAATCGAAGTGGTTAATATGCAATTCGCCGATATCGAAGTGTCTGACACACCTTACGACAACACCTTGTTTGGTTTTGACAAAAACAAACTTCTCGATATTGCAGAAATTTTCACCTTTGCCATTATGATTATTCTTGTCTTGCTCTTGGTGGTTCAACCAATGGTTGGCCGTGTCTTATCTGTTGATGGCAAAGATGATGAAGATGCCGATGGAAGGCCTGAGCTTGATCTGTTAACTGGAGAATTAAAGCCTGCGCTTGCCGCCCCTGTTGATACATCAAATATGACAGAAGAGGAGATCGCAATGCTTGAGAATAATAACGAAGGTATGATTGACGTTGAATCCGTTCAAGGAAAAGTGAAAGCATCCTCTGTAAAGAAGATTGAAGATATTGTTGAAAACTATCCTGCCGAAACGGTGTCTGTTATCCGAAGCTGGATGGCGGAAGATTAACGATAGAAATTGAATTAGGGCCTTGAAACAGGTATTTTAAATTATGCGCGTAAGAGAAGATTATAGAACATTAACTGGCCCCGAAAAGGCGGCCATATTTATGCTTGCTTTGGGGGAAGAATATACGGCGCGTATTTTTGAACATATGGATGATGAAGAGATCTTAGAAATCTCCCAAACCATGTCCAATCTAGGTAAAGTTGATGCCAATGTTATTGAGCGTCTTTTCATCGAATTCGCCGAACAAATGAGCGGCGCAAACGCGCTTATCGGCTCCCAAGAAAGTACAGAACGCCTTTTAGCCAAAGCAGGCATGAGTGCCGAAAAAATTGAAACCATCATGGAAGAAATCCGTGGCCCTGCGGGTCGTACCATGTGGGAGAAATTAACCAATGTGAATGAAGAAATTCTGGCTAATTTTTTACAAAAAGAATATCCGCAAACAGTCGCCGTTGTGATGTCAAAAATTTCGACAGATCATGCCGCCCGTGTTCTGGCGATGTTACCTGATAATTTTGCGCTTGAAGTTATTCATCGCATGCTTCGCATGGAAGCTGTTCAAAGGGAAGTTTTGGATGATGTTGAACGCACATTAAGAACAGAGTTCATGTCCAACCTTGCCCGAACCGCACGCCAAGACAGTCACGAAGTCATGGCCAATATCTTTAATAATTTTGACAGAACCGCAGAGCAAAGTTTTATGGAGATGTTAGAAAAAACAGTCCCCGAAAGCGCGGAAAAAATTCGCTCTCTAATGTTTACATTTGAAGATCTGCAGAACCTTGACCCCTCATCCATTCAAACACTTATCCGTGCCTGTGATAAAGAGAAACTGCCAACCGCTCTGAAGGGGGCAACAGAATCTCTACGTGATCTTTTCTTCTCTAACATGTCAGAACGTGCGGCAAAGATTATGAAAGAAGACATGGCGGCCATGGGCCCTGTGCGTTTGAAAGATGTTGAAGATTCTCAACAATATATTGTTGGCATTGCCAAAGACCTCGAAGCACGTGGAGAGATCACAATCGCCTCTGGCCTAGAGGAAGATGAACTTATTTATTAATCTCATTAAACAACCAATTTAGAAAATAAAAAACTCAATTGAATAATAACAATAGCCCAAGTAGTAAATTTTTATTCGACCTGAACAAATTTGATGTTGAGGAAGTTGTTGAAGAAGACACTGCAGAAGAAATCTATGTTGAGCCACCTGCCCCCACCTTTTCCGAAGATGAATTAGAAGCAGCAAAAGCCATCGCCCATTCCCAAGGTAGATTAGAAGGCATTAATGAAGAACGTCAAAAACGTGAACAGTCTTTAAACGACAACCTAAAAAACATTTCAGAAAAACTAGAGAATATCTTTGCGGCCGAACTTTATCGGGAAAAACAATATGAGGAAGAGTCATTGCGCCTCGCCCTTGAGATTATTGAGCAATTGGCCCCTTCTTTAAACAAACGTTTTGGACATGACAGCCTTAAAGACCTTTTAAAAGAGGTCATGAATTCACAAGCGGCTCAATCAGAAATTCGCGTTGAAGTTCACCCTGATTTTGCAAATGATATTGATCAATTTATTACCGACCTTTGGCAACAAAATGATCACGCCCCGCGTTGCAAAGTTGTTGCCAATAGCGATATTGAATTGGGCGGTTGCGCCCTTTCATGGAAAGATGGCGGCATGATTAAACAACCATCAAAAATGGTTCAAGAATTAAAAACCGCAATACAAGCATTGCTAGATGATAAGCAATCAGCCCCACAAATAGAGCCAGACGAGGATGATAGCACCAAAATCTTGCAAAAAAACCATGAGTATAATGCAGATAATGCCGTCAAAGACGTTACGCCAAAGCAAAATAATGCTATAAAGGAATCAGATACACAAAATTCGCCCCCTAAAGGCAGCGAAACCATTGAGAGTGGAGATTAAAACATGAGCGATAAAGACCAGCCAAACGAAGATCTTGATAAAGAAGCTCTAAAGAGAAAAATGCAAAAAGAAGATGAAACCGCCAAAAGTTTATCTTTTGACGAGATCAAAGATAAAGGCCAATCCAATAAAATGGATGAGCAAGATTGGGAAATTGGCGAAGCCATGGCCAATGATGTGACCGCTATCTATGATATCCCTGTTCAGATCTCTGCCGTTTTAGGACGTTCTTCAATGCAAGTCAGTCAGCTTTTGAAACTGGGTCGTGGCGCGGTTGTTGAACTTGATAGAAAAGTTGGCGAAGCCATCGATATTTACGTGAATAACCGTTTGGTTGCACGCGGCGAAGTGGTCGTTGTTGAAGATAAACTTGGCGTAACAATGACAGAAATTGTTAAATCCGATAGAAGTTAAATTAAATAAAAATGGCGACTCCCATTACATCGGCAAAAGATATTCGTATTACTAAATCTAAAGTTTCTTTAGATTTTACAACGGTCTTTGGCATCATTTTAACATTCGTTCTTATCTCTGGAGCAATAGCAATTGGGCGTAGTGATGCAAACTTTTTTAATATACCTTCTTTCTTAATTGTTGTTCTGGGCACCATGACCGTCACGGCAATTTCGTTTTCTTGGGAAGAGCTTTTAAATGCAGGAAAAGTCATTGGTAATTCCCTTTTCCGGACACGATTAAAGGCAAATACTTATGCTAATCAACTTATGGACATTGCAGTTTTGGCAAAAAATAAAGGATTACTAACCTTAGGCACAATAGAGTCAGAACTGCGCAAGGACCCTCACTTATATAAATCCATCCAAATTGTAACGGACGGTTATAAACCCGAAGAAGTTGAAGGAATATTAGCACAAGAATTAGACGCGCTCATTGAACGCCACCGCCGCAGCGCCAACATTTTAAGACGCGGCGCAGAAATTGCCCCTGCCATGGGTTTAATTGGAACATTAATTGGCTTGGTACAAATGCTGGCAAACCTGCAAGACCCAGAAACAATTGGCCCTGCGATGGCGGTTGCCTTGCTAACCACTTTTTATGGCGCAATATTGGGTACTGCAGTCCTATCCCCAATGGCCGCAAAATTGGAACGTAATTCAAACGAAGAAGCGATGATCCGCAGTATCACAATGGTCGCAATGAGCTCTATCTCTCGCCAAGATAATCCGCGCCGTTTAGAAATTTTACTGAATAGTGAATTACCGCCCAATGAACAAATAAAATATTTTGATTAGAAAATAATTAAAGCGCCCCGCGCCTTACACAAAAGAAGAAGAGAGTAATAAAAAATGCGTTTAATGCTTGTTGGACAATTAGAGGGACATATCGGAACTGCTGGTAAAATTGCCCTGCAACGCGGCGCAAAAGTCATCCATTGTGAAGACACGATTGAAGCGCTTGGCGCGTTGCGCACTGGCAAAGGCGCCGATGTTGTTATGTGTGATATCAAACAAAAAATTGGTGAATTCATTCGAAACCTTGAAGCAGAACGTATTGTCATTCCCGTTGTTGCCTGCGGTATTGCAACCGACAGCCGCGCCGCCGTAAAGGCGATTGAGCAAGGCGCAAAAGAATACATCCCCCTCCCGCCTGATGCCGACCTAATTGCGGCGGTATTAGAAGCCATCACCGAAGAAAATAACACAATGATTGCCGATGATCCGGCGATGAAAAATGTTTTGGCCTTGGCCGAGAAAATTGCCCCATCAGAAGCGACCATTATGATTACAGGGGAATCTGGAACAGGTAAGGAAGTCATGTCCAGCTTCATTCACCGGAAATCTAAACGAAAAGACGGACCATTCATTGCCGTTAACTGCGCTGCCATTCCTGAAAACCTTTTGGAATCAGAGCTGTTTGGCCATGAAAAAGGCGCCTTTACAGGCGCAACAGGCCGCCGCATCGGCAAGTTTGAAGAAGCCAATGGCGGGACAATCCTGCTTGATGAAGTATCTGAAATGCACCCCTTACTACAGGCAAAACTCTTACGCGCCATTCAAGAAAAAGAAATCACCCGCATCGGTAGTAACGAAGCAGTAAAAGTAAATAGCAGAATTATTGCAACATCAAACCGTGACTTGGAAAAATCTGTCCAAAAAGGGGAATTTCGTGAAGACCTTTATTTTCGCCTTAATGTTGTAAATATAAAATTACCCGCCCTGCGTGAACGTCCTGCGGATATATTGGCGCTTGCCAAATTCTTTAGCGACAAATTCGCTGCTGATAATGGCGTTCCTAAGAAAGATATTTCAAAAGAAGGTATCCAAAAACTTCAAAATTATCGTTGGCGCGGTAATATTCGTGAACTTGAAAACACAATGCACCGTGCCATTCTCATGTCATTAGAAGACGAAATTGAGGCCGACGCTATACACTTACAAGAAAGTGATTTTAGCAGCGGTTCTAATATTGCGGCCTCCCCTGTAAATGCTCCATCACTTGAAACAGGATCTGATAAGCCCCCTTTGAGTGTTGAAAACCAAAGCGGCGTTGAAAACTTGATTGGTAAAACAATTTCAGAAGTTGAGCGTGACATGATTTTAAACACGCTTGAGCATACCTTAGGCAACAGAACGCATGCGGCCAAAATCCTCGGCATTTCCATTCGTACCTTGCGCAATAAGCTTAATCAATATAGCGATGATGGCATGGATATTACGAAAACAGGTTCTTAAAACAACTATATTACACACCATCAAAGTTATAATTTAAAATAGCACTATTTTGCGATAGCATTAATTTATGCATATTTTCATAGTATTGTGACTTACACGTTAAACGATCAGGATCGTTCGGCCATTCTTTAGCTTGATCCACCCAGCAATCAAATCGGGTTTGCGCCAATGCCAAGGCAATACGATTTTCAGGAATGGCATATTGCCCGATAGCGGCAATTAAATTCTCACGCGCGATCATCAATTCAGCCTTATACTCTGATTTAATCTTAGATAACTTTGCCTTATCAGGGGCTACCATTTGTCCCGCTATTAAACGCTCTGCCTTGCTTAAATAATGCTTTGCGGCTTTGTAATCGAAGGTTTTATTCTGCTCGTAATCGGCCAAATTATAATATTCCAGGGCCAAATAATCCATAAATGTAACAGGGTTAATTTGTGAAGCTTGCACCACATTAAAATTATCTAGGCGTTCACTATCCATACGGGTGGAATAGTGATCACACCCGACAAGGGTAAAAATACATAAAACTCCTAATATAAAAAATAGATAAGCATTCATTATTTTCTCCGATTTATGTTATAATAATACTATAATAAAGTTTACTAACTGGGGCAATCGCCCCATCTTCATTATTTTCATATAACAAATACAACAGATTAACCCCAAACTATGGCTGACAATAAAAAATCCACCGCAGTAGGCCCCACCAGAATGTCCAATGCCCGTGACGCGGGTGTTGCAGGGGCGCGTTCTACCATGGGGGGAATTTTACGTGGTGATGTTGTTTTGGCGATGGGTATTGTTGCCATTCTTGTTTTCATGTTGATCCCTATCCCAACATGGATTTTGGATATGGGATTATCCGTTTCAATTTTGCTGTCTGTTTTTATTCTTATGCTGGTTTTATCCATTCAAAAACCACTCGAATTTTCAACTTTCCCGACTGTTCTTTTGATAACAACCTCGTTAAGGCTGGGGCTTAATGTTGCATCTACGCGCCTTATCCTTGGTGAAGGGCATGAAGGTAAAGAGGCAGCGGGAGCCGTTATTGAGGCATTTGGCGGATTAATTATTCAAGGAAGTTACGTTGTTGGCGGTATTGTTTTCGCCATTCTTGTGATTGTAAACTTTGTGGTTATTACCAAGGGATCGGGCCGTATCGCCGAAGTGGCGGCACGTTTCACCTTGGACGCAATGCCTGGTAAACAAATGGCGATTGATTCTGATTTATCATCAGGCCTTTTGACCGAAGAAGAAGCCAAAGCAAAAAGAAAAGAGCTTGAACAAGAAAGTAACTTTTTTGGGGCCATGGATGGTGCGGCAAAATTTGTTCGCGGCGATGCGATAGCAGGATTACTAATTGTTTTCATCAACATTGTAGGCGGTATCATTATTGGAACCGCCCAACAAGGCATGACAATGTCAGAAGCTGCGGAAACATATACAATCTTAACAATTGGTGATGGCCTCGTCAGCCAGATCCCTGCGCTTATTATCTCAATCGGTGCGGGTTTATTGGTTTCTAAAGCTGGGGTTGAAGGCTCCGCTGATAAAGCGCTTTTATTCCAGTTCACAAAACATCCCAAGGCCATGGCCTTAACAGCTGTGCTTATGATTATGCTTGCCTTAATTCCCGGTGTTCCTTTTGCGCCTTTCGCGTTTTTAGGATTTGGATTAGCGGGGTTAACTTTTTGGGCATTTCATGTTCAAAACAAAGCTGAAGAGCGCACAAAAATGGAAACCACTGTTGCTAAAGCAGGCGGCGCCAACGCCCCCGTGGCGGAAGAACCTATCTCAAAAGCATTAGCGATGGATACTATTCGTCTTGAATTGGGGTATGGCTTACTGCCCCTTGTCCAAGGAGACGACACCAACAAAGTGACCGATCAGATCAAAGGGTTGCGCCGTCAATTGGCCGAAGATATGGGCTACGTTCTTCCAGCGGTTCGTATTCAAGATAACCTTCAATTACCTGCCAATACCTATACCGTTCGCATAAAAGAAATCGAAGCGGGCCGCGGCGAAGTGCGCCCTGGCATGCTCATGTGTATGGACCCTACTGGCGCGGCAATTACATTACCAGGTGAAAGCACGACAGAGCCGACATTTGGCTTGCCTGCCATGTGGATCGATGAACAACACCGCGAAGAAGCCCACTTTAAGGGCTATACCGTGGTTGATGCCCCAACTGTTATCACCACACATATCACAGAAATTGTGAAAGACAACATGTCTGATCTGTTGTCCTATGCAGAAACACAAAAATTGTTGGACGAACTTCCGCCAGAATATCAGAAGTTAGTTGGCGATGTTATTCCTGGTCAAATTACAGTGGGTGGTTTGCAACGTCTTTTACAAAACCTTGTGTCCGAGCGCGTATCGGTCCGTGACCTACCCACTATTCTTGAAGGCATTGCCGAAGCATCCATCTACACAAAAAATATTGCGTTCATTACAGAACATGTTCGCTCCCGCTTGGCGCGTCAAATTTGTGATCAAAACACAAACGTCAATGGCTTTGTTCCGCTTATCACCCTCTCCCCCGAATGGGAGCAAGCCTTTACTGATTCACTAATCGGCATGGATGGTGAGGAAAAGCAATTGGCCATGGCGCCAACACAACTACAAGATTTCATCACGGCCGTGCGTAAAATTTACGATAATTTTGGCAAGGAAGGCGAAACACCCGTCATGCTTACCAGCCCACAAATCCGTCCTTATGTTAGATCCGTTATTGAGCGTTTCCGCCCCCAAACAATGGTCATGAGCCAGAATGAAATTCACCCCAAAGCAAAAATCAAGACATTGGGTCAGGTTTAAAAATTTATAAATATAAATAGCATTTAGAATATGCTATAATGTATATATATAAGGAGATTAGACATGACAAAAAAAAGTACAAAATGCTGCGCGGAATGTTCTTGTAAACCAACATGTAATTGCGGTTGTGATTGCCAATGTTGTGGTAAATAAGAACTCTTCCCCCTTAGTGAGGAAACTTATCCCCAAAAGATAGACATATCCTATGTAAATAAGCGATAATAAGCTATTCGCGCGATTCGATGCGCGGTATAATAATAAGTATGAATCGGGTTATATCAAATGCGACTAAAGTCGTTCACAGCAAAAACAATGACAGAGGCCATGAAAATGGTTCGTGAAACATTGGGTGAAGACGCTATTATTATTGCCACACGCGAAGAGAAAAACGCAGTTGGCGGCGCGATGGTACATTTGACCGCCGCCATGGACGAAGATGCCCTGCGTAAAGATGAATCCACTGATCAAGCCTCCGCCGATTGGATGTATGAAGACGACGATAATGAAGCCGTTGTTGTCGAAGAAATCACCGAAACAATGTTACAACATGGCGTTCCCGATGAAATTTTAGATCAAGTTGTTTCCTGCGCCGCCGTTATGGACATGGCCGATTCCCGCAGCGCAATTTTGGCAGCGATGGAATCAATTTTTAAGTTTGAGCCCCTACCAACAAAACCATCCAAAACCCCCATTATGATGATTGGCCCACCCGCCAGTGGTAAAACATTAGCCGCGGCGAAGCTTGCTGCGCGTTCCGCCATGAATGGGATGAAAGTTTCCGTTATTACAACTGATATTGAGCGTGCCGGTGGCCGTGAACAGCTGGAGGCATTTACATCTATGATGGATATTGACCTTCTGATTGCACAACACACAACCGCATTAAAAGAAGCCTTATTAAAGGTCGGCGATTGCGATCAGATTATCATCGATACCGCGGGTACAAACCCGTTTGATACTACAAGTGTAAAGTCCCTCGCCCGTTTAATTGGCGCAGGTGAAATATGTCCCGTTTTGGTTTTACCCGCAGGCATGCAAGCAGACGAAGCCGGCGAAATGGCGCAAATCTTTGCAACCATTGGTGCCCAAAAATTATTACCAACACGTGTTGATGTTGCCCGCCGCCTTGGCAGCCTTCTTTGTGCGGCTTATGCAGGCGGTCTTTCCTTTGCCGAAGTCAGTGCAACACCAAAGGTTGCAGACGGGTTATCCCAACTAACTTCAAAAAGATTAACTCAGCTCTTGATGCCAAGGGCAAATACAGCGAATATGCTTAAGTCGAAGAACGCAGGGTAGATATGTCAGAAGCCGCTAAAAATTTATCAGACGAAGAAAAACAAAAGGATGCCATTAAAAATGGTACGCCCCAAATTCGCCGTGCGGATAACGTTATTGCCATTGCCAGTGGTAAGGGCGGTGTTGGAAAGACTTGGTTTTCCATTACCCTTGCCCATGCTTTGGCCAAATCCGGTAAAAAAGTTTTACTTTTTGATGGCGATTTAGGCCTTGCAAATATTGATGTTCAATTAGGTCTTATGCCAAAGCGTGACTTAAACGATGTTATTCGCGGACGCCTCAGCCTTGATAAAGTCATTCAGCCTTACGAAGAAGGTGGTTTTGATATTGTTGCGGGTCGTTCGGGGCAGGCTTCTTTATCCGCTCTTCCCTCTCAACGATTAACAATGCTTCGTGATCAACTCCTTGATGTTGCCGATCAATATGACATCGTCTTACTTGATTTAGGCGCAGGTGTGGATCGTACCGTTCGTATGCTGTCAG
Source organism: uncultured Micavibrio sp. (assembly GCA_964353185.1). Taxonomy (GTDB): domain Bacteria; phylum Pseudomonadota; class Alphaproteobacteria; order Micavibrionales; family Micavibrionaceae. The sequence goes on along the minus strand of CAYGUV010000001.1, from coordinate 234,139 downwards.
CTTCGGCGACACGGACGTTATTGGTCACAACGGATGAGCCAACATCCCTTACCGATGCTTATGCATTCATAAAATTGGGTAGTGCCGTTGGCATGTCCAAAAATGTTGGTGTTGTTATTAATCAGGCAACCAATACAGCCGAAGGCCAAAAAACATATAAAACCCTGCTTAAGGCCTGTGAGAATTTCTTGCGGCTAAAACCACCTTTAATTGGCATGGTGCATTACGATAAAAAAGTGCGCGAAACCATTCGCCATCAATCCCCTATCCTGACGCGCTCCCCCAACAGTGACGCAGCCGAAGATGTTGAACAAATCGCCAAAGTCGTCATTCGCGATTTATCCGAACGCAAGCGCAAAATAGCCTCGGCAAACGGTTAATGACGTTTCGGAATTGGCCATTTGAAGCGATTGCAGCGACATCATATTTAATTGCAAATGGTACACTAACATTTCAAAGTTTGATAGAAGGCCATCCTTTAATACCCTCTTGGGAAAATATACAAACATTAGATCCTTCATCATGGCAAAGCATAGCTGGATTACTATGGGTTATTGTGGCTATCAACACCTATAACATTAAACGATACCCTCATGGTGCTATTATATTTAGCGCTGTCTTAAACCTGATCGCAACGACATGTTTATTAATGAGCGGCTATACACAAGAAGCTTTTTTTGCTCATGCCTTGGGTTTAATGAGCATCTACATTGCTAATATCTTAATGTTGCAGGGCAACCGTATAAATAGTAAGAAGACAATATTTGGCCTATACCCAGTAGCATGCGCAGCAACCCTCTTTATGTTTAGCGCTCCACCAATAATGTACAATGCTTTCGTGAGCCAAGATTCGACATTACTATTTGTTTCCATTTTCTGGTTTACAGGGCATATCTTCTTTGCCCTCACTGACCGTAATTTTCAAAAAAAGATTTTTAATTAAATTTCCACCTATTTATGCGATACTAGTTCTATGAGTTATTGGAATAAAAAAGCATGAATAACGGGTTTGGTAAGGTTGGATTAACGATTGGAAACCGTGGCGGCAACAATAATGCTGTGCAGTTAGTTCAAATCATAAAGCTACCAGAATCATTGGCCAATAACGCCAAAGCCCTTAGATTAGAAGGACAAATTACAAATATTGATAACAAAACCAATACGGCGCGTATTCAAACACCGCAAGGCGATGTTGACGTCAAAGTTAGCAATAAAGGATTGGAGACAGGGCAAAGACTAACGGTTGAGCTTCCCGCTGGTAATCCCCCACGTCAAGCGCGCGTCGCCCCACAACCCATCATTAAAATTCCTGAAAATAACGCTGGGCCCACGATAGACCGCGCTCCTAAAACTGAAAATATCACAATCCGTAATCAACCAAACACACCAGCCCCCCAACCACCCCCGACTTTAACTCAAAAAGTTATCGAAAAAATTACTCAAAAAATCACAGGAACACCCCCCCCTGTAATTTCGAACAAACAAACTGAAGGACAGCAAATAACACAGCCAAATCAATATTTTGGCAAAGAGATATTAGACCAAACCACAACGCGATTAACGCAAAATATCCCACAAGAAGTCGCCAAACAGCTGGCTGCGCAAGCCATTAAAAATTTACCCGATATCGCCCAAGCCTTAAAACCCAACGATGTGGTAAGGGTTTTAAGCGCCCCCCCAAATTTAGCGCAAAGCATCGCAACACAAACGACTCAGAATGTGACGCCTTTACCCCAAACAGCTACGCCAATTTTAAACAGCAATGGATTAACATTTTTTACCCCATCTGTTTCTACACAGCCTCCTGCTTTATCAGCATCATCAAATAACGCGCTAAACCCCTCACAAATAATAACAAATTCACTTTTAGCTGTGCCTTCATCAGGCGCATCGCCTTCCGCATCATCACAGCAAGTTATTCAATCGAATTTGCCAACCCAAATTTCATCGTCGCAAATTATAAACACAACTCAAATTTTAAATGCAACCCAAGTGAACGCAGCCTTGCAAAATATTTCCTCAATAAATCTGAATGCCGCGCAAAATATTGCGGCCAATGCACCGCAACCTGTTGTGACGACGTCCTTGCAACCAATAACTTTCAATCCCGCAACTCCCAATGTTGTTACAGTTCAAAATACGCCGCAACTGGATATTCAAATAGTGAAAATTGTACCACCAGCGACCAATATCACTGCGCCAAATACAGTGAATGCGGGGAACACAGGAAACAACACGGCCCCAATCGCCCAAACGATTCCTGCGGCAACGCAATTTGTATCGCCCTCTATATTGGCCAACACCCCTGCAACAGCAATTACTGCGCAAGTAACAGGATTCACCTCCCAAGGGTTGCCTTTAATCACCGCAAAATTACCAGGGGCGACCCTTCCACAAAGTTTCATCTTGCAGTATCGTACCAATAATTTGGTCTTAGGCTCTCAATTACAAATCATACCCAAAGCAGGCCAAGCGTTATCACCATTGGCATTACAGCCACAATCAACAAATCCACTCCTTCAAGGGTTTCAATGGCCCGCATTGGACGAGCTATATAACAGCCTTTTACAAATCAGCCCACAAGCCGCCGCATCGCTTGGGCGCTCGCTCCCTTCAGCTTCAAACCCTAGTCAAATGGGCGCGGCCGCAATGATGTTTATTGCTGCTGTTAAAACGGGTGATATGAATGGTTTTTTAGGGGATAAGAAAATTGACATGCTACAACGTTTGGGAAAAGAAAACCTCCTCTCTCGCTTAACTTTGGGTGGTGATGCGGGCGCACGCGCCGCGCCTGAAATGGCAACTTCTTCTGAATGGCGGGCCGTACCGCTCCCCATGTTTTGGGAGGGGGAAATCCAACGCATTACCCTTTACACACGTCGTGAAAATCAAAACCAGCAAGACAACCAAAATGATAATAAAAATGGTCAAACCCGATTTGTTTTTGATTTATCCTTAACCCGCATGGGCAAAGTGCAACTGGATGGATTTTTAAAAGACCAGCGACTTGATTTGGTTGTGAGAACCGAAAACGCCTTTAGCCAGCCAATGCAACAGACCATGCGCCAAGCCTATTCAGGCGCGCTCGACCAAACATCATTGACAGGGGATCTAACCTTTCAAGGCAGCACAGATAAATGGGTACATGTTTTAGAAAATGAAAAACAATTCGGCGCGGATGCTTAAAACTCTTCTTTCCTTCTAAATCCTTCAATTCCAATATCGTCAAGCTCGGCCGCTTCTTTGGCGATTAAGGCACGCCTTTCCTCTTCACTGCGGCGGTCATTAACAATTTCAACACGTTTCATATTCGCAAAGGCAGTGCGAACCTCCTCTTGCGCTAAATTCAAACGCGATTCAAGTGCCTTTAACTTCACAGTAATTTTATCTATTTTTTCAATAATAACGCCTTTAAAACGTCCGTAAAATTCGCGTGTTTCGAGATTTAGATTTTCATCTAAGGCGGCGCGTTCGCGGTCTAATCTTTCTTTTAATTCAAGTTTTTGACCTTCGTAAATTTCGACTTCACGATAAATATCCGCCAACACTTTTTGCTTTTCTTCGACAGTATGTCGACGCAATCTTATAAGTGCTTCTAGATCCGCCATTAAGAATTTCCTTTATCTTCAAAGGCAATATTTTCTTGTTTTTCATACGGCAAACCAAGACAACTGGCGAGCATGGCAAAGCTTTCCTCAATACTGGTTGATTCTTCTTTATCTTGACCAAGGAAATCTTCCAAATGTGGGTAACGTAAAATAGCTTCATCAACCTCTGGGTCGCTGCCGCGTCGATATGCCCCTAATTTAATAAGTTCTTCCATATCTTCGTAGCGGCTAATCAATTTTTTGGCTTTTTTGACTAAGATATGTTGCTGGTCTGTTAAGCAACCAGGCATCATACGGGAGACTGATTTAAGAATATTTATCGCGGGGTAACGGCCGCGATCAGCAATTTTTCTTTCCATTACAATATGCCCATCAATAATTCCGCGTACTGAATCTGATATCGGCTCGTTATGGTCGTCCCCTTCTACCAAGACAGAGAAAATGCCAGTAATTGAGCCTTCGCCCGGTGCGCCTGGCCCTGCGCGCTCCAGCAATCTGGGTAATTCGCTAAAGGTAGTGGGTGGATATCCTTTGGATGTTGGGGGCTCCCCCGCAGATAGGCCAATTTCGCGCTGCGCCATGGCGAAACGCGTAATGGAATCCATCATGCATAAAACTTTTTTGCCCTTGCCCCTAAAATACTCTGCCGTGGCCATGGTGACATAGGCGGCCTGACGGCGCATTAATGCAGGTTCGTCCCCTGTTGCAACAATAACGACAGAGCGCGCCAATCCCAATTCACCCAAATCATCTTGTAAGAATTCTTGCACCTCACGGCCACGTTCCCCAATTAGACCGATCACAGACACATCCGCCTCAGTGTAGCGTGCCATCATTGATAAAACGACCGATTTACCAACACCAGATCCAGAGAAAATCCCCATTCGTTGGCCATTACAGGTGGATAAAAACGTATTCACCGTGCGCACACCCAAGTCGAGTTTATCGCCGATACGCTGTCTTGAATGGGGTGGTGGTGGCGTATTTCTTAACGGAATTGCCTCGCTTCCTTGCATAATGGGGCCTTTACCATCAATCGGCTCGCCCAAGGCATTAATTACGCGCCCTAGCCAACGATTATCAGGTTTTATCGATGGTGTGGTTTGTTGGATGATTGCTTTGCACCCTAACCCAATCCCTTCCAACGTGCCAAAAGGCATCAGAAGTGCTTTTTCGTCTTTAAAACCAATAACTTCGCAGGGAACGTCCTTGCCGCGCTTTGGCCGTAAATGGACATGCGCACCAACAGTTAAAGCCTCGCCAAAGCCTGCAATTTCAACCAAAAGACCCAAAATTTTGGTCACTTGGCCATATACTTCAAAATCATATAACGGGGTTACAGCGGCAAGCGCTTTATCGGCTAATCTATCCATAGTTTTATTGTAACGCGAAATGCCATTGTACCAAAAGGTTAATAAATAACTTTGTTAACTTTTTGAAAATATGTTAACCTTTATTAACAATAGTTAATTTTTCATTATTATAACAATTATAAATAGAGGCAAGAAATGCGCGTTTTATTAGTCGAGGACGACAGTTCCACAGCAAAATCAATTGAGCTTATGCTTAAATCCGAAGGGTACGTTATTGATACGACCGATTTGGGTGAAGATGGCTTAGAAATTGGAAAGCTTTATGATTACGATATTATTATCCTTGATCTAATGCTTCCAGACATGGATGGCTACGATGTTTTAAAAACATTCCGCGCATCAAAAGTTGACACCCCTATTTTGATTCTTTCTGGATTAACAGAATTGGACAACAAGATTAAAGGCCTCGGATTCGGTGCAGATGATTACTTAACCAAGCCATTTGACAAACGTGAGCTTATGGCACGTATTCAGGCGATTGTCCGTCGTTCACAAGGCCATTCACAAAGCACGATTGTCACAGGAAATGTGATTGTGAACCTCGACAGCCGTACGGTTGAGGTCGCGGGCAAGCCATTACACCTTACTGGTAAAGAATATGGTATTGTTGAATTGCTTGCGCTTCGTAAGGGGACAACTTTGACCAAAGAAATGTTCTTAAACCATCTATATGGCGGCATGGACGAGCCTGAAGTAAAGATTATTGATGTGTTTATTTGCAAACTCCGTAAGAAGATTGAAAACATGAATAACGGTGAGAGCCACATTGAAACAGTCTGGGGACGCGGCTACGTAATGCGCGAACCTGCCGAAGAAAAAGCGACTGCTTAAGCTTTTAATTTAATTGACATAATGTATTATTTTTGGTAGTTCTATTTCATGGATTTAGAACTACCCTTATGTGTGCCCTCAAAGAATGACTTTGACTATTTATTAATCAAAAAATTAATGGATCGCATATTAAGCTTAATGGAAAACAATAATGTTGATTTACCAACAGTTCAAACTTTACAAGTATTACTAGACCCACTATTAATTAAGGCTTACTTTGAATGGTCATTATCTAGAAAAGATATTATTAAAGCCATTGTACAAAACCAAATATGGCATTGTTTGGATATCCACAAAGTTTAAGTTCCATTAAACAAGCCAGTGTCTTCTGGGAAACTGAACCAGTATTAGATGGTATCAAAAAAATCCAAACACACCCTTTAAAGGTAGATGAATTTACAGCTGCTCTTGATGTATTAGAAAATTCTTATCAAATAGCCCAATATTTTCATGTCTTAAAGAATATTTTAGATAACTATTTAATACTCTTAAAATACGCTCCATCGTTGTCAAATGCTGGTCTAAATGATTTTGCTTACAAACGCTTCGAATATTGCAGAAATACTTTCAGTAATAATACACCCGCAATTTTAGAAGAAATGGCTTTAATTTATGCTCGTCATGTTGATGAAAATGAAGAAATAGATGGCAACAAAGCATTCAGCCTAACTTTTAATCAAAGAAACGCTTTTTTCTCCAGACCGAGAGATAATAAACCAGGTTTAAATAGATGCCCTTTTCGATTTGTTGCAAAACAATTGCTTTCATATGGGTTTTCCTCAGATACGAATGGAAACATTTTACTCGTTGCCAACCAAGGTATAGATAATGGTGGTGTTATTGCTGCCATAAAATTTAAGTTGGATTCATTGGAGAGCTTCCATTCTGATAGAACATTGCACAGCTCACTTGGGGCAGCTCCATAATTTTCTCGCTCGTTGCATTACAAACTGTTATGTTTATTTCATGAAAAACATACCCAATTACCTTACCTACTTACGCATATTCTTAATCCCTATTGTTATTGGGCTTTTATATATTCCTATGGCATGGGCGGCGTGGGCGGCGTTGGCCTTTTATACCATTGCATGCGTTACAGATTTTTTAGATGGGCATTTGGCCCGCAAATGGTCGGTGGAAAGCGCAGTGGGAAAATTCCTTGATCCTATCTGTGACAAAGTGTTCATTGCATCGTTATTACTTGCCCTTGTTGGGTTTGACCGTATTGATGGTTTTTGGATGATCCCGGCGATAATTATCCTGATGCGGGAATTTCTTGTTTCTGGCATGCGCGAGTTTTTGGGGCCGTTGAATGTACAATTGCCAGTCTCACAATTGGCAAAATGGAAAACGACCATACAAATGATTGCCTTAGGGTTTTTAGTCATGGGTGATTATGGCGATAGCGTGTTGCCCTATACCTTAGAAATTGGGCAAGTTGGGTTAACAATTGCTGCGGTTTTAACCGTTATTACGGGGTGGGATTATTTAAAAGCAGGGTTCAAACATTTTCCTAATTAAATATTGCGCTAATAATTCGTCCAAAACTTTCAATTTGCCTTGATTTCGCCTGTTTCCTATAGTTTTCTATAAATATGACCTTACCGATAGAAATACCTTTTTCAACTATACGCCCTGCCCTGCATGCGCTTAAACCAGAAACAGCGCATAACATTACTATTCAATGTTTAAAATATGGGCTTACCCCCAAACAAAAAAAGTTAAATGATGAACGTCTTTTTATTAATTTGTGGGATTTAACTTTTAAAAATCCAGTTGGTCTGTCGGCTGGTTTTGATAAAAATGCTGATGCTATTAAAGGGCTTTTTGATTTAGGCTTTGGCGCCGTAGAGGTTGGCACCGTCACCCCCAATCCACAATTAGGCAACCCGAAACCACGTGTCTTTCGCGATGTAAACAATAACGCGGTCATCAACCGTATGGGCTTCCCCAATAAAGGCCTGCGCATTTTCAAAGAAAATGTTGAGCATTATTTAACGCGCCATTCTGAGAATAAAGGTATCTTGGGTTTAAATATTGGTATGAACAAAGACCAAACTGAACCCGCTGAAGATTATTGCAATCTTATCTGTGCGCTTAGTCGGTACGCCGATTATTTTACGATAAATATTTCTTCCCCCAACACACCGGGTTTAAGAAATTTGCAACAACGTGAAAATCTATTACCGCTAATTGAAAAAGTTAGAACGGCAAGGGATAAATTTAAAGAGGAATATACCCCCCCTCTCGTAATTAAGCTTGCACCAGACCTAAAGGAAGACGAACAAGAAGAAGTTGCAAAGTCTCTATTGGAAGCCGAAATTGACGGTATTATCTTATCCAATACAACATTGGCACGGCCTGAATTTTTACCTGAAAATTTTCGCGCCGAAGGTGGCGGCCTTAGTGGAAAACCGCTGACTGATAAATCAACAGAAATCATCCGCAATTTTTACGCGCTTACCAAGGGTAAAATCCCCATTATTGGTGTTGGTGGAATCTCTAGCGCGCAAGATGCCTATGATAAAATATGCGCGGGTGCATCATTGATACAAATTTATTCTGCGCTTATATTTCAAGGGCCCGATTTAATTTATGATATTAATAAGGGGCTAATAGACCTCATAGATAAAGATGGTTTTGAAAATTTATCTGATGCCATTGGTTCAAAAAATAAAATTTAAAAAGGACTTATCATGAGAACTCTTCTTCTTGCTTCTTTCTTATTGCTGCCCCTTTCTGCGCAGGCTGAAATTGTAAAAAAGTCATCCATTGCGATGCATGGCACTCCCAAATATGAAACAAATTTTACTCATCTTGATTACACAAATGTGGATGCCCCCATTGGCGGTACATTAAAAAATTCTGCGATTGGTACTTTTGACTCTCTCAATCCTTTTATTATCAAAGGGACACCTGCCGCAGGCATGGTCTTTTTTGGGCAAAGCATGATTTACGATTCCCTTATGGAACAAAGCTATGATGAAGCCTTTTCAATGTATGGATTGCTGGCAGAAACCATCGAATATGACACTGACGATAGAACATGGATAGCCTTCAACCTAAACCCCAAGGCAAAATGGCATGATGGTACGCCCGTTACCGCAGAAGATGTTAAATGGAGCTTTGATAATTTTATGGAGCATGGCTCCCCTTTTTTCAAAGCGTATTATGGTGATGTCACAAAAGCAGAAACAACCTCCCCTATGCGTATTAAATTTTCATTTAAAGATGATGGGAATGCAGAGCTTCCCCTTATTCTTTCCCAAATGGCTATTTTGCCAAAACATTATTGGGAGAAAGAAGAAAATGATTTCACAAAAACAACCTTAACCCCTCCCTTGGGCAGTGGACCTTACACAATTGAAAAAATTGATGCGGGCCGTTCCATCACATATAAAAAAGTAAATGATTATTGGGGTAAGGATTTACCCATTAATAAAGGGAAATTTAATTTTGAACGTATTGAATTTGATTACTACAAAGACAGTAATGTCGCATTAGAGGCGTTTTTTGCCGGTGAATATGATTACCGTGTTGAGAACACTGCTAAGCTTTGGGAGACCGCATATAACGCGCCTGCTGTTAAAAATGGTGATATCATTAAAGAAGAAATTCCCCATAAACGCCCCCAAGGGATGCAAGGATTTATCTTTAACCTACGCAAACCTATGTTTGAAGATATTCGTGTCCGCCAAGCGTTGGAGCAGGCGTTTGACTTTGAGTGGTCGAACAAACAATTCGCCTATGGTGGATATAAACGAAGCAATAGCTATTTCGAAAATTCTGAATTAGCGGCGCTAGAGGGAAACCCAACTGGCCGCGTGTTAGAGATTTTGGAAGAATATCGCGGTAAGGTTTCTGACGATGTTTTCACCAAAAGATATCAACCACCTGTGACAGACGGCACTGGCAATTTGCGTAAAAATTTGCGAACAGCTATGAACTTATTAGACGCCGCAGGATATAAATTGGGGGATGATGGCATCCGCGTTCATGAAACAACGGGGCAACGTTTATCATTTGAAATTATTGATTCAAACCCGCTGTTTGAGCGTTGGGTTTTACCCATGATTAGCAATTTAAAAAAGATCGGCGTTGAGGCGAACTTTAGAACGCTGGACCCTGCGCAATATCAAAATCGTATGAATGATTTTGATTATGATGTGACCGTCATGTCGATGGGGCAATCAAGCTCCCCCGGTAATGAACAACGAGATTATTGGGCATCTGCCAAGGCAGACATTCCTGGATCTCGCAATTATATGGGTATCAAAAACCCTGTGATTGATGATTTAATTGAGCGTATAATAAAAGCACCAAGCCGTGACGAATTGATTGCGTTAACCCGCGCCTTAGACCGTGTTTTGCTTTCTGGGCATTACCTGATTCCCCATTGGCATATTGATTATTGGCGGATTGCGTATTGGAAGAAATTAGGCCACCCAGAAAATCTTTCAGACCTAACGCCAGCGGTTACGGATACATGGTGGGTTAAGGATTAACCTTTAGTGTAAGCTCTAATCTTAGCCACAGCTTTAGAAACAGCAGATTCTACAGGACGACTTACTGGAGCAAACAATTTGTTTAAGGTAGTGATAAAACCGTCATGTGCAGCAGTCAGAAATTCTTTAGCAGTTTCATGCCTACTATTTCTTCTATAATTTTCTTTAATTCTTGCGGCAAACGGATGATCACCACTCATAACTTGCTTTTCGAATAATGTCGGCATAGTCTCTGCTTTTGCTGCTAACCCAATACCACCAATGGGCATGGCCCTTAACATTTTAGCTTTTTCATTAGGTTGCAAAGGGGCATTTTCTGACATATTCTAATCCTATTATTCTCATTCAATTACTAATATAATAAACACTTACCATAAGTTATAATATAATATCAATAATAATGACAAATTATACAATAATCATTCCTGCCCGCTATGGCTCAACACGTTTCCCTGGGAAACCGTTGGTGAAAATTGCGGGTCAAACCATGTTGTCGCGGGTGGTTGATATCGCCAAAAAAGCGGCCAATTCATTAGGTGATACACAAAATATTACGATAGCGGTGGCAACAGAGGATGAGCGGATCCTTCTCCACGCTGAAGAATTGGGCGTTCACGCCGTTATGACCTCAGATAATTGTGCGACGGGATCTGACCGCGTTTTAGAAGCGGTTAAAAAAATAAACCCTACATCTGATTTTGTTTTTGGTCTGCAAGGGGACGCCCCCTTCACCCCGCCTGAAGCAATTGCAAAAATGGTGAGCGCCGTTCAAAACAATCCTGATATTCAAGTTATTACCCCTGTTATCAACTTACGCTGGCATGAATTAGATCAATTGCGGGAGAATAAAAAACAAACCCCCTTTAGCGGTACAACCGCCATTTTAAATCATGATGGTCAAGCGTTGTGGTTTTCAAAAAATATCCTGCCCGCCATCCGAAAAGAGGATAAATATCGCACTGATGAATTTTCGCCCGTTCATCAGCATCTTGGTTTATATGGGTTTCGTGTTGCAACCCTTGAGAAATTTGTCGCCCTTCCCCAAGGTAAATATGAACAACTGGAGGGGTTAGAGCAGTTACGCCTTTTAGAAAATGACATCCCCATCCATACCGTGACCTTAGATGTAAAAGCAGGCCTCGCACAGGCGGGAATCGATTCCCCCGAAGATGTGACGCGCGCCGAAAAAATATTAAAAGATATCTCATGACCATTCTTATCATTGCGCGTCATGGCAATACATTTACCAAAGATCAAACCCCAACGCGTGTTGGCGGCCGTACCGACCTACCCCTTGTAGAAACAGGGCGGGCGCAGGCCAAAAAATTAGGGGCATGGTTGAAAGACAATAATTTTATTCCAGAAATTACTTATTGTTCAAATCTTCAGCGCACAAAAGAAACTGCAGAGATTGCTCTTCAAGAACTTCAATATCCTCAACCAGCCTTCCCGCTTGAGATTTTTAATGAAATTGACTACGGCCCTGATGAAAACCTGACCGAAGACAAAGTAATTGAGCGTATTGGTGCCGACGCCATTCAAAAATGGGATGAACACGCGATTGTTCCCGATGGTTGGCAATTTAACCCCGATGAATGTATTCAAAATTGGAAGAGCTTTGCCAAACATATTTTGGACGATGACCAAGACACAATTTTAGTGGTCACATCCAACGGCATCGCCCGATTTGCCCCTCACCTAACGGATGATTTTGAAAGTTTTAAAAAACAGCATTCTATGAAATTATCAACGGGTGCGCTTGGCCTGTTGAAATATGAAGATAATAAATGGCATGTTGTCGCGTGGAATGTTAAACCTTAACCCATGGCAAATTACCTTTTAAAAAGACTGCTTTTGATGATCCCAACTTTATTGGGGATCATGCTTGTTAGTTTTGTGATTGTTCAATTTGTTCCTGGCGGCCCTGTCGAAAGGATGATATCCGAATTGCAAGGACACGGCGTCGAAGCCACTGCGCGTTTTGGCGGCGGCAGCGGAGGCGCAGATATGAGCGCCGGCGCCGCATCGCAAAGCACTGGCCAATCCAATAATTACCGCGGGTCCCAAGGGTTGGATCCTGAATTTGTTGCCGAATTAAATGCGATGTATGGATTTGATAAACCCGCCCATATTCGTTTTTTTGAAATGGTCAAAAATTATGCGACTTTCGATCTTGGCGAAAGTTATTATCGCGATGTTTCTGTCATTGATTTGGTTCTAGAAAAACTCCCCGTATCGATTTCTCTTGGCCTTTGGTCTACGTTGATAATTTATCTTATCTCTATTCCGCTTGGCATTAAAAAGGCCGTAACAGATGGTCAAAAATTTGACATCTGGACATCAGCGGCGGTTTTTACGGGCTATGCCATCCCATCATTTATGTTTGCCATTTTGCTCATCATTTTGTTTGCGGGGGGGCGATATTTTGACCTCTTCCCGCTCAGGGGGTTAATTTCCGATGGTTGGCAAGATTGGCCGTGGTGGAAAATTACCGTCGATTATCTGTGGCATATGGTGTTGCCTGTGGCAGCCATGGTCATTAGTGGCTTTGCCGGCCTTACCATGCTTACCAAAAATTCATTCTTGGATGAGATTAATAAACAATATGTTTTGACCGCACGGGCAAAAGGATTGGAAGAAAAACAAGTGCTATATGGGCATATCTTCCGTAATGCCATGCTGATTGTAATTGCCGGCTTCCCCAGCGCATTTTTAGCCATCTTTTTTACAGGATCGCTTTTGATTGAGGTTATCTTCTCCCTCGATGGATTGGGGCTTTTGGGATATGAAAGCGTGATCAATCGCGATTATCCCGTTGTTTTGGGAACATTATACATCTTTGCCCTCTTTGGCTTGGTCACAACCCTTATTCGCGATGTTGTATATGTTATAGTCGACCCAAGGATTGACTTTGAAGCCAGAACAGTTTAATTTACGTAAAAAATTAAAACTATAGGGCGTTTTTATGGTTGATAGAGATGAAAGAACTAGTTCTGCAGAATTCAGAAGAATGGCAGGGCAAGAGACAATATCCTTGTTAGAACAGCTTAGAGAAGTTGCAAATAACAATCCTATTAAGGGTTTAGATCCACAAGAGGATTTCTTTGTGAAACAAGCGCATAGTATGGCGGAGAAGGCTGGATTAGTCCCCTATATTAAAGAACCATCATAAATTGTGGAAACATTCATTTTCCTTAATATTTTTAATTGACAGAATAATATTACGGGCGTAGGTTAAGCGCATTCTCAACATAAAGATTTAGGCAAGCTCATGAATTTAAAGAAAGTTTCTAAAAAATTAGCAGAAATTCGTGACCAAGTTGGCGAGAATGGTAAGCTTTCTGATACGGATAAAAAAGAGTTGAAAGCCCTAGTCTCAGAAACTTTAGAAATTGCCCAGCGCAGCTCTAAAAAAGTAAACTCTCAAAACATGATGCCTGATTTTGAAAATATCGTTGTTCATAACGATAATGAAGAGTTATCAGCAGATCAGACTTTCCGTTTACGCCTTGTTGAAAAGATTGGGACAGGTAGCCACCTTATCCATTAATTACTTTATATAGCTTATCATTTTCGGTAGGCTATTTTTTATGATTTCACTATCCCCCATATCAAAAAGACGTATTGCCCAATTTAAGGCCAACAAACGTGGTTATTGGTCATTCTGGATTTTTCTAACACTACTCATATTATGTATTGGGGCGGAATTTATCGCGAATGATAAACCCTTACTTTTAAAATATGATGGCGCGCTTTATACCCCTGTTTTCCAAAACTATCCTGAAACAGAATTTGGCGGTGATTTTGAAACTGAGGCCGATTATCGTGACCCTTATGTGAAAGACTTAATCGAACAAAATGGTTGGATGATATGGCCGCTTATTCGTTTTTCTTATGATACCATTAATTACGATTTACCAACGCCTGCCCCATCCAGACCCAGCACAGAAAATATTATTGGCACAGATGATCAAGGCCGCGATGTTGCCGCTCGCGTCATTTACGGCTTTCGTATTTCTGTCTTATTCGGCTTAGCGTTGACAATTATCAGCTCAGTTATAGGCATTACCGCAGGAGCCTTTCAGGGGTATTATGGCGGTCGCCTTGATTTGATCATGCAGCGCGTAATTGAAGTTTGGGCCTCTTTACCATCACTTTATATTCTCATTATCTTCTCCGCCATGTTCATACCTGGGTTTTGGACATTGCTTTTTATCTTGCTTCTTTTTTCATGGGTTAGCCTTGTTGATGTTGTCCGCGCGGAATTCCTTCGCACGCGTAATTTTGATTATGTGAAGGCCGCAAATGCACTTGGGGTTTCTAACTTAACCATCATGCGCCGCCATGTATTGCCCAATGCAATGGTTGCGACGCTTACACTGATGCCATTCATTCTTACAGGCTCCATCACCGCCCTCACCTCCTTAGATTTTCTGGGATTGGGTCTCCCACCTGGCTCCGCCTCTTTGGGGGAATTATTGGCGCAAGGCAAGAATAACATTCAGGCCCCATGGCTTGGAATCACCGCATTCCTATCCTTGGCGGTCATGCTAACGCTTTTGACCTTTATCGGTGAAGCGGTACGTGACGCCTTTGATCCTAGGAAGACTAATTTATAAAACAAACCTATAAAAATAATTTACAATTGACAGAACATTATAAAAAAGGCTTAGTATCTATTATGAATATTTCATCTGCAAATAACCGTCTACGACGACGCCGCAATTAAACATCATTGCCGGCGGGACTTTGCGCGTTCTGACCATTCATCTAAGATATCAAACTCTCTGTCGGCCTTTATATTAAAAACACAAGGCTAATGGCTATTATGAGTTCAAAAATTAAAGTTTCTATTATTGGGGTCACTGGTTTTACGGGGATGGAGCTTCTGCGTTGCCTGCTTCAACATGACCATGTGGAGTTAAAATATCTTGTATCCCGTCAACATGAGGGAACAGATTTAAGCGCGCTGTTCCCGCGCCTATCCCATGTTGATGGCCTTAAGATAACAAACACCGCCCATGATACAGTCGCGCGCGAAAGTGACGTTGTATTTTTATGCCTACCTCATAAAGCCGCACAAGAGGTTGTACCTAGCTTTATTGGTAAAACAAAAGTCATAGATTTTTCTGCTGATTTTCGTTTATCAGATGGTGACGCCTATGAGCGTTTTTATCATATACCCCATCAACAAAAAGAATTGCTTAACGGTCAATTTGTTTACGGCTTGCCTGAGATATTTAAGAACGATATCGCAAATGCGGACGCCGTTGCTAACCCAGGGTGTTTTGCCTTACTGGTTCAACTGATGCTGTATCCTTTTAAAGATAAAATGACCAGCGCGGATGTTATTGCCATTTCTGGCACATCTGGCGGCGGACGAAGCGCACGCGACCCTGTTGACCATCCTTATTGCGCGCAAAATATGCGTAGTTATTTGGTGAATGAACACCGACACACACCCGAAATTTTGGCCACCAGTGGCTTGGCCGAAGAAAATTTTAACTTTGCGCCGACTGTTGGCCCTTTTCTACGCGGTATTTTTGCAACCGCTTTCATTGATGGGGCGGCGTTACCCAGAGCGGATATTTATTCAAACGCCCCCTTCACCCGTTTGGTTAAAAAAGTTGAGCTTACAAATGTCGTCAGCACAAATTTTGTCGACCTTAATTATGCCCAAGGCAATGATGGAAAAATTATTGTACAAGGCGCGCTTGATAATCTTCTGCGCGGGGCATCAGGTACTGCGGTTCAAAATATGAATATTATGTTTGGCTTTAACGAAACCGAAGGCCTTAATTTTAACACTGCATTTTATCCATAAATTATGATTGATAGCTTCAAAAAATATTATCGTAAATTTTTTGCTGAAAAACTTTTTATTATAAAAGTCAGCGGCAAAGTTGTGATAGATCAAAACGCGCGTGAGAATCTGGTTCAAAATATTGGGGAATTGATTAATGATAATATTAAAGTTTTGCTTATTTATGGCGGCGGAAAAACAATTGATGAAGATTTACAAAAAGCCAATATTAATTCTTTAAAAATTGATGGACGCCGCATTACCCAAGAAGAAGATATTAAAATTATCAAAAAAACTGTTGTTGGTGATTTGGGCTTTAAACTTCTTGAAAGTTTTGTGAAATATAAACTTCCCTCAAATATCCTAAACGCTCTTCCCCCGCATTGGGGCTATGCGACCCGACGCCCCAATTATAATGATATTATGCGTTTTGACGGATCAATTGAAACAATTAACGAAGCCGCAATTCGGGAACATTTTTTAAGCACAAATCTGCTCGCCTTCCCAAGTTTAGCGTTAACTAGTGATGGAACCACCTTAAACATCAATGCCGATAACATGGCCATATCCATCGCGACACAAACCAATGCGGATAAACTTATTTTAATCACCGATATTGATGGCGTTCAAAAAGACGATAAAGTGATTTCTGTTTTAACAGCGGCCGAGGCAGAAAAATTAATTCAAAACAATATCGCCATTGGTGGTATGCGCGTTAAATTAGAAAATTGTATCTTTGCGGTGCGCAATGGTGTGAAACGTGTTCACATACTCAATGGATTTCAAAAAGATGTCATTAAAGGCGAAGTTTACAGCTCCAAAGGGGTTGGAACGATGATTGTCCAAGAAGATGAGAAAAAGAATTATTTACAAGAAGAATTAGAAGGAAATTTATCATGACAAATAAAACTATTCAGGAAAGAACCGCAGACGCCATAATGCCATTATACCCCCCAAAAGGGGTGACCTTGGAACGTGGTGAAGGCGTTTATCTTTATGATGATAAAGGAAAAAAATATTTAGACTGCGCCGCGGGAATTGCCGTTAGCTCTTTAGGTCATGCTAACAAAGCTTATAACGACGCCGCAATTGATCAGCTAAATAAGTTTATTATGTGTGTGGGTTCATTCCCAACACAACCAAAAATTGATGCAGCAGAACTACTTCTTTCTGAATGTTGCGCAGAACAAATTTTCTTTTGTAACTCTGGCGCGGAAGCGGTGGAAGGGTCTTTAAAACTTGCCCGCAAATGGGCACATAAAAACAAAGGTGAGAATTGTAAAGATATTATTGCCTTTGATTGTTCTTTCCACGGGCGGACATATGGCGCCGTAAGCTGTACTTACAAGTCAACTAAGCAACCCGAATTTGGCCCTTACCTACCGGGTGTTCATTTCGCTGAGTTTAATAATCTCCAAAGCGTAAAAGACCTTATCAATGATAATGTTTGCGCCATTATTGTTGAACCTATCCAAGGTGAAGGTGGTATTCGCCCAGCGACACGTGAATTTATGCAAGGACTGCGTGATTTATGTGACGCCCATGACATTGTTCTTATCTCTGACGAAATTCAGGCGGGTATGGGGCGTTTGGGCACTGTATTTGCGCATGATTATTACGATATCGAAGTGGATTTATGCACAATTGCCAAAGGTATGGGGGGCGGCTTTCCTATCGGTGCGTTCATGGGCAAAAAGAAATTTACATCTGCCTTTGATGCGGGTGACCACGGGACAACATATGGTGGAAACCCACTGGGCACGCGTCTTGTCTACGAAACGGTAAAACAAATTCGCGAGCCTGCCTTTTTGCAAAATGTTGTCGAAACAGGTGCGTATATGATGCAGCAGCTTGAAAAATTAAAACGTGAAACAAATGCTATCCATGAAATTCGTGGCATTGGTTTAATGGTTGGCGTTGATACCGCGTTTGATATCAAAGAACTGCTTGGGTCTTTATTAGAAAACGGGCTTATCGCAACGCAAGCGGGTTCAAAATCACTTCGCTTAACCCCTCCTCTTATTTTTAAAAAATCACATGTGGATGAGGCAATGGATACGCTGTCCCATGTTATTAAGAAAGCAGAATTATCATGAGCAATGTAAGACATTTTTTAAACTTAAAAGATTTTGATTCAAAAACTCTTTTGGGCATATTAGATAACGCCCATATATTAAAGGCGCAAAAATTTAATCCGCCACAAATATTTTCCGGCCTTTCCCTTGCCATGATGTTTGACAAATTATCCACCCGCACGCGCATGTCATTCGAAGTGGCCATGAAACAACTGGGCGGTCATTCAATTGTTATGAACCAAAATGATATGCAACTTGGCGGCGCAGAAAGCATTGAAAGCACGGCAAAAGTTATGTCCCGTTATGTTGACGGCATTATGATCCGCATAAGCGACCATGACGCCTTACAAGAATTGGCAAAATATTCTTCAATTCCTGTTATAAATGCGATGACTGACAAGTCACATCCCTGCCAAATTATGGCCGACATGATGACCATTCAGGAAAAATTAGGCGATATAAAAGGAAAACGTATCGCATGGTTTGGTGATGATAACAATGTCAGTAAAACATTTGAAGATGCTGCTGATATTTTCGGTTTTGAATTTATAATGGCCACTCCATTTAATGATATAAGCGCGCAAGATGCGGCCAAAGGTGCTGACGTGCTTGTTACAGATACATGGGTATCTTTGGGACAAGATGGTAAAGCGATTGAAAAATTTTGGCCTTACCAAGTTAACAGCGACCTAATGGGTTTGGCGAAAGATACAGCTATATTCATGCACTGCCTGCCTATTCATGAATGGGAAGAAGTGACAGAGGAAGTAGCAAAATCACCTGCATCCGTTATTTATGATGAAGCGGAAAATCGATTGCACGCGCAAAAAGCCATATTGGCCTATTGTTTTGAAGAGACAGACGTGAAGATTTAAAAACTAAGCAGCCATCTTTTTGTCGTTTATTAACACTGAATGAATGAAATCCGCCCTATTCTGATTATAAAAAATATCGTACAATCTTGACCATGACAAAAGCTCCTTTACTACAGGTCAAAAATTTAGATGTTCATTTTAAAACATCTGAGCGTGATTTCCATGCCGTTAAAAATATTAGCTTTGATGTTAAAGAAAGCCAGACAGTCGCCTTAGTTGGCGAAAGTGGATCGGGTAAATCCGTCAGTGCTCTATCAATCATGCAGTTGCTCCCCTATCCTTTGGCGCGCCATTCTGATCAATCTAGCATTAAGTTTAATGGTGAAGAACTTGTCGGTAAAAAAGATGGTTTTATGCGCCATATACGTGGCTCCCAAATTGGAATGATCTTTCAAGAACCTATGACGGCGCTGAACCCGCTTCATTCTATTGAACGTCAAATTGGTGAAATTTTGCGCCTGCATCAAAAGATGAGTGAGGGCGATGCTCGGCTACGCGTTAAAGAACTTTTGGATATGGTTCAGCTTCCCAAAATGAAAGAACGTCTAAACGCCTACCCGCACGAGCTTTCGGGTGGTCAACGTCAACGCGTTATGATTGCTATGGCTTTGGCCAATGATCCAGAATTATTAATTGCGGATGAACCAACAACCGCCCTAGACGTTACGGTGCAAGCAGAGATATTAGAGCTTTTAGAAGAGCTTCAAACTGATCTTAAAATGGCGATGCTGATGATCACGCATGACTTAAGCGTTGTTGAAAAATTTGCTGATCATGTCTGTGTTATGCGCCATGGTGAAATTGTTGAACAAGATAGCGCAAAAAAATTATTTTCTACCCCGCAAGATGGGTATTCAAAAAAGCTTTTGGGCGCCATCCCTAAAGGTGTTGTTGAAAAAGGAGATGCCAACGCCCCCGTAATTATTCAAGGCGATGATGTAAAAGTGCACTTCCCTTCTAAAAAAACATTTTGGGGTAAAACATCTGAATGGGTGAAGGCCGTTGATGGCATTGATGTTGAAATAAAATCTGGCCATACATTGGGTATTGTCGGCGAAAGTGGATCAGGTAAATCTACCCTTGGTTATGCGCTATTAAGGTTGCTTGGATCGCAAGGTGTTATTAAATTTCAAGGTAAAGAAATTTCAAATTTAAACCGCAAGGAAATGACACCCCTTCGTGAAGATTTACAAATCGTCTTTCAGGACCCGTTCAGTGCCCTTTCACCACGTATGAGCATTGCGGATATTATTGGCGAAGGCCTTAAAGTTCACCAACCTAATCTATCCGCCCAAGAACGTGATGATCGTATTGTTGAAATTTTAAAAGATGTCCAACTAGATCCCGAAACACGCCATCGCTATCCGCATG
The DNA here is from genome assembly GCA_964353185.1 of uncultured Micavibrio sp. Classification (GTDB taxonomy): domain Bacteria; phylum Pseudomonadota; class Alphaproteobacteria; order Micavibrionales; family Micavibrionaceae. The sequence goes on along the minus strand of CAYGUV010000001.1, from coordinate 213,698 downwards.
AATTTTCTGGTGGGCAACGTCAACGCGTTGCCATTGCACGTGCTATGGTCCTCCACCCCAAGTTTGTAGTATTGGACGAACCTACTTCAGCGCTTGACGTTTCCGTTCAAATTGAAATTATCCATCTACTCCGCGACCTACAGAAAAAGCATAATTTAGCTTATCTATTCATCAGCCATGATTTACGTGTCGTGCGTGCCATGGCCCATGATTTAATCGTCATGAAAGATGGCAAAGTAGTTGAAAGCGGGAAAGCCGCGGATATCTTTGATAATCCACAAAAACCATATACGAAAAAATTATTAGAGGCAGCTTTGAACTTAAAAGCAGCTTAAGCTCAATAAATTCTTGACTTTTCATAATATAAATATATCTTACATGAATGATTACTAGACGTTCATTGATAACCGGTTTAGCCGCAACCACTTTGTTCACTGCTAATGCGCAAGCACAAGCACAAGCTGATCAAAATCTAGAACCTTTAAAAAGATCTATTAAAATTGAAGTTGCTTTCCAAAAAGGAGGAATACCTTATTTTATAGATTTTTTTACTTTAGACTGCGAACATCCTTTAGAAGAATTGATTGAAAGAGCATATCAAGACACTATTGGTGCAGAGCAAGACATAGAAATAATTTCAAGGGCACATATCTATGATAACACTTCCCAAGGATACTTGGGCACTGCTCCAATTTCTCCAAAAGTTACAATACCTTCGACTCAAATAAAGGATCGTTCTACATTTGAATCAACTTTAAAGCCTATATTGTTTGCGGCACATGCCCATCATATGGAAGTCTTTTTAGAAAATGGTTATAAAATCGATCCTAAGCCAGATATGTGCATGGCTTTAAGCTAATACCCCATCGCGGCGCCATCACGCCTTGGGTCCACTGCGCCTATAATTCTTCCATCTTTAAATTGTATTGCGGTCGTGCCACTATTCATCTCCCCTACTAAAACGGGATGACCTAAATCTTTTAATGGTTTGGCCAATTCAATGCTGCTCATTTCAACTTCCAATTTTTTCCCGCGATGCAAAATATTGGGGGCGTTAATGGCTTCTTGAATATGCATATCCCAATCAATCGCGGCGATAATACGTTGCAAAACATATCCGATAATACGGCTGCCGCCTGCTGAACCAATCGCTAAAAACGGCTCCCCATTTGGATCAAAAATGATGGTTGGCGCCATGGATGATCGCGGGCGTTTTCCCCCTTCCACACGATTGGCAATTAAATTTCCCTGCCCATCTGATGCCTTAAACGAAAAATCTGTTAGCTGATTATTAAGTAAAAATCCGTTAGTCATTATATGCGATCCGAACGAATATTCAATAGAAGTCGTCATCGTTAAAATATTACCAAATTGATCCACAATCGTGATGTGTGATGTGCCCGTATTCTTTATAGTCCCATCCCGCATCTGCCGTTTATCATCCCACCCCAATGGAACACCATATGTTGTTGATGTCATTGCCGCATCAGGATTAATTTCTGCCGCGCGCGTTTTAAGATATATTTTATCAATCAATAATGTATCGGGCGTTTGAACAAAATCAGAATCAGCCATGTATTGATTACGATCTTCAAATGCCAAACGGCTGGCTTCTGATATTAAATGATATGATTTTGGGTTATCACTACCCAATGATCTAAGATCAAAATTTTCTAAAATCCCCAAAGAAATTGAGAGCGTAAGCCCCCCACATGAGGGCTGCCCCATTGAGCAAACTTGATACCCTCTATAATTACTACAGACCGCTTTGCGCTCTTTCACCTCATACTCAGCCAGATCCTCAATCGATAGTAATCCTTTATAAGTTCGCGCTTTCTCAACAATATTTTTTGCGATATCCCCTTTATAAAAATTTTGTGTTCCGTTACGCGCTAAATCTTTGAGCGTTACTGCGTATGCAGGATTATTTAGGATTTTACCCGCTTCGATAGGTTCACTGCCATCTGGATACAAATATAAGAATGTTTTTGCATCTGTTTTGAAACGCGCCCGCTCCTCTTTTAACATTTCATGCATACGCTTAGAAACGATAAAACCGCGCTCCGACAAATCAATGGCACTGTTGAATAAATCCGCCCATGCGAGGCGTCCATATTCTTGGTGGAGTGTTTCAAGCAATTTCGGCACTCCTGGCACCCCTATGGCACGTCCCCCAATAGCAGCCTCGAAAAATCCCATGGGCTTCCCATCATTTTGTTGAAACAAATACCGCCCCGCAGAATCAGGCGCAGTTTCACGTGCGTCAAACGTGCGCACCAATTGTTTATCCGCCTCGTAATAGACGGCAAACGCACCCCCACCCAGACCAGAGGATTGTGGCTCAACCAGTCCTAAGACCAACTGCGCGGCGATGCCTGCTTCGGCGGCGGTTCCCCCTTTTTCCAAAATATCATAAGCAGCCCTAGTCGCATCAGGATGCGCAGTGGCAACCATCGCCTTTGTGCCAACGACGGCTTGTTTTTCAATATTTTGTACAGAAGGTTCAGGCGCAAGTGGCCGCTGCTGTGCATTTACAGGGGTAAATATCTGAAAAATAAGCGTAAATACTACCACTAATGAAATATTAGTTATTTTATGGGTATACTTCATTATCCAATTTTTTCTTGCGTTGTATCGTGCATCAATGTAGTAAAGACGCAAGTAATAGCATATTTAGTTCTAAATTTGTAAGACTGAATGTAATTTTTAATATTTTGACAGCTCTGAAGGGCGGTGAATTAAGTTTGGTAAGTGTATCAGTTCGTGACAACAATGTTGATCAAGCACTTCGTGTTTTAAAGAAAAAGATGCAACGTGAAGGAATCTTCCGTGAAATGAAGATGCGCCGTGATTTTGAAAAACCTTGTGAAAAGCGTAAGCGCGAAAAGCAGGAAAACATCCGCCGTTCTCGTAAAACAGCTCGTAAAAAAAGCGACTACTAAAATTCACTAATATTAACAATTAAGAGGCCGCTCGTTTTGAGCGGTTTTTTTATATCTTCGACGTGGCGTGTTTAAGCCATTCACTTTCATCTTGGTTTAACAATGGCGACAGCTTTGCATACACATTACTGTGATAATCATTTAACCAATTTATTTCATCATCGCTCATCAAATTTTTATCAATGAGGGTTTTATCGATGGGGGCAAATGTAATTGTCTCAAAAAATAAATCACCATCATCTGACTTTTTACACAAAATAAGATTTTCAATTCTAATTCCAAACTCCCCTTCCTTATAAAAACCTGGTTCGTTTGAAACAATCATACCTTCGGCCATCGACTCTTCTCCACGGGGGCTAATGGATGCAGCTTCCTCGTGCACGGACAAATAACATCCAACACCATGCCCTGTTCCATGACTATAATTTAATCCGTGTTCTATTAATGGTGCGCGGGCTAGATCATCTAATTCTTTGCCAACGGTTCCTTCTTTAAATTTTGCGCACGCCAATGCGACATGCCCTTTTAAAACAAGCGTATTACACTTAATCATTTCTGCCGTTGGCTGACCCACAGCAATCGTACGGGTAATATCGGTTGTGCCATCAACATATTGCGCCCCACTATCAAGCAAGAGAAGATTGCCATCTTCAATTTCTTTATTAGATTTTTCATCGGCGCGATAATGAACAATGGCTCCATTTGCACCAAACCCAGAAATTGTATTAAAGCTTGGCTCTTTATATTCAGGTGCGCGCGCACGAAAACTCTCTAATTTTTTTTCAATGGATAATTCGTCACACACTTTATTTTTCTGCGGCGTGTAAAACCATTTTAAAAAACGAGTCATCGCAACACCATCACGAATATGAGCATTTTTCATCGCGTTTTGTTCCGCAATATTTTTACAGGCGCGCGGTAAAATAACAGGGTCGTTCCCTTCTATAATATTTATTCTATATTCATTAAATAAGTTTTTAAAATAAACAGATGATCTTTTGGGATCGTACCAAATTGTTTTACCCTTGAACGACTCAATTGAATTGCTCAACTCCTTTATCGGGTAATGGACAACCAAATCATTTAATGCCTGCCCCACTTCATTATTCAGTTTGGCATCATCCACGAACCATTGTGTTTTGCCTTCTTTTGGTAAAATCAGATAAGACAACGCAACAGGAATATAAGGCAAATCATTGCCACGAATATTTAAAAGCCACGCAATAGAATCGGACAACGTTAATAAAAGTGCATCGCATTTTTCGCGCGCTAAAAATGATTGCATCAATTCAATTTTATCCTTGGCCGATTGCCCCGCATATTTTTCATCAAATAAAAATACTTTTGAACAAGGGGGCGCAGGTCGGTCGCGCCAAATAATATCAATTAAATTTTCTTGAACAGGAATTAAGGTTAAACCTGCCTTTTCAAATCTTTGAATAAAGCTAGGGGTATGTAATTTGGGGTCATATCCAATAACAATTTTATCCGATAAGTTTTTTGTTATCCATTCTTCTGGTGTTACTTCTTGTGAATTAACGGCTTCGAAACAATCCAAATCAATTTGCTGCGCCAGTTGAATGGTGTAACGCCCATCACTCATCACGCATGCTTTTTCAACGCCTATAATACCAATACCTGCAGATCCCGTAAATTTGGACAACCACGCAAGCCTTTGCGCGCATTCGGGGATATATTCCCCCAAATATTCATCCGTTTGCGGAATTAGGAACACATCCACGCCCTCACGCTGCATTTCCTGACGCAAAGCCTTTAACTTTTCACCTGAATCACGATAAACCATTGTTTTTCCCATTGTTTTCCTTTGACGTATCATGCCCCTGCTTTTAAGATAAGCGTTACAATATTTTCATGCAACCAGATAAAATTATCATGACCAACACTTCATTCCGTCCTATTCGCAAAGCGATCTTCCCAGTTGCAGGATTAGGCACGCGCTTCCTCCCCGCGACAAAGGTCATGCCCAAAGAAATGCTGCCAATTGGCGACCGCCCGCTCATTCAACATGTGGTTGAAGAAGCTAAAGAAGCCGGCATCGAAGAATTTATCTTTATCACAGGCCGTCATAAAAACATGTTGGAAGAGCATTTTGATTTCCAACCTGAATTAATGCAAACACTACAAAGTCGCGGCAAGGAAGACATGCTTGAAAAAGTAAGAGAATCCGTTATGCCCGAAGGGCATTTCTTTACTACACGTCAAGCCAAACCACTCGGTCTAGGACACGCCATATGGTGTGCACGCAATCTTATTAATAACGAGCCTTTTGCTGTTTTACTGCCTGATGATTTGATCAAAGCCAAAACTGGCTGCTTGAAACAAATGATTGATGTTTACAATGATAAAGGTGGGAATTTAATTTCCCTCAAAGAAACCAAACAAGAAGATATTCAAAAATATGGGATCATTTTCCCCGGCGCGCAAAATGGAAATACGATAGAAATCAAAGATGTGGTTGAAAAGCCTTTACCACAAGATGCGCCCTCTACCCTTTCCGTTGCTGGACGTTATATCTTGCAACCAGAAATTTTTGACCACCTCGAAAAATTTGAACGCGGGGCGGGTGATGAAATTCAATTAACTGACGCGATGGTCAAATTAATTGGTCAACAGGCCTTCCATGGCGTGCGTTACGAAGGTCAAATGTTTGATTGTGGTGGCCGCCTTGGCTTTGTCGCCGCTAATATTGCATATGGCCTTGATGACCCCGACCTTGCCGCCCCTTTAAAAGAAATTCTCAATACATATAATAAGTAATAAGGATAGATTACACCATGCCTGATAACAAACACACCGCCGCCGTACTTGAACTGCTTGCCTCGCGCATTTGCCACGACATCATCAGCCCCGTGGGCGCCATTAATAATGGTATCGAACTGATGACCGAAATGGGCCCTGAGGGGATGGAAGATGGCTTAGAGCTTGTTGGCTATAGCGCAGCGCAAAGCGCCGCAAAATTGGCGGCCTTCCGCCTTGCTTATGGTGCAGGCGGGCGTGACCCCCATATAAAACCCGAAGACGTGCAAAAAGTTTTTGGCGAACTTATTCGCGCCGAAGGCAAAATCTCCCAAGCATGGGACCCTTTTGGTAAATTAGGGCCAGATCCCCTTCCCCCTGGATATTGCAAAATGCTTATGGGCGCGATGATGTTGGCGATGGAGGCACTGCCCAAAGGCGGTTACATCTCCGTCAGGCCAGCGGGCGATAACGCCTCGCTCATTATTGCCGAAGGCGACGGTGCGGTCATCCGTGATGGTGTCAATGATGCCCTAAATCAAAATATTGAGCCCGAAGATTTAGACCCGCGCTTAGTTCACCCCTATGCCCTCAGCGTGATTGCCGATTCTTATGATTTTAAAATCTCCATCAAATCCGAATCTGAAGGCCGCATAGAATTCACCCTTGATTGCCCTTTAGTTGAAGCTGAAGCAGAAAGTGAACAAGACACGGAAGAGGCTTAAGCTCTCGTTAAATCTAAAGATGACAATGATGATAAGAAACATTGTCCTATATTAGGTTCCCCTGGAACTTTGTCAGTAATATCAGGGTCAATCTCTTGCATGGCGTCCGCCATGGACGTATTAACAAGATTGTATATCACACCAATATATGCATCTCGATTTTCACCTAGAGCCTCATATAAAATACCGCTATATGGTTCACCTTGCTTAAATGCTTCTAAATCCATGATTTGATTAGGGCCATAATATTGTATCAACGCAGAAACATGCGGCCCATGTAAAGAGTGAATGGAGCCATCTTCTAAATCTGAAAGCTCTACAAAACGGTTTTCTTCGTTCATACCTAAATATGTCAGGCGACCCTCTTGAAGACCTGCCAATAGTTCTTGCGCTTCTGCTAAAATCTCGCATGGTTGATACTTTGTTTGTCGCGCTATATTTTGATACAACTCTTTGATATGCGGGGGATATACTGCTAAAGAGTCATCGATAAGATTGCCGCCTTTCATTCCATCATCTTGTGTTTGCTGAACCTGTATCACATGTTCTGGGGCTTCTGCAGGTACAGGCATTTCAGGTTCACTAAAGGCTGAGAAAGCTTTTAAAGCAAATATTGACGTTAAGCGAAACATGGTACTACTTTCTAAACATTAAATTTATGAAGTTATTTAAACATCTTCATATATCAAACAATATAAAGAATGATAATTATTATGTCAAATATTATTGATGGTGATAACTCTGCATCAATTGATTTAAACTTGCGTTTCATTGTCTGTACGCTATAAAACTTCTCATACTTATAACAACATGATGGAAATATCCGATGTCAAACGCTGCCGCGCAAAAACCTACCCCAAAAACAATTCAAGATCCAAAAGCCGTGAAAATAAAACGCGCGCTTCTTTCTGTTTCTGACAAAGAAGGTTTGGTTGAATTTGCCCAAAAATTAAGTGATTACGGCGTAGAACTGCTCTCAACAGGTGGTACTGCAAAGGCTATCAAGGATGCGGGAATTGATGTTAAAGACGTGTCAGACCATACTGGTTTCCCCGAAATGATGGATGGCCGTGTGAAAACCCTTCACCCTAAGGTGCATGGCGGTATTTTATCCCGCCGCGATAACGAAAATCACGTCAAAGCACAAAAAGACCATGACATTGGTGATATCGATTTGGTTGTCGTAAATCTTTACCCATTTGCAGAGACAGTGGCCAAAGGCGCAGATTACGACACCTGTATTGAAAACATCGATATTGGCGGGCCTTCCATGATCCGTTCTGCGGCGAAAAATCATGAATTTGTAACCGTGATTACAGACCCCCAAGATTATAACGAAGTGCTTGAAGACCTTGCAGAAAACAACGGCGCAACAACCTTTAAGCTTCGCCAAAAATTAGCCGCCAATGCTTACGCCCTTACGGCTACATATGATAGTAACATCTCAAGTTGGTTTGCTAAGCAATTGGAAGACAACGCTTTTCCACGTCGCATTAGCTTCTCAGGAACGTTAAAGCAAAATCTTAGATATGGCGAAAACCCCCATCAACAAGCAGCCCTTTATTTGGTTGACGATCATGATCGCCCCGGTGCAGCCCTTGCAACTCAAATACAAGGAAAAGAGCTTTCTTATAACAACATCAACGATACAGACGCCGCCTTTGAATTGGTGGCAGAATTTGACGATCCGGCCGTTGCCATTATTAAACACGCAAACCCATGCGGCGTTGCCATTGGCGAAAACGTTTTAGAAGCCTATGAATCCGCTCTTATGTGTGACACCGTTAGCGCGTTTGGCGGCATTATCGCCCTAAACCGCACCCTAAGCGCGGCTGTTGCCAAACGCATCATTGAAACATTTAGCGAGGTGATCATCGCCCCTGATGTTGAGGCGGCGGCGCTTGATATCCTAAAAACCAAACCAAATGTAAGGGTTTTGACCACTGGCGGTATGCCCAATATCCACGAAAGTCGTAAAATGGTGACCCGGGTTGCGGGGGGCCTTTTGGTGCAAGATAATGATAATGGCGTGCTGACCCGTGACGACCTTAAAATCGTATCTGAGCGCGAGCCTACCGAAGAAGAAATGCGCGACATGCTTTTCGCCTTTAAAGTCGCTAAACACGTCAAATCAAACGCTATTGTCTACGTCAAAGACGGCGCAACCGTGGGCGTGGGCGCAGGCCAGATGAGCCGCCTTGATTCCAGCCGTATTGCCGCAAGAAAGGCGCAAGACGCCACTGAAACGGCAGGTTTAGACACATTACTCACGAAAGGGTCCGTTGTCGCCAGTGATGCGTTCTTCCCCTTTGCCGATGGTTTAATCGCCGCGGCGGAGGCCGGAGTGACCGCCATCATTCAACCAGGCGGGTCGATTCGGGATGAAGAAATCATCAAAGCCGCGGATGAACGCGGATTAGCGATGATCTTCACGGGAATGAGACATTTTCGTCATTAGGTAAACCGAAGAACGCTAAATTAGATAGACTGTTTCACGTGAAACATTATGGCAATTATATAAGTTTTTCAAATAGTTAGTATGTGTGCTGAATTCGCCTGTATTCAGTATGGGTGGGTTGTTACGAGATGTCAGCGTCGGCTCTTATGGAGCTGCATTCCCCTTATTTTACAAAAGCAAACTGATAAATTTGCATTTCATCATGCATATTGAATAGAATTTTACCTAACGTTAAGGCCTCATTAACTTCGTTTCCATATAATAGGGCAAGTTAAGAGGGTGTTTTGAGAAAAAATAAATCGATTCTCATAAAGATATAAAAAATAAACTTGATTAACATATTGATATAAATAGATAATTTAGGATATTTTGTAATTATAACAAATAAATCAGTATAGTTTAGATAAGAAATAAAAGAATTAATCCCAACAGCGGGATAGAGCGGAGAAAAAAATGGGAGATACAATATTAGGTAAAGTTGCAGGTTATACGATAGATCAAGCTCCAGCATTAATTCGGGACCCTCTGAGAGGTTTAACGGAAACGGACATATTCAAAAACGCTGCAGGATCTGTTGAAGAAAAAATAACCAATGCAGTTAATAATCCTGAAGGTACTTTAAATAAGATTACGAACACAGCGGGGAGCGCACTTGAGGAAGTAGATAGTGCTTGGGATAGCATTGCATCTTTTATTCCTGAAGATTACCGAGATGCCGCTGGATTAACATTAGCGGCAACTTTCAGTTCTGCATTTTTAGGTCCTCAGCTCACTCTAATTTTAGGGGGAGCAGCATTAGCAATTAAAAGCTTCGCGGAAGGGAATACGCAACAGGGACTTGCTTATTTTGGAAGTGGTATAGCTGCAAGTTTAGCTGCTGGCGCCGTCGGAAATGGCGCAGTTGCTGGTGGGGTAGGCGCAGCAACAGGATTTGGGATATTTGAAGCAATTCAAAAGTCATTCCCTGACGCATTTAAACAAGACGAGCTTGCAGGCGTAGACCCTCGTCTCGCCCACGTTGAAAGAACTTTGACTTAATATAAGTTGGATAGAAAGAAAATTTAATGGACGCAAACGCAACACAGACAGCGCCAAGACAGGGGTTATTATCCCGCGTTTTTGGCCGAAGTGCGAATCCTGCATATGGCCTCGCACAGAGAATTGCCGTTCAAGAAGTTAAAAAAGTACGTGCAGAAAACAGATCAACTTTTTCAAGAGTTTCCCCGTTAAGACCACAAGACTACAGTCAAGCCGCTAAAGAAAGAATCTCTGATTTAAAGCAAAAAGCTAGCTTAGTTTCTACATATGATTCGCATGGAACGAGTAAAGATTCCCCCAATGAAATAGCACATGAAAAATTAAGCGTTGAAAGCGCCAGATCTGAACTCAAAAAAGCTGGAATTACTGGTAAAGATATTGACCATTTTGCTGATTTAAAACCTGATGAACTCAGAAAAATATCTACCAATGCGGGAAAACATAAAGGCAAGCGCGGTTGGTTGTTTAACACTGCCGCTTTAGGCGTAGGCCTCGCGGTCGCAGATCAATATTTCAATGGTGGGGCGTATAGAAGCCAATTAACATCAGCGATTACAGGTTTTGATATACCTGGTTTTGATATACCAAGCTTTGAAACAATAGCAGAAAAGTTACCAGTCCTTGATACAATAAAATCTTTATTTACTGGCGCTGCTGGCTACGCCTCCGAAGCTGGTAATTTTGTTTTAAATAAAGCTGCAAATGGCGTTGACGCGTTCACCAGCGCGGCAACACAAATAGAATTCTTTGGAGAAAATGTTCCTTTAGGTGTTGCACAAGGTGCCGCCGTATTAGGAATGCTTGGAACTTCTGCTTGGCTTATGAATAAAACCGTTCAAGAGCAAGGGTCATTAGCAGGATTAGGCTTAGGCATCGCTTCTATTGTTGGAGTACACTCTTTGATGGACAGAACACGTAAGGATAGGTACTGGAGCGGAGACCCAATAGTTGGAAATTATGCCAAGCTTGCGGTTAAAGCACAAAATGGTGAATATGGGTCAGCACCATTTATTGCACTAGAAAACAATTAAGTCGCTGATTTAAAAAGATAAATCGGGTTAATTTGATTTTAATCTATTATGTTTATTATAATAAATTATAAAAATAAAGAGGTAGAAATATAAATGTCAGATTCAGTACTTTCAGATGCAACTATTGAAGAGTGGTCAACTGGTGGCGCTTTTTCTGGCAGAGCTAATTTTATTGATGCTCAGCAATTACAATTCTTTCAAAATATAGGCATGACAGAAGCAGAATTCGACCATGTAATAAACGGTCAAAAAGCGACACTTGACCCTAGAACCGTACTTCCAGCATCATTAGATAATACAAAAAGTCACGTGATCCAGCGTACTGAAGAATTTTTAAAGACAAAAAGCCCAGAAGAAATTGTTCAAGCAGCCACTAAAACTTTCATCACAGATGAAAAACAAGCCGCAATTTTAGAGAATAGCCCTGCTACGCAAGCCGTCATGACCAAAGCAATTGAGAATGTTTTAAAGTCAGATGACATCACACTCGATCAAGTTTCTGAATTTGCTGAAAAAGCCATTGCTGAATTTGACATTAAAAAAGGTGCAGAAGGTTTAGATACAATTCGTGAAGGATTACAAACAGTTGGCTTTAGCGAAGTTGAAGCAAACCAAGCAATGCAATCAATTATCGCAGAACAAATTTCAAACCCTGATGTTATGGCGCAAATTGCACCTGATGATGCTGATCTTGCTGAGCTTTCACAAAACTTTGCAGATAACCCAGAACTAGCACAGAGCTTTGCCAAAGCAATGGTTACTGACCCAAGCGTTGCAGATGCCCTAGCCGCAAAAATGGAGACCGGTGGCGCAGATGGCTCACAGATTGGATCATTAAACACAATATTGGCCGTACCTGGTATGGCGGCGATTGGCACAAAGATTTTTGATAATATTGCCACACGAGATGACGTTAGTTGGGAAAATATCGATGCCGTTCAAACATCCTTAACTGCGTTAAAAAACGGCGGGCTAGCAAATGGCTTAAGTAATATTGGCAATGTAAAAGATGCCTTAACTGACCTAGGATTATCAAAAGAAGAAGTTTCAGACATAGTCCAAGAAAGCATCATGGCGAAAATTGGCGAATATATGCCAGATGGTGCGTATGGCACAGCAGCAGGTGCTGGTGCTTTATTTGGCGCCTTGATGACAGAAGATGGCTCGGGCCTAACAGGAACGTTCAAAAATGCAATACTTGGTGGAGTCGTAGGAGCAGGCGTAATCGGATTAGCTGATTTTATAAAATCAGACACCTTTGAAAATTTGTGGAATGGCCTTGAAGATATTGTTCGTGATTTGGGCATGGATGGCCTTGCTGATTTTATGGACACAATTCAGAATTTTCAACTTGGAGATCTTGGATTTGGAAATGATGATTCACAACTATCAGCAACAACTGTTGGAAATCATATAGATAGAAATCAACCGCCAGAGGTTATTGCCCCAAGAGACAATCCACACCCTGATATTTTCGTTCCAGAAGAGCCTGCTCTTCCAGAAGACCCTGCTCTAATTGGTGAAGTACAAACACTTCCTGAACAAACAACGGGTATAAATGTAGCTGAAAATCAAGTAGCTGGCAGTGTACTTCCTGAAGAACAATCACACACTGGTTTTGCATCAACTGATTATGCAGGATTGGGCGCAAACATGTCTGAACGCATAGCTGCCAGCTCTGCTGCTGTTAATACTGGTGAGAATCCAATGGCAACTGCGTCAGGACAATCCTCTGTAACGCCAGCGACAAGCAGAGATTTTGCTATGGCACATAATGGTGAGATTCAAACAGCCAATCTAAATCACGCTCCTGTAGAGCCACAAATGAATGGAACAACAGGCGTCGCATATACAGCAAACACTTTATAACTAATTCTTAAAACATTTATTCCCCTTTAAATCATTTATTTATAGGGGGATTTTTATTGTCTATACGCTCAATTTT
>CAYGUV010000001.1:99212-200702 GCA_964353185.1 uncultured Micavibrio sp. | reverse complement strand
CCCCTTTAAATCATTTATTTATAGGGGGATTTTTATTGTCTATACGCTCAATTTTGTATAGAAATGACAGATGTCAAAAACACCAGAAACAAAGCCTCTTGCACATATTCGTAACTTTGCGATTATTGCCCATATCGACCACGGGAAAAGCACGCTAGCCGATCGTTTAATCCAAACATGTGGCGGATTGGAAGAGCGCGAAATGAGCGAGCAAGTCCTTGACAACATGGACATCGAACGCGAACGCGGTATCACAATCAAGGCGCAAACCGTTCGCCTTGCCTATACCGCGAAAGATGGTATTGAATATCAGCTTAATTTAATGGACACGCCTGGGCATGTTGACTTTTCTTATGAAGTGTCCCGCTCCCTCGCCTCGTGTGAAGGCTCACTTTTGATTGTAGATTCGACCCAAGGGGTTGAGGCGCAAACTTTGGCAAACGTGTACCAAGCGATTGATAACAATCATGAGATTGTGCCTGTTATTAACAAAATAGACCTGCCCGCGGCAGATATCGACAAAGCCAAAGAGCAAATTGAAGATGTTATCGGCTTACCAGCGGATGACGCCGTACCCGTTTCAGGAAAAACGGGGGAGAATATTCCCGCATTATTGGAAGCGATTATTACCCGCCTGCCCCCACCCCATAGCGGTGATACAGAAGCCCCAACCAAAGCCTTGCTTGTCGATAGTTGGTATGACACTTATCTGGGCGTTGTGATTTTGGTACGTGTGATTGACGGATATTTGCGTAAAGGGCAAAAGGTCAGATTTATGGCCACAAAAGCCACGCGCGAAATTGACCGCGTTGGTATCTTTACCCCTAAACACGTGCTCCTCGATGCTTTGGGGCCTGGTGAGATGGGTTTTATCACAGCTTCCATCAAAGATATTAGCGAAACACAAGTTGGTGACACAATTACTGATGAAAAACGTCAATGTTCACAAAGGCTGGCCGGGTTTAAGCCATCTGTTCCGATGGTTTTTTGCTCCCTCTTCCCTGCTGATGCGGGTGACTATGAGAAATTGCGCGATAGTTTGGGGCGTTTGGCGCTGAATGATTCCTCACTACATTATGAAACAGAAACGTCACAAGCGCTTGGCCTTGGGTTTCGATGCGGCTTCCTTGGGCTGTTGCATATGGAGATTATTCAGGAACGACTAGAGCGGGAATTTGACCTCGACCTTATCCCGACTGCACCAAGTGTTGTTTACAAAATCAACCTTACCGATGGATCACAAATTGAGCTGTATAATCCTGCCGATATGCCCGAAGTACAAAGAATTCAAAGCATTGAAGAACCTTGGATTAAGGCGACAATTTTGGTGCCTGATGAATATTTGGGCGGCCTGCTGCAACTTTGTGAAGAGCGTCGCGGCGAACAGGTTGAATTAAATTATGCTGGTAATCGTGCAATGTTAATTTATCGCATTCCATTAAACGAAGTCGTTTTTGATTTTTATGATCGATTAAAATCTATCTCACGTGGGTATGCATCATTTGATTATTCATTGGATGGATACGCGCCCAATAATTTGGTAAAATTAGAAATTCGTGTAAACCAAGAACCTGTTGATGCCCTTGCCATGATTGTCCATCGTGACGTTGCAGAAGGACGAGGCCGTCAGTTATGTGAGCGTTTAAAAGAATTAATCCCACGTCAAATGTTTAAGATTGCTGTTCAAGCAGCCCTAGGCGGTAAGATTATTGCGGCGGAGCATATCAGTGCCCTTCGAAAAGATGTGACCGCAAAATGTTATGGCGGCGATATTAGCCGTAAGCGTAAATTGCTGGAAAAGCAGAAAAAAGGTAAAAAGAAAATGCGCCAATATGGGAATGTTGAAATTCCGCAAAGCGCGTTTATTAATGCGCTTAAGATGGGTGATGATCGGTAGTTTAAAAAAACTATAACGGAAAATATTTCCCGTTATAGTTCGTTTTTAAAAATTACTTCTTAGCGATGATTTTTATTTCACTTATATCTACGATCATAATGTCTATCTGATGATCTGTAAGAAGAATGGTTTTTATATTGCTTCTTATGGTATTGATGATTGTTACGATAATGGCTTTGATGCGATTTTTTATATGCTGCTCTTTTTTTATAATGCTTTTTAGCGTAGCGATTATCATCATGTTTGTAATACCCATATTTTTTATGAGCATCATGGTGCTTTTTATAAACTACTTTTTTATGCGTATGATGATGTTTTTGAGGCTCTGCATTACTACCAAAAACAACAGACCAGAAGCTGCCATTATTGGATGGATATACTTCATGCGCTTTTGCAGAATTGCTCATACCCATAACAGGGATTGTTATTAGGGCCGTTAATATTAAAAATTTACGTATCATATTTTTTCTCCTTTTATGATTGACGATCATGCAAGGTTACGCATCAAAAAAGGATGAAGTTTGACGAAAGTAAGATGCCTTAACATGACCTTTTATGTGCCCTATTCTTTCCAAAAAAGGCGGGTTTAATACTTATATTGTTTTTAAGTCCTTAAAGGATTAAAATAATCTACATTTATTATGAAAGGACATATTTATGCGCCCACTTTTACTCTCAACATTGGCTATTGCCACGTTTCTCCCTTTTTCTTCTATTGCCAAAGCAGATTCACAAGATCCTATTTTAACTTTACCCGATGGGCAGGTTATTTTAAACATTAGCGCAACAGTTAGCGAAGAGGTGGAACAGGATTTATTGGTTGCGACCCTTCGTTACTCCGCAGAGAATAAGGATGCTACAAAATTGCAAAATGAAATTAACGAAGCGATGAAAAAAGCATTAGACCGAGCGAAAAAAGAAGACAAAGAAATAGTTAAAGTTAATACAGGATCCTACAATGTATATGAAAGAACCGATCAGCGTACCAAAGAAAAGAAATGGTATGGGCAACAAACATTAACATTTAAGTCAAAAGATTCTGAAAAAATTCTTAAGCTGGCGGGTGATATTCAGGAAATGGGTTTGAAAATGGTTGGACTTAATTACACATTAGACCCCAAAACAGCCGTGAAAATTCAAGATGATTTAATGGAAGTTGCTATTAAAGAATTATCCTCACGCGCCAATCGTGTGGCAAAAGCATTAGGTAAATCCTCAGCCGAAATTCGTGAGCTTAACACTCAAAGCAACAACTATGTTCAGTCCTCACGTAATTTTGCCCATGCTGAAATGGCAATGGATATGGTGTCGAGCAAAATGGCCGCGCCTGTTGCAGAAGCAGGAGAGAGCACTATTTCATTGACCGTCAATGGCCGTGCGATTATTAAGCCATAATGAACACTTAAATATAAAAAAACCGCCCTTATAAAGGCGGTTTTTTTTATTATTGATCACTGTTACTGTTTAATTGCGGGTTATCTCTCCGCAAGCGATGCGTGCCCCTGCTGCGCCGCTTGGCTGGCTCATATGATCATCAGCCACAGCGTGAATCACTAAAGCAGAACCATTTTCGTCAAATAGTGGTGAACGCGCCGCATCTTCCATTTCATCATTTAATGTGACATTAACGTTAAGTACACTAGTATTTAAAATGCCTTTTTCATCTGGCCTTAAATTCGGCATATCACCAGCATGTTGCCCTTCGGGATGTTTCATACCATGCGCCTTATCCATTGGGTTATAATGATCACCCGCGTTTACAAAGCTTTCAATAGGGCTACAATCTGCGGCTTCATGCACGTGAAAGCCGTGTTCTCCATCAGGGGTTAATTCGCTCATATCCAAATTCATAAGAACACCTGCCTTGGTTTCACTAAGTTTGATTGTTCCAATTTCATCGCCTTGGTTATTCTTCATCGATACAACATAAACCTCATCATCAGAAGGAATTTGATTTACAATTAAGCCGATGGTTAAAATTACAGCTAATATTATGAGTGGTATCAAAATAATTTTTTTCATGTTTTATCCCTTATTGATAATTTTTTGTGTTCGCGTTACATCTAACATATGTCATTTGAAAATAATTCCAATATAAATTCATTATGTACTTACGCATTGGCCGTTTTATCCACATCGGATGCCCATGAAAAAGCATATAAAACCAGAGAATATGCTAGTTTCTGGCGCAACTCTAAAGGGCAACAAGTAGGCAAAACAGATAAAATGCCAAGCCGCCCTGCCCGCCCTGCAAAACCAGAATTACTCTATCCTCGTGATATGCCAAAGCGAAAAAAGGGGAATAATGATGTTAATAAAGCGATTTTATTACACGCATTATCCCATATTGAGCTTAATGCGATTGATTTGGCGTGGGATATTATTGCAAGATTTTCGCATTTTTATGAGGGGATTGAATTTTCTTTACCGCTTCAATTTTATATCGATTGGCTGAAAGTTGCAGATGATGAAGCAAAACATTTTTTGATGTTATCAGATCGTTTAGAAAAACTAAATTGTCGTTATGGTGATTACCCCGCGCATGACGGTCTTTGGGAATCTGCAGCAAAAACAGCAGAAAATTTTCCCGCGCGCCTTGCAATTGTACCTATGGTATTAGAAGCCAGAGGGTTAGACGTCACGCCAAATATGATTACGCTTATGGAATCACAAGGCGATCAAGAAACAGCAGATATGCTGAAAATTATCTTAGAGGATGAGATTACACATGTCCGTGCTGGTAGTGATTGGTTCAAACATTGGTGTGATTTTTACAAAAAAGACGAAGAAGAGTATTTTCAAGAACTGGTCAATGAATATTTTCATGGGTCCCTACGTGCGCCTTTTAACCACGAAGACCGCGAAGAAGCAGGTATGATACGTGATTGGTACGAGCCTTTAGCAGGTTAAAAATAGAAAATTTTGGGTATAGGCCATATAATTTTCATATGGTAGAATCATAGAATGAATGATTTCAAAGCCTCATTATTGCGTGAAAAATTTACTCTTAACCCTATAAACAAAGGGGAAGATGAAATTATTGCGATGAGCAATCGTCTTTCTATCCCTCTTGTTAGTCCAGATAAAATTGATAACGAGACTTTTGTTGTCAGAACACAGAATATGCATAGTTGTGCCCGCATATCTGCCGCTATTATTAAAGAATTCACAGAACGAGGAACACTTATTAACAGATCAAAACCTGTTCCTTGGAATTTATTATGGGATGATTGCATCAAAGGATATGAGCGCGCATGGAACCCAAATATTTGGATCGCGGTTTACTGTAATGGTAAAATTATATTTCAAGATGGTAAGCATCATCCATTTTTAGATATTATTGAACAATGTGATGCCTCTAACTTAAATAGCTATTCACAAGCGATTAAAATAGCCGAAGATATTTTTGCGCAGGCAGGTAAAAAAGTATCGATTGAATATGATTCAAATATAGCCCTTGTAAGCCATATAACGCCAGAAATTGCAAAATCAGGCATCATTGCACGCTCTGCCACAGGGACAACCACGTTTAATTATACGACCACGCCTCAGGGTGATGATACACAAAAGCTTCACCCTTATACATCGTTAACCGTTGCTGCCGCTTTTTTAGAGGCTATACAGCTGGCGTTTCAAGTTGGATTTTTGGATCAGAGAAAAGAATTCAAACTCATCGAAAAATATTCCGATGATGACAAAAAATTGCAACGCAGTATTACGCGTTTGGGTAATTTGAATCGCGCGATAACCAGTTACGAAAGTAAATTTAATGTTAAATATCGGCCAGAGCGCCCTGATTTTAACGCTATGAAATTTGCAGCAATGAAATCTGCCGCAACTATCCTTCAGGCACAATTAGAAGAAAATGATGGTAACGGAGGAGAAAAATCTAAAAACTGGGTTTTTTAAATCTTTTACGCCGCTAAATTTCTCAAAACATAATGTAAAATGCCGCCATTTTTGTAGTAGTCAATTTCATCAACAGTATCAATACGTGATTTAAGGGTGACCTCCTGAGTGTCTCCATTGGCGCGCGTAATTTTCAAAGTAACATCTTGGTTTGGCTTAATATCACCGGCCAAACCCGTTAAATCAAAAGTTTCTGAACCATCAAGATTTAAGCTTTCGCGGGTAACACCGTCTTTAAAGACCAAAGGCATAACGCCCATCCCCACCAAGTTAGAGCGGTGAATACGTTCAAAGCTTTCTGTAATGACGGCTTTAACGCCTAACAAATTTGTCCCTTTTGCCGCCCAGTCACGAGAAGATCCTGTGCCATATTCTTTACCTGCGATAACCACTAAAGGTGTCCCATCTTGCTCATACTTCATGGCTGCATCATAGATACTCATTTGTTCCCCTGTTGGAATATATCTTGTATAGCCACCTTCAACATTATCGAGCATTAGGTTTTTGATACGCACATTGGCAAACGTGCCACGCATCATGACTTCGTGATTGCCACGGCGGGAGCCAAAAGAATTAAAGTCTTTAATCGCAATTTGATGTTGTTGCAAGTACTCACCAGCAGGTCCATCACGTTTAATCGCCCCTGCAGGAGAGATGTGATCTGTCGTGACACTGTCACCCATAATTGCCAACGCGCGCGCGCCCTTGATATCTACTAAAGGGTCAAGTTGCATTGTCATCCCATCAAAGAAGGTAGGATATTTTACGTAGGTTGAAGAAGGTTTCCAGTCATAAGTTTTTCCTGAATCATCCATTTTAATTGCCTGCCATTCTTTTGTGCCTTTAAACACATCCGCATAGCGTTCTTGGAACATTTCTTTGGTTAGACAAGATTGGACAGTTTCTTTAATTTCAGCATTTGATGGCCAGATATCTTTCATAAATACATCATTACCATCTTTATCTTGTCCTAATGGTGCATTATACAAATCAATTTTCATTGAACCTGCCAGTGCATACGCAACCACTAAAGGAGGAGATGCCAAATAATTTGCCTTCACATGTGGTGAAATACGGCCTTCAAAGTTTCGATTTCCTGACAAAACACCACAAACAGTTAAGTCATTTTTTTCAATCGCGGTACGAATAGGATCATCTAATGGTCCAGAATTTCCAATACACGTTGTACAGCCATATCCAACAAGGTTAAACCCGAGTGCATCCAAATCATCTTGGAGGTTTGCCTTTTCAAGATATTCTGTCACCACTTGTGACCCAGGCGCAAGGGAGGTCTTTACCCAAGGTTTTACACTCATACCTTTAGCAAGTGCATTACGCGCTAACAAGCCTGCAGCAACCATCACATCTGGGTTAGAGGTATTGGTACAACTAGTAATTGCCGCGATACAAACATCACCATTTTCTAATGGATAGGCTTCGTCACTTGGCGTATTATGATTACGCGCAGCAATCATTTCTATGCGTTTATGTGCGGGTATTTGCCCCCCTTCGGATAAAAGCTTTCCCTCTTCACCGATAGGGTTCATTGCTAGTTTAGAATCAACCAAGGTGTGAAATTCTTTTGCTGCGTCAGTTAATGCGATTCTATCTTGCGGACGCTTAGGGCCTGCAATTGAGGGAACAACATCAGCCATATCAAGGTGCAATGTGTCTGTAAATTCCGGCTCATGCCCTTCATAACGCCAAAATCCTTGCTCTTTTGCATATGATTCGACCAATTTAACGCGATGTGGATCACGGCCTGTAAAGGTTAAATAGCGAATTGTTTCTTCATCAATTGGGAAAAATCCGCATGTAGCACCGTATTCAGGCGCCATGTTTGAGATTGTTGCACGGTCAGCCAATGACATAGCATCTAGACCATCACCATAAAATTCAACAAATTTACCAACTACACCTTTTGCGCGCAACATTTGCGTAACGGTCAAAACTAAATCAGTAGCGGTTGCCCCTTCTTTCATCTCACCCGTTAGTTTGAAACCTACAACTTCGGGGATAAGCATGGAAACAGGCTGACCAAGCATTGCCGCCTCAGCTTCGATACCGCCGACACCCCAACCAAGAATTCCAAGGCCATTAATCATCGTGGTGTGGGAGTCTGTACCAACAAGCGTGTCAGGAAATGCAACGGTGACACCGCCCTCTTCATCACCTGTCCAAACAGTTTGTCCGAGATATTCTAAATTTACTTGATGACATATTCCTGTTCCTGGTGGAACAACACGGAAATTATCGAAGGCATCCTGCCCCCATCGTAAAAATTCATAGCGCTCCCCATTACGTTCAAATTCACGTTCAACATTGGTATCAAATGCCTGATCATTACCGAACGCATCAACCATAACGGAATGATCAATAACCAAATCAACCGCAGAAAGAGGATTAATTTTTTCAACATCCCCACCCAAGCTTTTCATAGCTTCGCGCATAGCCGCCAAATCAACAACAGCAGGAACCCCTGTAAAATCTTGCATTAATACACGTGCAGGGCGATACGCGATTTCTTTTTTAGACGATTTTGTTTTAAGCCAATCAGCGATTGCTTGGATATCTTCGGTTGTAACCGAACGTCCATCTTCATGACGAAGCAGGTTTTCAAGTAGCACTTTCAATGAAAAGGGAAGTCTTGAAATATCTCCAATTTGTTCTGCCGCTTTTTTAAGGCTGTAGATTGCGTATGTCTTACCGTCTACATCAATATTTTGACGCGTTTTCATCGTATCTTGGCCAGTGCGTGTCATTAATTTTGTTCCTTCGTTTGATTGGATCGAATTATTTGTTGGATATTCAGGATAATTTGTAAATTTCAGCCATATAATATCATGATTTGTTTACCGCTGTAAGCGTATTAAAAAGACTGAAATTTAATATTTTCACTAAAACATTAAATTATTATGAAATTTAGAAGATTTTTTCTCCTAAAAACTAATACCTGCTTAAGTTTTTGGACAACGCTTGCCAATCGATTCATATTCTTCAAAGCTATCGATGGCCTGCTGTCTTTTACGGCGCTCTTCATTCATGCGATCATTATATTTTTTGAGCACTTTATTCAAAGAATTTTGGATATTATTTTGAACCAACGGCACACGATCCAAAGTGTAAGGACCAAAGGAAGCACCTTGGCTATTCACAGCCTGTTGCATCGCTTGACCAATAATTTTGGTATATTTATTAACAATTAATTGGTCTTCACGCACATGCTTATGCTCATGCGCTAAGACTGCGTTATGCATACAACTACCTTTTGGATATTCGGCTGCGATGTAAATTAAAGGCTCAATATGTACATTGACGCTGACAGAACGTATATAAAGACATCCTTGATTGAGGCTTTCATAACGCTGATGTTCAAATTGCATTTCATGCTTAACCTGAATAGAACCACTCATAAGACCACTCACCTGAGTGGTATGTTGCGGCCCATAAGGGGAAACAGTATCAATATCAACAGAATTAAGCTCTGCTTTACGTTTTGTAAAGTCATAGCGAACGCGGCTTTTGGAAGGAGATACATTAATTTGTGGGACATCTCGCGCTCTGCAAGTGACGGGGGTCGATATAGGTTGTATATTTGGTTTTTGATCCATAGTAAGCCAACCTGCTAATATTAACTCTAATCCAAACAACGAAGACTCCTGAAATTTTTAATATCTAAGCTTTTCATTATACATGAAGTCGTTTAAAAAGTTGTTAAATAAATTATTGATTGGAAAAATTAAATGAGCAGCACAATTGGACAAATTCTTATTCTTTTACTTGATATTTTCTTTTGGATCATTATCGCTCAGGTCGTGGTGAGCTGGCTAATTGCTTTTGGCGTTATGAACGTTCAAAATACCAATGCCCGCAAATTTATTGAAGTTTTACAAAAAGTCACAGATCCGGTTTATAAACCATTGCGGAAGATAATTCCTTCAATTGGTGGTATTGATATTTCCCCCATAATAATTATTTTTGCGATTTCAATTTTAAAAAATGTTATCGCAACGACTTTAATTTTCCCCAATATGGCGTATTAGAAGGCACAAAATGACAGCACAAATTATTAATGGTAAAGATGTTTCAAAAAAAGCGCGCGAGAAAATCGCAACAGACATCAAAGCACTAAACAAAGCAGTTGGATTAGCCGTAATTTTAGTGGGCGATAATCCAGCCTCACATGTTTATGTGCGTAATAAAATAAAAGCTTGTGAAGATGTTGGTATTACAAGTACAGAAAAGCGTTTGGGTGACGATGCAACGTTTAAAGAGATTGAACAGACAATAAATCAATTAAATGAAGATCAAAGCGTTCATGGCATTCTTTTACAATTGCCTCTACCAAATCATTTGAGAGATGTTCAAGAAGATTTGGTGCAAATGATTGCACCGCAAAAAGATGTTGATGGGTTAACCGTTACCAATGCTGGAAAGCTTTTCTTAGGCATGGAAGATGGTCATGTGCCGTGCACCCCCCAAGGATCTCTTCATTTAATAAAAGTAGTAAAGCAAGATTTAAATGGTTTAAACGCCGTTGTAATTGGCCGATCAAATTTATTTGGAAAGCCTATGGCACAATTATTACTGAATGAAAATTGTACCGTTACGATGGCCCATAGCCGCACCAAAGATTTAGACAAAGTTTGCGCACAAGCAGATATATTGGTCGCCGCAGTAGGCCGTGAAAAAATGGTTAAAGCGGACTGGGTAAAAGAAGGCGCCATTGTTATTGATGTGGGTATTAACCGCATGGAAAATGGCAAATTATGTGGTGATGTTGATTATGATGAAGTCAAAAATAAGGCTTTAGCCATTACACCCGTCCCTGGTGGAGTGGGTCCAATGACAATCACTTATCTATTGGCAAATTCCGTCAGAGCAGCATCTTAATCATTGAAAAGGGAACTTACCCCTTTTCCCTTCGTTATATAAAAAATCAATTCGAAGGAGAATAATGATGATAAAACACAAAAAATTTATGGTGCTTTCTTTAACAGGCGCCCTCATGATTTCAAATGCTGGAATGGCACAAGAAATGGACAAAACTGTCATTATAGATGGTGATACCGCCGTAAAAATCACTGGAGCGGACACGGCAAATGATGCAGCAGATAGCATCAAAATAACCCGTACAACATATTCGTACGATGTTAATAATAATAATATTATTGAGCCAAATGAATTTACTACTTATGTAACAAGAACATTAGATTCTAACAATGATGGTTACATTGTAACGGATGAATATGATGGAGATTCAATGACTTATTTTTATACTAATGTCGATACACAGCCAAATTCAGACATGGAAGTAAAATCTTATTCTTATTGGGATAAAGACCAAGATGACCGTTTGGATTCTAGCGAAATTGAATCTTTGGTGGCAAATATGGGGATCTACAAAAAGTGGGACACCGATATGAACGGAACCATTGATAAAGTTGAATTTGCTACAGGAACTTTCATGGTATATGACGACAACAATGACAAATCCATTTCTGCCGAAGAATGGGTCGATGTTGTAATGTAATTTTATCTAAATATTTTAAAAGCCTGCTTTTTAGCAGGCTTTTTTTATTCACTTATTCACCTTGTGCTTTCGTATAACCTTTTACGCCATTAAAGCTATGTAACATTAATGCGCTTGTGAAGTTCATATCCGCTTCATTCAGGTTAGCGATAAGCTTTACAACTTCCGAAGTACGAACGTTTTCATCATTTAAGCTCTCAAATCTTAAGCGCCAATTATCTGTACAAAATGTTTCTGCCGCACCATCGGGCCATACTTTTACACCGCGATTGGATATAAGAGATAATTTTAAATTCTTTGTAATGCAGGGCTGCACTAGTTTAGCTAAGTCATCTGCTTTACCATTATAATTTAAACCAATATCAACACCGACACGCTTTTTATCTTCTTCTTTTATTTCTTTTAAAGGAGGAAGAATAATACCTTTGCTTTCTTTATCATATTCAACTTCGGTTAACGTTGTAGGTTTTTGGCCCAAGCGTTCTATAACTGCTTTTGTAAAGTCATCTGTCCCAGCGCGTTGCTTACTAACCCCTTCACGGTAAATATCGCCTGTGTGAATACCGTCTTCGATTGTTTTTTTCCAAGCATTATGAATCTTTTCTGCCACTTCTGTTTGACCAATATGGACAAGCATCATGACCGCGCCGAGCAATAATCCAGATGGATTTGCAATCCCCTTACCAGAGATATCAGGGGCAGACCCATGAACTGCTTCGAACATGCCAAAATCAATACCAATATTAGATGAGCCACCAAGACCAACAGATCCTGTTACTTCTGCGGCGACATCAGAAACAATATCTCCGTATAAGTTTGGTAATACAATCACATCAAACATGCCTGGATGTGCCGCAACTTTTGCCGTACCAATATCAATAATCATATGATCTTGTTCAATATCTGGGTATTCTTCACCAATTTCATCAAATACCTTATGAAATAAACCATCGGACATTTTCATTATATTGTCTTTGGTCATACAAGTTACTTTTTTACGGCCATTGGCACGCGCATATTCAAACGCATAGCGAACAATACGCTCCGTCCCCGGACGTGAAATAAGCTTCAATGACGCCATTACTTGTTGTGATTGACGATATTCTATACCGCCATACAAATCTTCTTCATTCTCACGGATAATGACCAAGTCCATATCGTCGTGATTAGTTTCAACAAAAGGATGGTATGCAACGCAAGGGCGAACATTGGCAAATAAGCCCAGTGTTTTGCGCACAGTTACATTTAAACTCTTATACCCGCCCCCTTGTGGGGTGGTAATTGGCGCTTTTAAGAAAATCTTTGTACGCCTTAGGGAAGCCCATGCATCATCATCAATACCACCAGCAACACCGCGTTCATATACTGCCTTGCCAATTTCAATCTCTTCAATTTCAAGATTGGCGCCTGCGGCCTCTAAAATCGCTAAGGTTGCATCCATAATGGAAGGACCGATACCGTCCCCACGAGCGATAGTGATTGGTGTTGGTTTAGACATTGAAAAATCCTTTACTTCATTGAAAATTAACGCATATTAACTATACGCGGTATTTAAAATCAGTCGAGAAAAAATATGTCCCAGCTTAAAGGCGAAAGCCTAAAAATTATTATGATTATTATGTTGGGATGGACTGGATTTGCCTTTGCAGATGCAACGAGTAAGTATTTATCTCAAAGTTATGACCCTTCCCTAATACTTTTATTTGGTGGTTTAACCAGCGGATTTGGACTTGTGCTATGGATTCTTATGCGCAAAGGATGGCGCGGTTTTTTGAGCCCAAATTGGAAATGGTTAATGGCGCGTGGCGCGTGCATTGCCGTTACGGCTACGGGGGTTGTCAATGGTGTTTCATATATTCCCCTTGCTGATTTATACGGGATTACTTTTTCAGCCCCTTTTATAAGCGTGATACTCGCCATTTTATTTTTAAAAGAAGAGGTTGGGTTTCATAGATGGGTATCTGTGATTATCGGTTTTTTAGGGGTAATTATTTTATTGGGCCCTCAGTTTAATGCGTTTAATGTAGGCATTGCGTTTGCCGTAGCCGCGGCAATTTCAATTGCGCTCGGCACTATCGTTATTCGTAAAGTTGGTAAAAACGAATATCTTCCTTTATTTGTTCTTTATCCATATTTAGGGATACTAGCGGTCAATATACCTCTTTCTATCCCACATATTGAGCCAATTGCAATAAATGATTTGGGCTGGTTTATTATGAACTCTTTAGTGGTTTTGGCCGCTCAAGGCGCTGTTACGTATGCTATTGCCAATGCAAAAAGTACTGCCAGCGTTGCACCTTTTGTATATATCCAAGTGATATGGGGTGTTTTATTAGGAATATTATTTTTCAATGAAATACCGACGAGCACGACAATTATAGGTCTGATATTAGTCGTAATGGCGGGTTTGTATATGATTTACCGTGAACGGCAGCTCAACAAAAAACGCTTAATCGTTTAACTGAATTTCTTTAGTGTTTGTTTTAATCGCTTTGGGAATAATATTTTTATCTATTTTAGCCTCTAAAACACTACCTATCGGCAGATTTAATATCTTTTTATCCTCGCTACGTTTATAAACATATATGCCCAGAACAGATAGGCCGACCGCCCAAATAGTACTAAGCGCAGACATACCAGTCATAACGTAAGCAGCCGTTTCAGTTTTGAAAATTATAACATACGCAATTCCAAACATTTGCGCCGCCCATGTTGCCGCCATTAAATACCCAAAGGTAGGGCGCATACGACGAACATATATATCGTTAGAGGCAATTTCTGCGCGTAAAGATTGATTAATTTCAGATAGGCTTGCTTCATATTGTTGCATATTAATACGTGCCATTTCTTCAGCGTGTCTATTGGCTTCAGCCATTTGTTCGTTAGAAATAAGCCCTCCAGCAAGTGCGGCCTCAACTTCTTCTAAAGCTTTTTTTGCGCTGCTGGCAACAGGGTGGTCAACACGCCCCAAAGCCTGCGCGACGAATTCAATTAGTATCGGTAATCCAATTTTACCAAGAACGGTTGAGATCATATTAAACCTCGACTAATTTATAGAATATATGACGTCCAATTTTTTTTATGGGTTTCTCCCCTTTGGTCCAAAACGGATCAACATAGTCAGCATGATAATGCGTAGCGCCATCAGTACAGTCCCAAAGATTTTCTTCCACCGCATCTTTCGCAATACGAAGTGCTGCTTGAAAATTTTTATCTTTATCGGTAACCGAAGTTAATCTTTTATAGCTTGGATCATTCTTATTCCAGCATGAGAATTGATATGGCTTTTGACAAACACCAATAATGTTATTTCCCCACCAATATCGACCTTTTATTTTTGCAATTTTTACACGATTTAAAACAACACAAGCAACAGCCTCTTGTCCTTCCAAAGGTTCTCCCCTTGCTTCGCCAAAAATGGTACGGGCCAAAACGTCAATTTCCAATTGTTTGTAATATTCTTTTTGCTCATCGTAAACTGAGACTGTTTTCTGTGTTTTTTTCTCTATTTCTTTTCTTCCAAATAAGTAATGAAGCATGATTATTCCTTTCTATTATATTTATTATTTGTGGCCTCTAAGACTTCTGCTTTCATCGCGGTTCTATCTAACTTTTCTTCGATTCGCAGAAGATGTTTTATGATGCGTAGCTCAATGTCTTTAACATCATTAATGCACGCATAGGTTCGTGCTGTTTCTAATTGAAATGCAGATAAAGATTCTTTTATTTGATTATTTCTTAGCTCAAGAAGGCCGCGTATCTCTGTAATATTATGGTCATTAAGCGCGCGTAATCTTAATATCAAAAAAAATAATGTTGAGATAGCAGGTATTTCAATCACACTAATCCACCATATCAATCCGCTATCTAGGATTGTTTCCATTTAAATTCTCTCTCATTTTATATTTAAATTTTGAAGTCAGTATCTGCTGTATAAGTATTGCTACCTAAAAACCATTTTCGTCGTGCGGAGACGACAGATCTTTGAATTCGAACCGGTTCTAAAGATAAGGCCCCTGATACTGCGTCCATGCCATCATCTTTCACCCCTTTTTTATTTGGCTGCCATTCCGACATCTCAAGAAGAAAGGGGGTATCCTTAACACTGTCATGCACAAACAGCGCCTGCGCCGCAAGCACCACGTCAAATGCTTCTAAGATTCTATCACTTTTTGATTTAGTGCTCGTTTTTTCCAAAACGGCACACGGAATATTAAGCGCAGATATTTCTCTTCGTAAAATAGCAGGTAGAAATTTACCAATTCCATTTGTTTCGACCGCAACAGAAGGAACAAAAAACTTCTTAGCTATTTTTGCAACGTGTTGGCATTGGAGTGTTGCCTCATCCTCTCCCAGTTTAGCGCGAACTTTTATGTAAGAAAGATGATGAAGATAGTAATTACTATTTTCATCTGAAAACACAATTGCAAGAACACTGTTATCACCTGTTTCCCCAACACCAAATGCAGGATCCCACCATGCGCTGCAAGACACTAACTTTTGTTTATTTAAACTCAAATATATACGCTGTCTCGATTCTAAATAATCTAAATCTTTATTATAGTATTGAAGTAACTCTGTATTTAAACGGCCATTTAGAACATTGACAGGATTTAACATCATTTGTGCAGCAAACTTATTTGGTCCTGATTGTTTGCGAATTTGGTCAATGATCTTAGAAGAAAATTGTTCTGGCCAAGTGCTTTTATTATTTTTCGTTAAAATAGGTTGTTCGTATCGCTTATACCCATTTAAGAAAATGTTATTTTCACCAACCTCAGACCTAGGATTTTTTGCATAAATTGAAAAATAACTATGGGGTGTCCCAACATAAAGCTGCGTTCCTCCTGGCGCTAAAATAAAATTACTTTCTTGTAATCGCTCTCTCAAGCTCTCTCTTTTATCAGGTGTATTGGATGTGTTTGGCACCTCTACATCATCATAAATTATAATGTCAGCGCGACTACCTGTTGCATTTCCAGTTATTCCACAGGCTAAAACAGAAGGATCACGTAACTCTTTCTCTCGATTGATTGTAAATCTATCAGAAGCCCATTGATCTTTTTTATTGGGAATTAGATGCATCGTAAAAGGATGCAATTCTATTATTCGCTTTATGTTGCGAACCATCTTTGATGCGAGGTTCGATTCTGCAGCTAAGACCAGGATGCGGGAATCCGGTTGCCGCAATAGAAGCCATGCCGAGAACAACCCCACAAGTGTTGATTTCCCGCACGCACGAAACGCCATCAGCAAAAGCCGCGTCTGACCAGTTTCGTAGCAATTTTCTAGCCAATCTGCCATGTTCGTATGAATGGACGGCGTTTCGAAGTTTTGCAGTTTGTTCCATTGCGTTAAAAATTCCCTAAAGTTATATGTTTTCAAGATTGTTCTCTAATATTCTTAATGATTTGTTAAATATGGGATTTTCCATACGGCGGTATATCAATAGGTGTTTGACACTGCTTACGTTTTTCTATTTTATAAAAAAATGAAAAAAACCTTACTCTTTGCATTAATCAATATGCTTTTCACGCCCATCGCTTTGGCAGATGAAACGTATAAAAAATTTGAAAATAATATGGATAAGCTAAAAAAAGAAAGACAAGATCCCAAAGAAACATGGAACCAAAAGGATACCCAAAAGAACCCTTTTCAAGTTACAAAAACACCCAATGAAGATCGTATAAAAATTTATAAAGAAACACATACAAATGATCTTCATAACAATATGTCACCTAAAGGTAAAACTTCCGAAAAAGTATTACAGGATCTTTTAAAAAGTAATTAATTTTACAGGAGGCTTAATAGATCATCTGTACTACTTAGAAGATCAGATGTTCTTTTCAAATTTTGTCTTTGTTCTAATTGTGTTTTGGTTAAGGTATTTATAGCGCTTAACTGTGTTATATTTTGATCTAGACTTTTTAATTTTAAATTATCTAGAAATTCTCGTTGCTTCTTTTCTTCTTCAGACTCATCAAACAGCCCTAATAGTATAGCTTGTGAAGATCCTGCTCCGCTTCGCACGCCGCTCGCTCCAAATTCTGCACGGCGGCTTGCAACGGCACGCTTTAAGGCAGATTTTCTTAAACGTTCCGCATCTGCGGATTTTAACGCTATTTCTTCACGCGCTAATTGTGCATCTTGCGTGGCTTGTTGTTGCTGTAATGCTTGCTGCTGCTTTAGTTGCTGTATTGATAATTCATTATTACTGTCATCAAAAACTTGCGCTACGGATGATATCGTTTGAAAAGCTTGTACAGCTTGTAATGCAACGGGTGCTATATTGCCCATTATAAGTCTCCTATTTGTTAATCATTTATTTTAAGCTCTAGGCTGACAGCCAAAAGTGTAAATTGGTAAGGCTCATCTTGTTTAATATGCCATAAAGGTTTTTGGCAGTTATTTTGCCATCCTAAAGCGCGCACTTTTACATCGCCAGAAACTTTATCCAATGCTTCATTTGAAGTTGTAATTTGGCCGCATTTTGATAACGAAATATTGCGCAAGCCTTGTCCCACATCTAATTGCAATATTTGGGAATCTTGCAATCGAAACAATCCTTCAATAAGCCTAATTTTTCTATTTGCCAAGCGTTCATTTAAAGGTGGCGGCAAAGGGGTAAGCTCACTCGTGAATTTTAGCCCTGCAATAATTTCTTGAGCAGGCATCGATAATGTAATTTGTCCATTTGTCACAGGATATTGATCTATCAAGGCTATACCATCAGCTACTACAGAAATAGTTTGCCCCTCCAAATGATCAAGTCCAGACCAGTTTAATTGGGCCGTTTCCTTTTCCCAAGTTAGAGCGGAATCTAGACCAATATCTTGATTAAATTTTTCGATAAAAATTTTATCATCTCTTCGGATTAGTAAATAAACATCATCTCCTGTAACAGTAACGGCTAGGACTGAACCATTGGTATCATGAAGCGTCCAAGCCCTTACTTGTTCAGCACGATAGAATGTCATAGTGGCAAATTTCCCATCATCGCGAACAACAAAAACCAATCTTCTTTTTGCATCGTAATCTTGATCAATTACATTAACAGGGATATGACGTGATACTAAAGCCAAATCAACCGCTGTATATGCTTGTTCAATATCTGTATATAAAAATTCCCTAATTTCTTGACCGTTACGCCCAATAAAGACCGTTGCACCATCAACAGATACAGGCGGCACATATCTATCTATTACGGATCCAACACGTGTTTGACGGTTTAGTTGAACCGTTGTAGGTGTAAGTGGGCTTCCTGTAACCATCCATTCAGCACCACTTGTAAAAATTTGTAAATGACGTCCAGAAAAAATGCCTCTTATCGCATTAACTTGGTCAGATAATATTGCAAATTCTATTGCTTCGTCGTCTAACCCAGTTCCCAAATAAAAATTAAATAGGTCTCCTGATTTTGATAGCCATAATCTATTTGGTAAATCACGCGACCCTCCTATAACTAATCTGTCTTGGTGAAACGCAACAGTAGTGGGATAACCTCTCAAGGGAGAGAATACCTGTTCTTGCCAATCAATAGTCGCATCCAATGAAGGTAAATCACGTATCATCTCTAACATAACTTGTGTAGGTGAAATAAAACTAACAATATCACCCTGTTCACCACTAATTTGAAGGCGTATACCAACATGATCAGGGGTAAATACATCAGCAGATGCTGTCAAAGTAAGCGTCCCTTTTAAATCATCTGGGGTTACTGTTACATCACTATTGGCAAATTTATAATATGGTTGAAAAATAGTAAATTTTTCTTCATGAAATACCCAATCTTCCAAAGCAAATAAATTACCATTATTTCTTAACAGCTTTTTAGGCGGGTAATCAGGATGGGTTAAAAGTAAAGTATCCGCGCTTTGTGTCCACGCAAGCTGTTTTATATCGTCCTCTAGCCAAGGCGTTAGCAAAGTATCAATCTTTACATCATTATAATAAATATCAATTTTTTCACTCGTAACAACTAATAAGTATGTTTGTTCAGCATTAAATTCAAATGGGATTAATCGTCCGTCTCCTGATGCTGTATCAATATACTCTAATCCTGCACGTCTTGTTAAACCCCCTGTCGGGTGTATGAACATGTTACGTATTTTTTCAGCTCCATTGGCATAAGCGACTAAATCACCTCTTCCCATCAAATCACTTGATACTTCACCCGCAGTAAAATTACTTTCAACTTGTCGAATTCTTGTCATGTTATGACCTCACATCAATAAGGGTAAAATTTTCAATACGATTTGGGGTATCTTGTTGCGCATCTATAAGACGTGCTTTTTCAACTTCTTTTTCTGCTAAATTATAAAGCATTTCAGTCCGTGACGTACTTTCTGTAATAGGAATACTAAATTCAGAAGCCAGTTTAGTAATAAGTGCAGAAGAGAAGAATGGAGGAAAATATTCTTCATCTATTTCTGCAATATAGGTAAAAATAATGTCTTTGTAATTTGTATGTAGCTTCCCGTTTAATATTTTAAACTCTACACCACGTCCACGTCTACCTGATCCGCATGAAACAGCCCTTAATATATCAGTGGGTAAATCATACGCATAAGAATAGTCTGCAATAGGATTTGCGTTAGATGGCAATAAAGTTATTTGCCGTGTTGCAAAAGACCACGGATAAGAAGAAAGCAATGCATTTTTTGTTGAACCATATAAAGCATATGCTATCTCTGACTCTGATGATCCATCGTTAAATTCTGCTATAGGATTTGCGCCCAAACGGATGAGTGCGCGCGCACAAATTTCAATATTTGTTAAAGCCATTGTATATATTCCTTTAAAAAAAATTAATGGCCCCCCTTTTATAAAAAAGGAGAGCCATCAGGGATGAGATATAAATAAAATGATGCCAAACGAAGGAAGGACAAAGCGAGCAAAAGAAATAAATTCAGGCTCAAGCTTTATAGCTATGCAATATTCTACATTTTTTAAGGAATAAGCATAACGGCATCATGTGAAGTATCTGTTCAATAGTAACAGAAAATTTATCTATATCTACATTCAGTAAAACCACATTATTCATATTTTAAAATACTCGTAATATGATTATTAATTGTGTTTATAGTTGAACGAAGGTGTTTTAATCAGGCGTTTCATCACATCCAATTTTAATAACGCCTGCTTCATCGATAAGGACAGACCCTTGACTCATCATATTATTGACAAAATGAGCAGCACGATCACCATGCCAGCTAATATCAGTTTCAATATCATTACCCACTGCGTGCCCTACCGCAGTTTTGTGATAGAAATAACAAGAACGAATATCATTAACATCAAGAGGCAATCCAGAATGGGGTACCCAGACCGTTCCTAGCCACATCTTCGCTTGCGTGATTCCTGAATATGGTAGATCTGTTTGTCCAATATAATCAGAATTAATGAATTCTTCAATTTGTAAAAGATCGCTCCATTGTTTCCAACCGACTACACCAAAACGCTGCCCATCATCAGGCACATCACTAGAACCAAATGTTTCAAACGCTTCTAAAATTTTATCTTTCGTAAGACCTACATTACCGTCATTAATTACATTTTCTGTTGCACCTTCTAAAGCGGTAATAATCATTTCATCACTTTTACGTCCCAATGCATTTGCACCTGCATTTGCAATGACCTGACGCTCATCAATATTTGTTTTTAAAGTATCTAAGTGATCAATCCAATCACCAGCGTAAAAATCTTGTAAAACACATTCAACATTTGAATGGTCTAAATTCATCACAGGAACCATTCCATGTTGCTCTTTCGTAGACGCAGTCCCTTTTCCAACTTTTTGGAAAACGGCAGATGATCCCTTAACATTGTTGATTGTTCTTACTGTGTTGCGTAATTTTGAACCTTGACGTTGAAAAGCTTCATGGACCTCACGTTCAAACTGTTTAATAAAAGCCTGATCAATAGTTGGCATAATTTATTCTCCTTGAATATATGTTGTTTTGAAAATAAATCCCGCATAGGTAAAGTTTTCATAGAATAGCTAGCCGCTATTTATGGCTTTTTGAGAATCAGGCAAAATAGTTCTCTGATTTTAATATCGGGAAAAAACGCTTATTTAAGTAAAAAATATACTTTTGTGGCGTTGATAAAAACAATATATGAATATATTCCTATATTGTCAAGGGATAAAATTAAATTTTTTCTTTTATTTTAGTTTTTATGTATATAAAGTGGTTTTAACAAAGGGAGAACTATGATTACTGACATTTTAGAAGGCTTAAAAATATCAGCCAGTAATGACGACATTGATTCACGTCGCTCGCATGAGCGCCGCGAAATTGATAGTTGCATAGCCATTATCGACAGCATGTCTTATCCAGTAGAAAATTGGAGCCAGGGCGGTATCTTATTACATGGTGATGATCGTGCCTTTGGCATCAACGAAGTTAAAGAAATAACAATTAAGTTTAAAGTGGCTGATAAGATCATGAACGTATCACACAACGGACGCGTGTTGCGCAAGGGAAATGGCAAGTTCGCCCTACAATTTGCACCGTTGACACAGCAAGTTGATAAACAATTCCAACATGTATTGGATGATTTCATGGCTCAGGAATTTGCAAATTCCCAAAGATAAGTAATTAAATTGTTGATTAATAAAAGGCCCTCTTTCAAGGGCCTTTATTTTATAATATTTAAATAGCTTTACTTATTACCGTAAAGGCTTTCAAATTTTTGAGTTACTTCTGCAATAAAAGATGGGTCTTTATCACGCCAATATTTAGGGTCACGCATCATTGATTGCACTTCTCTCTCGGACCCTCCTACAAGATTACCTTCTCCAGAACTAATCATAGGTTCATTCCCTTTCATCATGTTATAAAGTGCAATGACCCCATCATATGAGCTAGTCAGTGTATCAAGCACATTGTTTGAAAGATTTTTTTGTCCATAGATCAAAAGCTGTTTAGAAATTTCTTTCCATTTCTCTACTCCACCAAAATGCTCTACTAATTTTTCAATCTCACGATCTGCTTGGAAATTACCAGCAATTTCTACCGCTAAAGGAACCAATTTTTCAGCAGCTATGTCGTAAACAAACTGAACCTGATCTTGACTAAACCCCTTTTCAAACATTTTTTGGTTAAGCTCTTTATCATCTTGAAATAAACCATGTTCGCAATCCACGCAATATTCTTCTGCGGTTTCAGGCAAAGCGGGGCTTTTTGACATCTTACTTTCTAATTCTTTGTAAGACTTTACCATTGCATTTAAATTTACTTCTCCTGTTTCTTTATTTTTGAATTTTTCAGGAATTTCATCATCAAGTAATGTATCATTCATTATATTTTCTCCTTTTAAAATGATGTATATTTAGGTTGAAATGATTTTTATTATGTTTGCTACAAAGGCGCGCTGCCCTTCATTGTAATAAAGATGTTGTTTACTGGCGTTATAATTAAGTGTTTTATAGGTACTTAAAAACTGTAAGTATGCTAATGCTTTTTTCCCATCTTCAGTGAGGAAAACGCGCTTTAATATTTTTTCAATATCACTTCTATCAGCTTTCGAAAAATAACGTGCATTTTCAATATTTTCTGAATAGTTATTGACAGCATCAATAGGTGATTTTCTAAGAAAATTAAGCATTATTAACCTCCAGATTAGGTAAGCTTGATACCAGATATTCTAAAGAAGTATTATTTTTAGCAACCAAATCTTTGGGAACGCCCAGAGTATCCGCAATATATTCAACTGTTTTTTCAACATCAACAAATTGAGATGCTGATCCCCCAATAGACTTAACACTATCAAGCCACAAAAATATATTTTGAATATCCTTTTGTGATTGGGCTTTGGCCAATGGTGAACGATAATCTATAACAACAGTTCGGCCATCCAAATCAATATCAGGAATTTCACCACGTCGTTTTAATATATTAAAAGCGCGTAGAATAAGAGGTGTTAATAATTCAGATTGTAAGCGTCCATATGTTGCCCCTAATAATAAAGCCATCTGTGACGATCGCTCTAATACTTCTGTTGCAGTCATACGCTTATCAATAACATTCACCAATTTGTCAGAAAGTAAAGAATCACGTATTTTTTGACGCAAATCTTTCAATATCAATTCCGACACATCAAACCGCCCAGGCATGTCTAACGCCCGCAACCCTTGAGAACCGACCGCTTTAGGAATAATAGCTCCAGGGACAAGCTCAATATTTGCTGGGTTGAGCACACCATCATCATCAGCTTGCCAAATACCTGTAACCGCAATAGAAGCGTTTTTTAAGATGAGTTCTACAACCTTATTAGCTGTTTTAATATCTGGTAACGCCTTCATTACTGGGGAACGACCATATATTTCCCCGGGCGATTTCATCCATCGAAATGAAATAGCAGGTGACTGATCAAAATATCCTGTTGAGAGTAAGAGTGGGTTCGATTCTTCTATTAAAATAGCATAAAATTCATAAACGTTATCTTGAGGAATTACCGTTTCAAGAATTTTAAAGGTTTTTGATACTTCGCAACCCCCAGACTTAGTTAGATTTAATGGTAACTCTACACCTTTATATCGTGATTTAATTTGTGATAATGTTAAGTTTAAATGACGAAAAGACCCTTTTAAAAACCCATTACCATCCTCTTCCAACGCAACTTCTTGTATTGGAATTGCAGAAAATTTTAAGGAAGATAATGCGCCAGGTAAAGTTTCTTCAACATATAATGTAGCAGTTCCTCCAATAATCAAATCTAAAAAACATTGATGTATTTCAACGCTAAAATTTGATCTGTCAAAGTGCGATTGAATTTTTTTTGCTATATTTTCAAGTAAAGGTGTGATTTTTTCAGATTCCGCTTTTGATAGCTCTGGCCCAGCTTTAAATCCAAACCACTGTGTCCAAGCGGGCGTAAGATTTCCTAATAAACTTGCCGCTAATTGATCAACCGCATCTGTTGCAGTTGCATCGTATAAGTCTGTTTTAATATTTCCTGATTTATATCCAAACAAAGAGGAAGAAGATCTTTGTGGATACGTATAAGTGTAACACTCCTGAACAATAGCTTCCCATGGCTTTCTTTTATTAATGGCTCTTTCATATCGGTCTAATATTGCACCTAAATGTACAGGATCATTAATATTTTTTATTTCTTGTTTATCCAATTTATTCTCCTAATAGTTTTTTTTGAGGAATGCCCTCTGGTTGGTCACCTAAAATACCGTTAAAACCCGTTAAAATTGTTCCTGTGGTTCCTCTTGATCGTTTTAATAAATTATTCTCGCGTATTTTATTCACGTTTCCACTTTCAATAACAGCTGTGGCGGGATTTACCTCAATATCTTTATTCTGCGTTGAAGAATTAACTATTGGTCTTATATTTGGTCTTTTAGGGCTACTAAATAAACTTCCCATGTTCTATTTCCTTTCTTTTGTTTTGATTTAAAAATTTGAAAAGTTGGTATGGTGTTAGAATAAAAAAATTTTGAATGCCTATAATATTTTTAGCTATCTCCACACAATTTAATAATCTAAGAGGAAGTGATTTGGCTGATGGAATGTAAAATTTTGTTTCGACTAGCTTAAATCCTATTTCCTGAAACCATGAGGGTAAATCTTGGGAATAGTCTTTTTTATTAATCACCTCTATCTCCGTTGATGAAGATAGCGGATCAATTGTTATCCAATGATTCACATCATCCAGAATGATAAAACAATGCCTAAATTCTTTGTTCAAAAATTTTAGATACCAAATATCTGTCTTCCCTGTAAAGGCGACCCACAATCTTCTATTTTTTCTTTCCATTATCTGAAAGCTTCATTTTTATAATTTTCATTATTTTTAAATTCAGCCGGATAAAAAATGGTGGCGCTTTTTTTTTGAACGATATTTTTCTTGATTAATATTGGCTCAATTTTTTCAAAGGCTTCGTTCCATAATTTAAAGGCAATAGATTCTTTCACACGCCTATTGTCAGGAGCAAGCTGCCGACGCCCATAGTGTCTTAGAACTAAGAAATGATCTCTTAGTAAAATTCTATTTCTATATAGACGATCTAAAATCTTTAAAAAATCAGAAGGCTCACAAGGACGAGGTAAAAGAGACATTCCAGCGGTATATCGCGCACCATCATTTCGTGCTTCTTGTGCTTTAATAAACCAGAACCAAGCCTCTGTAGCATCTCCAAATGGCACAGTCTGTTTATCATGTTGGTTTTTGTGTTTGCTTTTGTTCATACCGCTCTTTCTTATTTTTAAAATCTTGTTCATTAATACCAATAAATAGGATAATATACCTATTGTCAAGAAATAATATGAATTTTTTCCTATTTACATTTACTTTTAAAAATGGGAGTTTAATCCTAGAGCGGTTGTTAAGGAGATATACATGCTTACACATGAACAAATTTGGCGTGCTGTTGATCGTCTGGCCTCAACCTTTGGCTACAGTCCATCGGGTTTGGCCAAACAATCCGGCTTGGACCCCACTTCTTTTAATAAAAGTAAAAGATTTGGTCCTGATGGAAAACCAAGATGGCCATCGACAGAAAGCATCTCAAGAATTCTCAATGCAACAGGAGCACAAATGGTTGAATTTGTTGCGCTAGTTGATGAAGAAAGCGAATTAGCACAGAAAAAAACAATACCTGTTATTGGGTTTGCTCAAGCAGGAAGCTTTGGATTTTTTGATGAACAAGGCTATCCCGATGGGGATAGCTGGGATGATATTGAATTTCCTGAATTTGAATCTAAAGATGATGGAACATACGCCTTGCGTATTAATGGAGATTCTATGGAACCTTTATATCGTCAAAATGATATTTTAGTGGTCTCTCCCAAATCATCTGTTCGTAAAGGGGATCGAGTCATTGTTAAAACAGCTAATGGTGAAGTTATGGCGAAAGAGTTGGTCCACCAGAACGAAAGCCTTATTGAACTTTTATCCTTAAACCCTAACCATGAAAATCGTAAGATACCTCAAAATGAAATAAGCTGGATCGCACGCATTTTATGGGTCAGCCAATAATTATCAATTTACAAAAGAGAAATCATGAATAAAGAACAAATAGCAAAAGAAAGCGCCAAAATCCTTTTAAGTACGAAATCAGTTTTGGTGAATACAAAAGATCCTTTTACCTATACATCGGGAGCCAAGGGACCTGTCTACGTTGACTGCCGACGTCTTATATCTTTCGTTGATGAGCGTCGTCAATTAATGAAATTCGCACATGAAATTCTAGCGGATCTTAACATCGATTATGTAGCTGGCGGGGAAACTGCAGGTATACCATATGGCGCTTTTTTATCAGAGGAGCTAAGCAAACCAATGCTTTATGTTCGTAAAAAACCAAAAGGGTTTGGCCGCATGGCACAAATTGAAGGCTATTTTGATGAGAAAACAAAACCAAATGTAATGTTGGTTGAAGACTTACAACGTGATGGAGGAAGCAAGGTGCCTTTTGTTAATGTCCTTCGTGAAGCTGGAGCCGAAGTGACAGATAGCTTTGTTGTTTTTCATTATGGCACTTTTCCAAAGAGTGAAGAACGCATGAAAGATTTGGGAATTAATCTACATGCTCTTTGTACGTGGTGGGATATTTTAAGCGTAGCCAAAGAAGATAATATTTTTGATGATGACACAATCGAATCTGTTAAGTCATTTTTGAAAGATCCAGATACATGGTCTGAAAAATTTTTAAAACAGGCTAGTTAAATGACACTTCCATCCTCACCCAAATTATCTTTTGTTGCTTCAGAGAGTAAGGCCGCTCAAAAAACTTTAGAATCGCTTTCTAAAGTTCACAAAAACCATGCTCTAAAAGATGCTGACGTTGCGATTGCCTTGGGTGGTGATGGTACCATGCTTGAAGTTCTACATAGATTACATGATGAGAAATTATCAATACCTGTTTATGGTCTAAATTGTGGATCTGTAGGATTTCTTCTAAACCCGAATTCAAAAGATGATTTAATTAACAAACTTGTAAACGCAAATAGTATTGATATCTATCCTCTTACACTTTCGTGTAAAACGAAAGGTGGTGATATAAAGGAAATTATTGCCTTCAACGAAATATCTCTTTTACGTGAAACGCGTCAGGCAGCAAAATTAAAAATTATGGTTGATGGCACAACACGCATAGAAGAATTAGTGTGTGATGGAATCTTATTAGCAACGCCTGCTGGAAGTACTGCATATAACTTATCTGCAAATGGCCCTATTTTACCGATATCTGCAAATTTATTGGCCTTAACTCCGATTAGTGCATTTCGCCCAAGGCGTTGGCGTGGCGCTTTACTACCATCAAATGTGTGTGTACAAATTGAAGTGCACAACCATGATAAACGTCCCGTTAGCGCGACAGCTGACTCAAAAGAGTTTCGCGATATTCAATCAGTAAAAATTAACCAATCAACCGAGCATGCCCGCACCCTTTTATTTGATCCTGACCATAATTTAGGGGAACGAATTTTAAAAGAGCAATTTATTACCTGTTAAAATTAAGATTTTCTGGGCTGCTTTGTTTTCTTGACTGCACGCAATTTACGCTCTTTGGCTTGGTCATTTTCAATATCTTCCAATTGCTCTGCAATTTCTTCATTGATACTACCGCCCTCAAAAATTCCTGTTTCAGGAATAAGTCCTAAACGTTTGGCAATTTCCTCATATCCCTCGATTAAGTCTCCTAAATCGTGGCGATATCTATCTTTGTCCATACGTTCACCTGTCTTCGAATCCCAAAGGCGGCAATTATCTGGTGATACTTCATCGGCAAGAATAATATAAAGTTCATCATCTTCTCCCCACAACCGACCAAACTCTAATTTAAAATCAATTAGAGTTAAACCAATAGCGGAGAACATGCCGGCCATAAAATCATTAACACGTAAAGCTTGGTGGACTATCTCTTCTAATTCGTATGGGTCAGCCCAACCAAATGAAACAATATGTTGCTCACTAACGATAGGATCATTTAACTCATCATTTTTGTAATAAAATTCAACCAAAGGCTGATGTAAAACTGTGCCTTCTTTAATACCAAGGCGGCGGCTCAACGATCCTGTTGAAACGTTTCTAATAACAACTTCAAGCGGAACAATATCAACCTTACGAACTAGCTGTTCACGCATATTCAATGAACGTATAAAATGTGTAGGAATGCCAAGATCCTCTAGTTTTGTCATGATATGAGCAGAAATACGATTATTTAAGACCCCTTTACCTGCTATGACCCCTTTCTTATCTGGGTCAATCGACGTGGCAGAAACATTATCCTTAAAATATTGGATCAAAGTACCTGGTTCTGGCCCCTCGTATATAGTTTTTGCTTTGCCTTCGTAGAGTGCTTTACGTTTATTCATAATATTTCCTAACTCAATAAATTTCTTATATATAAGCATGGATTTCAAACAATTCAAATGATACGTTATATTTAGATCAAACTTATGTAAGGAAAAGTGGAAAATGAATGATTTAAACGACCGAGAAAAGGCTTTTGAGAACAAATTTGCTCTAGATGAGGCCAATTTATTCAAAGCAGAAGCCAGAGCATGTAAGCTTTTTGGTCTCTGGTTAGCTGAAAAAATGGGTTTAGACGCAGATGCAGCCGAAACTTATGCTGTAGACGTTTTGGGAGCTAACTTAGAAGAGCCTGGTTTTGACGATGTGGTCCGATTCGTTATGCCTGATATCGAAAAAAATAGCCTTGAAATGAGCCCTAATGAAGTATTAGTAAAAATTGAAGAATTCTTTATAAAAGCTCAAGAGCAAATTAAACAAGATTAAAGAAATAAATTATACCCTTTGAAGGAATAGCATCATGGCGATGGAAAGTAATGTTATAGAGCAATTGATTTATGAGGGCATACCGAATGCAAAAGTAACCATTTCAGATATGCGTGGAGATGGCGATCACTACGCTGCGCATGTTATATCCCCTAGCTTTCAAGGAAAATCCAAAATACAGCAACATCAAATGGTTTACAAAGCCCTTAAGGGAAAAATGGGAAACGAGCTACACGCTTTGGCCATACACACATCTGTAGAATAGTAAATTTGCGTAATAATAATTTGTAACGATAGAGGAAAATAAAATGGAAAATATTCACTTTGACCAAATACGAAAAGAAATAAACGAAAACGATGTGGTTTTATATATGAAAGGAAACTCAACATTTCCTCAATGTGGATTCTCTGCCGCAGTTGTTCAAATTTTAGCGCAAAGTGGCGTATCTTTCAAAGATATCAATGTTTTAGAAGACAATGTCTTGCGTGAAAATATTAAGGAATTTAGTGAGTGGCCAACCATTCCACAACTATACATAAAGGGTGAAT
Organism: uncultured Micavibrio sp.; assembly: GCA_964353185.1. GTDB lineage: Bacteria > Pseudomonadota > Alphaproteobacteria > Micavibrionales > Micavibrionaceae. The sequence continues at coordinate 171,060 of CAYGUV010000001.1, read as the reverse complement.
TTATTGGTGGATGTGACATTGTGCGTGAAATGTACGAAACTGGTGAATTAGAGACACTTTTAAAAGACAAAGGGGTTGCCTTCAGTAAAGCATCTTAAGCATAAAAAAGCTGATTACATTCTAAGAAGTTTGCTATTACGGTGAATATTGCACGAAAGCATTAATCCGAATCCTACCAATGCGGCCAGCATTGATGTTCCCCCGTATGAGACAAGTGGTAAAGGGGCTCCCACGACAGGGATTAACCCCATAACCATTGAGATATTTATACAGGCGTAAAGAAAGAAGTTTGTTGTTAACCCTAAGGTTAATAATCTTCCAAAGGCGTGACGACAGCGTGCAGCAATAAAAAATCCATACATTAAAATTAAGAAAATAACGATTAATAAGAACACCCCTCCTATTAAACCCCATTCTTCAGCCCATAAAGTAAAAATAAAATCTGTTTGCTTTTCTGGCAAAAAATTTAAGCGGCTTTGTGTTCCTTCTAAAAAACCCTTTCCGTCAATCCCGCCGGATCCTAAAGCAATTTTAGATTGCGTAATATGATATCCACTTCCTAACGGATCTGATTCAGGGTCAAGAAAGGTCATGACACGTGCCTTTTGGTAATCATGCATAAAGCCCCATATCACCGGTAACGAGGCCAACACTAAAACACCCCCTGCGATAAAAACCCATATAGGCATACCTGCCATAAAGAACATCGACAACCCCGCCATAATAATCATTAGAGATGTTCCTAAATCAGGTTGCAAAAGAACCAAACCTACTGGTAAAAAAATTAAAATACTACCAATGGCCAAAAACCTAATATTTCGCATATCAGCGGCTGATGCAGATTGAAAATATTTAGCCAACGCTAAAACCACAGCAATTTTCATAAATTCTGAGGGCTGTATTTGAATGAACCCCAAATTAATCCATCGCTGTGCACCCATACCAGTGTGCCCCATAATTTCAACAAAGACTAAAGAGATAAAGCCAACGATGTAAATGGGATAAGCCAATCCAAACCACCATTTGATATCAATAAGAGCTATAATAAAAAGGCCAGTCATGCCGACGCAGAAACGAACAAATTGTTTGGATGCCCAAGGGTCAACATTTCCATTCGCAGCAGAATATAAACAAATAAATCCAATAGAAGCTAAAACGCAGATTAATAAAATCAATCCCCACCCCATATGGCTCATTTTTTGAGCTAAGGTCATATTATTATCTAATTTTATAGTATCAAACATTTATATCCTGCCCTTTTATGCGCGCCTTGTTGCCGGATTTCTTTTTTGTGTTTCAAGCAAGATATCACTTGCAATAGGGGCTGCAACTGCAGATCCTCCACCACCATGCTCAACCACAACCGAGCAAACATATCTTGGATTAATTAAGGGGGCATACCCAACAAACAAAGCATGGTGACGAAAGCGCCACTCCAAATCATCATTCATGATACCCAATGCGCGTTGCTGTCTATCAATTCTTGTAACTTGCGCTGTTCCTGTTTTTCCGCCAAATGAATAAAGATCGTCGCTGTATCGTGAGCCGTAGGCTGTGCCATCTTCATTATTAACAACAGAATCCATGCCTTTTTTGATAATATCTAAATTCTTAACATCAATACTTATTTTAGGCCATTTTAATGCTTGCTGACGAATACCGTCAATAGTATCAACAAGCCATGGTTTTACAGCGACCCCACCATTCACAAGCCGTGATGTCATAACTGCTAATTGTAAGGGAGTAGCTAACATATAACCTTGCCCAATACTGGCAATAATTGTTTCTCCACCGCGCCACTGCTTTTTCAATTTTTCCATCTTCCATTTCTTTGTTGGAATCAGGCCCTTTCTTTCATCTGAAATATCAAAACCATATGATTGTCCAAGGCCAAATTTTTGCGCCATTAATGCAATATTATCTATACCAATTTCAGTAGATAATTGATAATAATAGGTATCACAAGATTTCATCAAAGATTCGTGAACATCAACGTTGCCATGGCCACTTAATTTCCAACAACGAAATTTATCCGTTCCATACTCATATGTTCCGGAACAATTTACTGTTGTTATAGCATTGGCATAGCCGCCTTCCAATGCCGCCAGAGCTGTAATCATTTTAAAAGTTGATCCAGGAGGGTATTGCCCCGTAAGTGCTTTGTTGTTTAAGGGGAAAGCCGGATTATTTAAAATCTCTTGAAACTCGTCTGTGCTAATTCCGCCAACAAATAAATTTGGATCAAAACTTGGGTGCGATGCTAACGCATATATTGCTCCCGTCTGTGAGTCCATAATAATTGCAGACGCACTTTTATGTTCAGCTAATCTATCTTGAACATATCTTTGTAATTCTGAATCAAGCGAAAGCGTAATTGACTTACCTTGAACACTTTTAATTTGATCAATTTCTCTAACTGCGCGTCCTCTAACATTAACTTCTAAATTTGAATTCCCTGCTTTACCACGTAAAATCAGATCATAATCTTTTTCTAATCCTGTCTTTCCAATTTTAAAAGCAGGTGCTTTCAATAAAGGGTCATCCGTTAATTCAGTTTTATTTACGGCACCTAAATATCCAATTACATGACTCGTTATATACCCATGCGGATAGTTTCTTATTTCCCCCTCTTCAATAAAAATCCCTGGCAGATCAGAAATATTCACTTCTAAGGCGGACACTTCATCCCATGTTAATTTATCACGAACTTCAATTGGCACAAATGATGCTAATTTTTTTGCTTTTTCTTTTACATTTTCAATTCGCCACTCTTCAATTTCTATGATTTTTGATAAGTTTTTGAGCGCAATATCAACGTCCTCAATTTGCTCTGGAATCATTAAAATACGAAAATTTTGATTATTAACCGCCATTGGAACACCAAATCTATCAATGATTTCTCCTCGCTGAGGAATTAATAACTTTGTATTAATACGGTTCTTATCTGCTAAGGTTTTATAACGTCCACCTTGAAAAACCTGCAGCCACGCTAATCTAGCTGCTAAAACAGATAAAGCTACACCTTGTAAGGCACCGAGCAAAAATGTCCTTCGACCAAAAGTTTGAAGTCTATCATTATCAAAATCCATTTTTATTTATCCACTGAAGATACCGTATTTAACAGACGGTTTAAAAAAATTAACAGAAGACTGACGATAGGGTATAAGAAAATAGTAATTAAGGCAGAGAAAAATAAAGACGTTCCTGCAAAAATTTGAAAATACCGCACAGAAAAAAATAGCCACTCAATAGAAACAAAAGATAAAATGGTTAAAGAAAAGAAAAACCAAAGATTTAAATAAGATTGCCCCATCAAATATATTCTTTGCCTTGTTATTAAAAAATAAACACATAAATATAAAATTGAATGCAACCCCAAAGGGTATTCATAAATTAAATCTTGGACTAACCCTATAATAAAAATCAAAACCGGCGGCAAAATTGTAGGACGATATACAGACCAATAAAAAATAACTATTAAAAGAAATATTGGCTTTACATCAATAATGATGGAAAAATTTATAAAAGAAAAAAAAACAAAAATAAATGTAATGGCTTGAATAAGTCCAGCACGCCAAAGCCAATCTAAATTTTCAATGGATAATAGTGAAATCATCTATTGCTTCTGACTAAAGTCACCACGAATTAAGTTTTCGGGTGACGTTGTATCGACAACACGTACAAAAGAAATCTTATCTATTTCTCCATATAATTTGACAGCATAACCGCTGTCACTTTTCACTACACGTCCAATAGGCAAACTAGCGGGAAAAACCCCTCCATCACCTGATGTCACGATACGCGCACCCTCAACCATACCAGTATCTTTAGGCAAATGCCTCAATAACGGCAAATTATCATTTGTGCCCGTTAATATTGCTTTTTGATTAGTTCCTTCAATTAATACAGGAAGACGTGAATTTATATCCGTCAATAACAATACACGCGCAGAATTTTCACCAGCTTCTATAACTCTCCCAATCATACCTTCACCAGATAAAACTGCTTGGTTTTTCTTCACTCCTTCATTAATTCCAGAAGACACAATAACAGTTTTAACAAAGTTACTAGTTAGGTCCGAAACAACACGCGTTGTAATGAAGTTTTGATGATTTTGGGTTTTAACATTAAGTAATTTTTGTAAAGATTGGTTTTCGGCCTGTAACATCAAAGCTGTTTGATACCATTCTTTAAGACGTATATTTTCTGTTTTTAAAGATGTGTTCTCTGCTCGCAAAGATGCAAAACCAGAAATTGAACTAATATTTTCAGAAGCCATCTTAAAAGGTTTTCCAAAAGATGAAATAACAGGAGTTAATAAATCTATTGTTGCTGTACGCACATCGGAAAATTGAGATGGGTTAAAAATACTACTGATTAATAAAACTCCAGAAATAACTAAAAGCGCAACATAACCTGTACCACTGCCTATGCTATAAGGGCTAGCGACACCAGATATTGTTGATTTTTTTGAGTTATATTTTTTCATAGATTAAGCACAATTTTGTTATTTACATTATATCAATGAAAACAACTATCCAACAAGACGAATATGTATATTATTAATAACTATAAGAGCCAATCAAAACATTCCTAAGGCTTTTCATTTCCTCTAAAGCATGTCCAGTCCCAAGAACAACACAAGATAATGGGTCGTCAGCAATAGTAACCGGCAGCCCCGTAGCATGTCTTAAAACAAAATCTAAATTAGATAATAAAGCCCCGCCACCTGTAAGAACTATACCTTTGTCAACAATATCTGCCGCAAGCTCAGGCGCAGTATGCTCTAAAGCAACTTTAACACCCTCAACAATTTGACCTACTGGTTCTGCTAAACTTTCTGCTACCTGACGCTCTGTGATAACAATTTCTTTAGGAACGCCATTCATAAGATCACGGCCTTTGATGTGAAGCCTACGCCCTTCCCCATCTGCGGGCGGGCAAGCAGATCCAATTTCTTTCTTGATGCGTTCGGCCGTACTTTCTCCAATCAAAAGGTTGTGTACGCGACGAATATAAGCAATAACCGCCTCATCCATTTTATCCCCACCGACACGGACAGAACGCGCATAAACAATACCACCTAAGGAGATAACAGCTACTTCTGTTGTCCCTCCACCAATATCAACAACCATAGATCCTGAAGGCTCTGTAACAGGCAAACCTGCTCCGATTGCTGCCGCCATAGGCTCTTCAATTAACTGTACTTGCCGCGCCCCTGCGCTCTCGGCTGATTCTTGAATTGCCCGCTGTTCAACGGCTGTTGATCCAGATGGCACACATATCATCATTTTTGGAGAAACAAACGACCGACGATTGTGTACTTTGCGAATAAAATGTTTAATCATAGCTTCCGTCACTTCAAAATCAGCAATAACACCATCTCTTAATGGACGAGTCGCGACAATATTACCTGGAGTGCGTCCTAACATTTGCTTAGCTTCATTTCCGACTGCTAAAACATGTTTTTTACCATTAACGATAGAGATAGCAACAACCGAAGGCTCGTTCAGCACAATACCTTGATCTTTAACATAAACAAGCGTGTTGGCTGTACCTAAATCGATAGCCATATCAGCAGACATAAAGCCAAAAAGTTTCGAAAACATGCTTTCCCCAGATCATTAAATATTGAAGTTGAGAATATATAGCAAACTTAACGACAAAACACATCATAATCTTTCATAAATTTTGTGTTTTAGACACAAAAAATCCGCCAACATGGGCGGATTTTCAAAAATATAGTCAGCTCGCCTTATCCTTGGCGCGCTTTGAAACGTTTATTCATTTTGTTAATAACATAAACACGCCCTTTACGACGAATAACACGACAGTTTCTGTCACGTTTCTTTAATGTTTTCAATGAGTTAACTACTTTCATGTCCGTATCTTTACTTTTAATCTGTGAATTGAACGCCGAATATATGAGGGCATTGCTTATTTGTCAAGCGTTTGAAGAAAAAATCACTAATAAATCAAATTTACTTCCCTCTTGAAATCATTCAAAATCAGTAAATAATAAAATAAAGTATTACAGCAAATGACAATTTTTTTTCCAAACGACCTTCTTGAACCCCGTTTCCTGCCGCCAGAGAACTGGAAGCAGCAATATTTTAAGAATTTAGAAACAAATCATAAAATTTCTATAAGTACTTTACTATCACCGCAAAACGTCCAAAATTTAATTATTTTACCGGGCCTTAGCGAATTTGGCGAAAAATATATAGAAACCGCTCGCTTCTTTTTCAAAAATGGGTTTAACATTTATGTTATTGATTGGGCATACCAAGGGCGATCAACACGCTATAAACAAAATCCTCATAAGCGTCATTCAGATGGCTATGATAAAGACTTGTCTGATTTACACTACCTTATAGACAATTTTGTTGAAACTAATCAGCCTTCATTTTTCATAGGCCACTCTATGGGAGGGCATTTAGGCTTGCGATATCTTGCCGAATATAAACATAATATAAAAGCGGCTGCTTTTTCAGCGCCTATGCTGAAAATAAAATCTCTAAAACTCTCTGAAAAATTCTATCATAAAATATTAAGAACAATACCTTTTATTACCAGCAGATATGTCCCTGGGGGAAAAGATTGGAACGAAGAAAATCGTAACCTTGTTAATAAAGACATTTTTAGCTCCGATCCTGTACGCAAAAAACTTCATAATTTATGGAGTAAATACGTCCCGATATTACAATTAGGGAATCCTACCTTGAAATGGGTTCAAGAAACTTTAAAGTCTATTTTAATTCTTAATAATGAATACCAACACATTAAAACCCCAATTTTTATAGCAGCTGGTGGCAGCGAAAAGTTGGTGGATAATAAAGAAATAAAACGCGCAGTAAAAATTTTACCCCAAGCTCATTTAAGAATAATTCCCAAGTCTAAGCACGAAATCATGATGGAAACAGATGATATTCGTGATGAATTCTTATCACAAAGCCTTAAATTATTTAGAAAAAACGCTTAAGTGGTTAAATCTATCCATTGATCTTCAGTTAATATCTCTACATTTAACTCTTTTGCTTTCTTAAGCTTTGATCCAGAATCAGCACCCGCAATTAGGTAATCTGTTTTTGAAGATATAGAGCCCGAAACTTTCGCCCCAAGTTTTTCAGCCGTTGATTTTGCCTCTGATCGACCCATTTTTTCTAATTTTCCAGTAAAAACAATGGTTTTCCCAGCAACTTGGCTACCTTCTTTTACTTCAACCTTATAAGGTATAATATTCAGCTGTTGCTTTAGTTTTATTAAAATATTTTGATTTATTGTTTCTATAAAAAAATTGGTTAAGTCATCAGCAACAGAATCACCAATATCCTCAATATTAATTAATGTTTGATATTCAATAGAGTTTTTATCCTTAGCCAAAATCATATTTGCTTGTAATGTATCAATATCTTTGTAATGAAGTGCTAATTTCTTTGCTGTGGCTTCTCCAACTTGGCGAATGCCTAACGCGTAAATAAACCTATTAAAAATAATTTCTTTACTATCATTAATTGATTGAAAAAGATTTTGAACAGATTGTTCTCCCCAACCTTCTTTTTCTTTTAAGCAAAGATCACCATTTCTATCTTTTTCTTCCAAAGAGAAAATATCTTCTGGAGAACGAATGATATTTTCGTCCCAAAAATGTTCAATAATCTTACTCCCCAATCCATCAATATCAAAAGCGAGACGACTAACGAAATGTTTTAAACGTTCTTTTGCTTGCGCTTCACATATTAAGCCGCCTGTACACCGGTTTGCCACCTCTCCCTCTTCTCTTATTACGTGCGATTTACAAATCGGACAATTTTCAGGGAACTGAAAAGGTTGAGAGTCTGATTTTCTTTTTTCAAAAAGTACTTCCACAACTTGTGGGATAACATCACCAGCCCTTTGAATAACAACATGATCCCCCACCCTCACATCTTTTCGTTCAATCTCATCTTCATTATGCAGCGTCGCATTAGAGACAATAACACCACCAACTCCTATTGGCTCTAATCGTGCTACAGGTGTTAAAACTCCAGTCCTTCCTACCTGAATCTCAATATCATTTATGGTAGTAATTGCTTTTTCTGCAGGAAATTTATGCGCAGTTGCCCATCGTGGCGCTCTTGAAACAAACCCCAATCTTTCTTGTAGAAAAAGATCATTCACTTTATAAACAACCCCGTCTATTTCATATTCTAATCCTGAGCGTTGCTGTTCAATCTGCTTGAAATAAGCCATTATATCTTCAATATTTTTACAAAGGGCCGCGGGGCTTGCATCTCTAAAACCCATAGAATTTAACTTTTCGCGCACTTCCCACTGAGTTTTTGCAATAGGTGCGCTTATTTCCCCTAGCGCGTAACCAAAAAAACCAAGGGGACGGCTTGCAGTAATAGAAGAATCTAACTGCCTTAAACTACCTGCTGCAGCATTCCGAGGATTTGCAAAAACAGGCTTTTGCTTCTCTTGCTGCGTTTGATTAAGAAGAAGAAAATCTTTACGGCCCATATAAACTTCACCACGCACCTCTATGACGTCAGGATATTTTCCGCTCAAATCATGAGGAATATCTTTAATAGTTTTTATATTCTCTGTAATATCCTCTCCCTCATATCCATCTCCGCGAGTAACCGCGTAAATCAATACCCCCTTTTCATATCGGATAGAACAAGACAAGCCGTCAATCTTTGGTTCAGCAACAATTTCTAAAGGAATAGAAGTATCGTGATTTAAAAACCTGTAAACCTTATCCAAAAATCCTTGTAAATCATCTTCACTAAAAACATTCCCTAACGATAACATAGGGACAGAATGCTTAATTTTTTCAAATTTTTTAGAAGGGGCCGATCCAACTTTTTGTGTTGGACTGTTCGGGTCTATCAATTCAGGAAATTTTTTTTCAATATCTGATAATTCTTTAAATAAAGCATCATAATCTCCATCCGATATTTCTGGATTATCTTCTTCATGGTACTTTTTATTATGTTTAGTAATAATTAAAGATAGATAATTATATCTTTTTAGGGTTTCTGATACTGACATTCTTAAGCTGCTTTTTTTTCTAATAATTTTAATGCCGCCGCTCTCGCCTCAATAGTAATTTCTTCACCCGATATCATGCGCGCTATTTCTTCCTGTCGATCTTCTTCTGTCTTCAAAGGTATAATACTGGTAATAACATTTTTAGTTCCAGACTTACTTACAATCCACTGATGATCGGCTTTACCCGCAACTTGCGGAGAATGAGTTACAACTAAAATTTGTTTATACTGAGACAATTGCGATAAACGTTCTCCAACTGCAGCGGCCGTTGCTCCACCAATACCGCTATCAACTTCATCAAATATAAGAGTTTGTATAGAACCCGTATCCGCAAAGACAGCTTTCAAAGCTAATGTAAATCGAGCAAGCTCCCCTCCAGAAGCAATCTTATTTAGTGGTCCCGCATCAGAATTAGGGTTCGTGGCAACCAAAAACTCTACTTTATCAATTCCTAAACTACTCCATTTATCTTCATCAACTTGATGGACAGATATTTCAAATCGCGCCTTTTCTAATTTCAACGCGGGTAATTCTTTCATAATATTTTTTTGTAGCTTTTGCGCCATTTTAATTCTTTGATCAGATAAATTTTTGGCTTTTTTTAGAAACATTTCTTTTTCTTTTTCGTACGATTTAATTGATTCTGAGTACAAGGATTCAATATTATCAATCTCATTTAAGGCCTGAGCCAATTCATTTCTTTTTGTTAGCAAATCATCGATGGAACACCCATGCTTTCGGGCTTGCCCTTTCAATGCAAATAATCGATCGTCAATCTCTTCTAATGACTGGTCATTACTTCCTATATCCTGCACAACCTGTCGCAGTAAAATGAAAACTTCTTCCAATTCATTTTGGGCACGATCAAACCCTTCTAAGGCACCCTTGGCGCTTGCCTCAATTTTCTGTAAATATCTCCATACATCCGCACTAATATTTTGAATCTCTTCCAAACTTTGCGTTGCGGCATGTGCATTTTGAATAATATTAACAGAATCTTTTAAGTTCGCTTTTAATTGCGTTAATTTTTCTTCTTCGCCTTCTTTGATATCCAAAGCATCTAAATCATGAACAGATTCACGCAAATATTCTTCTTCCTCATGAATAATCATAGATTTCTTTTTAAGCTCATTCATTTTCTGAATGGATTGAGAGAGTGCATTCCAGTGTTTTTTTACTGTTTCCAAATCTTGAGCATATCCGCCATATTCATCAAGGTAATGAATATGTTCCGCAGAATTAAAAAGCTTTTGATTATCAAACTGTCCGTGAACCTCTGTTATCATGTCTGCTACTTGACGCATGAGCGTTAAGGAAACATTTTGGTCATTGATATAAGCTTTAGAAATCCCTGCGTTCGTTAATGTTCTTTTGAAAATTAACGTAGGCTCAACCTCTATATCATTTTCGCTTAAAAACTTTAAAACAGGATGGTCATTTGGCAAATCATAAACACTTGTCACAACAGCCTTCTCTGTCCCTTTTCGTATTAGGGCCATGTTGGAGCGTGCGCCCAGTGTAAGACCAAGAGAATCTAACAAAATAGACTTACCTGCCCCTGTTTCCCCCGTCAAAGCACAAAGGCCTTTATGAAAATCTATTTTAAGATGTTCAATAAGAACAATATTTTTAATTGTCAAACTGGCGAGCATATTGTCGCCTCGCCTTATTAAGAATCAAAGAGAGAATCGACTGTTTTGCTAAAGAACGATCTCTCTTCCATAATTTTTTGTCTAGAGTTCTTATCTAAGATTTTATAAGTGTCCTGATACCACTTTGAGCCAGGGTAATTATGCCCCAATACTGCCGCAACTTTTTCTGCTTCACCAGACAAACCAAGGATTAAATAAGATTCGACTAATCGATGAAGAGCCTCAGCCACATGAGTAGTCGTTTGGTAATCTTTTACAACTGTTTGAAAGCGGTTAATTGCCGCATTAATTTGATTTCTTTTCAAATAATATCTTCCTATTTGCATTTCTTTTCCAGCCAAGTGGTCAAGGGTAAGATCACGCTTCAAATTTGCATCTCGTGCGTACTGACTATCTGGGAATCGTTTCGTAAGGGTGTCAAAAGCTTCTAAAGAACGCTTTGTGATTGCCTGATCTCTTGCGACATCTGAAATTTGCTCATAATAAGCTAGGGCTTTCAAATAATACGCATAATCAATTTCATCATTTCCTGGATGAAGCTCGATAAATCGATCTAAAGATAATATAGCTTGATCATATTGATCATCATCAAAAGCTGCTTTAGCAGCCATAAGCTGTGCTTGGGTTGCAAACTTTGAATACGGATATTCTCTTTCGACTTGCTCAAAAAGAGGAATAGCTTTTGTATATTCTTGCTGTCGCATTGCTGATTCAGCTTCCATATAAAGCTGTTCTACTGATTTAGCTTGGGTGGAAGCCAATTCAGCATTTACACCCTCTTCTGTTTTAGACAAGCCAGAACAACTAGCAACCGTGAGTAAGCACAATGGCAATAAAAGATAATATTTATTCATAAAGTATTTTTAGCGCGAAAATGGCTTAAATAAAAGCTTAAACCATGTTTCAATCACAAAAATATCGATAATAAGGTAATTAATTTAATACTGCCAAAGAAGGACCAGCTGTTTCATATAAGGCTTCATCAGAAGACTCAGGATTAACATATAAATCTATATATTCCCAAGCTGTGTCATCAGCAAATAAAGCATGTAGAAGCTTATTATTCATATCATGGCCAATTTTATTACCCTCATAAAGCCCTAAAACCAAACCACCAGCCAAAGCAATATCTCCAACAGCATCCAAAACTTTGTGACGAACAAATTCATCATCACATCTTAAACCATCTTCATTCATAACACCGGTATCATCAACAACAATGGCATTTTCAAGAGAACCACCCAAAGCCAGATTATTTCTCTGCATAAACTCAACATCAGATAAGAGACAAAATGTGCGGCAATCTGAAACATCATGCTTAAAATTACCATTAACAAGCTTCATTTCGAAACGTTGCGTTCCTATTGATGGGTGGTTATATTCAATTTGGCCAATATATTTTGGTGTCATAGATGGTGATAGACTTACAAGCTTATCACCGTCGCTATAAGACACTTTTTTTAGTATTTTTATAGCTCGGCGCGGTGCAGATTGCTCTAACACTCCAACCAAATCAAACGCTTCAATAAATTTTTTAGAACTACCATCTAAAATTGGCACTTCTGGACCATCAATCTCAACTAATGCATTATCTACACCACAAGCCCGTAGCGCAGCCATCAAATGTTCAATCGTTCCAATTGTAACACCTTCCTTATTACCAATAAGGGTGCATAAACGCGTGTCAACAACATTACTCCACAATGCTGGGATGCAATTATCTTTATCTACGATGTCAGTACGCTGAAAAATAATTCCATGACCAATCGCAGCAGGTTTAATTAACAATTTTGCCGGACGACCACTGTGAAGGCCAATACCATTAATTTCGATTATGTTTTTAAATGTATGTTGCATATTTATACTTTCCTATTTTTAAATTACAGGAAAGACACAAAGAAGAAAATTCACTCTTTGTGACTATATGTTACATAAAAAAAAGAAGCTCCGAAGAGCTTCTAAAGTTAAATCTATCTGGAGGACACCAGATAAAATAATTTAAATCAATTAGTTAGCCTGACGTCTTAAAAAAGCAGGTATGTCTAAATCATCCTGATTTTCTGAGCGTTGAGCCGATGGGGAATCAATACTAAGTTTTCCTTGAGCTGGGGCAGGCATTGAAGATGATGTTGCTCTCGCACCGTGAAAACCACCACTAGATCCTTTAGCACCCTCACCTTGTTTTTCTTCTGTGCAACTTTCTTCAGCATCAAAGCCTTTATAGACGCTTGTAATTCGCTCAAATAAGGAGGGTGTTCTCTTACGTTCACGTGTAGTTGCGCCTGGTACAGGAGGATGTAAAACTAAACCCTGTTTTGGCTGCACACGATCTTCTTGTTCTTGCTGTATTTTTAAAGATGATTGTGAAACTTGTTCAGAAACCGTTGCTACTTCATACTGCGGCTCTGAAACAGGCGAAGCACGATTAGCTAAATTTGTTGAGCTAGAACCATAGCTATTCTCTGAACGTTCAGGCACAACAGGACTTGGCGGAATAAAACTACCATGGTGGATTGTTGCTCTTTGCTTTGCTACATAATCAGTCAAAGCAGGCGCAACAGAACTTGGCGCTAACGCTCTAAATTCTTGCTGTTCAAACATATCTTTTTCAGGTTCATCAATAGAAACAGAACCTGACGATGCTTGTTCTGCAGCGCTTCTCATCGGCACTGATTTTGGCTGATAGTTTTCTTGTCTCGCTTGCATAGTCATCGCACGAGCCACTTCAGTTTGAGGGATTACTTTTTTTTCGATTGGAGCATTAGAGCTAACCTCTGTTTTACCTTGAATATGAGTAACCTTTACACCGCCAGAACGACCATCAGAAGATTTTGTGGATTCACCAGCGTCAATTCCTGTTGCCACAACAGAAACCCGCATTGCTCCTTCCAGTTTTTCATCAAAAGTAGAGCCAAATATAATATTTGCATTAGGGTCAACTTCATCACGGATACGATTACACGCTTCGTCAACTTCATACAATGTCATATCAGGGCCACCAGTAACATTAATAATAACACCTCGCGCACCCTTCATAGAAACATCGTCTAATAGTGGGTTATTTATTGCCGCTTCAGCCGCTTCAGTAGCACGACGTTCACCCTCACCGTTACCAGTCCCCATCATGGCCTTACCCATTTCGATCATTGCAGAACGTATATCTGCAAAATCAAGGTTAATAAGCCCTGGCTTAACCATTAAATCTGTAACTCCTTCAACACCAGCACGTAATACGCTATCTGCCATTTTAAATGCTTCTGCGAAGGTAGTCTTTTCATTTGCAATACGAAATAGATTTTGATTAGGAATAACAATTAATGTATCTACAAAATCTTGCATTTCCTCAATACCCGCTTCAGCCTGACGCATACGATGCGTACCTTCAAAATGAAAAGGCTTTGTCACGACGCCTACTGTCAAAATACCATTGTCACGACATGCTCTCGCTATTACTGGGGCAGCACCTGTTCCTGTACCACCGCCCATACCGGCAGTGATAAAAACCATATTAGACCCTTCAAGATATTGCATAACTTCGTCTAAAGATTCATGAGCTGCCTTTTCACCAATATCTGGTTTTGCTCCAGCGCCCAAACCACCTGTAACATGAGCCCCAAGTTGAATCGTATTTTCACAAAGCGATCCTTCTAATGCTTGCGCATCTGTATTACAAACAAGAAACTCACATCCCTCCATCGCGGAAGAGATCATATTATTAACGGCATTTCCACCGGCACCGCCGACACCGACTACTGTAATTTTGGGAGACAATTTTTGTACCTCTGGTGTTTGAATTCTAATATTTAACATGTTAGTGGGACCTCCGTGCGCAAATGCGTTGAACTTGATTCGCTTGATTTATTAATACTAAGTGAACTTTTTTTAAAACGGAATCATGAATTTTCCGAAGAAACAAAAAAAAATTATTTATTTGTTATATTTTTAACTTTTCCCTCTAAGACAAAACATGACTAAATGGCGCTAAACGACTTTAAATGAATCATTTTTTTAGTTTGTCACACAGATTGCGTGCCGCCAATAGAGCGCGAGAAGAAGTCTGTGGATAACCACTGTATATACACAGGATAAATTACCAATTTTCTTTCCACCAGAATTTAACCTTGCTCCAAATACTTTGTGCATCAACGCTCGCGACGATTTCAGAGGGCACTTCATGCTGTTTTGTTGCGAAATAAGTCAACAAACCTGTAACTGTTGAAAACGCTGGACCAGATGCTGCATCAGGCAAGTTATTAAAATGAATCGGACGACCTAAACGAACCTGTTTATCCAATACAATCTGAACCAAATCACGAATATTTGGTAATTGGCTTGCCCCACCCGTCAAGACTATGCGCTTACCTATAGGATATTGCCCATTAAATTCATCTAAGCGATCGCGGATCATTTCAAATATTTCTTCTATGCGCGGTTGAATAATACCAATTAGTAATGATCGAGGAATATGGCTGGTCTCTTTTTTATCAATATCGCCAATCTGCGGCACATCTATGAGCTCTTTATCATCATTACTCATCATCATCGCACAGCCATAGAGGGTCTTGATACGCTCCGCATCTTTAAAAGAGCAAGTGAGTCCTTTTGCTATATCATTAGATACATGCCACCCACCAATAGGAACCGATCCACTAAAAATCATCGTTCCATTTTGAAATACAGAAAACGTTGTACTTCCAGCACCCATATCAATCAGCACACATCCCAAATCCATCTCATCTTCAACCAGACACGACAAGCCTGACGCATAAGAAGCATTACATAGACTTACGACATCTAAATGGCTTTTTTCGACACATAGTACGGTATTTTTGAGCGACTTTATATCACCCGAAACCAAGTGAATATCAATCTCCAGCTTATCGCCGCTCATACCAATGGGATTTTGTATATTTGACTTTCCATCCAAGCCAAACCCAAAGGGAATAGTATGTACCATTTCAATATCAGCTGAATTTATTTGATTTTGTGCTTTTAATAAAGCTTTTTGAATATCTTGCTCTTCAACAATATCATCTGCTAAATCCAGAGTAACGTTTACAATATCTGATCGAGATTGCGCTCCAGATACGTTGATGACAACGTCCCTTAATGGATACCCTTTAATAGAATTCGCTGCCATGGTTTCTGCCGCATGAACGGTCTGACGGATAGCTGTATCTGCTGCATCTAAATTTGAAATTAAACCATTTTTAATGCCTTTCGAACTTTGATACCCAACACCTAAGATTTCAATACCCCCTTGATCATCAATAATTCGGCCAATTATACAGGCATTTTTATGAGACCCTACATCAAGCGTAGCGATTATAGTGCCTTTTGGATGAAATTTCTTTTGCATGATATTAAATTCTATCTCCGCCTTTAGGATACGCGGAATATCCAGTGTTATATTTTTGAACTGCGCCAGGTTTGGTTTTAATGGTTATTCTTTTTAAATCGCGAACATCAATAAAATCAAGAGGCTTTTCTAATATCTTATCCTGATTATTCAGTTTTTCCAGACTGCTAAGTGCCAGTGGTATATTCTCTTCTGGTAATTTAATAAGAGTTCCATTTTTCAATATAATATCCCAGCGGCGCTTTGATATATAAACAGCTGTTTCAATTTGATAGAAAATATCAGGTACAGCTTTCAAATTGGAAAATAAATAAGATGCCTCTGCCGGGGCATCATCCCCCGTTAAGATTACCAAATCGCTAAACTGTTCCAACCCACGGTCTGTTATTACAATACCGCTTTTATCAATCAAGAAGAGCCCCTTCTCTTTTTGCCACAACGCCATTGGGACACGTTCTGTAATGTTTACTTTAATTGTATTGGGAAACACGCGTTTTACTGTAACGCTTTCCACCCATTGCTCTTGTAATATTTTATTTTTAGCAGCTTCAGCATTAAAATATAATAAAGACTGGCCTTTTGTTAAATTAATGGCTGATTTAATAGCGGAAGCAGACGTAAATTTTCTACCCGATACATAGATATTTTCTAACCTAAATCCTGCCTTTTTCGTGACGCTATAAACATGTGTTTCTGCCCAATCATATGTTTTAGACGACGCATCAGATAAAAAGAACCAAGCCCCAAACCAAATAACAGCTATTATAAGAGCAAACCATAACCCAACCTTTCGAAACAGAAAAATCAAATACTCAGGGTTAATAAACCTACGTTTTTTTACGATACGGCTTTTAGGTTTTCTTTTTCGTTTTGATTTATTAAACCATGACATGACGCAGTTTCGACCAAATGAGAGCAAAGTTGAACAAAAGAAATGCCATTATAGACACATTGTGAAGGACCTATAGATTCAGCAGTCATGCCTGGCGGATTATTAATTTCCAAAAAACATAACCCATCAATGCCTTTAGAATCATCATAACGATAATCACAACGCGCTAAACCTTTACAGCCTATAACATTATACACACGTTCAGAATAATCTAAAGCTGCTTTATAAACATCATCAGGTATTTTTGCTGGCAATTCTAAACTAGATTTTCCTTCAACATATTTTGCTTCGTAGTCAAAAAAACCACCTGTATCAGATATTATATTGGTAACCGCTTGAGCTTTTCCATCCAAAACAGCTACGGTCAGTTCTTTTCCAGGAATAAACTCCTCTATTAAAGCATATTCGCCGTAATTCCAGCCATTAATAATGTTGGGCAAATGATTGTCACCCTCTTTTACAACATACGTATCAACACTAGAACCTTCATTGTAAGGCTTTACAACATAAGGCCGTGATACAATTTCTTCGTTAGCTACTTCTTTCTTAGTTGCTAAGCCACCTTTTGCTACAGGAACACCGACTTTAGTTGCTAAAAGCTTAGTCATTGGCTTATCCATAGTAATAGCAGATGCCATTACTCCCGAACAAGTGTAAGGAATTTCTAGCATTTCTAAAAATCCTTGAAGAATTCCATCTTCTCCAATTCGGCCATATATATTATTAAAAACAACATCGGGTTTTGGTGTAAGATCCTCTAAAAGCTTCTTAATATCGCGTGTAACATTAATTACTTTAACATCATAACCAGCCTCTCTAAGCGCAGCTTCAACATGCTTTCCTTTATTAACCGATACTTCTCGTTCAGCATTCCACCCCCCTACAAGTAAAGCTACTTTTTTAGTCATCTGCTTTTCCCCCTATCCTTTTAATTTCCCACCTTAACGTGATTCCAAGCTCTTCGAAAACACGCTTTTTAATCTCTTCACCTAAATCTTCCAAATCTTTTGCTGTCGCTCCCCCTGAATTCACCATAAAATTACAATGTTTTTTACTCATCTGTGCTCCTCCAATCATAAGCCCACGTCCACCAACCTGATCTATTAATTGCCAAACTTTTGTATTATTCGGCAAATTTGCAGCATCTAAATCTTCTAATGATGGGTTTGCAAAGGTGGAGCCTCCTGTTTTTTCACGGATAGGTTGTGCTTTCTCACGTGTTTCTTTAATAACCTTCATACGATCCTGAACAGTTTGAACATCTTCCTGAAAGCCCCTAAACTTCGCATTTATGAATATAAAATCATCTGAAACTTCTGTATGCCTATAAGCCATAGCCATATCGTCAGGAGCCAATATGTGAAGAGTGCCCTGCCTATCTAAAGCTTCGCATTCAATTAGAATATCTTTTGTTTCAACCCCATAACAGCCAGCATTCATCTTTAATGCCCCACCGACAGAACCGGGAATACCACTCAAAAACTCTAATCCACCTAAACCAGCTTCTGCGGCTTTGAGCGCAACATTCGCATCTAACGCCAACGCAGCAGCGGTTACGATATTTTCTTCTATGTTAATAGTTGAAAACTCACGCCCTAAACGAATGACAACCCCCTGAATGCCTTTATCACGAATAATCACATTCGACATTGCACCAAACACAGAAACAGATATTTCTGGAGGACAGTTTTGCAAAAAAAATATTAAATCCTCTTTATCTTTTGGTTTAAAAAGAACCTCTGCATGACCGCCACACGCAAACCAACTTTTCTCCCCTAAAGCCGCATTCTCGCTATAACGCCCCCGCACTTTGGGCAATCTATCAATTAAAGCACTCACGATAGCACACTAAAATACAAAGGAATTAATAGGGCTGATAATAAAGTTGTCATTAAAATTACAACTGCAGCGCGTGCAGGGAAAATATTAAATTGCGTTGCGTAAATAGCAAAATCTGCAGCAATTGGTAGTAAACTAAATAATGCAATAATTGGATAATAAGGTTGATACACCTCTTTTAATAAGTACATATCCGCTGCAATAAACAATAATGCCAGCAATGGCCATATCAAAAATCGAACAAAGACAGAGAGGGAAACAAACTTAACGTCGAATCTTATATTAGAGATAACAGCGAAGGTTAAACCAATAATCATCATACCCAGAACAGTGAATGCCGATTTCATAAAATTAGTTGTTTCAATTACAAAAACAGGCATTGATATATCCAACGTAGAAAACATTAAGCCCAATAATGCACCATACAAAGCAGGCAACTTCAATAACTTAAGTAAAGAATCTTTATAGTTATGCTTTCCTAGCGCCATTATATAATATCCAAGAGTAATTTGAAAAATTGTGTTTGATATCGCTGCGATTAGAAATACTGCAAATAAACGCGAATCAAACACGGCCAAGGCAACAGGAATACCAAAATAGCCTGAGTTGCCAGTAGGAAAACCTGAAGCCATAAGATTTTTTACATTCGTATTCTTATAAAAGAAATGCCCCAACGCATATGAAATTCCCAATACACCAAAACTAATCATCCAGATAGGAACCACAATCAGGAGGCTTGTTAGAGAAATTTCTGACTGCCAAAGCCCACCAAAGAAAACAATTGGCATTATTATATAAATAACCAATGCGCCAATTTGTTTAGGATCAATTTTTAGAAATCTGCCAGCGACATAACCCATAAGCATAAATAAATAAAGCGGTAGCAATTTACTAAAAATTAATAAAAACAACGCCATATCTTAAGCACTTTGTTTAGTATTATTTTGAAAAGCTTTATCTAATTGATCAGGTAACGCATAAGCCCATGCACTAATGCTACCTGCACCAAGACAAATAACATAATCCCCTTCTTCTACACGCTCAGACACTAATTTAGGTAAGTCGTTAAGGGATGGCAAAACAATTACGTCTTTATGACCTATTCTTTTTATACCATCGACCAACGATTCTTTGCTCGCCTCCTTTATAGGATCTTCCCCAGCGGCATATACATCAGCGATTATCACACTATCTGCATCATTAAAGCAGCCACAAAAATCATCCATTAAATCACGCAATCTTGTGTAACGGTGTGGCTGCATTACAGCAATAACTTTGCGTCCTGATGGATTTACCGCTTCGCGCGCCGCCTTTAAAACCGCCTTTATCTCAACAGGATGATGCGCATAATCATCAATAATTGTTACGCCATGACTTACTCCTGTTTTAGTAAAGCGTCTTTTAACACCACTGAAATTTTTCATCGCCGTCTTCATTGTTGCCACAGGAACACCCATCTCCTGAGCAATTGCCAAAGAAGCAAGAGAGTTTAAAACATTATGCTCACCCAACATTGGTAGGAAAATATCTCGTACTTTTAACGCCTCATGACCGTCATTTAACCAAGCAGCAAAAGTAACATCAAACATATTTCCATCTGATGATGATCTAACGTTTGAAACACGCACGTCAGCTTGATGGTTGAATCCATATGTTATTAAACGGCGATCAATAATATTAGGAATCAACGCCTGTACAGCAGGGTGATCTGAACATAATACAGCAAAGCCATAAAAAGGTAGATTATCAATAAAACGCCGAAAGGCAGCTTTAATGTTATCATATGAGCCATAATGATCTAAATGTTCGGGATCAATATTTGTGACAACAGCAATCGTCGCTGGCAATTTTGTAAATGTTCCATCGCTCTCATCCGCTTCAGCAACAATCCAATCACTTTCTCCTATACGGGTATTGGTCCCATATCTATTTACGATCCCGCCATTAATAACTGTTGGATCATGGCCAGCTTCTTCTAACATTGTCCCAACCATAGTCGTCGTTGTAGTTTTTCCATGTGTCCCTGCAATTGCAATTGACCATTTCAATCGCATGATTTCAGCCAACATTTCTGCACGGCGCACAATTGTTTTACGATTTGCACGAGCCGCTTTTAATTCAGGATTATCATCTTTAATCGCTGATGAAATTATAACAATTGCGGCATCCTCAATATTTTTTTCTTCTTGACCTATAAAAACTTTAATACCTTCTTTACGCAAACGCTCCACATTTGCACTTTCGGATAAATCAGATCCCTGCACTTCATATCCTAAAGCATGAAGCACCTCCGCAATACCGCTCATACCAATTCCGCCAATTCCGACAAAATGTAATTTTCCAATATCTAATGGCATTGCACGCATGATTATAACTCCTATTAAATACTACAGTAACGAATTGTCTTTTTGTTTATCCCAGCCACTTGCAAGAGCCGTAACAAGATTACCTAACTTCCTTGCTGCATCAGGCTTGCCACAAGATCGCGCATTTTCAGCCGCATTAAATAGCGCCTCTGGGTTTTGAAGAAAAGTTTCAATACGCGCTAATAAAGCGTTAGCAGTAAATCCTTCTTCTGTCATAACCCATGCCCCCCCAGCATCAAAAACTGCATTAGCATTACGTTTTTGCTGTTGATCAGCATGGTGAGGATAAGGAACAAAGATAGCAGGACGCCCTGCGGTGGCTACTTCTGAAACTGTGCTTGCCCCTGATCGTCCAATAAACAAATGACATTTTTCTAACTGTGAAGGGACATCATCAAAAAAAGTTTTTAATTCAAATTGAATATTGCTTTCAACATACGCTTTTTGTACGTCTTCAATATCTTCTTTACGGCACTGTTGTACAATCAATAATCGTGACTGTTGCGCTGCTGGCAACATCGCTACCATTTCCGGTAAAACCTGGCTAAAAACACGGGCGCCCATTGAGCCACCCATAACAAGTATTTTCAACAAACCATCTTGTTCTAAATTAGGGTAGGGTTTTGCATACAACGCCGAAATATCTGGACGCACTGGGTTTCCTGTCACAACTGATCGCATAATATCAGCATTTTCAATACCATCAATTTGTGGCCAAGCAATCGCAATACGGTCAACTTTTGGTGCTAAAAAAGCATTCGCTCTTCCTAAAATCGCATTTTGCTCATGAATAATAGTGGGAATTTTCTTTTTAGTAGCTGCATACACTGCAGGAAATGCGGGATACCCACCAAATCCAACAACAACATTGGGCTTAATTTTTTTTAATAGTTTTGATGCTTGTAAATAGCCAATACCCAAAGAAAGAACAGTCTTAACTTTACTAATCACACCAGAGTGTAATCCTGCTGCTTGAATAACATGTACAGGAATACCATTGGCAAAATCTTTGTATTTTGCGCCCCGTTTATCCGTAATTAATGTCACGTGATAGCCACGATTAATTAAATCTAAAGCTAATGCTTCGGCAGGAAACATATGACCACCTGTTCCACCAGCACTAATTACTATATTTTTTGTTTGGCTCATTTCAATTACACTCTTATCAAATAGTTGTATGTTATCGTCTTAACACGCCTGTACGCGTTTGTCTTCGAGTTAATCCTAATACCATACCCATTGCATAGCTAATCGACAACAAAGAAGACCCCCCATAGCTTAAAAAAGGTAATGTCATCCCCTTTGCTGGTATAAGTTGTAAGGCAGAGCCCATATGCACGAACGCTTGCAGACCAAACATGGTTAGCAGGCCCCCTGTAGCCAGCACAACAAATAGGTTTTTATTCTCATAAAGTTTGTTAAATCCACGATATAAGATCAAAACATAAAGCAAAACTATTACAAGTGTAAGGATTAGCCCCAACTCCTCTCCTGCTACGGAAAAAACAAAATCGGCATGTGCATCAGGCAATGCCAACTTGACAGTCCCCTGCCCTGGCCCAACGCCCATTACGCCGCCTTCACGAAACGCATTTAAAGATTGATCCATTTGATACGTATCCCCTGCCTCAGGATTTAGAAAACGATCAACACGGCTTTGAACATGTGAAAAACTTAAATAAGCAACAATCATGGCCCCTACCCCAATAGCAATAATAATGGCTATATAACGCAAAGGGAAACCAGCAATAAATAAAATACTTAATAGACAAACTGTAATAACAACCGTCATTCCTAGATCAGGTTGAGATAAAAGTAACACAGCTAAAAAAGCATAAAGGCCCAAAACAATTTTGACACCTGGAAAATTTTCTTTTTCCATTTTCAAATGTGCAAACCATGCCGTAACAACAATAATGGAGGGCTTTGCAAACTCACTTGGCTGCAATGAGAATCCCGGCAAATGGACCCATCTTTGCGCCCCTTTAATTTCCATACCGAATAAAATAACATAAATCATTAGTCCAAAACTAAACGTTAGGACAATACTTGATAACCGCCAAATTTGTCGTCCATTTAAAAATGAAACTCCCAAAAAAATAAATAATGACGGAACCAAAAGAATAACGTGCCGTATTACAAAGTGAAATTCATTCAAGCCAATCCTTGTTGCGACAGGCGGGCTAGCCGTCGTCACTAAAACAATGCCAAATACCATTGTGATTAGAATTAACAGTAATAACTTACGATCAATCGTCCACCACCATTGTGCTAAAATAGACGTATCTGCTCGCGATAAGAAACTCATACTAATTTGTTATATCCTGAATAATTTTTGTAAAGTGATCTCCGCGTTCTTCAAAGGAAGAAAACTGGTCCCAAGACGCGCACGCAGGCGATAACAAGATAACAGCATCTGCGTCAAAATGACGTGCCTCATGATAAGATTTTAGTGTTGCAGTTTTTAAATCATTACATTTTTCATAGAGGTAACCATGCGTTTCTAACCATACTGAAAATTCTTCTGTAGCTTCACCTATTAGATATGTTTTTATAACGTTGTCTTTAAATATCTCCAAACCTTGCAAACCATTTTTTTTAGGTTTACCGCCAACAATCCAGAAAATATCTTTATATGATGATAACGCTTTTGCCGTTGCTTCTGCATTTGTTGCCTTGCTATCATTAATAAAAACAATGTTATCTTCCTTCTTTACCAAATATTGGCGATGCGGCAAGCCTGAAAAACTAGTGAGCGAGCTTAAAATTGCATCACTGTTTAAGCCAATCTCAATGGCAACAACGTAAGAACATAAAATATTTTGATGGTTGTGTATGCCCTTCAAAGTATTTAATTCTTTTAAAGATCCTATTTCCTTACTCTCCCCACAGGTATTATGAAACAAGGTTGATCTTCTAACAAAATATCCTTCCGGAATTTCTTGCCTGACCGAAACAGGAACACATCTTCTTTTCCCGTTCAGAAAGTTTTTATCAAATAAAACTTGTGTGAAATCATCATCAATATCTACAACAGAAAATCCTTCTCCATCTAGAATTTTAGCTTTGCTCTGCACGTAAGCTTCCATGCTTCCATGACGGTCTAAATGATCAGATGTAATATTTAAAAGCATGGAATAATTAGGAGTAAAAGTTGGGCATAGGTCTAATTGATAAGAAGATAATTCTAAAATTAAAAAATCAATATCACGTTCAAAATCTATATCAAAAACGGGTATTCCTATGTTTCCAGCCATTTTGGCCTTTTTATTATTTTGATTTAAAATATGGGTTATCAAAGCTGTTGTTGTGGACTTACCATTAGTTCCTGTAATACCTATTGTTTTGCAAGGGATTCCAATCGTATGTAATAACTCAACATCACCAATAATTTTTAAATTATTCTTTTGCGCCTGTATAACAACTGGGTGTGGTTCAAACGTATAATGAATACCAGGCGCTAGAATTAAATAGTCAAATAAAGTCAAATCAGCATTAGTCAAATCTAATTCTTGAGCACCTAAATTTTGAGCTATTTTTCTTTGATCTATATTATCATCCCAAGCAGAAACTTTAATATCGTTTTCAACGCATGCTTTAACTGTGGAAAGACCAGATTTCCCTAAACCAAAAACAGCTATACTGCCATGTTGTAAATTTTTTTTAAAATTATCCCAATTTAACATTTATCGTAACTTCAAAGTAGAAAGCCCAACCAACGCTAATACAAACGCAATAATCCAAAATCTAATAACAACTGTTGGTTCAGACCAGCCTTTTTTTTCAAAATGGTGATGGATAGGTGCCATTCTAAATACCCGCTTCCCAGTTAATTTAAAAGACGCAACCTGTATAACGACTGATAAGGTTTCAAAAACAAATAATCCACCGATAATGGCTAACACTAACTCATGTTTAACAATAACAGCTATTGTTCCTAGTGCAGCCCCCATCGATAACGACCCAGTATCCCCCATAAAAACTTTAGCCGGTGGGGCATTAAACCATAAAAACCCTAATCCTGCGCCGATAAGCGCACCACAAAGTATGGCTAATTCTCCAGTACCAGGAACAAATTGTATACCTAAATAATCTGAAAAAATTACATTACCAGCAAGATAAGCAATCAAACCAAAACATGCCGCCGCAATCATAATTGGCACAATCGCCAAACCATCTAAACCATCAGTTAAATTAACAGCGTTAGATGATCCAACAATAACTAACATTGCAAAGGGAATAAAGAATATTCCTAATGGAACAATCAACTCTTTAAAAAAAGGAATATATAAACCTGTTGCTGACTCAATCTCCATAAAGTTTAAATAGGCAGCGACGGCAACAAAGGCGACAAAGAACTCTAATAAGAGCCTTAATTTCCCAGAAATACCATTATGAGATCTCGATGTTAACTTTGCATAGTCATCTGCCAATCCGATCGCTCCGAAGAAAAATATAACCCCACTTACAATCCAAACATATGGATTATACAAATCTGACCAAAGTATGATTGAAACACCCGCAGATATTAAAATCATTAAGCCGCCCATTGTGGGCGTACCAGCCTTGGCAAAGTGAGTTTCAGGGCCGTCTTGTCTGATTGGTTGTCCTTCTTTTTGTTTTTTCTTAAGCCAGTTAATAAAAGAAGGGCCTATTGAAAAACTAATAATCAACGAAGTTATAATCGCCGCACCTGTGCGAAATGTAATATATTGAAATAGATTAAATATTCCAAAGCTATCTGCTAATGGGTATAGTATATGATACAACATATTTTAAATCTGTCCTTCTGTTGCTTTTTTAAACTTTAATGGTAAAGCGCGCAGCGCTTCAACAACCAGACTCATTTTACTCCCTAAAGATCCTTTTACCATCACAACGTCGCCTGGCATTAAAACATCAGGTACAATTTGTGCCAATTCTCGGCTATTGTCTTTATGCGCCCCTCTTTGATTAGCAGGTAAGTTATCATATAATTTTTTCATTTTTTGACCACAAGTGTATACTAAATCAACGTTAGCCGCCTTTAACGGTAATGCTAAATCCGCATGCATCGATTCACTATCTTTGCCTAATTCTAACATATCACCCAAAACAGCAATACGGCGGCCTCCTCGCCCAGGGTCAATTAATGCTAAAACTTTAAAAGCTGCCTGCATTGCAGTTGGTGATGCGTTATAACTTTCATCTATTAACGTAATAGGATTATCTTTTACACCAATATCTAGAATTTCTCGTTTACCTCTCCCGACAACAGGCTCTTGACGGCTCAAAACATTTAAAGCTTTTTCTAAAGGCAGTCCTAAAACTTTTATTACACTCAATATTGATAAGCTATTTACAGCAATATGACGACCTGCAATCTGTAATGAATATTTATATTTTTTACCAATCACATCTGCTTCCACACGGGATCCATTAGCCGCTTCTAAAATTTTAATTAATTTTGTATCAGCATTATTATTATCACCAAAACTAAAAACTTTTAAACCACGTTTATTGGCATTTTTCTTTAATTGATCATAATAGTCATGATCATTATTTAAAAGCGCAATAGCGCCACTTTCCATTCCATCAAATATTTCTGATTTTGCTACAACAACACCATCAATACCATTTTCAAAATTTTCAATATGAACTGACGCAATCGTTGTAACAATCGAAATATCTGGCTTTACCATTTTGCTCAAAGGAGTAATCTCACCTAAGTGGTTCATCCCTATTTCAAATACACCAAAGTCTGTACCCGCATGCATTCGTGCCAAGCTAAGTGGAACACCCCAATGATTATTATAACTTTTTACACTCGCATGAGTTTGACCATAAACAGATAACGCGGCCTGTAATAATTCTTTTGTTCCCGTCTTACCAACACTGCCCGTAATTGCAAAAATCTTTGCGCCTGTTCTAGCACGCGCCGCCCTTGCTAATGACTGTAGCGCCTTCAACGTATCAGCAACAACTAGCAGCTTATCGCTCTCCACCTCATCAATAGAACGTGAAACAATTGCCGCAACAGCACCTTTTTTTAATGCTTGGGCAACATAGTCATGACCGTCACCAACATCACCTAGTAAGGCAATAAACAAATCACCCTTTTCAACAGTACGGCTATCAATAGAAACACCTGTGGCATTCCAATCATTTTTAACCTCTAAGCCCAATGCTTTTGTGGCTTCTTTTGCTGTCCAAATTATATTTGATTTAACCACGATTATTTCATCCCCTGAATAGATTTTTGAATAACTTCTGCATCATTAAATGGATATATTTTATCCCCTATGATTTGGCCTTCTTCATGGCCCTTACCTGCAACAACCAAAACATCACCTTTTTGTAAATTTAAAACTGAATGCTCAATTGCCTTTTGTCTATCGGGCATTTCCTTAGCTGACGCTGCCATAGATAAAATTTCTTTACGAATGTCATCTGGATTTTCATGACGTGGATTATCATCAGTTACAATAACCTCATCAGCCAAACGCTCAGCAATCTCACCCATTAATGCGCGTTTGCCTTTATCTCTATTTCCGCCACAGCCAAAAACACAAATTAATTTTCCTTCTGTATGTTCGCGCAGTGTTTCTAAAATCGTCTCCAACGCCGCAGGCTTATGGGCATAATCAACATAAACTGCCCCTTTTGGATGACCGTTTATTAATTGTAGACGTCCAGGCACCCCCCTTAACTTCGAAAGATTATTGACGAGATTATTTAGATTTTTTACAAACGGCATAACTAGTGAAAAAGCACATAAAGCATTCATAACCTGAAAGCCACCAACTAAAGGTAAAACAACTTCATACTTATTACTTTTAACTTCAAAAACTATACGCTGACCTGAAGGCATCGCATCACGTTGAATTAATTTTAAATCTTTTCCTTGATATCCAAATGAAAAAACACTATGCCCAACGTCTAAACATATCTTTTCTAACTTGGAAAAATATTCATCATCAACGTTTAAGACCGCCCGTCCATTCTTCTCCATCACTTCAGAAAATAGCCGCGCTTTGGCAAGAAAATATTCATCCATATCCGAATGATAATCCAGATGATCTCGTGATAAATTAGTAAAGGCAGATGCTTGTATTTTAACACCATCCAACCGGTATTGATCAATTCCATGGCTGGACGCTTCCATCGCCAAATAATCTATCCCCACCGCTGACAAATCAGCCAACGCTGCATGAAGTGATTGCGTATCAGGGGTAGTAAGCTTTCCTGCAATACGCATTTTAGGGCCTCGAATACCTAACGTACCTAGTGAAGCACAATTTTCTATACCTGAAAGATGCCATAGCTGCTGAACAAAAGATGCGGTAGATGTTTTACCACTGGTTCCTGTAATAGCCACAATGTTATCTGGCTGTTGCGCATAAAATTTGGCCGCTATTTTAGCAAAATCTTGTCTTGTATTTTTTGACGTAATTAAAATTACCTGATCCTTATATTCTTCAGGCAATTTATAGCTTTTATCCGCCAAAATATAATTTGAACCATGTAAGATAGCGTCTTCAATAAACTCAGATCCATTTGACTTGCTACCCGGTAACGCAGCAAAAAGATAACCCTTCCTAGCCTGACGACTATCTGACGTAATACCATCAATTGGTAACTGTTCCATTTTTAAAAAATTAATGAGCTGCAATTTGACGCTCCTTCTTTATTTGTTCTTCTGTTTTTACGTATTTTAATAAATCATCACCAAACTGTCGGTTATTTTCACGTGGCTTCATACCCAATACACTCGTCATAGATGCGATGACGCGAGATACGGTTGGCGCACCAACCCATCCACCTGTTGCATACCCATATGTTTGTTTAATTCCCTTAGGCTCATCGATCATGACGAAGACAGCATATTTCGGCTCGTCCATTGGGAAAAACGCAAGGAAAGATGAAATTAAACGCTTTCTATCATAACCACCTGACTTACCAGGCTTTTCCGCTGTCCCTGTCTTGCCGCCAACTAAATAACCTTTGACATCAGCCTTTGATCCTGTGCCATGAGACACATTCAACCTTAATAATTGACGCATTCTGTGTGATGTTTCAGGTGAAACAACTGTATTCTTATGCCCTACTGTTAAATGGTTTTTTATTAAAGTTGGCTCTACAACATACCCACCATTTACAATTGAAGCCGATGCCTTAACTAATTGTAGAGGCGATACTGCGATACCGTGACCATAAGAAGCCGTCATGTTATGAACATTACTCCAGCTAGAAGGAACCATCGGTTGACCAATCTCGCTAATCTCAAAACTTGGCATATTTAAAAGGCCAATTTTTTCATAAAATTTTCTTAGATAGTCTGAACCCATTTCTTGCGCCATAAGAGCAGTGCCAATATTCGAAGAATGAACGAAAACTTCTGGCAAGCTTAAAGAGCGTTTTTCTGGATGATAATCACGGATTTGAAAACGACCGATTTTAATAGGTTTAGTGGCATCATACTTTTTCAAGAAATTATTTTTATCTTTTTCTATCATTGCAGCAATAGATAAAATTTTAAATGTAGAGCCCATTTCGTAAACGCCTAATGTCGCTTTATTAAACAAGTTATCATTTTTTTCTTTATTATACTGGTAAGGATTAAAATCTGGCAAAGATGTAATTGCTAAAATTTCACCTGTATTAACATCCATAACTACACCAGCTCCACCTTTTGCTTCATGAAGCTTTATGGTCTTACTCATTTCCCTTTTTAAAATATGTTGAATACGAACATCTAAACTAATTTCTACTTTTTTATTTTGATCCGTTAACAACTGATTGAAGCTACGCTCCACGCCTGATAATCCTTGCCCATCAACACCTGATACGCCCACAATATGGGACATTAAAGCTTCTTGAGGATAAATACGCTTTGTCTCTTGTTTAAACGACAAGCCGGGGCGTCCTAAATTATTAATCTTTGCTTGATCTGCTGGCTCAATATTTCTTTTTATCCAAGTAAATCTATTGTTTTCTTGTAACTTCTTTAAAATAGAGCCGTAGGTAAGCGTTGGAAAAATTTCTACAATTTCCTTAGCCGCCTTCTCTGGCTCTGCGATTAACTTAGGATCCGCATATAAAGATGGCATACTTAATGATCTTGCTAAGATAACGCCATTTCTATCTACTACATCTGCACGAACTTTTGATAGCAACCCCTTACTGGCCTCTACGAAGTAACTTTCTTCACCACCACTAACTTTACCTTGTAAAATTGTTAAATCAAAAACGCGCGCAGCAACAATACTGTACAGTATAAAAAAACATGCGCTCAACAACATCAAACGCCCTCTTGTCTTATCTAGAGATTGTTGTTTTTTATTTTTAATGAATATTTTCTTTGAAATCATTAACGGCCACTTTCCGTTAAATCATTGATCATATTTGTAAAATTTTCTTGTTCTACTTTACTAATGATGTCTTTATTTTTTTTATTATTCTCTAAAACTTTATTTTCCTCTAAAACAGTAGAATTATTTTTTGTTGAAACCAATTTAGCAGTCGGTTCGGCAGGATTTTTTTTAGGCGCTAAAATATTTTTTTCTACATTCAATTTATCTACATTGTTAATTAACTCAGCAGACGTCATAAAGTTATCTTCATCAGATTTAATACGTTTAATGGATAAATACTCTTGCGCTAACTTCTCTAATCTTTCAGGACGATTTAAATAATCCCACTCAGAAGACAAGACACGAACCATCTCATGCTCGCTATAGCTAACTTGCTTTAAACGTTGTAATTCATATTCAGCTTTTTGCACAGATTGGCTCGTCCAGAATAACAAAACTGCTGTCCAGATCGCCATAACTCCTAAAATAATATGTGCTATTCTAATCACTACGCCGCCTCCACTTGGTTTATGCGGATAGCTTTACGCATCTTTGCAGACCGTGACCTTGGATTAAGCAGAACTTCCTCCTTCGTTGCTTCCACTGCCTTGCGCTTTAATACTCTAAAAGTTGGTAAATCTTGGCTTGATAATGATGCTGAAGGTAAATGTCTTGATTGATTAACCTGACGCCCAGACTTTTCATCAAAGAAATTTTTTACTATGCTATCTTCTAAAGAGTGAAAAGATACAACCACAATACGCCCATTATTATCCAGAAGCTGCTCAGCGCTATCCAATCCTTTTCGTAACTCTCCCAACTCATTGTTAACCGCAATTCTTAATGCTTGAAAAGTGCGCGTAGCAGGATTTATCTTATCTTTGGGTGCCCTGTGAATAACCGAATTAACTATTTCACTAAGCTCTTGTGTAGTTTTAATTTCTTTTTCTTGCCTAACCAAACAAATTCTATGTGCAATGTGGCGAGATTTACGCTCACCACCATACTGATAAATAATATTTGCTAACTCTTCCTCAGGCAATTCCATTACTAGCTTTTGCGCTGTTACAGGATTATCTTGAGTATCCATTCTCATATCAAGTGGACCATTTTTTTGAAAAGAAAATCCACGCTCTGCCTGATCAATCTGCATTGAAGACACACCAACGTCTAAAACAAAACCATCAATTACCTTAAAGCCTTTTTGCCTAACTAATTCAACAGCGTCCCCAAAACGACCACGGGCAAAAACAAACCTTTCACCATATTTATTTTTTAGGGCTTCTGCTGTCTTTAAAGCCGTAGGATCTTGATCTATTGCTATGACGGTACAATTTGCACGTTCCAAAAACGCTGTCGTATAGCCGCCAGCCCCAAAAGTTCCATCAACAATTACATCCCCGTCTTGAGGGTCAACAGCTTCCAGAACTTCATTCAACATCACAGGATAATGATCACTCATTTTTTCCTCCTGACGTATTTGGAATTGTAAGGGAATTTTCTTGGACGGCTTGACGCGCCTGTTGCTGACGCGCCTCAAATCTTTCTGGACACCATATTTGAAATTTTGTTCCCAAACCAACAAAAGACGCCATTTCTTTTAAAGCAGCAAAATCAATTAAATCCGCTGGCAAAATAATTCGACCATCTCCATCAACAGAAAGTTGAACAGCATTTCCAAAAATAGATGTCGCCAAGTCATCTTGCTCAGAAGAGAATAAATTAAAGTCATCTAGACGACTGCTAATTTCGTTCATGTAAGACCACGTAAAACCTTCTAAACATTGGTGCGTGTTAGATTTAAATAATACGACACCTTGGAAAGGCTCTTGGGCCAACTCCGTACGAAAAGACGAAGGCACAGATATTCTGCCTTTTTTGTCTAACTTATTTACATGTGACGATAAAAACAAAGCCATAGAAAAGATGCTGCCTTTTATATAAATGATATTTCCATGGAATTTCATGGATATCTATGGAATAACATGGTTTTAAGAGAAAAATCAATTAGACTCTGCTCAACAGAGACGTTTCATTCACATGAAAATAAAAAATATGGTTTTATTTACCATAAAGTTAATTTTGTCACTCCAAGTGATAAAAATATCTAAGCTATTGATTTTATTAAAAACTTGTTGACATTATGAAAACAGATATGTATAAAACACATATCAAATAGAACTGTGGGACGATAAAGGGGAAAAATTATCATGCTTACAACATTTTTAATAATGACGTTATCCGTTAATGGTGGATTGTATATTGGTACAATTGCTTACACGGCTTTTAAATCATCCGTGATTTAAATATAAAAGAATTTCTTGAATGGGGAGAAATAACGCTCCGCAGGGTTTCAAGCCTTGCGGAGCGTTTTAATTTTAATATGGATTATCTATAAGCCGGGTTCTGTAATCGGTAACCATTCATCTAGGCACTTTGTTACCAAAGCACTCATGCGACCTACCCGAATGACGGAGGGAAAATACTCCATATGCCATTCCTATTTGGTCTTGCTTCCGACGGGGTTTACCATGCCGTTTTTGTTACCAAAAACGCGGTGCGCTCTTACCGCACCCTTTCACTTTTACTTTCAAATAAATTTAAAAGAAACCTGCTCTCTGTTGCACTTTCCGTTGGGTTACCCCACCCGGGCGTTACCCGGCGTCGTATTTTCCTAAAGCCCGGACTTTCCTCACATAAAATGCGCGGTTACCCGATATTCCATTTTTGAGGTTATATCTGAAAAAAATTACAAAATCAAATGCCTTGCTAGCAAAGCGTATAGCCTTGCCTTCGTTATAGACGACACGACACCAACAGTGTTCTCTATAAAAGCTTCCGGCTCAAAATGTCTTTGAAACGCTATGATCATTTTTTCAGATTCTCGCGCCTTATAACCAAAATCTTGCAACCCTCGAATGACATCAATACCTGCTGATTTAACAAAGTCTTCGTCTGAAACAAGCGGCCATACACCAACGTTTTCTTTTGCTAATTTTTGCCAAGGAAACAATTCTCCTGGATCTTCTTTTCGATCAGGAGCAATATCAGAATGCGCTAAAACTGCTTTAATATCGTGGCGTTTTTGAATATCACAACATAAAGCTATAAGTGCCTGAATTTGACGATCTGTGAATTTTTTATAACCATGTTGATGACCAAGGTTAACAATTTCAATTCCTATTGATAAACTGTTAATATCAAAATCACCGTTCCAATATCCTTTGCCTGCGTGCCAAGCCCTCATACTCTCGTCAACATGATGATAAATCTCTCCCTGCTCATCAACTGTATAATGTGCACTAACTTGTGAATCAATATCACAAAGACGCTTTAAAGCTGAATCAGCATCCTTCATCCCCGTATAATGTAAAATAATGTACTTTAATGGCGTCACTGCACGCTTATTAAAATTTGGCGATTTCATTTCTATCATGTTGTTTCCACTATTTCTTTTACCCCAACCAAAATCAACAATCCAATAATCCAAAAAATTATAATAGATGCCATACCAGCCAACTGCGTTTCAAATATATGAGTAGAAAGACCATAAAATAATGGTCCAAGAAAAGAAATTGACTTGCCTGTTAACGCATAAAATCCATAACTTTGAGCAATTATATCCTTATGACATATTTTTGTAATCATCGTTCGGCTTGCTGCTTGAACAGGTCCTATAAAAATACCAAGGCCTAACGATAAATAGATAAAGCTCATTTTATCTTCAATAAAAAATATAGCGCTCCCAAGGAAAATGAGTCCTAATATAGATACTATAATGGTTTGTTTAGACCCAATATAATCGTCCATAAATGAAAACCCAATCGCGCCGATACCTGCAGTAACGTTTAGGCCAATCGCAAAAATAAGAATTTGAGTAAAACTCATACCAAATTGATCCGCAGCAAAAATGCCGCCGACGGCAAATAAAGTCACCAACCCGTCACGATAAATTGCACTCGCAATCAAAAAACGAACGATATTTCTATATTTTTTTAGCTTCTTAAAATTTGAAACCAAATCTTTCAGTCCCGCCTTCATTGCATTTTTTGCACCTATAGATGTGCGTTTTACTTCTTTAGTAAATAATAAAAATGGAAGCATGAATATAAAAAACCAAGCTCCAATAAACGGCCCTGCAATACGAATGTTTTGGAAATCATCTGATGGTAAAGAAATAATGGGTTTTATATCTCCCAGACCTATAAAAAAAAGTAACAATATACCAAGTGCAGTAAGCCCACCAATATATCCAAGCCCCCATGCCCAACCAGACAAACGCCCTGTCATTTTATAGGGTGCAATCTCAGGCAAAAGAGCATTGTAAAAAACTTGCCCTAGCTCAAGTCCTATATTAGCGATGATAACCATCACTAAGACGAACAAGATCTTACCTTCACTGTAATCAGGCACCGCAAACCACAGCATGGAAGACGCCACTATACAAACCATAGAAAAAAAGAAAACTCCCTTTTTTTTGGACACACCATGATCTGCCATCGCTCCAAGTAAAGGTGCCATCACAGCAATAATCAACCCAGACAAAGCAATAGCCAAACTCCATTGCGAACCACCCGTCGTTTCGTCAACTGCAATCTCTCGAGAAAAATAGACACCAAAGATAAACGTAATAATCACCGTACTAAACGCTGTATTGGCCCAATCGTAAAAACACCATGCAGCAATCGATTTTTTATTTACTTGTAATGAATTCGTCATAATAAACTTTTTCTAATTAAACGTAACTATAGCGTAATTTTTACGAATAAGAATATATGAAATATCTTATTTTTATTGCTGTGTTATTTTTAGGCCTAAGTGCCTTAGTTATTTACCCTCCTCTAACAAAAGGAATGGAAGTGGCCGATACTATTAAATTAGAAAAACCAGATAATTATCCTATCGCAACATTTGCCGGCGGATGCTTTTGGTGCTTAGAAAGCGAATTCAGGGCGTTAAAAGGCGTTGTTTACACAATATCTGGGTATTCTGGCGGCGAACTCGAAAACCCAACCTACAATGATATCACAACAGGGAAAACTGGTCACGCTGAAGTGACAGATATATATTATGACCCTGATATCATTACATATCGTGAATTGACAGATTATTTCTTGCGTAAATCCCACGATCCAACCCAATTAAATAGACAGGGAGTAGACGTAGGTACACAATATCGTTCCGCAATCTTCTACCATGATGATGAGCAAAAAAAGGTTGCCTCTCTAGCTATTGCCTCTGCGGAGGCGGATAAAGTTTGGAATGATCCAATCGTAACCACTTTAGAACCCCTACAAAAATTTTGGCCTGCAGAGGATTATCATCAGCAATATTATGAGAAATACGAAAAAGCTAATGGACGGCCGCATATTCGAGTGTTATTAAAGGAAAAAAGATGAATTTTTTCTATGATACAAAACAACAAAACAACTAAAGAATATATATCCGCCTGGACAGATAAATATTTTACAAATACGCGAAAATCACTAGAAACCCCACCTCTTGTTACCTACGGTGTATTTGTTCGTCGCCCTACTTTAATGGCGACAACTTTAGCGACCAACTGGTTAGAAAATGTCGCTAAAACACAAAATTTTAAAATTGATATTAAGAGAAATTATAAAGAAGGCGAATTAGTCGGCGCTGGAGACCCCATGTTGTACATCACAGGTCGCATGGACAACCTTGTTGAGTTGGAAACACATCTATTACAGCTAATTGGCGCCCCGAGTGTTGCTGCCTTTAACGCAAA
This sequence comes from uncultured Micavibrio sp., assembly GCA_964353185.1. Lineage (GTDB taxonomy): Bacteria > Pseudomonadota > Alphaproteobacteria > Micavibrionales > Micavibrionaceae. The sequence continues at coordinate 134,832 of CAYGUV010000001.1, read as the reverse complement.
AGAAATGAGCCTCGCCCTACCTGATAGCGCTTTTTTAGCAATGGATGCCCGCCATTGTGCGGGTATGGAAATGGCCGAAATGATGGCTTATGCCGCAAGTGTCGGAAGCAAAGCAGCCCAAAAACTAGATGCCAAAGGTTTTATAGGAAATGCAACAGACGCAACCGCACATTTCTTTGAAAATCAATCTGGATTAGGGACAACACCACATGCCTTCATTGGTGCCTATGACACAACACTTGATGCAACAATTGCCTTTCGAAAGCATAACCCAAACAGCAATCTTACTGTTCTCGTAGATTATTTTGGCAAAGAAATAACAGATGCCCTTCAGATATGCGAACATTTTAAAAACCTTTCAGATGAAGGAGCTGTTTCAATACGCTTGGATACACATGGGGGCCGATATATTGAAGGGTTAGACCCCCAAGAATCCTACGCCGTTCTACAACGTAACGCGCTCGAAGCTTTCCGGGGCTACTGCTCTGAAAAAGACCTCAAACATTTAATAGGGACAGGTGTTTCTGCCGCTGCAATTTGGTACATGCGAGAAAAATTAGATGATGCAGGCTTTAATAAAGTAAAGATCGTTGCCTCTTCTGGATTTAACACAGAAAAATGTAAAATCATGGCAAAAGCAAAAGCACCCATAGATATTGTCGGAACAGGCTCTTACCTTCCTGCCATATGGTCAGAAACTTACGCCACCGCTGATATAATTTGTTACGATGGAAACTTCAAAATAAAATCAGGGAGGGAATTTTTAATTCAAGACTATCAAGATCGCTATGGCGATAAACAAGCAGCTTAAAGCTAGAGGCTCTATTTGTTTTTCTTATATTTTAAGTGCGTATACGTTTCATTATATCGTTTTGAAAGATACTCACCGGCACTTATCGCCTTTTCATTTTGGGCTGCTACGTTTGTATCGTAATTAGGGTTAAAGAATAATGGAATAGATATACGCTCGTTTGGTCCACCAATAACTCTATGATTGGTAGCCTTTATTCTTCCATTCGTCCACATTTCAAGCATCTCTCCAAAATTGACAACAAATGTTCCCGGCTTTGCCATTACGGGAATCCATTCACCATTTAACCCCTGAACCTCTAGTCCAGGTTGCCCATCAGTTGCCAATAATGTTAAGCACCCATAATCTGTATGAGGAGCAATACCAAAATCTTGATCTGTCGCACTTTCTGGGCGTTGAGGGTAAAAATTCCCCCTCAACAAAGCCATAGGCTTGTCAAACTTATCAGCAAAAAAACTAGAATCTGCACCAATAGCGTCAGATATACCACGCAAAAGATCTAACGCGACGATGCGCGCTTTTGAGAAATAATCTTCTATAATATTTTGAAAGTCGTATGGCTCTAAAGGCCATTGATTAGGGGCATATACAGACAAATGCGCTTGAGAATCATCTTTTGCTACTTCTACACCGCAATCAAAGAACTCTTTATAATCCGGATTAGATTTTGGATTAACTTGTTCTGACTTTGACGCACCCCACCCTCGGTTAGACCCCGTCTTAGACATATTAATACTTTGTTTGTTTTCTTCAGAACTATTGAAAAACTTTCGATACGCTTCAAGAACGTTTATGACTTCTTCTTGAGAAAAATCAGTATTAGTAAGCGTTAAAAAACCAATTGATTCAGATGCTTCACGAACCTTTAGCAAAGTATCAGGGTTACGGTTTTCTAGTTCCCTGGCATCTATTTCTGGAATCATCACGAACCTTAACTATGCTTTTCGACCATTAATTTCTTAATTTCAGCAATGGACTGCGCAGGATTTAAATCTTTTGGACACGCATTTGTACAATTCATAATCGTATGACAACGATACAATTTAAATGGGTCTTCCAATTGATCTAAACGTTCATCCGTTGCTTCATCACGAGTATCCGTAATCCAACGCCACGCATTTAATAAAACCGCAGGACCCATAAATTTTTCTGGGTTCCACCAATATGATGGGCAAGAAGTAGTACAACAAAAACATAGTATACATCCCGCAGGCCCCTTACCATCTGCACCATTTAACTTTTGTGCGTCTTCCGGGCTCTGCAATCTTTCGCGTGATGGCGCAGGTGTTTCTGTTTTCATCCAAGGTTCAATAGATTCATATTGCGCGTAAGCATGGGTTAAATCCGGAACTAGATCCTTAACAACAGGCATATGCGGTAATGGTGTAATCTTAGCGCCATCTCGAATATCAGCAATCGGTGTTAAACAAGCTAAGCCATTGCGACCATCAATATTCATAGCACATGAGCCACAAATACCTTCACGACAGGAGCGTCGGAAAGTTAGCGTGCTGTCAATATCATCTTTAATGTGAATGATGGCATCCAAAACCATCGGGCCACAATCAGACAAATCAACCTCATACTCATCCATACGAGGATTCTCATCATTTTCAGGATCCCAACGGTAAACCTTAAAATTCTTAACATCCTTAGCATCATCAGACGCTTTAAATTTCTTACCTTTAGTAATTTTAGAATTTTTTGGAAGTGTAAACTCTGCCATAATATGCCTATTTTATTTAAGATTAAGTATTTCGCCCAAAGAACGTGTCTCGGTTGCGTTTTTATTCAATGACCAAAAGAATGCGACAATCCAAAAAATGATTGTCCAGCCCAATAAGCAATTAACAAGAATGATTGCGATCGTACTGTTGTGATTGCGCAAGATTGCAATCGCCGCTGGCAACATATATCCAGCCGTAAAGAATACGAGCAAAAAAAGTCCAAACTTTATCCATCCAGCCATCTTAATAAACCCTCTTCTTTGGAGGAACAGCTTCAACTTCATCAGTCAAAGTATGCAAAATAACAGGTCGATATCCAATTTCAAATCCTGCTTTTTCATCAATTTTAACCGTTGTGTGTTTCATCCAGTTCTCATCATCACGCTCCGTAAAATCTTCGCGCGCATGCGCACCACGGGATTCTTTACGGTTATTGGCCGACGCCATACTCGCAACAGATTGATAGAGAAGGTTATCCAGCTCTAATGCCTCAATTAAGTCCGTATTAAATATCAACGAACGATCTGCAATTTTTAATTGATCCCGCTTATTGAAAATCTCAACAATTTTATCTTGTCCTTCTTGTAGAGTATCTCCTGTGCGGAAAACAGCGGCGTGGTCTTGCATTGTATGTTGCATCTCACCACGAAGTTTCGCCACAGATACATCACCGTCTGCATTGCGTACTTTATCCAAACGTTCTAAACATTTCTGACTACTTTTATCTTTTAATGATTTATGCGGTGTACCCTTTGGAATTGTTTCTGCAGCACGTATAGCCGCGGCGCGTCCAAAAACAACCAAATCAAGCAATGAGTTTGACCCCAAACGGTTTGCGCCATGTACAGACACACAAGCAGACTCTCCAATAGCCATAAGACCCGGCACAATACGGTTCGGGTCATCTTTAGTAGGGTTTAATACTTCAGTTCTAAAATTTGTTGGAATACCACCCATGTTATAATGCACCGTTGGCAAAACAGGAATCGGTTCTTTAGTTACGTCAACGCCCGCAAATATTTTTGCTGTTTCGGCAATACCTGGCAAACGGGAATTAATAACTTCAGGAGCCAAATGCATAAGATTTAAATGAATATGGTCTTTCTTTTCACCAACGCCGCGCCCTTCACGAATTTCGATCGTCATTGAACGTGAAACAACATCACGTGAGGCTAGATCTTTCGCGCTCGGCGCATAGCGCTCCATAAAACGCTCACCTTCTGAGTTCGTTAAATATCCCCCCTCACCGCGCACACCTTCAGTAATCAAACAGCCTGCACCATAAATACCTGTTGGATGAAACTGTGTGAATTCCATATCTTGTAATGGTAAACCCGCACGCGCAACCATTCCACCACCATCACCTGTACAAGTATGCGCAGATGTACAAGAAAAGTAGGCACGTCCATAACCACCAGTTGCCAATATAGTTTGATGCCCACGGAAACGATGAATTGTGCCATCGTCCATATTCAAACACATTACACCTAGACACTCGCCTTCATCGCTCATAATTAAATCAAGAGCGAAATATTCAATAAAAAATTCTGCCTTATGTTTTAACGATTGTTGGTAAAGTGTATGCAACATTGCATGGCCAGTTCGGTCGGCCGCCGCGCATGTTCGTTGTGCAGTGCCTTCACCATAATGTGTTGTCATACCGCCAAAGGCACGCTGATAAATTTTACCTGCTGCTGTTCGTGAAAATGGTACACCATAATGCTCTAACTCAATCACCGCAGGTATTGCTTCACGACACATATATTCAATAGCATCTTGATCCCCTAACCAGTCTGAACCCTTAATCGTGTCATACATATGATAGCGCCAGTCATCTTCACCCATATTTCCAAGGGCTGCAGAAATTCCACCTTGCGCTGCCACAGTATGCGAGCGCGTAGGGAATACCTTAGAAATAAGTGCTGTTTTCAACCCTTTTTCGGCGCACCCAAAACCAGCGCGTAAACCTGCACCGCCCGCCCCGACGACGACGACGTCATATTCATGATCAATAATTTCGTATTTTTCAGCTACACTCATAATCCTCTTACGCTCCTAGCGATATTTTTAATATAGTAACAATTGTCGCAACGCCTAAAACAATCATAAAAAGTTTAAATCCATAAATTCCGATGCGCCGCATGAAAGAACAAGAAATATAATCTTCCATGATAACTTGAATACCCAGTACCGAATGCTTAAACGTACTTAAGACAAACAAAATTGCTAATACTGTATTCCACGGCAGCGACATCCACGTTGTAAACGCTTCGTAAGACGCACCTTGTAATGAAAACAAACTGTAAACCGCCCAAAAAACAAGTGGAATATTAGTTATGGCTGTTAAGCGTTGCAACATCCAATGATGCGTCCCAGAATGGGAGGATCCCAATCCCTTGGCTTTGCGAATTGGAGAGACTAACTTATCATCTTTTTTATGCGAACAATGTCCCATTATTCTGCCCTCCCAACAATTGGCGTGACAATTGACGCATCTGGTACTTTATCCTGCGAAGCAAAGTGCCAAATTCCAGCTGTCATACCCACAGCAAAAATCAATACAAATAAACCAGACTTACAGGCCGCCTTTTCAGATATCCCCTTACCCATATCCCAAAACAAATGACGAAAGCCATTTCCCATATGATAAAATAAAACGAAAGCCCACGCTAAAAAGAAATATTGCGCAAATGGCATTTGAATAAACGACATAAATTGATTATATATTTCTGCACCTAATCCCGCAGCCACCATTACCAAGGCTATTAATATCAGGCCACCCGTCAAAATAACTCCCGTAATACGGTGCGAAATTGACATTTTAGCCGTCATCGGCAGCCGATAAACTTGCAAATGCGGGGATAGAGGGCGTTCAATTGGTTTAGTATCGTCAGACATATGGATCCTTAAATATTATAATAGTAATATTATAGGGGGTAACGCCCCCTATTCCAAGTGTAAAACAGCCACAAAGGAGAGATTTTCTATAAATAATCTTTAATCAACGTCTCAGCAATTTGGATAGAATTTAACGCAGCGCCTTTACGCATATTATCAGACACACACCAGAAATTTAGACCATTTTCAACGGATATGTCTTCACGTACACGTGAAATAAAGACATCATCCTCACCTGCAATTTCTGCTGGGGTCACAAATTCGATCTCACTTTCAACATCAATGACACTTACCCCATCCGCTTTGCGCCATAACGCCATTGCTTCTTTACGGGATAATGGCTTTTCCATCTCAACATTCACCATTTCCGAATGCCCTATAAATACTGGAACACGCACACAGTTGGCACATACTTCAATTTTTGTGTCTAATATCTTCTTGGTTTCAACAACCATTTTCCACTCTTCTTTAGTTGAATGATCATCCATAAATGCATCAATTTGTGGAATAACGTTAAAAGCAATCTGTTTTGAAAACTGCTCGCTTTTCACTTCATCATTCATAAAGAAATGGCGTGACTGATTAAACAATTCATCCATCCCTTCTTTTCCCGCGCCAGAGACAGATTGATAAGTAGAAACAACAATACGTTTAATCTTGGCCGCTTCGTGAATTGGCTTTAACGCAACCAACATTTGAATGGTAGAACAATTTGGATTCGCGATAATATTTTTCTTAGCATAATCCTTCAAGGCCTCTGGGTTAACTTCAGGCACCACCAAAGGAACATCTGGATCCATTCTAAAATGACTTGTATTATCAATAACAATGGCACCGGCCTTACCTGCTTTTGGTGCAAATTCTGCAGATACTTTGGCACCAGGAGATGAGAAAACAAAATCAGTCCCTTTAAAGTCGTATTTTGCCAAATCTTGTATTTTTAGCGTTTTATCACCAAAAGAAACCTCTTTTCCCGCCGAACGTGATGACGCCAAAGCCACCACTTCAGAAATAGGAAATTTACGCTCATGCAAGATGGCCAACATTTCACGACCAACATTTCCAGATGCGCCTACAACGGCTACTTTATACGACATTTTAATCCACTTTCTTATTTTAGTTCTTCAGGTACAATATTAAGATTGTTATTTCATAACGCGAACCAAAGTTTTTTTCAATTTATAAATGCCTGATATCGAACAAGACACAATTAACAATAAGAATTTAGAAAAAATTAAACAGCTTGAGGCGCAACTCGCACAGGCAGATGCCGCGACTCAACAAAAATCCAACTTCCTTGCCACAATAAGCCATGAAATTAGAACCCCTATGCAATCTGTGTATGGGCTTTTAGAGCTCATCGGGCAAGAAAAGCCTGATCCTAACGTCATGTCTATGGTTGATATAGCCCGAGAATCCGCTAGCGGCCTACTCGAAATACTGGACGATATATTAGATTTCGCCAAAATGGATGCTGATCAAATGGCGCTCGATGAATTTGAAGTCCCTCTTCGTACATTGGTACGCGGCATCAATGAAGCATTAGAAGTGAAGGCACAAGGTAAGCCTATTCAATTAAGCGATGATATCTCTGACAATGTTCCTTTTGTTGTAATTGGTGATCCTAAGCGACTTCGTCAAATTCTCATGAATTTAGCCGGTAACGCTATCAAATTTACGCATGAAGGCCACGTGACCACAAAAATTGGCACTCACTTAGAAACGTTAAAGCTAAAGAAAAATAAGATCGGTTTACGCTTTGAAATAATAGATAGCGGAATCGGCATGAAACAAGAAATTGCCAATAGTCTTTTTACCCCCTTTACCCAGGCAGATAGCTCAACATCACGTCGTTATGGTGGCACAGGACTTGGCTTATCTATTTGCAAAAAACTCGTTGAAATGATGGGAGGGGTAATTGGCGTTACTTCCGCCGAAGGAAAAGGGTCTACTTTTTGGTTCGAAATACCTACCAATGAAGTCAGTACAACCGATACAACTATGGCCCTTCCTAATTTAGACGGCCTTTCAATTTTATCTGTCGAAGATCACCCCCAAGGTGCAAAAGAAATTCAACGTTCATTACAATCCATGGGAGCAACAGTAGAAAGCTGCCCTACTTATGCAGAGGCTATGGAGCTAATTATTCGACGTCCTTTTGATGTTGCAATTATTGACCAAGGCTTGCCTGATGGATTGGGCTTAGACCTCATTCGCGAAATATTAGAAATTCGTCCTTTTACAGGTATGATCATGTATACAGTTCGCGATGATGCTGGCTTACAACACACCTTGCAATCTTTAGGCGTCACATATTTAGCCAAACCAGCAAGCCGCATAGGCCTTGGTGAGGAGGTTAAAGAATCTGCAAACAAAGTAACAAAAGTGACGATAGAGGGACCAACCAAATTACTCATTGCGGAAGATACCGCTAGTATTCGTGATGTTTTACAACGCCAGCTTGATAATATTGGTGTTGAAGCAACATTTGTTGAAAATGGTAACGAAGCCCTAACTGCCGTTAGAAGTGGTAAATATGGTATTCTCTTAACAGACCTACATATGCCTGAAATGGATGGGTATGAAGTTATAGAAGAAATTAGAAAAGACGATAAGAAGAAAAATCGTCACTTCCCTGTTATCGCCTTAACAGCGGATGTGCAAATGAACCATCGACAAGTTTATATGAAGCATGGCTTTGATGAATGTTTATTGAAACCTGTCTCACTGGGTCAGTTTAAAAGACTGCTCGTCCGTTGGGGTTTATTAAATGACCAAGTAGATGGCCCAGTATCCAATATTAACAAAAAAGAAACTGTGGACCTAAACCATATAGATAAAAATTCTATCATAAAACAAATGGGCAGCTTTGATGAGGATACGATCGAAATGTTGCAAATGTTTATTGAAATGACCAAACCACTTGTAGAAAAAATTCATATAGAGTCAGAAAAGAATAACACTAAAAATCTATTTGAACTGGCCCATAGTCTAAAAGGGTCTGCCCGTTCCGCTTGTGCGAATACTTTAGGTGATTATGCCGATCAACTACAAAAATCTTGTGAAAATAATATTATTGATAAATCTATTGTACAAAAAATTATTCAAGAATTCACAAATGTTGCGCAAGAAATAAACAGTTTATAAGAACAATAAATATTAAAAATTAAGGACAACCCGCGATAGCTTCGTCACTACCCGCAACATATGTTGCCGTTGGCTTTATAATCATCCAAAAACGAAAACATGTATTACCATCTAAGCATTTAGGATCAGTCCCTGCAGCCGTACTTGTTAATTCAAAATCAGATCCCGATGCTGTTATTACATCTGCCTGACATTCTGAATAATTCTCATCTAATTTTAAAAGCGCACTTTGGATTGAGGCATCTGTTTTATCCGTTGATGTAAAAAAGAACACACCATCAGTATCATTATAATATTCCCACTCATTAAATAATTCTGGTGCGGGTGGCATAAACTTACCAGAGCTACCACCAAATATTTTTTCGTGATCTTTTGTCGTTCCTGGGTTTCCTGGGCATGCAATGTTCTTCATTGTATTATCCGCATAAATAGTAGTCGCCGCGCCAGTCCCACTGACCAATCCAAAATAGTTATCCGTTGGCGTGAATGGATAAGGCTGTGTTACGCCAGCAGGAATATTTGTATCGTCAGAGTCGTCCCCCAAAGAATAAACCAAAACACATTCTTGAATGGCCGCTTGAATAAAATCAATCTGACTCGAAAGAGAAGACACAGATTGAAAGCTATTTTGCGCTGTTGTTTGTTGACTGGCAGGCCGCATAAAAGACGCGGTTAAGGCCGCCAACAACGCAATAGCAATTAAGATATAAACAAATGCGCTGCCGCGCTCTGAAAAAGATGTCTGCAAAATATTAGACAAAATTATCTTTCAAGCAACGTTGAATAAAATATAAATCTAGAATTAACTACATCATGAAAACAAGCAGTAGGTTGGCCTGTTAATTCTGAACATCCACTAAAAACTAGGTTTTCTTGATCCCCTGCAGGGAAAGTATATGCAGGTGCCGTTGCTTGCATATTTTCGGTAAAGTTTACTTCTGTAACTGTCGCTGCATTAATGTCAGGCACTCCATCCCCACCAGCATCTATACAAGGGGGATCAGGATCAATACCAACTTCTTGGTTAATCTGTCGGCATATTGCTCCAGTTACATTTGGAAGAAAAGCGATTAAGTCATTAGAATTAATCGCATCAGTAATACCAATTTCTTCAATATCAAAATTTGCATTAAAAATCCATCGATTTGGTGATGTTGCAGTAAGAACATCTTGTGGAGCTGTCTGGAAAACTGCACCTCCACCATCAGGATGAAAAACAAAAGAGCGATTATCAGCAAGACCAAGAGTTTGTATTTCTCCGGGGTCATCGAATCGAATTGTTTCAACGTCCGTACCATTTAAAATCATTCTTATAACAGATGTCCTTAAGGCAGCAGGATACTGTGTAAGCGACGCCGCGTTCAAAATAGACGTTTCACGATCTGCAGTCCCCCCTCCAGATCGCGTTGATTGCGTTACCGCATACGATAAAGCGGCAAAGAGAGCCACAGCAATAAGAATAAGGAATAAGACATTCCCGCTTTGTTTATTGTACTTTTTTTCTGTTAGACCCATTTCTCTCTCCTCGAATAAAAGACTTATTTATTTTAATTTATTATGACGGATTTTCAACTGATACTTTATTTACCTTTAATGATGCCATTAATTTGGTTCTGTCATCACATTCTCTACCCACGCATAACTTATCCAATGTTACGCGCCACCCGCTACCACCATTTTGCACGTGTCCAATAGCTTCACGAAATTGTGTAAAGAATACCGTACTCGGTGCTGTAATAAGAATGTTTGAATTATTTACTCTTATAGTAATGTCTTTGTAAGATTTTTGCGCCTCTTTAACGAATTTCTCAACTTCGCTATTGGGAATCGCAACATTAGAAATTGTAGGGACAGCTGGCTTTAACGCTTCCGTTTCTTTTAATTCTGCCCGCAACTCTGTCAATTTTTGCGCTTGTATCGTGGCATATAAGCCAGACGCGGCAGCAATTCCCCATGCTACGCCCGCAGCAATTAGAACTGTTTTACCCGCACTTTGCGGTAAATTCTCCAAAAAATGGTTAAGGTCCGCAGAAGAATGCGTTCCGAAATATTTTTTAAGCTTACCAAAATCAAAAGATTTAAAATCCATATTGTATTGTTTTCATTACCTTTTTTAGTTATCTTTAAATATATCAAATAATGTTTAAAATCATATTAGATATAGATAAAATTTTATCTATCTCGTTCCCTTTAACCGCACACGCCCATCTACACCAATACCTGGCTGTACTTGTCCTCTTATAGTTCCGACACCTTGCCCATACGCGGGGGGAAGAAGCACTTCCCAATTTAAACGTCCACCATCAACTTCATATTTCACCAATGTGCCATCAATTGTGTTTAATTCGTCCAGCAATTCTTGAATTCTCACCATGTGCTTTATAGAATCACTTTGTAATGCGTTATAAGCTTCAATTAATAAATTTTGGGAGGCACGCTGTGTCTGTTCCTTAACCTGACCTAATTCTCTTGCCGTGGTATTCGTTAAAAAGAATTCCATGATAATAAATGCTAGAATAATAAAATTAATCAAAATACCGCTCAATAACAACATACGTGATGCCGCGCGTGATAATTGCTCTGTTTTTAACATTCTATTTTGCCATGGTGATACATCACTACGTTCTGCATCAATCGTTACAAAATTGGCGTCCATGCTTTGAATACGTGGTAATAGCGTTCTTCCTGCCCCTAAGAAAACTTGCATTCGACCTGTTTCAGGATCCCACCTTAACGCAGAAGCTAAACCTTCCTGCTCATAAATATAGACTGTTTCCTTATCCCAATATTCACTATTCCCGGGCAAGGCTGCTGATAATGGACACCAACTATCTGGGTTTGACGCCAATGCTGACGAAGGACATGCCAAATACCAACAATATTTTTCATCAACAGTGTAAGTAAAATGCACTTTTTCAGTACCACATGCTTGTGAGGCAGCATTCCAAACTGCCTCCTCCTCAGTACCTGAGATATATGGAACAGATCCACCAACCATTTCATGAGGTAAATAGGGCGAAAAATTCTTTACAAAGCTTTTATTTTCTCCTGCCAAATAGGACGACATAGACGGCTTTGGCTGACTAGGCACTTTTTTGATATCTTCTTTATCTTTTATTTTATCTGTTTTTTTTGAAATCATCATAGCCCCCCATCCAAAAGGCCGCCCATCATACTGTCCATACTGATATTCATGACAGTCAATGCGTAAATAGCACTGCCAAATGCAATAACAAGGAAAACGCCCGTCAAAGCAAAAGCAAGCCAAACAATTAGTGAATGCTTCGTTTTTGCAGAAGAGGTCCGCATTTCTGCAATAGACTCAAGTATTGTAGCTACCTGATCTAAATCTGACAAGCTTGCAAGCTCCAATCTCTCACTTCTATTAAGAGGAGGTTGATCCAACGCATTTCCAAGTGGAATACCGCGATTCAGCTTTTCATCCGCTAATTCCCAATATTTGGAAACCTCAGGAACACTGGTCGCTTCAGAAGCTTGGCGCAATGTTTCATCAATTGGCACCGCCCCTTTTAACATCCTTGAGGCAGCCATCATAGAATCTGAAAATCCTAAATCTCTGAGGTAAGCGCCAATAAGCGGTATTTTTCTAACAATCCTTGCCGTTGGCCAATCTTTTTTACCGCGATTCATAAAAAAGGAAAAAATAGTCCAAACCATAAAAAGACCAATACCAAAAGCTGTATAAATTAAAATATCCCAAGTTAATGCAAGATTCCCAACGACCACATCATATTCCGCTTGCTTAACAGGATCGGTGGGACGGTTATCAGTAAACCATTTCAAAACCATATCTTTCCCCCAAAAGAGGGATTGAACAATGGTGATAACATCAAAACCTAACCACCCAAGCGTTCCCATAATGGCGCGATTATTTTTCTTTTTTTGTGTAATGGACTGAATAGCGTGAGGAATACCCTCCTGTAATTTATTCGCTTTTTCACTACCAGACAAAATAGCAATTGTTCCATGGTCAAAAATATTCAACGCTTTTAACGCATCAATAACACCCAACCCACGAGAAAGAGCTTCGCGCGCAGGGGCTAAGATATTCTGTCTTTGGGGGTTTGTTTCTGCCTCAATAATTTTCCAAAGAGCAACACCCGGAGATGACACAGAAGTTGAACGAAACATAATACCGCGCAAAAGTTGAACTTGCCACCACGTTGAACGTGCCAGTATTCTTTCAATCGGCGATCGTGTGTGAGGACGTATTAAAAGCGCATAGCCACCTTTGCGAGATACTTCGTGACGCACATCTTCTTCGGTCGGCAAATAAAATGACTCCGTCACTTTTTTTGCACCACCGCCACTTTCATATGCTATCTCCGCAACCCATTGCTGCATCGCTACCTTAATCCTCCAAATAAGACATCGCCGCAACAGGATCTATCATTCCCGTTGAAACTAAATCTATTAACCCTTCACGTCTTGTATGAACAACAATACCATCTTCTTCTGGTAACTTATTTAAATTTGTTAATAAACACTCATAAACTGCATTTCTTTGGCCAGGCCCTGATGTCAAAAGCATGGCATCTAACAACAATGTTCTCCCCAAAACCCCTGTTCGATTGCAGAGCTCACATCCTGCGCTATTATGTGTTTTAACTTTTTCGTCACCAGTAAAATCAAATCTTTTCAAATCTTCCTCAGTCAAAACAGCCTCAGCTATTTCTGGACGGGCACAACCTTGGCACAATGTGCGTACCAACCGCTGATTTAAAATCGCCTTAACTTGTTGTGCAAGGGTATATGTAGATGAGCGCTCACGCTCCGTCGGCATTAAAGACCGCATACGCTCAAATGTTTGAAGGGCTGTATCTGCATGAACTGTTGAGATAACAGTGTGGCCAGACTCTGCTGCGCGTAACGATGTTTCCACTGTATCCATATCTCGCATCTCACCGATGATAATATAATCTGGGTCGTGACGCATAGACGCCCGAATAAGATCGGCAAACTCCCCCCCTTGTTGATTAGATCGCACCTGCCATTGCGTGGCATAACGCAGCTCATATTCAATAGGATCTTCAATGGTTAAAACATGTTTTCTACGTCTATCAATTTGTTGAACGCAGGCATATAAAGTTGTTGTTTTACCCGATCCAGTAGGACCAGAAAGTAGGATAAGACCACCGCCACCTTTAATTTCGGGCGATAATAAATTTGCGAGATAATCACCAACATCTTCATGCCTTCTGAATAATTCATCAAACCCTTTTAGAGCAGCTCTATCAAGCAAACGAAGTGTAATTTTCTCCCCTTCTTGCCCCTGTGGTCCTGCAGCAACACGCACATCAATCGAGCGCCCTTGCCAGTTAAATCCAAAACGTCCATCTTTAGGCGTTACACGATCACCAAAGTTTAATCCTGCATTCCTTTTTAATAATGTTGTTAAACGTGCCATCGCCTCGGCTGGTAAAAGATGTACGGGGATTAAGTCACCGTCAATTCTATACCTTATCCAGTTTGGCGCATCCGTTGCTCCCTCATGAACAAGATGAATGTCTGATGCGCGCATTTGCAATGCTTCAGATAATAAATCACGTTCAAAACGATTTAAAAGAATACCATTATCAATATCACCAATCCATTGCGACAAAGTTTTTTCTGTTCTATCCGCAGAAAGATCATTGACAGAGCGAAGAGTTTTAATCAACTCGGCACGATCACGCAATTCGGTTTCTAATGTTTCTACGTGAAGTCCACTACGTTTTGCTGTTGAAATTAAATTTTCTTTTTGCTTTTCATTTAAATCTTCAAGAGGCGCAATTTTTAAAATGCCTTCCTTTAAGCCAATTAAATGAATATTCATTGGCAACCAAGACTGTACGGGAATAATTGATCGCAACTGATCTCCTGTTGCGCGCATTCTAATGCCTTCAACTTCTGCATCAATTTCTGATTGGTCTAAAGCGACAGCGCCAGCCATATCTAATAACTGATCCGTTGATTTAGATATTCCTTTATCCGCAAGCATAGATCGCTCACGTTTCACCATATCAAGGTAACGCTCTCGTCCCTCTTGAGAACGCAGCTTACGGCGATCTTGCCATTGGCGTCTTTCGACACCAACAGGCGATCCTTTATCTTGCACACGACGATCACCATCACGTCTATCTGCAACTATCGCATCTTGTCCTAATATTGACTCAATATCATCCATTTTAGTTTACGACCTCGCTACTATTAGGATTCTGAACAGCATTTGACGAAACGGTCGAACTATTAGAAAGAGATTTATCAAACAAAAGTAGGATATTTTGATTATTATTTTTAAATTCAACAGCGCTATCACGAATATTAACACGCCATAATGTTGCACCAACAACAGCTTCTTGCCCATCAAATACAACACGGCTTCCGCCGGGACCAGAAACAATAGCTCTATTTTTACCTAAAGAAGTAATTCTATACCCCTCTAAAGATCCTGATTGTGATGAACTCGCTACAGAGGAAGAACGCGAAGCACTACTTTTTTTATCCCCGGATTCTACGCCTAAATCATTTATAGAAATCGGTGGCACACCACTAAATGGGTTATCGCCACTCAATATAATCGCTTGATTATCTTTGTTCACTGTTTGTGTTGCCGCACCACGAATAGGTAGGACAAGTATTCCACGCGCACCATCATGAACAATTTTAACATCATCTACGACGCTACCTGTTCTTACTGGATCCCATTTTATTGTCAAAGGACACGCTTCTACAGGGTTTAATTTTAAGCCCTCTCTACACCCAACATCAGAAATTGCTAATCCGCTGTCATCATTCGCTAACTTAATATCTTTGAGCGTCACCACTTCATCACCAACATTCACAAGTGATACGGTTATCGCAGAACGTGATTCAATCTCGTTTCCAAAATCCACTTCTGTTTGTGATGATGTTAAAAGACCTTTGCCTGGAATTGCATCTGGAAAAATTCCAACCTCTGCCGATTGATTTGGTGTGTATTCACCATCCAAAACAACGCTTACAATACCTGTCGGGCCATCATGTTCAACAACCAAAACACCTGTTGAGGGTCCTTTTTGTCTTGGCGCCCACGAAACTGTTGCAATACAAGCTTCGCCAGATAATAACTGCTCACAATCTGACCGTAAGCTATATCCCGCCTGCTCATTTGATTCGATAAATATCTCCTCAATTTTAACTGGCTTTGATGTAACATTTCGAAGCACGACAGAGCGTGTTAAAGGACGACTCTCATTTAATGTTCCAAATTTAATATCAGAAGGAATCGTCTCTAAATCATTAATTACATCATAAGTGGTGTCTGCAGATCTTTCAACGCCGCCTTTAACAACAGCTGTAATTAATTTTGATCGTCCATCATGACGTAAGATCATTTGAATTCTAAAGTTACCGGCCTGTAATCCCTTCACAGACATAGAAATCGCACAAACAGCATTGGGCGGTAAAGGCGATGCAGAGCATTCGTTCTCGCCGATGTTTGCTGATACATTAGAAGATGGATATAAACTGATATCTTGAATTGCTATGGGCTTATTTCCATCATTTCGAAACAAAAGAACGGCTTGCGATGAAGAGCCCAGAGTAATGCTCCCAGCGTCTAAATCTTGGCTAACGGCGACTAAATCACCGCCCTGTCCTGTGGCACCTCGCGCATTCGGATCCTCAAAAGCAGACTGAGCATAAACCTCATAAGATAACCCACTTATTAAAACAGTCACTGTTATAAAAATTGCAAATAGAGTTTTAAAATAAATCAAAATATTATTACCCTTTTAAAAAAGATGGTCTGGTGCATAAAAGACCAATTTATATTTGAATACGATGATACCATGAAAATCACTAATAATTCGTAACTTCAATATGTAAAAACTAACAAAATTAAATACTTAGAACAAAAAAAGAACTATTGGGCCCCACCAGCACTACGTTCAAAGGCTTCATAGATGTTAATGGGAGTGGCTTGATTATAAATTTCTTGTGATAAAGGGGCGCGATCAACGACTGGCGCAGCCACTGGCGCGTTAGACGTATTTGAGCTAATGACTCCTTCAAAAAAAGGTTGGTCAGCAACAGTCGTAGACACAGACTCTCGGGAATTCTTAGATAGATATCCTGGTGTGTAACCACTTGTTCTTGGAATATAAACGCCTTGATCTTGGACGGCAGGAACAACAGTTTTGGAGGGTGTAGCCGGCTGCACATAAACAGGCTCAACAGTGGTTGAAGCAACAGGCATAACTGGCTCTGGAGCCATATTAACAGGAACTGGCGTAGTGGCCGCTGGCACAATATTACTAGGCACAACAGTAGGCTTAGGCGGTATAACTGCAATTGGCGCTGGCACAATAGAAACTGGCGCAGGCACAGGAATAACTTCTGACAATTCAGGCTTCACAAAGTGTTTTTGGTCTCCTGGATTTGTATAGACAATTACACGGGGACGAAGCAAAATAACAAGTTCCAAATTATCGGTCTGCGTTGTACGGCTATCTGGAATAACAGGTTTCATAAATCCTGGTCCACGACTATTGAAATTATCACGCTCCCTAACTAAACCTGCAATTAAAACAGAATCCCCCGGACGTACACGAATTTGCGTTGTTAGCTCACGTTCTGTTGTTTGCGGTAATTGGATAATTGTATCTGTGCCTGTCGCTCCCCCATCAGAGAATGTAAAATCTTCAATTTGATCTACATTCGTCAAGTTAACATTTACGTTTGCGTAGACGGTAGATTTATCCCAAGAGCTCCCAATTGTTAGCGTAAAACCACTATCGACAGAATCCGTATCAACAGACGTTGTCGTGTTATCACCATTAATCGTTTGAGAAACTTCAGAGACATAATTCTCCGTATCTGCAACACGCAGTTCAGCAGACGCCCCTGAAAGAACTGTAATTTGTGGTTGTGAAATTGTTTTTACTGCACCAAATTGCGATAAGAATTGAATCAAATCAGTGGGGGATGCACCAATAGCTTGCGTTGTGGGCAACCCAATGCTTATTGGGTTGGTAAAGTCTGCACCAACAGAACCGTTCACGCCAATACTGGCGTTGAATTTACCAAAAGATTGTATCTTATCCCAATCGATACCAGTGGAATTTCCTGCGTTTAAAGATACTTCCCAAATATAAGTTTCAAAAACAATCATAGCCGTATTAGCACGTAACCTTTGAAAATAATTATCTGCTAATTTAGCCGTTCTTTGTGTTGCAGAATAAATGAGCGTACGCGTTGTTGGGTCAGATACGGGTGCAATACCACTGTCATTAATGACCGCTGTTAAACCTTGAATAACGTCATCAATAAATTCTTGCCCTCCCTCAAGATTAGCCAGAGGCGGTAAAGTAACCGTAAATGTTTGCGTATCTTTCACAATTAAAGTTTCATCTT
This sequence comes from uncultured Micavibrio sp., assembly GCA_964353185.1. Lineage (GTDB taxonomy): Bacteria > Pseudomonadota > Alphaproteobacteria > Micavibrionales > Micavibrionaceae. The sequence continues at coordinate 116,853 of CAYGUV010000001.1, read as the reverse complement.
CGTAGGAACAATACAAATCAGCAAGGGAGCAAACGCGTTCAACAACTTTATCAAGAGGACCTTTTAAGTTGGCAACCGTCACCTTTCTTGTCAACCCTTCTTCAGTTTCAAACGCAATCGATATATCATAATCTGCCAAAATAAGTTGCAACGCACCTGCAAGGGTTTCCGAACGCAGCTCAAATGGACCAACTTTATCAATTGGCATCTTATCCCCTGCGATGCGCGCTGGGACAAGCACATCTTCCCCTAGTGGCAAATACATTACACTATCAGGTCGTTCATTGATTGCATCCTGGCGTTGCTTGGCTGAAATAGGTGACGGTATATCTGCATTTCTAGCTTCAGGGACATTAGCATCGGCACATGCGTTAAGCATCAAAACTGAAAAAATTGATAAAACAGTTAAGAAAATTTTAGATTTTAAATGAAACATATGTTTTTATTTCCCATTGCGCGCTCTCATCGCTAGTGTTCTCTCAACCGCTTTTAATAAGCGGTCTTTTTCAACAGGCTTTGTCAACATAGCGCTAACCTTTAACTCTCCTGCACTTTTTAAAAGATCTGGATTGTTGTCACCAGTGACTAAAATTACTGGAATTTCCAATCCAAGGCCATGAATGGCGCGGATAAAGTCAAATCCATCCACAGGCTCCATACGCACATCCACTATTGCCATGGCAATTTTGTTCTTTTTGATATGCTCGATTGCTTTTTTACCATCACTTGCTTCATCCACATTATAACCTGCATCCTTCAAATATTTGCATATTTGCATCCGAACAAAATCGTTATCTTCAGCAATTAGGATAGGAAGTGAATCTGTCATTTTAAAAATTTCTAACCAATGCATTGTAAATAAAAACTGAATCGTCTTTATCAATAGAATAATCCACAATCAAATTTCGTGCAAACACTTCATTTTAAAAGAGTTTTTAAATTTCATGTAATATACTTAAATGATCGAAATTTTAATTTTAATATGCCTAATCTCAGCCACCTCTCTTTTGACTATTTTGGCAATTATTGATTTTAAAACATATTTACTGCCAAATATTTACGTATTCCCTTTTGCTTTTCTTGGTATTTTGTTTCATTGGTTAGCAGGATTTGATCTTCTCGATATTAATGAGGTTATATTGGGCGGCTTAACAGGATATGCGATTTTATACGCAATACGCTTTGCAGGAAATAAATATTACGGGCAAGATTCTTTAGGACTAGGCGACGTTAAACTTTTAGGCGCTTCAGGCCTTTGGCTTGGACTTGAAGGTGTTTTGATCGCTATGACAACTGGCGCTCTCTTTGGCCTATTGCATGGAATTGTATATGCAGGCCATATAGCCTTAAAAAATAAAACAAAATTTTCGATAAAAAGGCTAACAATTCCTGCAGGCCCTGGCTTTATTTTAGGGATTATTTTGACGTTTATTTGGATCTATCATGACTTTTTAATTCGATTCTTTTACACATTAACGCAATAACAACTCGCTTAAATTCTTGCCAGCGTGCCTGACCTATGATTATAGTCGCCAATAATATGAACGGCTTATCACAAAAACATCTTATTTCTGCAAAAGACCTCTCTCATGAGGATATAGCCCTTATTTTTGTTACTGCTAAGAAATTTAAAGAATCTTCACCGGAACAAAGCCTTAAAGGGCACAACATACTTTCCTTGTTTTTTGAAGATTCGACACGTACCCGCATTTCATTTGAAATAGCCACTAATAATTTAGGCGCTAATTTTGTTAGATGGGATGTAAAAAGCAGTTCAACAAATAAAGGTGAAACATTGCAAGACACTATTCTTACATTAAATGCGATGAAGCCTGACGCCATTATTGTCCGTCACAGCGAATATAACGCGCCACATTTTGTTTCAACAATTGTGGATTGCCCAGTTATTAACGCGGGCGATAGCTGGAATCAGCACCCAACACAGGCCTTGCTTGACGCTTTTACTATTCAAGAACATTTTGACAAAATAAATGGCCTTACCATTGCTATTTGTGGTGATATTGCCCATTCCCGTGTCGCCCAGTCCAATATGATTCTGCTTCATAAACTAGGTGCAAACATACGGATCATTGCTCCCCCCTATTTGTTACCTGAAAAATTTCCTATTCCAGATGTTGCTATTTTCAACAATATGGAAGAAGGGCTCCAAGATTGTGATGCCATCATGATGCTTCGCAATCAAAAGGAGCGGATGGAAGCTGGCCTTATTAAATCTGATGAAGAATTTTTTCAAAACTTTGGCCTTACAAAGCAACGCCTCGCCCTGGCAAAGCCAAACGCTGTGGTCCTCCATCCGGGCCCAATGAATCGAAATGTTGAAATTGCTGATGATGTTGCAGATGACCAAAAACAGTCCTTAATCTTACAACAGGTTCAAAATGGCGTATATATTCGTATGGCTATTTTAGAATTATTAATAAAAGGAAAGTAAGAAATGGTATATTTATTAGCAGCCGTTACTGGCTACCTCCTTGGCTCAATACCTTTTGGTTTGGTTCTTTGTAAAATATTTGGCTATGGAGATATTCGTAAAATAGGCTCAGGCAATATTGGCGCTACAAACGTTTTACGAACAGGTAATAAGCCTCTCGCTTTAGCAACATTAATATTAGATAGTGGTAAGGGTGCGATAGCAGTAATTATTGCTCTTGCTGCTATAAATTATCATGCCGCGCTTATCGCTGGCTTCTTTGCCCTCATTGGCCATTGTTTCCCCATTTGGCTTAAGTTTAAAGGCGGTAAAGGCGTCGCCACTACATTAGGAACATTCCTTGCAATCCAACCTATACTCGGTGCAATCACCTGTTTAATTTGGTTTATTGCTGCGCTTATTTTTCGTATCTCTTCCTTATCCGCGCTAATAGCGGTTGGTCTCACGCCAATTATCTCTCATTTTTTATACGGCAATGCTAATCTATCTGGTTTCTGTGCCTTTGTTGCGGCGCTTGTTTATATAAAACATCGGGAAAATATCAAACGTCTATTTGCAGGAACTGAGCCAAAGATCGGCAAAAAGAAGCCCAATCAAAACGACAAAGTTTAAACCAAATGCGTAATTTATTTGAAAAGCCTAAACGGGACGCTAACGAGCAAGAAAAACTAGAATGGCTTCGCCTCAGCCGAACAGAAAATGTTGGGCCTATAACATTTTATAAATTAATTGATCGTTATCAAACGGCGGCTAAAGCCCTCGAAGCCCTTCCCGAATTAGCTAAAAAAGGCGGTAGAAAACACCCCCTTATTGCTCCACCTATGGACGCAATTGAAAAAGAATATAATCGCCTGCGTAAAATTGGTGGTGATTTAGTATGCGCCCACGAAAAAAATTATCCTCTTGCCTTGGCCGCCACAGACGATGCCCCGCCAGTGCTAAGCTATCTGGGGCATATTGATATGGTTAAGCCACCTTGCCTCGGTATTGTGGGTGCACGAAACGCGTCTCTAAATGGTCGAAAATTTACCTATAAACTTGCCAAGGATTTAGGTGAAGCAGGACAAATCATCGTTTCAGGTCTTGCGCGCGGCATAGATACCGCAGCACACGAAGGCGCTCTAAAAACTGGGACAATAGCTGTTGTGGCGGGTGGTATCGATGTTGTCTACCCTCGTGAAAATCAAAAACTTTATGAAGAAATCATTGATCACGGGTTAATTCTGGCCGAAAGCCCGTTGGGCATGCAACCCATAGCCCGCCACTTTCCAAAAAGAAACCGCATCGTAAGCGGTATCTCTTCAGGAATTCTGGTAATGGAAGCAACAGTAAAGTCAGGCTCATTAATTACCGCGCGCATGTCCGCCGAACAAGGGCGCGATGTTTATGCTGTGCCTGGATATCCTTTAGACCCGCGTGCTCAAGGGCCCAATAAATTAATACAAGATGGCGCTATTTTGGTGCAACGCGCAGATGATATTCTCAAAAAGTTAATTGATTTTTCTGGAGGTAATTCTTTAAATGATAATAATTTTCAACCCATTTGCGCTAGTGAAAACATTTCTTCTTATGATGAATCTCAAGGGGAAAGCATAAAAGAATCTATTTTAGAAAATATGTCTCAATTACCTGTTGGTATTGACGAATTAGCTCGGGCATGTCATGTCTCAATTCCCGCATTGCAAATGGCAATGCTAGAATTAGAGCTTGCAGGACGCCTCAATCGCCTTCCCGGCAACCGAGTTGTTCTGTTAGATGAGTAGAAAAAATGGATTACGAATATACGTTTTTTGAGTTAGAACCGAAAGAGATAACAGCCTTTATAAAAAATGAATTTGCAAAGGATCACTATGACCATACAAAAACAATAAGGAAACCTTATTCATATTGTGTCAAATTAAACAATGTAATAATTGCGGCAGGACGCGGGTCTATTTTTGGATCAGATTGTAATATCACTGAAATAATTATTAACGAGGAATATAGAAACAAAGGATTAGGTAAAAAAATACTAGGAAAAATTGAAGATTTAGCAAAAAAATCAAATTGTTCTAGAATAATGGTTGATACTTACCAATACCAAGCCCCAAATTTTTACTTAAAAAATGGATTTATTGAAATAGAAAGAATAGAAAATTACCGTAATGAATATGCTAGAATTTTCTTTGAGAAAAAAATATGACTGCCAGTAACGTTGTAATCGTAGAGTCCCCTGCCAAGGCGAAGACCATAAATAAATATCTCGGTTCTGATTATGCCGTGATTGCTTCTTACGGGCATGTCCGTGATTTGGTTAATAAAGACGGCTCAGTTTTACCCGAAGAAAACTTTAAAATGCGCTGGGAGCTTGGCGACCGCGCAAAGAAAAACGTCAATGATATCAAGAAACTAGTAAAAGCTTCTAATACCGTATATCTAGCAACCGACCCTGATAGAGAGGGAGAGGCCATTTCATGGCATATAAAAGAAATTCTCGAAGATGCCGACCTATTAAAAGGAAAAACGGTACGTCGCGTTGCATTTAATGAGGTGACTAAAAATGCTGTGGAGGCTGCCTTTAAACAAGCAAGAGAATTAGATCAAGACTTGATCGATGCTTATATGGCGCGGCGCGCGCTTGACTACCTTGTTGGCTTTAATATCTCTCCCGTTTTATGGCGAAAGTTACCAGGAAGCCGTTCTGCAGGACGTGTTCAATCTGTTTCACTCCGTCTAATTTGTGAACGTGAATTTGAAATCGAAGCTTTCGATCCTCAAGAATATTGGTCTCTTGAGACTTTACTTCACAATAAAGACGGCGCCCCTTTTACGGCGCGACTTACAACCTTATCAGGTAACAAATTAGGCAAACTTGATATTGGCTCAGAAAAGCAAAGCAGAAGTGCCGCAGACCGAATTCGTTCAAAAACGTTAAAAATTCAACAAATTGAAAAAAAACAAGCACGCCGAAATCCATCCCCACCATTCATCACATCTTCATTACAAATGGAAGCGTCTGGTAAACTGGGCATCTCTGCGGCGCAAACAATGCGTTTGGCACAAGGACTATATGAACAAGGCCTCATAACCTATATGCGTACCGACGGTACAACCTTATCTGAAGACGCCGTTAACCAAGCACGCTCCTTAATCAAAAAAGACTACGGAGCCAAGTACCTTCCCGATGCGCCACGCCTATACAAATCAAAAGCAAAAAATGCACAAGAGGCTCACGAAGCTATTCGCCCTACTGATCTTAGTAAACTGCCCAAGAACTTGAAAGTTGATTTTGATCAAAAACGTTTATACGAACTTATCTGGAAACGTACCATGGCATCGCAAATGCAAAATGCAATCATGGATCAAGTGGCTGTCGATATGTCAGATGGCACAGACGACGTTATTTTAAGGGCAAATGGCTCCGTCATTTCTTTTGATGGGTTTTTAACTCTTTACATCGAAGAAAAAATCGATGAAGACGAGGACGCATCAGCGGATGATAAGAATCGTATCTTACCTCCAATGAACGAAGGAGACGCAATTAAATTAATGGAAGTGCGGGAAAACCAGCACTTCACGCAACCCCCTCCTCGCTACAGCGAAGCCAGCTTGGTCAAAAAAATGGAAGAGCTTGGCATTGGCCGCCCTTCAACATACGCTTCTATCCTACAAGTTTTGCGTGACCGTAACTATGTTGTGATGGATCGCAAACGCTTTGTCCCAGAGGATCGCGGGCGTTTAGTGACAAGTTTCCTTAAGAAATTTTTTGCCCGTTATATGGACTATGACTTTACAGCTAATCTTGAAGAAGAACTTGACGCTATTGCAGCAGGTCAAGTTGCATGGACAGAAGCACTTCGCCAATTCTGGATCGATTTCTCAAAAAATGTTGAAGACGTTAAACCTCTCACTATTACTGAAGTTATTGATTATCTAAACGACGAGCTTGGTGATCACTTTTTCCCTGAACGTGAAGATGGCTCAGATCGACGCGAATGTCCCGCATGTAAAAAAGGGGAACTATCCCTCAAACTTGGAAAATTCGGTGCATTTATTGGCTGTTCCGATTATCCAGAATGCCGCTTCACCCGCCCGCTTATTTCCCCAGATGATAATAATGAAGGCGCAGATTTAGCAAACGAGCCAAAAGATCTGGGCAAATGCCCTGACACTGGTCGAAGCGTTTCATTAAGGCGCGGCCCCTATGGCCCTTATGTTCAAATTGACGCCCCACCAGAAACGGCTGAAGAATCGGCAGCCTACCAAGAAAAACTTGATGCTTACGAAGCTCGCTATGCTAAGCGTGTTGAAAAAGCCAAAGAAAAAGGCAAAGACATTCCTGCACACAAACCGCCAAAGCCCCCAAAGAAAAATCCTAAACGCCAAGGATTACCAAAAGAGGTTGGTGTCGATGATGTAACACTTGAAGTAGCCCTCGGATTATTAGCTCTACCGCGGGATGTAGGTGTACATCCAGACAGCGGAAAACCAATCCGCGCGGGTATTGGCCGATTTGGTCCTTTCGTGCTCCACGATGGTAAATATGCATCAATCCCAAAAGATGAAGATGTAATGACCATCGGCATGAACCGTGCCGTTGATTTGATTGCGCAAAAAATGGAACGTGACGCAGCAAAAGCCGCCAAAGGAGGAGCCCAAAAAAGCAGTAAAAAATCAGCAAAGAAGACTACAAAAAGGGCAGCTAAAAAAACTGCTAAAAAGAGTACAAAGAAAAAAGCTGCAAAAAAGACAGCTTCTAAAAAGTCAGATAAAAAATAATGTCATTTCCGCACCCGGATGAGATATATAAATATATCGCCCAAAGCCAACTGCCTTTAACCAAGCGTGACCTTGCCCGTGCCTTTGATATCAAAGGCGATGGTCGCATTCGCCTCAAAGAAATTTTGCGCGGCCTCGAAGAAACAGGCCAAATAACTAAAGGCGCAGGCCAAACTTACAGTGTACCAAACGCTCTACCCCATATCACAACCGTTATTGTTACGCATATTGATATTGATGGCGACGTTTTTGCCAAGCCACTTGATTGGAATGAAGATACACAAGGTAAAGCACCCGTTATTGAGATTATCTCTAAACAACCTCTCAAAGAAGATGATCGAGCCCTCGCACGTTTAAAAAAATATACTGACAAACTTTACGAAGGCCGCGTTATACGCCGTATCGACCAAGAACGCCTTACAGTCTTAGGAGAAATTACTCAAACTGCACGTTCATACATCTTAAAACCCATTGATAAGCGTGCAAAATACGATTTTGAAGTCCACCAGAACGATTTGAATGGGGCAAGTAAAGGCGATTTAGCGATCGCGGAAATCCTACCATCCCGCGGCGTAAAACAACGCAAAGCCAAAGTCACTAAAGTAATAGGCAATCGCAATGACGTTCACGCCATAAGCATTATCGCTCTTCACGAGGCAGGCCTACACGAAGGCTTTCTAGACAAGGTCATCGACGAAACCAAAGGGTTAAAAGTCCCACCTCTGGAAAACAAAAAATTTACCCGTGAAGACCTACGGGATATTCCCCTCGTTACAATTGATGGTTCGGACGCACGTGATTTTGACGATGCCGTTTTTGCTGAAAAAACGAATGATGGCTTTCACTTAATTGTCGCTATCGCTGATGTTGCTCACTACGTAAAACATGGATCATCCTTAGATCACGAAGCCTACCGACGTGGCAATTCCACCTATTTTCCTGATCGCGTTGTTCCAATGCTACCCGAAGCTTTATCAAACGACTTATGCTCGTTACGTCCTCATGAAGATCGTGCATCAATGGGTTTTCACCTCTGGATCGACAATCATGGTAAACTCATAAAATTTAGAGTATTCCGCGGACTTATCCGCTCCCACGCACGCCTAGTGTATGAGCAAGTACAGGCTGCAAAAGATGGGGTCACGGACGATATTACAGAGCCGTTAATCGAAGATGTAATAAACCCATTATACGAAGCTTATGAAGTCCTAAACCAAGCCCGTCAAGAACGTGGCGCCCTTGATCTCGATTTACCCGAACGCCGCATCGTTATTGATGGTAATGGAAAGATGATTGGTGTTGAAAAACGCAGCCGTCTTGACGCGCACAAGATGATTGAAGAATTCATGATTCTAGCTAATGTCGCTGCTGCCAAAGCGTTAGAAGCCAAAAACGCGCCCTGCGTTTACCGTGTCCACGACCGTCCTTCGCTTGAAAAACTTGATGGCGCCCGTGAATTTGTCTCAAGCTTTGGCTTGACCCTTCCCAGCGGGGTTGCCAAACCGGCGCAAATTAATCACTTATTACAGCAAGCTGCGAAAACTGAATTCTCACAGCTTATATCAACCGTTCTCTTGCGTACGCAATCTCAAGCCATCTATTCTCCAGATAATATTGGCCATTTTGGTTTGGCTCTTGAAAAATATGGTCACTTTACATCACCGATTCGTCGTTATGCCGATCTACTAGTCCATCGCTCCCTTATTAGAGCCTATAAATTGGGTGAAGGCGGCTTAACCGATGAAGAGACTGTTTCCCTAGAAGAAAGAGCAGACCATATTTCAAAAACAGAGCGTACCTCTTCGGATGCAGAACGTTCAGCCGTTGATCGGTTTACGGCCGCATGGATGTCTGAGCGTATTGGTGCAGAATTTACAGGCAAAATTAATGGAGTTACCCGTTTTGGAATTTTTGTAACATTGGATGAAAATGGCGCAGATGGACTTATTCCAATGCGTAGTCTTCCTGATGATTATTACATCCATGATGAAAAACAACATGCCCTTATTGGCCGTAAAAAAAGAAAGATTTATCGTCTAGGGGCGACCATAAAAGTCAAATTAAAAGAAGCCGATGGCCTCACAGGATCATCTATTTTTGAACCCGCGAACGATAAAAGCGCAGATATTGAAGGAATAACTTTCAAAAAACCCCAAATGGGCCGTGATTATAAAAAAGATCAAAAGAATAAAAAGTATAAAAAACAAGGTTTTAAGCATAAAAAGAAAAATAAGGGCCCTAAAAAAGGGTCAAAATAGAAAAAACATAGTTTTGCGTATGCAAGGCTTGACTTCGGCAGGAAAATGCCTATATTCCGTGGTCTAATTCGAATAAAGGACAGATAAATGGCTAAAAATTCAAATGCTGTAAAAGTACGTATGGAAAGTTCTGCAGGAACAGGCTATCGCTACTACAAAAAGAAAAACCCAAAGACAGCGACCGAGAAATTAAAAATGATGAAATATGACCCTTGGGCAATTAATGCCAAAACTGGTCGTAAGGGCGCACATGTTCTTTTTGAAGAAAAGAAAATGCCTCCACACAAAAAATAGTCTTTTTAGGATTATTAAAAAATCAACGCCCTCATTAAAGGGCGTTTTTTTATAGCTATATCTCTAATCTAAGAACATTCGAGGCTCTGGCTGATGCTGATCAGGGTCTAACCGCCCTCTTTCATGAAAATAAGAAGCATTGCGCCCTCCTTCTTTAGCAGCATAAAGTGCATCATCAGCCTCTTTTAACGCATCTAAAGCATCTACTTTCGTGCCAGCTTTAACAATAGTACCACCTAATGATGTTGTAATCTTTAATGCACCATCAGGCACTTTACACTTAAATGGTTTGTCCGCGATGACGGAGCGCAATCTCTCTGCGACCGTATGGGCCATATCTTCGGTTACATCGGGAAGTAAGACAACAAACTCTTCCCCACCCATTCTTGCGACCATATCAAATCCACGCAATCTATCTTGTATTCGGTGTGCAAATTCTTTTAAAATCTCGTCACCAACACCATGGCCATATGTATCATTTACCGCTTTAAAATTATCAATATCAACAATTAAAATGCCCAAAGGCTTACGGCTTCTCTCATTTTTTTGTAAAAGCTTTTGGAAATGAACATCAAAATATCGACGATTATATAACCCTGTCAAAGCATCAGTAAGTGCCATTGACAAACTAATCTCATAACTTGATTTCAACCGTTCTTGAAATCGTTTACGGCGGACTTGTGTACGCACACGGGCTAGCAATTCATTTCCATCGATAGGACGCATAATGTAATCATGCGCTCCAATTTCTAAACCATGCGCAATACGTGACATATCATCTTCTGCAGCCACCATTAAAATAGGTATAGAGCGTGTACGCTCAGTCGATCTAAGATGTGAACATAAACGTAAGCCATCTTCTGTTTCTAGATTTAAACTTACGATCATCAGATCATATTTATTTGCCATTATCTTTTGCATCGCCTCGGAGCCACTCTCAACAATGGTTACACTGCTCTTATCTTTGAATAGTGTCTTTTCAACCTTTTCACTATCATATGATTGATCTTCGACCATAAGAACGCTTGAGCCCTCATAGGATTCATCCATCGCACTTATATTTTCTTCTGAAACACCTAACTGAGAGGCTGTATTCTCACGCACACGCCATTCATCGACCGTCATCTTTAACCGCACTAGCGAGCGTACACGCGCCATTAACGCTGTATCATTTAGCGGTTTGCTTAGGAAATCGTCGGCACCCGCCTCTAATCCCTTTACCCGATCAGTAGCATCCGTCAAAGCCGTCACCATCACAACAGGAATATGTGCAAATGCTGGATTAGATTTTATTCGTTGGCAAACCTCAAAACCATCCATGCCAGGCATCATAACGTCCAATAAAATAATATCAGGCGCTTCAGATTCAACTTTTTCCAATGCTTCCGCACCGCTAGTGGCCGTTAAAACTTCATAATATTCACTGGCTAACTTTGCTTCTAACAATTTAACGTTAGGCAAAATATCATCAACGACAAGGACTCTTGCAGACATATAATACTCTTTTCTTTAATCTAAATATTTTTGAACAACATTTAAAAATTCAGTAATAGAGATTGGTTTTGATAGATAGTCCTCACAACCACCCTCTCTTATTTTTTCTTCGTCCCCCTTCATCGCAAACGCAGTTACCGCAATAACAGGAATGCCACTTAACTCAGGGTCCGCTTTTAACATCTTTGTTACATCTAACCCTGAAATTTCAGGCAATTGAATATCCATCAAAATTAAATCAGGTTTCTTTTCTCGGGCAATGTCCAAGACACTATTGCCGTCATTCGTTTCTATTGTTTGAAAATTATGCGCTTCTAATAAGTCGCGAAATAATTTCATATTCAACTCATTATCTTCAACGATCAGGACTGTTTTTGACATATTTTTAGACATAGTAATAAATTATACCTTAAATGTTAAAAATAGATAAAGAAATTACACACTAATTAATTGACTTTGTGCGTTAATTACAAGAAACGGGAACTATCTCTTCCAGAGCAATAAGTTTCTGCGTTACAGAAAAATCATCGTAATCAACTAACATATCCGAAATAACGCCATTTTCGTGAAAAACGAGGGTCATTTCATAATCTGACGTAGCACTATCATCTTTAACAGGAAAAACGGCCATACGTATATTACGTGCAGATGGTTCTAATAATTTAGGATCAATCGCTTCCAATTTGGCTAATCTATTGTCTGATTTTACTTTCTTACCGATAAAAGCATTTATTTCAACTGGACCCTCGTCGTCACTACCGTCAAAGACAACCGCATTGAAAAATTTATCGTTGTTCATGATGTGCTGTATCATTTGAATTGTGTGTTTCATTGGGAAACTTGATTTATCATCCAGATCAAAGCTCAAATTCTCTGGAATAGAATATGTCGCATTGCTTTTTCCACCATCAATTTCTGCAGTACCACGAAATTCTTGGTACAATTCATCATTACGTTTTCGTCTTGATGAAAACGTAAATTCTTTTCCATCAAAACTTTCATATGTTGAAAAATCAGATGTAATTGTTAAACTAGGTCCATCAGCGTATTCATATACTAAGTTAAAACGATGATCTGTAATCCACCCAGCACAGCTTTTTTTCCACTCATAAAACATTTTTCCGCTAATATTTATAATTGGAGAACCGCTTCGTGTTGCAACCAAGTCAATATCATATATAGCTTTATGCGGTTCTAATGCTTTTTTTGCCTGTTCATAAGAAAATTTATCTTTACTAAATAATCCTGATGCATCAGATGTATTCTGAAAAAGTACAACAAAAAACAAACACATAAATATTAAACGAGTCACCATTAAAAGATCCAATTCTATAATTTTAAATACATCATACGTGAATAATAAGATTTGGTAAAATATTTACACTAATAATAAATGAGGCGGTAAAGCTTGCCCCTTTAGGGTGGTAATTTTTATATACTAGTCAGTTTTAACTCACCTTACAAAACCATAGGATCGATATAAACCATTGATTTAAATGCGTATTATGTCTTGGCATGTGTTTCGCAATACTTTTTTAGGACGGTTATAAAAATAGGGTTAGGAAAATGCAAACACAGACAAAAGAGTCAAGCTTTGGCTTCAATACAAAACAGCGCGGCAAATGGATCGACAATGCCGATGAGGTTTTTTCTTATCTTCAGCAAGAAAAACCACCTTTAAATAAAGAGAAAAACTGGTGGTCTTCACGTCACTTTACTTTATCTCTTTTGAAACAAGCACGTCATTTAATTGTTCAATCTGAAAGACGTATTCGTGAATTGGAAGCACTTTGTAATACTGACGAGCTAACAGGGCTTCTAAACCGACGTGGATTTTTTAATGCTTTAGAAAAAGAGTTAGACCGAACCAATCGTCAATATTCCAAAGGTGGTCTTTTGATCATGATTGATCTAGATAATTTTAAAATGATCAACGATAAATTTGGTCATGATATTGGTGATAAAGCTTTAAAATTAGTTGGAAAAACTCTCAATAGCGATGTACGAAAAATGGATTTTTCCGCACGTCTAGGCGGTGATGAATTTATTTTATTATTTTCCGACACAACAGGAAAGCAAGCATTAAACAGAGCAGAAATAATCATAAAAAAATTAAATAACTTATCATTTATTAAAGATAAATCAGAAATTCATATACGTGCTTCTCTGGGTTTTGTTGAATATAAAAAAGGCGATGAATTAGAAAACGTCTTTAAAAAAGCCGATCACCAGATGTATCAAAATAAGAATAACAAAAAAATAGAATCTACTGCTTTGTGCTAATCGCTCTATAAAAGAACAGCTTTCGCCTGCCGCCCTCCCTTACCGTGAACCCTAAGGCAGGCGTTCCCTAGCCCCGAGATTGCCCCCTAAGCTTTCTCGGGGTTTCTTTTATTCAGCATCCTACCATTTGCATCAGCACATTCTATCGCTTTATTTGTGCTCTTGCTCTTTTCACGGTCGGTATCTTTAGTTTTTGTTTGTCCATCTTCATCCTCTTTTTGCAAACGAATAGGGGCAGATGGAGCATTCCCTTTTTTATCTTCACCAAAGTAAATTGTTTGATGTGGGAATGGTATTTCAACACCTTGTTCATCAAATTTAAATTTCATACGACGGTTATATTCACGTCCTACATCCCATTGTCGAATAGGCTTTGTTTTAATACGTGCTTTAATTACAACCGCACTATCGGCAAATTGATCAACGCCTAAAATTTCAATTGGCGCTAAGATAAGGTCTTTAAAGTCTTCGTCCTTGCGTAATTCCTCATCCACTTCACGCATATAGCCAATGACTTCATCCGTGTTTTCACGGTACGCGACACCAACATCCATAAGGTAAAAACTAAATTCTTTTGTTAAGTTCTCAACAACTGTAATCTCGCCAAATGGAACGGTCATGACTGTCCCATCTAATGCGCGCATTTGGACTTTGCGGATTGTAATGCGTTCAATCAAACCTGTTTTTCCACCAAGTGTAGCGACATCACCCACTTGAATTAAATCTTCCAAAATAATGATAAATCCAGTCAGGAAATCTTTGACCATCGTTTGCGCGCCAAAACCAACCGCAATCCCCAGCACCCCTGCCCCGGCGAGTAATGGCATAATATCTATTCCAAATTCGGATAATATGATGAGTACGAATAATATAGAAAAAGCGATAAAAAATACGTTTCTAACAATTGGCAGAATAGTTTGTAAGCGTGTGGAATTATCACCGCTTGCGGAGCGCATCCCTTTTTCAATAGCATAATTGAGCGCTTCCCATACAGCAATTCCAACTAAGACAATTAATGCGAGACTGGCAATTTGTCCCATAAATTGGCCAAATATGTCGTAGTCCAAAAAGCTAACGTCAACCAAATCCCAAATATTATTTAGCGTAAAGACCAGCAACGCCGTAACAACCACATAACCGAAGTAGCGCATCATGCGTGAATAAAGCCGAAAGCGATTATGAGAGACATGTGTTTTTTGATTAAAGGATATGACTTTATTTCTTAAAATACTGCCTAGTTTATGCACTAAGAAAAGAAAAGCTAAAGAAATAATCATCGCAATGACAGTCACGATAATTTTACCAAGAACAGATTTATCCATCCCATATTTCTCAAGCGTTTTTTCGTAAGATTTTGTCAAGCGACTAACCCAATTATCAATGCCAAGCGCATCTGTGACGGCCGAAACATCTTCTGAATCTTGGTCTTCTTTGGCATCTACCATCGTTTTTAAATTAGAGATAAATTGCTTACGTGCCGTTTCACTTTCTAATGTTTCGATTAAATTTGTGACATTTTCTTTATCAACCGAAACCGAACTATTATCTGTCGTTTGTGCGGACACAGATGATAGTGGCATGGATGACAACAAAATTGTCCCAATTAATAAGATTAAAAAACGCATATTTCCCTCTATAAAACTACAAATATTAGTAAATTTAACAAACCATAGCTTATTAAGTTCAAAATAAAGATTTTATCAGTTTGTTTTTATGGTGAGGGCATAATTCAACACGCAAAAAGACGTACAGCCAATGAATGAAGCGTCTGCGTTTTCTCCCGCAGGGCGGTGCCGCGTTTGTGAAGCGGACAGTGATATAATTATACCACATATAAGAAATTTTTTCATCTGGCAAAATACGTCCCCGCCCCGTATGGTTGGTTAAGAAAAAAGGAATATCGAATGAGTTATGATGATAACGACGATGATGTGAAGGTTGTGGATTGCAACGGCAATGAATTGGTCGATGGCGACAGCGTCACATTAATCAAAGATTTAAAAGTTAAAGGCGCGGGTCAAACCTTAAAACGCGGAACGTTAGTAAAGAACATCCGCGTGAACCCGTATAAACCAGAAGAGATTGAATGCTCCACCAAGCAAATAAAAGGATTGGTATTGCGGACAGAGTTTGTGAAAAAAGGATAAGCGAAGCTTAGTTTTCTTTTAAGAAATTGATGACTTCATCATAGACACGCTCTCGCGGGATATCGTTGTGCCCTACCCCCTCTAACGCGATGAATTTTTTCGGGTCGTTCGCGGTATCATATAATTTTTGTCCATATTTAAAGGGGATGATGCGGTCATTGCGCCCATGAATAATAAGCGTCCGTATTTTGATGTCAGAAATTTTAGATAGGCTGTCAAAACGATCCTTCAACAAAAAACGCACAGGTACAAAGAAATATTTCGCGGCGGCCACGTCCACAAGGCTGGTGTAGGGGGATTCCAAAATCATCGCGCGGGCGTTTGGAAATTCAGCCGCCATTTGAACGGCGACGCCCGTGCCGATGGATTGGCCATAGAGAATGATATTATCTTCGGACAAGCCAGATTTAATTAAAGCGTCAATAAAAGCGCGAGAATCTTTATAGAACCCCTGCTCACTTGGTTTGCCTTCATTGCCGCCATAACCGCGATAACCGATAGATAGAAAACCATAGCCGTCATTTTCAATGAAGGGGAGAGATTTCCAGAGGCTGGCCTCATGCCGAGAGGCATTACCATGAAAGAAGACGATAGTTGGTTTATCTTTTGCGGCCTGCACATGCCAACCACGTAAAAGGACGTCATCATCTGTGGTGACATTCATCACATCTATTGAAAGATTAGGAATATCAGGCAACGCCGCAACCTCGCGATCAGGGAAATAAATCATCTTCCGCTGCGCGAGATATAGCGCCGTCACGAAAGAAAGATAGATAATGAGGATGGTAGATATAACTTTTTTAGCTTTTTTTAAACGATATAAGTTCATTTCTGTAAAATTAACATAGTTTGTAATAAAAATTAACTATTTCTTAATATTTTTTATGTAAAAGTAAATTCTAATTAATATTTAGTTTAAGGAGTTAGCCCATGTTCAAGTCTATGTTTAATACAACTCGTGAAAGACAGGCTGCAGAGAATGTAGCATCAATCAAGAACAGGTTGGTTGAAATAATTTCGGATGACTTGCCATGGGATGCTGGCAGTCGTGAAAATAATGTTCGGACAGTTTTGGATAAGTTTGAGGAATTTCTTCTCAAAGAAAAAGATATGAATATCGTTGATGTAGAAGCCGTTTTTATCACACTTAATAGCAAAGTTGGGGTTGGAAGCGTATACAATGACACACCCTTGGATGTTTTAAGTGGATTTTTATTTCAAGATTATGGTTGGCATGAAATGCGCACATTTGGGATTTATAGAGAGATCAATAAAATCGGAAGAGAATTTGGATTTAATACTAATAAAATTCTAGAGAATCCTAATACATTTTTATATGGCGAAGAATTGGAAGAAGAAAAAAGAAAATATTCTAGGCTAGGAAAAGAAATTAGCGATGATGAAGTAAGTAACAGGACCAGAATTGCAGATGTTAGCCTGGATCGATTTGAAAGTGGCCGTACACAAATTACTATTATCCCTAAAGACTTTTCACCCGAGAATCCAAAATCTAATAGACCTTGGATTGTATTAATTAACGAAGACGGAAACATTGAAAAATTTGCCAATGCTGATGGTGGAATTAATGTGAGTAACCTTGAACAAACAAGTCAAGAATCACGCACGCTAAACCCTCAAGGAACTAATTTAAATCCTCACGAAGATTCGCATGTTTTTAACGATCCTGAAACTGGTGTAACTGTTTCTTTTAGAAAAGATGTGCTAGGAACTTTGCGCATTCTTGTAACAGATCACAATCCGCAAACGGGTGAAGAATTAGCTCTTGTAGTTCACGCAGATTCTGATTACAGAAGGTCACACGGTAATTTATATGCAGAGTTTACAACAAGAAATGGAGCAAGCTTTAAATACATATCTCCTGTAAAGAGAGAACAAAGACATGTATTTGGGCAGCCACAATTGGTGAACTAAAAACGAGGCGGCTTTAAGCCGCG
>CAYGUV010000001.1:97557-99112 GCA_964353185.1 uncultured Micavibrio sp. | reverse complement strand
TAGGCGAGCACGTCTTCAGGGTCTTTATTTTCCAAATCATCCATACCGCCTTGAGGCATTGAGAATGGATTGTGGGAGAAATCAATTTTCCCTGTATCTTCATCGCGTTCGAACATTGGGTAATCAACAATCCAACAGAATTTGAAAACACCGCTTTCGCGCTCTGCCTCGTGCCCCTCTGGCAAAGCGGAACAGATTGCATCACGGGCACGACCCGCGAATGTTGCCGCGGCATGTTCCTTATTACAAACGAAAAAGATGGCATCGCCGTCTTCGGCATTACAAAGTTCACGCAATTTATCCTGCGCCAATTCTGGGATGAATTTGGCAATTGGGCCTGCGCCTGCGCCATCTTTAAACATGACATAGCCAAGTCCTGGTGCGCCTTCGCCCTGTGCCCAGCCATTGAGTTTGTCAAAAAAGCTTCGCGGTTGGTCGGCAACCTTGGGCGCCTTAATCGCACGGACAACGCCACCTTTTTCAATAGTGCCTTTAAAGGCCTTGAATTCAACATCATCACGGGCGAACACTTCGGTTACGTCTACGATTTCTAATGGGTTACGCAAGTCAGGCTTGTCAGAGCCGTATTTTAGCATCGAATCTTTATATTTAATATGTTGGAATGGTGCAGAAGAAACCGTGTGCGGCGTTCCAGTAAAGTCATTAAACTCTTCAAATATTCCGCCAACGACAGATTCCACCAATGTGAAAATCTCATCTTGGGTAACGAATGACATCTCCATATCTAATTGATAGAATTCGGCCAAGCGATCTGCACGACCATCTTCATCACGGAAACATGGGGCGATTTGGAAATATTTATCAAAGCCAGAAACCATAAGCAGCTGTTTAAATTGTTGCGGCGCCTGTGGCAGGGCGTAAAATTTACCCGGGTGTAGGCGTGATGGCACAAGATAATCACGTGCGCCCTCTGGCGAACTGGCGGTTAAAATTGGTGTTTGAAATTCTTGGAAACCGTGGCCGTGCATGCGCTCCCGCAAAGAAAAAATCACTTTGTTACGCAAACGGATGTTTTTTTGCATTTTTTCACGGCGTAAGTCGAGGTAGCGATATTTAAGGCGAATTTCTTCGCCTGCGCCATCATCTTCGGCCACTTGGAATGGGATGACATCTGCGGCGCCTTGAAGCTCTACTGAATCGATATAAAGCTCAATCTCACCCGTTGGCATATTTTTGTTTTGTGTCTCACCCGGGCGGGCGCGGACCTCGCCTTCGACAGTAATCACACTTTCAACGCGGAATTTTTCAATTTGTGCTAATAAAGGGGAGCCTTCATCAATCACACATTGGGTTAAGCCGTAGGTATCGCGTAAATCAATAAACAAAACACCCCCATGGTCACGCATACGGTGAATCCAGCCTGAAATTTTTACTTTTTGGCCGATATGGTCGCTGCGTAATTCTGAACAATTATGGGTACGGAATGGGTGTGTCATGATTTTGCTTAAACTCCTATTATTTCAAGGTGTTTTATAGCGATTTTAGGCGATAATGGGAAGGGTTAATTTAGGAAAGTGGTGGTACAAGCCCATCG
>CAYGUV010000001.1:85221-97457 GCA_964353185.1 uncultured Micavibrio sp. | reverse complement strand
TTTTAGGCGATAATGGGAAGGGTTAATTTAGGAAAGTGGTGGTACAAGCCCATCGTTAGTCGGACAAAAACGTAACTCCTTGTCTAAAGCTTCGGCACTCATCATATCATCCACCTGATGATCTTGATTATAATCATTGAAGGAGAATGAAACGCTCGGCTTATCAGGTATTACTGACGGTATTCCTAATAAATTAACATGGGAATTAGATTGAATAGTGTACGCTGCATTTTCATCTACATAGGAAAGTTTAGCGACATTTATCCAATCAATACTGACAAACTCACTTCCAGCTTTCTCTGCTGAAAAAGAAACAATTGCATTATAGTTTTGCGAAATACCTGTAAATTCTGTCTGCCCTTCTTTTATTTGAATATCTGTTGAACCGAAGAAATTCGTTAAGCTATCCCTAATACAAGCAAAAGTTGTCTCAAAAGGTTGCCCATTATAGCTATCATTACGATCTGTATTATCAAATATATCAAAATCATCTGCCATTGATGGACTACCAAAGCTCATTGAAACAACTGCAGCTATTTTAGCGATGTGCGTTAATTTTTTCATATTTCAAAATCAATGTTATTAGATTTAAGCTGTTATAATACAAACATTTACATAATGCAATATTTTTTGGTGAAAATATTATTTCTTTTGTAATAAATAAAGCATCTGTATAAACAAAGTCTATGATTATACAAAAACAGTCCCAATTAAATGAAATTTGCGAAAAATTATCGCAACAGCCCTATATTACCGTAGATACCGAATTCCTGCGGGATAAAACTTATTATTCTAAACTTTGCCTGGTGCAAATAGCGGCAAAAGATATTGCCCCTGTTGCCCTTGACCCAATCGCAACCGATTTAGATTGGGCGCCGTTTTACAACCTGATGCAAAATGAAGATGTTATTAAAGTGTTTCACGCCGCACGTCAGGATTTAGAGATTTTCTTTCAAGAAAATGGGACTATTCCTACCCCTCTTTTTGATACGCAAGTGGCCGCTATGGTTTGCGGATATGGGGATTCAATCGCCTATGCCCGGCTTGTTGGTGATTTAACCGATGGGCAGATTGCCAAAAACGCCCAATTTACAGATTGGTCTAGACGTCCGCTTTCTGAAAAGCAATTGACCTATGCCTTAAACGATGTGACCTATTTACGCGATGTATACGAAATCTTATCCAAACAATTGGAAGAGAAAGGTCGTATTGATTGGGTAAAACAAGAGATGAAAATCCTCACCAATCCAGAAACATATATTATGCGCCCCGAAGATGCATGGAAACGCGTTAAAATTAGATCTGATAAACCACAGGTCATGGCCGTTTTACAAAAGCTGGCGGAATGGCGCGAAACATTGGCCATCACCAAAAACCTGCCCCGCGGTCATATTATTAAAGATGATGTATTGGCCAACATTGCCCTGTACATGCCCAAGAATAAAGATGCGATGAGCCGTATTCGTGGCGTCCCCGCCAATATTACAAAGGGAAAGCACGGCCCCGTATTATTTGATTTAATTCATCAGGCGTTAAATATGCCCAAAGATAAATGGCCAAAAATTGAGTCACGCACCCCTTTTCCAAATGATTTGAGTGCGGCTTTAGAAATGCTGAAACTTTTGCTGAAAATAAATTGCGCAGAAAATAATGTGGCAACGAAGTTGGTAGCCAATAATAAAGATTTAGAGAAAATTGCTCTTGAAGATTATGACGATGTCCTATCAATGAAAGGCTGGCGTTTTGAAATTTTTGGGAAAGATGCCATCGCTCTAAAGGAAGGAAAAATTTCTTTAGGGTTGAAAAAGAATAAGATTCATAAATTTAAAGTTTAAAGAAATGAAAAAACTTTACCTTTTAAGACATGCTTCGGCGGATATGGGGTTAGGACAAAAAGACATTGATCGCCCCCTCACCGATTTTGGCCAAAGCCAAGCACAAAAAATTGCACACAGCATTCAGGGTATTCATCATGTAATATGTTCAAACGCGTGCCGCACGATGGAGACATTAAATACTATTATTAAATATTCAACAAAACCAAACAAAGTTGAATTTAAAGAAAATCTTTACAATGCTAACGCGCAAACACTTTTAGAAGAGATTCAGTTATTAGAAGAAGAAAATGTTTTAGTCGTTGCGCATAATCCAGGAATTCACATGTTGGCGCATGATCTGACCAAAATGAAGGCCACACTAAAACACGACATGCTCTCTATATCCTACCCCCCGTGTAGTTTAACAATTTTAGAATGTGATATTGAAAGCTGGGCAGATATTGAAAGAAGACAAAATAAATTAATCGATTTTATCACGGTTTAAAATATCGCGAATAAAAGGAATTGTGACATTTCGCTTTTCTATCATAGCTTGACGATCAATCTCTCCAACTAAATTGCGTACCGCTTCGAACGAACGTTCAATACGCGGTAGAATATATTGTAAAACATCTGCCCCCAAAAATAATTGACGGTCATTAAAACTTTTCACCATGATCGCCCCCAACAAATCTTCGCTTGGCTCACGAATAGCAACACTGGGCGCAGCGCGTAAGCGAGAAGCCAAATCTTTAACTTCAAAGTCACGGTGTATTGGCGGCTCTGTCATAGTAATAAGGAAGGTTTTATTTTCTTCCTTAAAAATATTATATAAATGAAAAAGACCTGTTTCCGTTTGGCGATCACCAATTAAATCATCTACATCTTCAATAATAATATGATCCGATAAATCGGCAATATCACGCAC
This sequence comes from uncultured Micavibrio sp., assembly GCA_964353185.1. Classification (GTDB taxonomy): domain Bacteria; phylum Pseudomonadota; class Alphaproteobacteria; order Micavibrionales; family Micavibrionaceae. The sequence goes on along the minus strand of CAYGUV010000001.1, from coordinate 94,712 downwards.
AGTATCAAAGCGTAACGATGAAGATTTAACACATATAGCCGAAGATTTTTCAGACCACACCGCCCCCAGATGCGTTTTACCACTAGCAACGGGGCCATATAAAACCAAACAAGGCGCAGGCCATTCTGGCCATAAATCAATCCATGCGACCGCATCACGGTTGCTGTCCGTTACCAAAAAATCATCCCTCCCTAAGGCATTACGATGCCCTAAATCAAATGGTATTTGTTCGGGTTGGACGCTCATACTTATTTATTATTCTCTACCGTTTTAGACGGTTTGTTCGGCGTGATGTTTTCTTCATCGGAGGTAGATTGAATTGCATTACGCCTTTGATAAAGGGGTGTTTTCTTATATTGCATGATCGCAAAACCACCCAAGACCCCGACGACAGCGGCAACAGGCACTGCAAGTAGCATACCCAAAATACCAAACAACGCCCCACCGGCCATTAACGCAAATAAAATCCAAAGTGGGTGAAGACCGACACTATCGCCTAATAATTTAGGGGATAATATGTTGCCTTCTACAATTTGTCCGACAATAAAGATCGCTGCGATGATACCGACATATGTAAGCTCTCCCGTTTGAAACCAAGCAACAGCAACACTTATTAAAAGGCCAACGGTTGATCCAACCAGCGGAATAATCGATAAAACACCAGCAGTGATGCCAATTAAAAAACCATAATTTAATCCCGCAACCGTCAATGCGATGGCGTAAATTAAACCCAATAGAAAAGCGACCGTTAATTGTCCGCGAATAAATCCAGAAAGTTTTACATCAATTTGTTTTATTATATCTTGTATCATTTGCTCATGCTGCCTTGGAATTAAATCTTCTACCCAGTCTGTAATAGCCGGCCATTCACGCATCATAAAAAATGACACCAATGGGGTTAATATTAAAATTGTTGCCATACCAATAACGGCCTGTCCGCCCGCGGCTATGCCACCTGCTAAGCCACCAGATATAGATAAAATCTTGCTCGCATTTTCTTTCATGAACTCTTTCGCATCGGCGATATAATTTGCGCCTATATTTTCTTGAAACCAAATAGTATAAGGCGCGGCTAGTTTAAAAAGCTTGTCCATATATTCGGGCATTTTGTCAATTAAATCGGCACTTTCCTTGGCAATAATAGGCGCAATAACAACAATTAAAATAATCAATAGGCTGTAGAAAAGAACCGTTACAATTGCCGCGCCTGTTGTGCGCTTTATGCCTTTACGAGAAAATCTTTTGATTAATGGGTTTAGCAAATAGGCGATAACAACCCCCAAAACAAATGGCGTTAAAATATCATTGAACAACCACACAAAACCTAAAAACAGTGCAAGAGCACTACACCAAAAAATAAAATATGTTTTTGCAGAAACAGCCATTGTTTTTTCCTTATCTAAACTTTATTTATCGAATTTTTGTTAGCTGGTAAATTCCGGCTTGACCATAATTCTGATTGCCGATTGGTGATTGCAATAACAACTGTTGTTGACGCAAATTATTCGACAACATTGTTAAATCACCACGATACCCAATATCGACAACAGCATTTTGTGCGGACATTGATTTAACCATTAACGACGAGATACCCCTTGTTTGTTCAATATTTCGTTTAAGGGCAACCCAATCACGCATTGAAGAAAAACTCAATTGCGCAGAAATAACCTCTTCAGGCCCTGTCATAGTGTCGACTTTCGCAGGGGCAGGTTTTTTAGCTACTTGTGTACTGCCCTTCGCCATCAATGGTTCTAAAGCGATTTGAGATTGACCTGCGACACGCGTGAATAATTCATCCGGCATTTCACCGGCATAGATTGGCACCATCATCTGACGTTGGAATAAGGGGCCTGATGGTTTCGCTTCATAAATTTTAACCTGAACTGCTGGCGTTCCGTTTGAAGAAGATTGCGGGTTGCTGACAACCATATATGCTTTATCGGCTTCATATCGATCGATAATAGTCGATAATTGGCTGTAATTATAAGAAAGCGCATCACGATCCCCAATCGCGGAACGATCTTGTGCATCGCCCACAGGAACGATTAGTCCCATGTTATTTTGCGCTAAGTTAATCCACGCGTCACGATACGGGCCGTTTACCCAAATAAAATTCTGCCCATCTTTTTGGATTACAGGAAATATTAACGATTTCGATGGTGAACTCTGGATAGGCGCGTTTGAGTAGGATGCTAATTTGGGCTGTATTACCCCTTTAAAACTATGCGGACGAAAGGCGATTTTATAAGTACCGCTATATCGAACAGAAGAAAGTTTTTCATTCGTTACTTCGAAATCTTGAACAAGGTTTGATATTTCAGACAGGCTAGGTGTTTCAAATTCTTTGATCTGTTCTGCGTCCAAAAAGCGGGCGGCCAATGTTTCGTATGCTTTAACTTGTGCAACTTCAAAGGCTTGCTCACGGGCTTCAACCGCATTATCTGCTGTTACGTCAATACGTACATCTTCAACTACAAATGACTTGTCTTGCGCATCTGCAGAACCAATAAAACCAACGCCAGCACAAAAAATTGTCAGGACAACAAGATAAAAGACTGTACGAGCGCGATTCAAATGCTTATAAAATTCATTGTCATTATAAATCATAAATATGACCTTTATGTTAAGGGTTTCGTTTATTTCAGATACACAATATATTGATGAAAAGTGACTTTTTTATAAAGAATTTAAGGACCAATTACAATGTCTGATAATGCCTATAAACAGGCTGGTGTCGATATCGAAGCCGGAAACACCCTTGTTGAGCGTATAAAACCCGCAATTAAAAAAACACATCGTAGTGGTATGATGAGTAATATTGGCGGTTTTGGCGCACTTTTTGACCCAAAAGCAGCAGGATATAACGACCCAATCCTTGTTTCTGCCACTGATGGTGTGGGCACCAAACTTAAAGTTGCCATTGATATGGGCAAACATGACACTGTCGGGATTGATTTGGTTGCCATGTGTGTCAATGATTTGGTCGTACAAGGGGCTGAACCTTTATTTTTCCTAGATTACTTTGCCTGCGGTAAATTAGAAGTTGACCATGCGGAAGCAGTTGTAAACGGTATTGCGCGAGGCTGTGAAGAAAGCGGTTGCGCGCTTATTGGTGGTGAAACCGCCGAAATGCCCGGTATGTATGATGATGGTGATTATGATTTGGCTGGATTTGCCGTTGGTGCGGTTGAACGAGGCCAAAATATTACAGGTGATACCATTGAAGAAGGTGATGTTGTCTTGGCCCTTGCCTCAAGCGGGCTTCATTCAAACGGTTTTTCTTTGGTTCGAAAAATTATTGAAACAACACAAGGGGTTGACTACGCCAGCACCACCCCGTTTGACAGCAAACATGAAACCCTAGGCGAAGCAGTCCTTACGCCGACACGCCTTTATATCAAATCATTGATGGCTGCTATTAAAGGCCAAGAAAAGCCTCTTATTAAAGGCATGGCCAATATTACAGGGGGTGGATTGCTAGAGAATATTCCCCGTATTGTTCCATCTCATCTGGGTGTAAGCTTAGATGCAAAAAATTGGACATTGCCGCCTTTATTTAAATGGCTTGGCAACGCAGGAAGATTATCGGCGAATGATATGGCGCTTACCTTGAACTGTGGGATTGGTATGGCTGTCATTTGCGATAAAAACGATGTGGAGAAATTGACATCAATTTTAACTGAACATGGTGAAACTGTTTATCAAATCGGTTACATTACAGCGCAGAATAAAAATAACGTAGATATATTAAATACGGAAAGTGAATGGTCATAATGGCAAATCAAACAAAACCTGAATATAGTAAAGAATCCCTAGATGATGCCAAAAAACTATGGGCAACATTCACCCAATGGTCAAAATATGGAACCATAGCGATTGTAGTAATTTTAGCAATTATGGCCCTTTTTCTAATCTAGATTAATATAACTTTAATCTTTCATGATCATATTGTTATCTGGACTATAACTAAAGCCCAGAACATGGCATAATACTGTTTCGGTTTATGACCTTCTAAGAATATATCATATGAATAGAACAATTTTATTTTTCGTTTTCACCGTCTTATTATCATTTATTGTTATAAATGGATTAGGATCGAAAACTGTATACGCCCAAAGTAATACAGCCAACCGATTTCTTATACTAACAGATGATTTTGACGAGCATTTCTTATCGCCTTACTTATATCAGTATGAAACAAAACCAAATGATACTGTTTATAATTTACAAATCCGCCCTCGACTTCCGATTATAAAAGATGAAACACCTTATAAGGTAGTAAATATATCAGCCACAAAGAATGTAACTTGGTTTGGCTTTGACATTCAAAATAGATCAACCAAGCAAGAATGGGCCATTAGCACAGGCAACACCGCTCAGGGACTTTTTGGCCTTTTCAGTAAGGTGCAAATTTTTACGCAAGATGAAGAAACGGGAATTATTACAACGCCCCCTATTCAATCAGATAATGATTCATACGTGTTCACAATAGACACGCCGCATAAAACAAAAATTTTTATAAAATTACAATCAGACACTGCTTTACCCAAAATGGTTCCGTTAAAACTGATGAAGCTTAATAAGGCAGAGCAAAATAATACCCCGCTTTTCATCTATTTAATTGTGTTATTTTGCGTAGGAATGGGTTTCTTTTTTGCTGCTATTGCTTTTATGCAATCGAGCAAAAGCTATCTTATCTTCAGCATGTATTACCTGGTGCCAACATTTATTATCATTCTGCAAAATCATTTTTATTCTATAACTTTATTTTTCTCTGGCCAGATTCTTACCCTTTTATATTGTGTATGGGCAGTTATGGCTTTGCTTACAACCAAAATTTTTTGGAATATCACGCAGCATGATAAATATATATCATGGGTGTTCTATGCACTCTCAGCCCTAACCTTGATTTCAACAGCAGTGGGGCTGTTCTTTATTAATAATAATTTTATCTTACAAATAGCATTGGTGTATACGCCGTTAATGTCCGCCCTTGCTTTTGCGACAATTATTTCATTTTTCTATTCTCAAAACAGAACCAACGAAACCATTTCCTTTACATTAGGATGGTTAATCCTTTTGGTTGGGGCTATTATATCAAGCCTTCCTTTCTTTGGAATTATGCCACCTATTTCTTCGGCGCTTAATGCCTATTGGTTTGCCTTATTACCGCAGGCATTCTTTTTTATTATTGCGATCAAAGATAAAATCACTTCTCTTAACGAAGATACGGTTTCTTCTAAATTTATGCAGCTTAATGAGACCGACTCCATTTCGCGCTTACGTGAATCGCGTGAAAATAAAGAACAAGAAAGACTCTTGAAAGTAATTGAGCAAGAGAGGAAAGTCCTAACCGAGCTTCGAAAAAGCGAAGCAAAACGTACTGATGAAATGCGAAAATCCAAAGATTTAGCAGACCAAGCCAACAAAGCTAAATCAGCATTCCTCGCTATTGTGACCCATGAAATTAGAACACCTATGACAGGTATCATGGGAATGGTGCGCTTATTGCTAGAAAGTAATTTATCAAAAGAACAAAAAAACTATGCCCAGACGATTCAGGATTCTAGTGATTCAATGCTTGCGCTTTTAAACGATATTTTGGATTTTGAAAAAATCGAACAGGGTAAGATGACGTTTGAAACAATCACCTATGACCTTCACCGCGTCATTAACGGTGTAGCCACTTTAATGAAAGGTCATGCAACGCAAAAGAAAATTGATCTGATTACAAAACTTGGAGATAATGTTCCACAATTTGTTAAAGGCGATCCAACACGGTTGCGTCAGGTTCTTTTAAATCTAACAGGGAACGCAGTTAAATTTACTGAAAAAGGTCATGTAACCATCACCGCCGAACGCATAGATAATAACGATCTTGAAAAAGAAAATATGTGTGAAATTTATTTCAGCATTATTGATAGCGGCATTGGAATATCACGCGATGTGCAACAAAATCTTTTTACCCCTTTCTCCCAAGCCAATAATTCAATTGCGCGTAAATTTGGTGGAACAGGGCTTGGCCTTGCCATTTGCAAAGGTCTAGTGCAGGCCATGGGTAGTGAAATTAACATTAGCAGTAATGAGGGGGAAGGTAGTACGTTTTTCTTTATTCTAAAAATGCCAATTGGTAATTTAGACCAAACAGTTGATATCAATAGACCAGAAAAAATAGAATCAAAACAACAAACTAAATCACAAAATATTTTGGTCGTTGATGATAATGAAATTAATTTAAATGTTGTCCATGGATTGTTGGCTAATTATCCGCATAAGATTAAAACATTGGATACTGCTGAAAAAGCGATTGAAATCACCAAGAAAGAAAAATTCGATCTGATTTTGATGGATATTGAATTGCCTGGCATAAAAGGTGATGAGGCCACTGAAAAAATTCGCAAAGATTCAGAAAGCTTGAATAAAGACACCCCAATCATCGCCCTTACGGGGAATTTAATGCCGCAACATATTGAACGATATAAAAAAGTAAAAATGAATGCTGTATTAGAAAAACCAATCGATCCTGAAAAACTTATTCAGTATGTGAATGGCCAATATGATAATGCTTTTGAAGAAATGGCAAGAAAACCTGTTGAAAAGAAAAAGCCAATAATCAATTCAACACCAACAAAAATTGTTCAAAACCAAAAGCCAGAAATGAGTAATGGCAAGGAAGAACAAGAATTATCAACCGATATAGATCACGAGATTTTGAATACGTTAAAGATACATTTAAAATTTAAAGATATTCGTGAAATGCTGAATGATGTGATTACGAAATCAAATGAACTTGTGAACAGTATCGTGTCCTTACATGCCAGTAATGACCTCAAATCAATAACGGATAGATGTCACGAATTACGCGGTATGGCAGGAAATTTTGGTATTGTAGAGCTTAGCCAACAGGCACATAAAATTGAAAAAAGTATCAGAGAAAACGAAATCAAGCATTTGGAAAACGATATAAAAACGCTCACCATAAAAGAAAAGAGAGCCGCAGAGGCTCTCCAAACTTGGTTAGATAATAATCAGGAAGATTATTAAATTATATTATCCAACAATTTCTTCTGGCTTAAAGAAATACGCAATTTCAATCGCCGCGTTCTCTTCTGAATCTGATCCGTGAACTGAATTCTCACCAATGCTTAAGGCAAATTCTTTGCGAATTGTTCCTGCATCTGCTTCTTCTGGGTTTGTTGCACCCATGATTTCGCGGTTTTTAAGAACGGCGTTCTCACCTTCTAAAACCTGAATAACGACAGGCTCAGAAATCATAAATTCAACCAATTCACCAAAAAATGGGCGCTCGCTGTGAACGGCGTAAAACCCTTCTGCTTGTTCTTTGGTCATGTGAATACGCTTTTGCGCAACAATACGTAGACCGTTTTCTTCAAATTTCTGGTTAATCGCGCCAGTAAGGTTGCGGCGCGTGGCGTCCGGTTTAATAATTGAAAATGTTTGTTGTTTCATAAAATGCTCCTCTAAAAGCCTGTTTAAATGTTATGATGGCTTTATATCAGGGTTTAAATATAGAACAAGCCCAAAAAATATAATCATTGACATATTTACATAATATAACTAGTATATTGTTGATTGTGAATTAAGCAGGGCTTATATTCTAAAAACAAGTAACAATATTTAAAGGTGATAATAATGGGTGTTAAATCTGTTACAGCGGCTATGAAAGCTCTTCTGGTAAAAAGAAAGTTTGGTTTGAATGGACAAAACCTTACACCAGAAGATTTAGATATGCCTGATCTTAGAGAATTTACACAGATTGGTACATCTGGCGTATCCTTTATGTTTAAGGAAAAAACTGCTGAAGAGGGTTTAGGTGGATCAGGTCAAGATTTGTCCTATGGAGAAGAGCAAGATTTAGCAGACATCGAATTTTCAGATGTAATGTTTTCAACCACCCGAAATCGTAGTGACGTACACTTAGCTGAAAAAGATTTTCCTAGCGCAGCAGAGGGTGATATTGACCCTGAGATTGCTGCATTGGTTGCAGAATCAGCGACCTACGATGAGGACGTTGATTTAGTCGAACTCACAGATTTTGATATTGAAACATTGGGGGACCCCGGTCTTTTTGATGGGGTAAAAAATGTAATCGGCAATTTTTCAATTAAGCGCGCAGTGTATGAAGAAGCCACTGATAAAATTACCATGATTTGCGAAATTGAGACCAAAAAACATCCAATAACGGGTACAATTGTAGATAGCGTAAGAGGATTTGCGTTAGAAACTGATGATTCTAAATATGCTATTATTGAGCTTTATGAAGGGCACGAACCTTTTATAAGCCGTAATCAATGTACTTGGAGCGAGGCGCAAAAGCAACTAGGCATTATTACTGGTTTAAAAAAATCTGCAAGCGCATACGGCCCGCTTACTATCTAACCTAATTTACCTTGAATAACCTCAACCGCGTCATTAGCGGCATCCGGATTCGAGCCGCCGGCTTGGGCCATGTCGGGGCGACCACCACCACCTTTTCCGCCTAATGCCTCTGCGCCTGCGCGCACCAGATCTACAGCGTTTATCTGCCCTGTTAAATCATCTGTGACACCAACAACGATGGACGCTTTGCCCTCTTCCGTTGCAATCAAGGCGATCACGCCTGATCCCATTTTCTTTTTCATTTCATCGGCCATTGATTTTAAATCTTTGGCAGGAAAATTCGGCAAAACTTTACCAATGAATTGAACACCATTGACGGTTTTTGTTTCATCCGATGACGCATCACCCGTAGATGCGCCGCCCATGGCAATTTGCTTTCTTAGTTGGGAAACTTCTTGCTCTAATCTTTTCTTTTCTGCAGTTAAAGATTGGACACGCTCGCTCACCTCTGCGGGGCTAGACTTCAAAATCTTAGCCGCGTCAAACAGTCTGCTTTCTTGATTTTCTAAATAAGCCAAGGCGTTGCCACCTGTTAAGGCCTCAATACGGCGAATACCATTTGATACCGCGCTTTCTGATACAATCTTGAATAAACCAATGTCGCCCGTGCGTTTTACATGCGTCCCACCGCAAAGCTCTACAGAATAAGGGTTTTTCTTCCCTTTTGGGGTAGACCCCATTGAAACAACGCGTACTTCGTCATCATATTTCTCACCAAATAAAGCCATCGCACCACTTTCCATGGCCTCTTCGATTGGCATCACACGTGTATTGACGGGTGTATTGGTCCGAATTTCAGCGTTAACCATGGCCTCAACCTTTTTCAAGTCATCTTGGGAAATGGCCGTTGGCTGTGAAATATCAAAACGGGTGCGTTCCGCATCCTGTAATGATCCTTTTTGGGCGACATGGTCCCCTAATGTTACGCGCAGGGCCTCATGCAACAAATGCGTTGCAGAATGATTAGCGCGGATGGCCGTGCGCCGCGCATGATCCACCGATAATTTAACATCATCTGCAACCTTTAAAGCCCCATTAGAAATTTTTACAAAATGTGCGAATAATGCCGGTACAGGTTTTTTTGTATCCAA
>CAYGUV010000001.1:0-85121 GCA_964353185.1 uncultured Micavibrio sp. | reverse complement strand
TAGAAATTTTTACAAAATGTGCGAATAATGCCGGTACAGGTTTTTTTGTATCCAAAACATTGGCTTGGCCATTTTCCGCAAGCATTTTCCCCGTATCACCCACCTGACCACCAGATTCACCATAAAATGGTGTCTGATTGATAATCACAAATCCTTCATCACCAGATTTAAGGGTATCAACACGCTGACCATCTTTGACCAAAGCCAAAATTTTTCCTTCGGCTTTTTCAGTCTCATATCCCAAAAATTCAGTCGCTTGTAACTCATCCAATAAGCTAAACCATAGTTTTTCAGTGCCAGTATCGCCAGAGCCTGCCCATGCGGCGCGCGCTTGTTTCTTTTGCGCCTCCATACATTTTTCAAAACCTACCATATCGACATCAATGCCTTTGACCTTTAACGCATCAGCCGTTAAATCAACAGGAAAACCATAAGTATCATATAGCTTAAACGCCACATCGCCTGCCAAGGTATTATTGGTTACATTGCTGGATTCCTCATCCAACATTTTTAAACCGCGATCTAAAGTTTGTTTAAATCGCGCTTCCTCATTCTTTAACGTTTCAGATATAAGCGTTTCGGCACGTTTCAATTCTGGGTATGCCTCTCCCATCATCGCCGTTAAGGTTGGCAATAATTGATACATTATAGGATCTTGTGCACCCAATAGATGGGCATGACGCATACCGCGACGCATGATGCGGCGCAAGACATACCCGCGCCCTTCGTTGGAGGGCATTACCCCATCAGCTATTAGAAACGATGCGCATCGTAAATGGTCAGCAATAACACGGTGGCTGGCGGCATGTTCCCCATCAGGGTCAACGCCAGTAAGGTCTGCGACATTTTCAATTATAGAACGAAGCAGATCGATACCATAGTTACTAGTCTGCCCTTGCATCAATCCCGCCATACGTTCCAAACCCATTCCTGTATCGATTGATGGTTTTGGTAAAGGGCGTCTGATAGGCTTACCATTCTCTCCGGGTTCTTGCTCATACTGCATGAAAACAAGATTCCAAAATTCTAAAAAGCGGTCGCCATCTTCATCGGCTGATCCTGGTGGACCCCCTTGTAATTTATCACCTTGGTCGTAGAAAATTTCTGAACATGGGCCACATGGGCCTGTATCACCCATCTGCCAAAAATTATCATCAGTCGGGATGCGAATAATACGATCATCAGAAAATCCTGCGATTTTTTTCCAAAGTCCTGCTGCCTCTTCATCTGTGGAATGAACTGTGATTAATAATTTATCTTGTGGCATTTGAAAATTTTTGGAGATCAATTCCCACGCATAACTTATGGCTTCTTCTTTGAAATAATCACCAAATGAGAAATTTCCCAGCATTTCAAAAAAAGTATGATGGCGGGCTGTGTATCCCACATTATCAAGGTCGTTATGCTTGCCCCCTGCACGGACACATTTTTGTGATGTGGTAGCACGGGTATAATCGCGCGTTTCTGCCCCTGTAAAGACGTTTTTAAATTGCACCATACCCGAATTGACAAACATCAATGTTGGATCATTTTGGGGAACAAGCGGGGACGAATCCACGTGTTCATGGTCATTTTTTTCAAAAAATCCTGTAAATTCAGAACGGATATCTTTAACGGTTTTCATCGCACTAAAACTTTCACTTTAAATCAGGGATACATAATGCGAAAGCATTGGCCCTAGCGCAAGAAAATTTATTCAAATAAACCCACCATCCTTGTTTTGTGGCCCTATGGGAATAATTTGATGCGGGTTTAAATTTATATGACTGTAAAAATAATGATTTTTAATATGATCAATATGGATTGTCTGCTCTATTTCGCTCATTTTGCTGAGTTTTTGAGTATAGCGGTATAGGTTGGGATACTCGTATAAATGGTGTAAATTACATTTAAAATGCGTGTAATACACTGGGTCAAACCGTATCAGTGTAGTAAATAATCGAATATCGGCCTCTGTCAGGGTATCCCCTACTAAAAACTCTTTCCCATCCAATCGTTTTTCAAGCCAGCTCAAGCTTTCAAAAAGCTTTTCAAAATTTTCTTGATAAACTTTCTGTTTAGACGCGAACCCTGTTTTATAAACGCCATTATTGACTGTCTTATAAACACGCTCATTCACCGTATTAATTTCATCGCGCAACGCTTCGGGGTAATAATCATCTTTATTGCCTGTCAAATCATTGAACGCGGTGTTGAACATTCTGATGATATTTGCGCTTTCATTATTCACAATCGTCTGCTTTTTTGTATCCCATAAAATGGGAACGGTAACTTTACCAGTGTAATCTGATTTTGCTTTTGTATATATCTGATGAAGAAATTCAAAATCATGAAGACGGTCACCTGTGCTGCCGTCAAAATCTTTGTTAAATGTCCAACCATCATCAAGCATGTGTGGGTGAACAACCGATACATCAATATAGTCTTTCAATTCTTTCAAATGACGAAATATTATAGTTCGATGTGCCCAAGGACAGGCGTAAGAAACATATAAATGATACCGCCCCTTTTCTGCAGAGAAACGCCCCTCATCCTCCCCACCTATTTCATTGCGAAATGAAGTTTCTTGTCTTTTATATTGTCCGTCATCATCGGAAAACTCTCTTTCAGTTTTCCATTCACCTTGCACCAGATGTCCCATAAATTATTTCCTTTAGTTATTAAAGAGACAAACCAGCCATCAATTAAAAAGTTCAGAAATATTGGGTTTTAACGTGAAGCCAATTCAACAATATCGCGATCTTGGGCGATATAGCGGGCCCAGCGTCCCTCGGCAACATCGTTTAATGATGGTGTCTTTTGATTATAACGAATGCGGTAGATCCAATAATTTGCCATCACACGATCAACAAAGGCGCGTGTTTCATGAAATGGAATTGTTTCAATAAATAATAATGGGTCTGTCATATTTGCGCGTTCACGCTTCCACTTTGACAAATTACCAGGGCCTGCGTTATAGGCGATGGCCATTGAAAATAAATCCTGTCCAACGGCTTTATGATTTAACAAATAATGTAAATATGTCTGACCAAATTCTAAATTAATTTCTGGTTTATGAAGTTTGTTAATTGCTTTCGCGTCTTTATGACTGGTTTTCGAAAGGATATAATCAGCCGTGCGCGGCATTAATTGCATTAATCCTGTTGCGCCACTAGGGTTTTTTGCGCCCGCCTGGAAACGTGATTCTTGTTTAATAATTGCATTAATCAAAGCACGGTCTACCTTATATCCGTTTTTGGGCGTCCATGTTGCATCTGGATATAGAGCAGCGTCATATAAACTTCCCTTTGAAGGCTTGATAGCATTGCCTAGGCGTAACGATAAATCTGCTAAATTATAATATTGTGAAAGTGCGATAAGCGCTTCTTTCAAATGCGGTTTATTTTTAATGTTCATATATATAAGCTCGCGCTGCGCTAAATCAAAGCGTCCTGCTTCAATTAAAAATAAAGCACGACGGCCAATATTTGTCGCATGAATAAGATCAAGATGTTTATTGCTCAAACGAGGTGTTTCCCAATTAAAGGGATCTTTTTCACCAAGCGCATAATTGGCAATTACGCCATAAAAACTATGCGGATATGATGCGGCCTGCTGCACCAATTTACGCACCTGTTTTTTATTGCCTGATCGCATGGCAGCGCGCGACGCCCAATAAGACGCGGATGATTTTAACCAGCCATTGGAATAATCAGAGTTTGCGGCCATTTTAAAGGCTTCATATGATGCCTGATAATCTTTTGTTTGCCATGTTACAAGCCCTTTAATCCATCCCGCCTGTGGTACTTTATCGCCAGATCGTTTGATAGAGGCATTCGCCAATCGCAACGCATGATTCAAACGATTGGAATAGAGATAACCTGACGCCACATCCGCACGCAATAAATCATATTCAACATCATCCATGATTGAAGTATTTTGTGGCTCATTTATTAAGTTTAATGCTTTGGTTGGTTCATTCGTTTGTACCAATAAACGTATTGAATGCTTTAAATCTAAATATTGGCGTGTTTGTGCCTCACTACGTTTCTTTTTGCTTTGATATGTTTTTGAATGGTAGCTAATTGTTGCCAAATTTCCGATTATTGGCTTTTTGCTTTGTGGCTTTTTCAAAGACGAAGCACTCGCCCCTTTTCGAATGGCAAGCTTATAAATACGCTCCGCTTGCGGATACGAATGATAAAACTTTAACCACTGTTGTAATTCTAATGGTGATGACACATAGCCATCCGTTACCAAAAATCGTTCTGCTAAAATATGGCCACGAAGCTCTTTACTTTTTATCTTACGCAGCTTTTCATTGGCTTTTATTATATCACCATGATCTTGAGCGGCAAAAATTTCTGCTGCGATCTTTGCTTCCTTGTGATCTTGGCGTGAAAAAGAAACCGAACTGGTAATATTTTTCTGATGATCCTCTGGGATAATCATCGCAACTTGGAATGACTTTTGCGTTTCAAACATAACTGGTTTTTTCAAAGGAAGAGGCACAGATGATGAAATCTCGTAAACTTCAACATTATTATTGCCATATGCCAAACTATTTTTTGAGTATGTCGATGTAACGCCGTAAACCAATCCTGGGATCAGTGTCAGAATTAATAAGGAACAAACACCCACATGCTTTTTAGTTTTACCGCGCAAAAGCAGGCTTGTCTTTCGTTTTACAAATTTCAACATGAAGGCGTTATTTATCGAAAAAAGGCTTAAGAGTCCAGTATAAAAAAATTATGTAATTAACTTTTATTTTGTAATTCTGCCTGAAGCATTAACATATCTGCCCAAACAGCCCGTTTTTGGGCGGGTGTGCGTAACAAATAAGTAGGGTGATATGTTACAAACGAAAGAATATTATTTTTTACATCTGTGTTTTGGTCATTTTTATCTTCGTAAGGATGAAACTGCCCACGAAGTTTTGAAATACTATCTTTTTTATCCAAAAGCGCTTTACCAGCGACCGCCCCTAAAATGATTATGTATTTTGGCTGTACCAGTTCAATATGCTTTTTAATAAAAGGTAATGAGATTTCAACTTCTTGCGCAGTTGGTGTTCTATTTCCTGGGGGGCGCCAGTTGAGTAAATTTGTTAAATACACACTTTTTTCGACATCATCGCTTGAGCGGTCTAACCCTATCGATGCTAAGATTTTATTGAGCAATTGTCCAGCCTCTCCAACGAAAGCTTTTCCTTGTGCATCTTCGTCCGCCCCAGGGGCGTCGCCAATCACCATGATATCAGCCTTGAGATTGCCATCCGCAAATACCATATTGGTCGCTGTTTTTTTTAATGATAGAGCCTTGAAATTTTCAATCGCTTCTTTTAAATTCTCTAAAGATGTGCAACTGGCTGTGATTTTTTGCGCTTCTCTTATAGCCTCTGCCGCGCCCATCACGGGAACGCTTACATCCTTGGCCTGCGCGGCTTTTGTTTTAGGGGAGGCAACTTGCTCAATCGTATCGTGAATTTGCGATAAATCAGGAGGCGCAGTGCGATCCACTGGCTCATTTTCAATTATATCAGCCAAATCATGATCGATATACCATTGCAACGCCAAAAGCGCCGCATGTTTTTCTGGGGTAAGAATGTTGTTATCCTGTGACATATTTTGCCAATTCGTTATACTATATTAATTATATTTAAAGAATTTCCCTTCAAAAGTAAAAGAAGGAATTTTTATAACAAACAATAACCCTAATAATCCTAAGGAAATCTTATGCCTGAACCAATTCGTAATGACCGTGAATCCATGAAATATGACGTTGTTATTGTCGGTGGAGGCCCCGCGGGATTATCTACAGCTATACGTCTAAAACAACTTAATGCGGATATATCAGTTTGCATCTTGGAAAAAGGCTCAGAAATTGGGGCTCATTTGCTCTCAGGCGCAGTATTAGACCCCAAATCGTTAAATGAGCTTATTCCCGATTGGAAAGAGCGTGGCGCCCCCCTTAAATGCGAAGCAGGCACAGATGAATTCTTATTTTTAAATAAAACAAGTAGCTTTAAGCTGCCTACGCCTCCACAAATGAAAAATCATGGCAATTACATCATCAGCCTTGGTGAATTAGGACGATGGTTGGCAGGTCAAGCCGAAGAATTGGGTATCGAAATATTCGCAGGCTTTGCCGCTTCGGAACTTTTATATGATTCTAACGATGCCATTATTGGCGTGGCAACGGGCGATATGGGGATTAATAAGGAAGGTGAAAGAACTGACTTGTTCGAACCAGGCGTGGAATTACATGCCAAGCAAACTGTCTTTTGCGAAGGGTGTCATGGATCATTAACAAAAGAACTTATTCAAAAGTTTAACTTGCGTGAAAATGCTGATCCACAGACTTATGCATTGGGCGTAAAGGAAGTGTGGGAAATTGATCCTACAAAGCATGAAGAAGGAAAAATTACGCATACTCTCGGTTGGCCACTTGATACAAAGACTTATGGTGGATCATGGATTTATCATCAGCAAGATAATCAAATCTCCATCGGCTTTGTCACAGGATTAGATTACACCAATACTTATTGCTCACCCTATTGGGAAATGCAGAAATTTAAAACTCATCCTAAAATTAAAAAATTATTAGAAGGTGGAAGGCGTCTATCCTTTGGTGCAAAAACTCTTGTCGAAGGAGGTATTCAATCTTTACCAAAACTTACCTTTGCCGGCGGCTTACTGGCGGGGGACAGCGCAGGTTTTTTAAATGTCCCTAAAATAAAAGGAAACCATACCGCGATTAAGTCAGGAATGATTGCCGCAGAATCTATTTATGCCCTACTCTCTGAAGATGGTGCAGCTTATGGTTTGGAGTGTAGCGCCTATACAGACAACGTAAAATCATCATGGCTTTATAAAGAGTTGTATAAGGAACGCAATATGCGCCCCGGGTTTCATTGGGGCTTATGGGCAGGTATGGCGCACGCGGCGTTTCAAACCATAGGCGGCTGGTTGCTTCCTTATACATTAAAAAATCATGCAGACCATGCACAGTTGAAAAAGGCATCAGATTGCACCCCTATTGATTATCCTAAACCTGATGGTGTTTTGGTTTTTGATAAACTCACCAGCGTTCAACTGACCAATACAAACCACGCCGAAGATCAACCGAACCATCTAAAACTTAAAGATCCGAGCGTGCCAATTCAGGTCAATTTACCCGAATATGCAGAACCTGCACAACGTTATTGCCCGGCCGCCGTATATGAGGTCGTTGAAGAAAATGGCGAACAAAAATTTCAAATCAACGCGCAAAACTGTATCCATTGCAAAACATGTGATATTAAAGACCCATCACAAAATATTAATTGGACCGTCCCACAAGGTGGTGGTGGGCCCAATTACGGCAACATGTAAATTATATTAAAAAAAACGATTGAAAGAATATTATGGCTGGAATACCTAAGAATAAGATTGTCCCTTTATGCCTTATCGCGTTAGCGTCTGGGTATTTTGGCGCGGAATATCTTATTCCCAAATATTTCGACCCACAGACAAATCCTGCGGCCTATGACTTTGTTCATGAAGACGACGGTGATAGAACGCAGCAGCTTATCTCTATGTTACGCGCAAATAATAATTACGTTCGTAAAACCAAATCAGGTAATTTTCTTGCTGGTAAATTCGCGCAAAATCAAAAAGATTGGGATTCCGCTGATAAATTTATGTCTGAAGTAGTCTCTCCTTTGAACTATGAAGAAGGGAGCGATACACCAACAGCCACTGACCTGCATAGCCATTCTATGATACTAGCGATGAGCGCAGGCAAGTATGACAAAGCCATTCGTCTTGCACATGACGTCCACAAATCAAACCCAGATAATATTTTTGCGACCTTGTTCATAACAATTGATTATTTTCAAAAAGCACAATATGTCGAAGCAGACGAAAAACTTAAATCATTACAAACAAATTCAATCGCAGCGTTTATCACGCCTATCTTATCTATGTGGGCAAACACTCTAAACACAGATGGCAGCATCAATAAGAATATTAATACGAAGAATTTATTGCCAACCAACATATATTCATATCATGCATTATTAGCGGGCCTATTTACGGATCAAAAACAAGCAGTAGAAACATATGCTATTCAATCTTTCAATCCCAATGAATTAGACGCAAGGGATGCAGAAAAATTTGCTGATATTTTTTATTTATATGGGCAAAAAGACATATCGCTTTTACTTTTAAAGATCTTACAAGATCGTAATTTTTCTAATCAGGAGATAGATCAAAAAATTTCTAATTTGGAGAAAAATAAGCCTATTGATTCCTTATTAAAAATTCCGACTATAAATTCCCCTAAGCAGGGAGCCGCATTAATTTTATCAGATATGTCCGAGATTCTTATCCGTGAATATAGCGATGATGTAGCCAATATTTTCGCCCAAATGTCACTATACCTAAACCCGGAACTAACAAGACCACATTTTATCATAAGTGATATTTATACACGTAACGATCGCTTTGATGATGCTATTATTGAGCTCCAAAAAATGTCTTCGGGGTCTGATCAGTTTATTCTTGCCCAACGTCAAATATCTGATTTATACAATAAACAAAAAGATGATGAAAAAGCTATTTCTACGCTTCAAGATATTTACAATAAAACCAATGACATTGAAGCGTTAAACCAAATTGGTGATATATACCGATACAATGAAAACTATAAAAAAGCGGCAGAGACTTACACCATTATCATCGATACTCTCTCCCCCATTCCAGAAAAATATTGGTATATATTATATTCGCGCGGCATGTCTTACGAACGCCTTGGCGAATTCAAGAAAGCGGAAAAAGATTTATTAGCCGCCCTTCAATTTAGACCTGATGAACCATATTTGCTTAATTATTTAGGTTATAGCTGGGCCGATCAAGGCATTAATTTAGAAGCCTCATTAGAAATGATTCAACGTGCTCATACTTTGCGCCCTGATGATGGTTATATTGCAGATTCTTTAGGCTGGGTGAATTATAAATTAGGAAATTATGAAGATGCTATCACCTATCTTGAACGCGCTGTAGAGCTTCTTCCTTATGATGCGACAATCAATGATCACTTGGGCGATGCATATTACCGCTTAGGTCGTAAACAAGAAGCAAGGTTTCAATGGAGCCGCGCCTTAAATAATCAAGAGGATGAAGATTTAGACCTCACCATGTCAATTAATTCAAAGCTACAAAACGGCCTATCTGATAACGTGCAAGAATTATCGGAGAGCGCACACCAACCTAAAAAATCTTCTGATGCTCAATCAAGTATTGGGACTGAGCTGTAATTTAAGTTTGTTTAAATGATCAAAAAATTTTCGCCTGCAAAAATTAATTTATTTTTACATGTCACGGGCAAAACCCACGAAAACTACCACATCTTAGAATCCCTTGTTACATTTGCGAATTTTGGTGACTGGATTACCATTCATCACGGCAATAGTTATCAACTGACAATAACAGGTCCTTATGCTGAAGCAATTGAAACAGATCAAAATATTATTACAACCGCCGTAAACATGATAGCGGATCATGCAAATATTGCGCCTAATCTTTCCATTACCTTAGAAAAGAATATCCCTATAGGTGCGGGGCTTGGCGGTGGATCATCCAACGCAGCAGCAGTTATTCATGCCTTGATTGAATTTTTAGAACTCAATATTGATTCTCAATCTCTTAATAAAATTCTTTTAAATTTGGGCGCGGACGTACCCATGTGCTTTAAATCAAAAACTTCTATCATACGCGGCATTGGGGAAAAGATAACGCCAATAGAAATTTTAAAACCTCTTCACGCCGTGCTTATCTTTCCGAATAAACATTGTTCTACTGCTGATATATTCGCGCAATATAAACAACCTTTTTCATCGCCATTATTGAATTTAAAAGAAAGCATTTCTGATAAAGATATTTTTTCCTTTTTAAAAACAACAAATAATGACCTAACAAACGCAGCCATAAATAATATTCCTGAAATAAAAAGTATTTTAGTTACTTTAAAAAGTTTTGAAAATTGCATTTTATCCAGAATGACAGGCAGTGGATCATGCTGTTTTGGATTATTTTCAACTGAAATAGCGGCACAGCGCGCAGCAGAAAAAATTCAAAAAGAAAACCCACATTGGTGGGCGCGCGCTGTAAGTTTAAATAATTAATTTGCGGCGTTCGCTAGTGTATTATTTACCATGTGATTGAGCAAAACTTTTGAAGGTGCTCCCGTTACAGCCATATTATTTTCTGCCTGATATTTTTTAATCGCGTTCTCTGTTTTGGGGCCATTAATACCATCTGATGGCCCGTTATATTGACCAGAAAGCGCAAGGTACTCTTGGATCTGCGCTGTAATCGCTTTCGATGATTCCAGTCTTGATGATGGTATATTTGTCAAATCTGGGCCGGCTCTTTTGCCTTTTACTGACAAATTAATCGCCTGCATTCGATCGACAAATTTACCTATATCTTCGGTACCAATTTGTAATTTCTGGGCGATTTGTTCCATTGCTTTTTGTGCTTCTAAATTACCTTGTACTGCTGCAATATTATACCAAAGCAATGCCTCTTCTAATTTAACATTACCTAACAATCCATTTTCATAGATTAATCCTAAATTATAAGCAGCCTCAACAATTCCATTATTTGCCGCACGTTCAAAGAAATCAGCGGCTAACGCAGGGTCATAGTCTGTGCCAATACCTTCGATATGCGAAATACCTAAATTATATTGCGCCTCTGCATGGCCACGTTTTGCTGCTTCACGATACCAATATAATGCCTTGTCCAAGTCCTGCTCTACACCCAGCCCTTGATGGTTTAGAACACCTAGATTGTAAATTGCATTTGGTATATTTTTTTGTGCCGCTTTCAAAAACCAGAAATTAGCTTTCTCGAAATTTTGTTCTATGCCGCCTGGGCCTGCTACGTAAATTGCGCCTATGTCATGTTGCGCTTCTGCATTGCCAGCAAACGCAGCAGCTTCAATTTTTTGCACCTGTGCGGGTAACGCTGTATCCCGTATAAACTCAGATAAAGGCGGTGAAGATTTTACAATCTCATTAATTTGCGTTTCAATATCTTTATCTTGCTTAAACGCTACTTGGTCAAAATTATCCAATGGGTTTGTGACCGTCATGTTTAAATCTGGAAATTCCGATTTTGTATCATTTAAAGGAATAACCTCACTGACTGGCTCTTTCTCTAAATTTTGTACCTCAACCGGCGCTTCCTCAGTCGCGGATTCTGGCTCAATCGCATTTAATTGCTCGGCCAAACCTTCTGGATCAGAACTCAAAGCTTCTAATAATTGATCGTCAGAATAATCAATAACATTTTCTGGCAATGATTGAACGGCTGCCGCGTCCTCAACAAAATCGGCGTTTACATTATTCTGCTCTCTCAACGTATCGACACTTGTGAAAATAGGCGCCATATCCGCTTCATTTGATGTGATTGTTTGGTTCGTAGATTCTTGATTACTACTTGGTGCTATTTTTTGAATTTGGCTAATCGCCCACCCTGCTAATAATGCAGCAATAACCATCGATACTAAACCAACAGTCTGCATATTAATATATCTCTTCCAGGGTGCTACTGGTTCAGCCATAAAATGATGACCTTCAATTTGTGGGCTGCCTTCGCCAAACGCGGGCGCCTGAAGTTGCACTTTGCTAGCCGAGCTTTTATCCGTAAGCAATACCATTGCTTTTGCACGCAATGTATCTTGCGTATCTGTCATCATTTCTTCAAGACGTTCCATCTTACGCAATAAGCGTGATTTGTCTTGGATATTCATTTCAATTTGATGTTCGATTTTCTTTTGGTTTTCAACTGACTTTTCAATCTGTTGATCAATCATCATTTGCTTTTCTTCAGTATCTTGAAGACGTTTATCAATTAGTGCCTGCCCCGCAATGGCTTTAACCATTTTTTCTTCTGTAGCTTTTAATGTTTTTTCAAACTTACTTTGGCGTTCAGATGTCACACCATTATTTCCCAAACGGGCTTCTAATTCTTGATATGCTTTTTCTGAATTTTCCGCTTTATCTTTTAAATGATCAAGCGTTTCACGATAATCACGCAATTCGGTCAGCAATTTATATCGCTCTGTCTCACTACGTTTTAACTTGTTGCTAATTTGCGCCAACATAAGGGCAATCTCGCGGCTTTCATTATTGGATGATACCGCTGTTTTATTATTTGATTGTTCAGGTGTTCTGACGACGTGAACTCTATCTGGTGTTCTTTTTGATCGCATGATCGAAAACCCTTCAAATTACTTATTACTACCTTATGTATATTAAAAACATACAGATTTTGTAAAATAAAACCAAGGGAAAAACGCAAAAACCCCCAATTTACATACGTTATTATTGTTTGATTGACGGATTTTGGCAATTAATTTGAACTTTTAACTATTTTTATTAGTTTTTACAGTTACTTAAACATAATAAGAGAAAATCATGACTAAATTTAACGAAGGTGACAAAGTTGAATGGGACTGGGGCAATGGAAAAGGCACAGGAACAATCCAAAGCCGTTTTACCAAAAAAGTGACGCGCACCATTGACGGAAACGAAGTTACAAGAGATGGGGATGATGATAATGCCGCTCTTTACATCGATACAGATGATGCTAACAATGTATTAAAGCTTGAATCAGAAGTGAGCAAAGCTGATAAATAAAAATTTAACCAATTAATACAAGGCTTTAATACTATGTCCGACCTACTAAACGTTGTTAACTCTGTAAAAGGTAACACTGCAGGGGAAAATGATTTTCATCAGGCGGTCGATGACGTAATGCACGACGTTATTCCATTTTTGGAAAAAAACCCGGAATACAACGATAATAATGTGTTAGAGCGCCTGCTTGTCCCCGATCGCGTTATACAATTTCGTGTCACATGGATGGATGGCAAAGGAAACGTGAACGTTAATAACGGCTGGCGCGTGCAATATAACAACGCGATTGGCCCTTACAAAGGCGGTTTACGCTTTCATCCATCAGTTAAATTAGACACCTTTAAATTTTTAGGATTTGAACAGACTTTTAAAAATGCCCTCACCAGTCTACCTATGGGGGGTGGCAAAGGCGGATCAGATTTTGACCCCAGCGATCGCGATGATGCGGATATCTATCGTTTTTGTAGCGCGTTTATGATGGAACTTTATAAACATATTGGCCCTGATGTCGATGTCCCCGCAGGCGACATAAATGTGGGTGCACGAGAAATTGGATATTTGTTTGGTGCTTATAAGCAACTCACTACACAGTTCCATGGCGTGCTAACTGGTAAAGGCCCTGCCTTTGGCGGAAGTGCTTTGAGACCCGAAGCCACAGGATTTGGCGCTGTTTACTTCCTTAACCATATATTGGAAGAGAATGTTGAGGATATTAAAAATATGCGCTGCGCTATTTCAGGCGCTGGTAACGTTGCCTTACATGCCGCAATGAAGTTAATCGAACTTGATTCAAAAGTAATCACGCTTTCTGATAGTAAGGGGTGCATTGTTAAAGAGGATGGCTTTACCGCAGAAGAACTAGACAAAATTTATGACCTTAAAGAAAACCAAGGCAAAAAATTAAAAGACCTCGACATCAAAGGTATTGAATATAAAGAAGGGGAAGAGCCATGGGCCAATGAATGTGATGTTGCCTTCCCTTGCGCGACCCAAAACGAAATTGATAAGGCCGAAGCCAAATCCATCAAAGATGGTGGCGCGAAATATGTTTGTGAAGGCGCAAATATGCCCCTTACTAGTGAGGCGACGGAATATCTTATTAAAAAAGATGTCATTATAGCCCCAGCAAAGGCGGCGAATGCCGGCGGCGTTGCCGTTTCTGGGTTAGAACAAACACAAAATTCAATGCGCAAATATTGGACAAAAGAAGAAGTTGATAGTGAGCTTAAAAACATCATGAAAAATATTTTTAAAACCTGCAAAGAAAACGGTGATCAAGATGGCAAGACAAATTATATTAAAGGAGCCAATCTTGGTGGCTTCAAAAAAGTAGCCAAAGCCATGAAAGCATTCGGTACTTATTAATTAGGCTTTTCTTCTAATTTAGGTTTTGTTTTTTTGTCTAAATGAGGCTGATCTTCGCGTCTCAAGCCTTCGCTATGATACCCGCCTTCAGGTTTTGGTCTATCTTTGAGATCTTGACTTCTTTTCGAATTAGGGTCGCGAGACACATCAAAATCTTTTTCCAACTCTTCCTCTGCACCAGCCATAGCAGGCGTAAGCTCTAAAGCAGAAGAATCAATCTTAGGATCATTGTCTGTTAACCCATCATTTGTTGTTTTTATGTCGGGCGATACAGGTGATTCTGCGACATTATTTTTTTCTAAATTAACATTTCCACCATCTTTAAGTTTTTCTTCAGGGGCTGCATCTAAGCTAACATTTGCATGCCATTTACCATCAGGCGTTTGCCAGACAGATTCGATTTTAACCGAAATTGTAGAGTCTTCCAAGAATGGAGATTCTGAAATGGAATTTTCTATCGCTTGTTCTGCATTTTCTGCACCTTCTTCTGATTGAATCTCTAATTGGAAATCAGGATCTTCGAAGACTTCGGCCGTCACCAATGCGTGATGCTGTCCATCAGGCGTTGTCCACGTTGCAACAATAGTGACTTCAACAATTTGCCCCTCCGCCACAGGAAGGTTTTCTTGTTGAATCGCCGCTTCCTTTATCGCTTCAGTGGGAGATTCAGAAGTACCTTGTTTTGATACATGGGTTGTTTCACTCATACTTCATAAACATTTAATCTATTTTAAAGTTCCCTATATAATATTGTAAAAATTAAAGAAATTCTCGATTACAATCACGCAATCGAGGATTTCTTTATTCTAATAGGTTATCGTGTCGCAATAATGTAAATTGCATGAATCATACCAGGGACGAAGCCTAATAATGTTAAAACGATATTTAGCCAAAAGTGTAAAGTTAGGCCTACTTCTAAGAGGACACCTAATGGTGGCAAAAATAATGCAACTATAATCTTTACAATATCTCCAACTAAGCTATCACCTGTTCCTGTTAATGCCATAATATTTCTCCTTTTACTTTTTTTTCTAAATTAATCTTCGCTCGTAGTATCTGCGTCCGCATCAATACTTGTATCGTCTGCAATAGTATCTTCTTCTGGTGCCTCAATATCTAAAGTAGGTACTTCGATAGTTTTTGTTTCAGTTTCAACGTTAACATCCGTTGGAACTTCTACTTCCATCTCTTCTGTACCAAGCTCAACATCAACAACATTTACGTCAACTTCAGGAAGATTTCCACCTTCTGCATTGACATCTGCATCGACTGTTGGCATTTCAAGATCACCAGTAATTTCTACATTGGGTAATGAGCCTTCTTCAACATCCATATCCGCTGTAATTGTTGGTAATTCAACATCACCGTCAACGTCTACATCGATAGCCCAAGCAGCAACCAATGCCAAAAATACGGCAACAATAATTGAGATAATAACTTTTTTATTCATAATATTTCCTTCTGTTTTTATTATTATAAAGACACTAACATATTCATATAGATTTAGTTCCTATTAAAATTTACGCTTTTTGGTGTCTATCTTTCAAAATGCACAAAACGTCGTCAATTGATAGCCCTTGGCTCTCTAATAAGACCATCAAATGAAAAATCAAATCAGCAGCTTCATTGGATAACTCCTCTTTATCCTGCTTCATACCCGCTAACGCTACCTCAACGCCTTCCTCCCCTACTTTCTGGCACATCCGCGACAATCCTTCATCAAATAAAGACGCCGTATAGCTATTTTTGGGGTCACCATCTTTTCGACTCTGGATTATAGAGGTTAATTCAGACAAAAAACTCATTGAATTTGGCTGTAAATCATTAAAACACGTAAAATCACCTGTATGGCATGTCGGTCCCATTGGAAGAGCCTGCACCAAAATAGTATCCCGATCACAATCTAATTCTGCGGAAATAAACTCTAAAAAATTTCCTGAAGTCTCTCCTTTTGTCCATAAGGCTTGTGTTTTCCTGCTGTGGAACGTGACTTTCTTATCCTTAAATGTTTTATCGAGCGCGGCTTCATTCATATACCCCATCATCAAAACTTGCCCAGTTTTTGCATTTTGAATAATCGCGGGAATTAAACCATTACCACCTTTGTCCCAATCAACAGAATCAATAGTATTTTGTGTTAAATTACTCATGTTCTTATCTCTATATCTTCATTTTTTAAATATTGTTTTAAATCAGGAATGGCTATCATTTTTTTATGAAATACGGACGCGGCCAACGCACCATCAACATCTGCCTGTTTAAAAACATCTTTAAAATGCGCCATGTCACCGGCGCCGCCCGATGCAATAACGGGAATACCAACCGTTTGCTTCATTCGTGATAATTGCCCAATATCATATCCTTTGCGCATACCATCTTGGTTCATACAATTTAAGACAATTTCTCCTGCTCCTAATTTTTCGGCTTCTTTGGCCCATTCAAAAGTATCGCGTTTGGTATGAACCGTCTTTGTTTCATCTCCTGTATATTGATAGACTTTATATCCACCCTCTTCTTCACGGCTATCGATGCCAACGACAACGCATTGCACACCAAAGGCATCTGCCAATTCATTGATAAAGTCAGGACGCTCCAATGCTGGTGAATTCACGGAAATTTTATCGGCGCCGTTATTTAAAACAATACGCGCATCACTAATGGTACGGATGCCCCCTGCAACGCAAAATGGTATATTAATGACACGCGCCACATCATTTATCCAACTACGATCTACGGTTCGCCCATCACTGCTGGCGGTAATATCATAGAACACCAACTCATCCACCCCTTCATCACAATAACGTTTGGACAATTCAATAATGTCACCTACATCTTCGTGATTACGAAATTGGGTTCCCTTCACCACGCGACCATCACGCACGTCTAAACAGGAAATAATACGTTTTGTTAACATTTACACGCGCCCTTCAATTACATTCAAAGCTTCGCGCACTGTAAAAACATTCTCATATAACGCCTTGCCTACAATAACACCGCCAGTATTTAACTTCTCTAAATCTTTTAAGGCGTGAACACCGCCAGATGCCTGAAATTCTATCTCTGGGAACTGGGCGTTCAATGTTTCATACAAATCAAAGTTGCAGCCTGTCATCGTGCCATCTTTGGATATATCTGTACAAAGGACGTGACGCAAACCTACCTGCTGGTAATCTTTAATTAAATCTTCAAGCAGCACATCACTGCCCTCTTGCCACCCATGAACCGCGACATAAAATTTACCATCACGCGGCAATACATCCATCGCGATACAAATTTTATCTGCGCCAAACTTTTTAATGATTTCTTTTGTCTCATCAATTTTTTGCACGGCCATACTGCCAATCACAACACGTAAAACACCCAAGCTTAGCAGGGTTTCCACATCCTCCATCGATCGAACACCACCGCCAGTTTGAATTTTGAGGCCACTTTTCTTGGCAATTTCGCTTATTAATTTTCTTTGGCGATTGTCAGAGTTACGCGCGCCATCTAAATCTACAATATGCACCCAATGCGCCCCTTCATTCTTATAAGTGTCGAGAACGTCAAACGGCGAAACATCATAAGTGGTCTTTTGCTCAAAATCTCCTTTAAACAAACGCACACATTTACCATCTATCAAATCAATGGCTGGATATAAAATCATAACTCACCCTTTACAAAATTTTTCAAAATATTCTCTCCATTTTTACCTGATTTTTCGGGATGGAATTGGCATCCATATAAATTATCTTTTTGAATAATTGCTGAAAACTTATTCGCATAATCACAAGATGCCAAAGTATAATCCCCCATCGGTGCATAATAACTATGTACGAAGTAAAAATGACTTTGCGCATCAATATCTTTTAATAAGGGGTGTGGACGCTCAACATTGATCGTGTTCCATCCCATATGCGGAACAGATAAATTTTCAACTATATCAAAATGTTTTATATCCTCATCTACCATGCCCAACATATCAACGTCCCCCTCTTCCGAGGCGTTGAATAATAATTGCATTCCCATGCAGATCCCCATAACTGGCTGTTTTAAGGATTTGATACAGCTATCCAGCTCCAACGCAAGGATACTATCCATCGATGATTTTGCCGCGCCAACACCGGGAAATAAGACACGATTGGCTTTGTAAATTACATCTGGATCGCGCGTTAATGTCGCGTTAGTGCCAATTCGCTCCAACGCAAACATAACAGATGCCAAATTGGCTGCACCATAATCAATTACTGCTAAACTCATGGCTATAACATTCCTTTGGTCGATGGCAACGCGTCTTTATCACCATCAAAACGAATAGCCTGACGCAACGCACGGCCAAAGGCTTTAAAACATGCCTCAACCATATGATGCGCATTCTCTCCCTCAACTTGAATGTGGCAATTCATCTGCATATTTTCTGCAAGTGATCGGAAGATATGTTCGATCATATCGCACGGTAAATCACCTACATTTTCCGCAGGAAACACCCCTTCAAACTTTAGGAAATAGCGCCCACTCAAATCAATCAACGCGGTTGCATTAGCTTCGTCCATTGGTAAAGAAAACCCATACCGGCCAATACCGCGCTTATCCCCTAATGCCTTTGTTAAAGCCTGCCCTAGAGCTATGGCGCAATCTTCAATCGTGTGGTGTGGGTCAATCTCAAGGTCTCCGTCACATTCCATATCCAAAGAAAAACCACCATGCTTGGCAATTTGTTCTAACATATGATCATAAAAGCCTACACCTGTTGAAATTTTAATGGGAGAGAGCTGATCCAAATTAACCGCCACAGAGATTTTTGTCTCATTAGTATTGCGCGTCACCGTTGCTGCTCTATCTTGTGTTTTTGGAATTTCCTCCCCGTTTAAAACACGTAAAAGTTTTTCCATTTGATCGCGCGTCCCAATCGAAATGCGGATGGCATTTTTCAAACCTTTTTGTGATGATTGATCACGAATAATGATTCCGCCTTCTAAAGCCTTATTATAAAATGATTTGGCATCCTTCACGACACATAGAATAAAATTTGCATCCGAAGGGTATATTTTTTTTACATCATCTAATTTTGCTAATTCTGCACTAAACCAGTCACGTGTCTCTAATATTTCTGCACGAATGCCTTTCATACGTACTTGATTTTTTGGCTCTAAAATACGGCTCACTTCTTTGGCTACTGGCGCAGAAATTGGATAGGGCGCCAATACTTTACGCATCAACTTAATTAAATCCGCGTGTCCAATAGCAAATCCACAGCGCAATCCCGCACTAGCAAATGATTTAGATAATGTGCGAAATAACATAAGATTTTCATGCTCATATAAATAATCTTCCAATCCACCTTCTGTTGTAAATTCATTATAGGTTTCATCCACGGCAATAATTACATCGGGGTGCTGTACCGCAAGCCATAATATATCATCTCTGTTCATCACATTTGCTGTTGGGTTATTGGGGGAGCAGATATAGAAAATCTTTGTTTTTTTAGAAATCTTCTTTGATATTTTTTTAGTATCCAACTGAAAGTTTTTTTTCAATGGTACTTCTTTTACCTCAACTTGATGCACGCCTGCTGATTGTGCATACATCGGAAATGTCGGTGGGCAAATAATAATTTCATCTTTCTTAGGTTCGCAAAATGTACGGTTTAAAATATCAATCGCTTCATCAGCGCCGCGTGAGATAAGTAAATTTTTGGTTGAGATATCATATAATCGCGCAATATCTTTGGCCATCTTATCTGGTTGCTGTGCAATATAACGGTTTAATCCATTTGCTCCAACATACGGCTCATACGGTATTTCATTGGCATCTAAATAAATCATGCCTTCGTCATCTTGGAACATCGAACGCGCCGATTTATACTCCTGAATATCAAGGAGCGACTTTCTCACTTTTTCTAAAATACTTTTTGCTGACATTTATTTATTCCTAATTTCTTTTAAAATTCTGTTTGTTGTCTCTAAATTACGGGTTACTAAAAAATCATATTTATTACGGTTAAATTCAAAATTTTTCTCGGCATAATTATTCCCATCAAAATCTGTTGCAAGGCACCCTGATTTTTCAATAATGGGAATAAGTGCGCCAACGTCATGTAATGACAAACTTGATTCAATCCCTATATCCACGCGCCCATCAATTACATCTAAAAAAGATTTTGCATTTCGAAACTTAACCACTTCTTTTGCATTTGATAATAAATTAAGTATATTTTCTTTTATGGCACTATGGTCAAACATACGTTCCGGTGCAGTCGATGCAACCATCATATTTTTTAAGGTAGAATTTTCTTTTTGAACTTGTTGCTCATTGATCCAAACATCACCGGATAACGGGTCACTCGCTGCACCAAAATAGGGCTTTTTATTTTTAAACAATCCAATCAGCACGACAAAACAGCCTTCTTGTTTTGCCAAAAACTGCTTTGTCCCATCCAGCGGATCTAAAACCCATACATATTCGGCGTCCAAATTCTCACCACCAAATTCTTCGCCCCAGATACCGTGGTCTGGATATTCCTCGTTAATAAGCGCGCGTAAGGCCTTCTCCGCCTCCCTATCAGCAAGGCTCGCAGGGCTTTGATCTGACTTCATCTCAAGACCAATATCTTTGCCTGCACAATACTCTTTATAATATTGCGTTAAAATATCATTGGCTTTTGGGATTAAAACATTGCGTGTAAATTCTTCAAATAACATTACACGATATCCTTTATTCGGATCGCAACGGCGTTTGCGTGCGCATCTAACCCTTCTAAATTGGCCAGGGTTTGGATTGTGTCTGATAAATTATTTAAACCCTCCTTTTCCAATTTTTGGAACGTTATTGTTTTTTGAAATGCTTCTACATTTAATCCCGAATAATTGCGGGCATACCCATTGGTTGGCAAAACGTGATTTGTCCCACTGCAATAATCCCCTGCGGATTCAGGCGTCCATTTTCCAACAAATACAGATCCCGCATTTTGAATTTCATTCAAAACATTATCCTCTGCGTCAAACGCCAAAATTAAATGCTCTGGCGCATATTGATTAGAAACAGAAATTGCTTCGCTCACATCATCAACAGCGATGATTATTGAATTTTCGATTGCCTGTTTGGCAATATCTTTTCTTGATAAAGCTGATAATTGCTGTTCAACCTCCTCTATCACCGCGTTGATGATATTTTCATCGGTGGCAATAAATAATACCTGCGACATGACATCATGTTCCGCCTGCGACAGCAAATCAGCTGCGACATATGCGGGGTTTGCATCCTTATCTGCAATCACACAAACTTCCGATGGCCCTGCTGGCATATCTAATGCCGCGCCTTTTGCGTCCATAGATATGATTTTCTTTGCTGCGGTTACATACGCATTGCCGGGCCCAAAAATTTTATCCACCTTTGGTATCGTCTCGGTGCCATAGCCCATTGCTGCAATTGCCTGCGCGCCACCAATTTTATAAATCTCTGTAATACCGCAAATTGTGGCCGCGTAAATTAAATGTGCATTCACAACACCATCTTTATTACAAGGCGTGCATAAAACTCTATTTTTACATCCGGCAATTTGTGATGGAATACCATTCATCAAAGCCGTTGAAACCAATGGCGCCGTACCGCCCGGCACATATAAACCTATATTTTCTATGGCCACAACACGTCGTCCACATTTTGCGCCTGCTATGGTTTCCAAATCATACGGGCGATACCCTTGCGCCTCGTGAAACTTTTTAATCGTGCTATAGGCTGTGTCAATTGCCGCGCGCTTTTCTGGCAATAAACTATCAATAGCGGTTTTTATTTCTTCATCGCTCACCTTTAAATCAACTAATGTACACGCATCAAATTTTTGCATGTATGCCCGAACCGCGTCATCACCTTTTTCGCGTACATTGTAAATAATTTCTCTGGCTGTGACTTCTGCTTGACCATCATTTTGCGATGAAGGTCTTTGTAACGCATCTTGTTTTTGCGCGGCGGATAATTCTTTCCAAATATATTTTTTCATCAAAAAATCCTTAGCCCAACATTTTTTCAATCGGCAAGACTAAGACAGAGCTCGCGCCCTTGGCTTGTAATTCTTCCATTGTGTCCCAAAAAACACCCTCATTACAAACAGCATGAATGGCAACCAAATCATCGCGTCCTTGAATGTCTAAAATTGTTGGACTTTCCGCGCCTGGCAACACATTTTTAATTTCATCAACTGCATCTTTAGGGGCGTGCAACATAATATATTTGCTGGCACGCGCTTCATTAACCCCTTTAATACGAGTTAACAATCGGTTCAAAATCTCTTTTTGTGGTGCATTTATTTTTGCCCCTTCGATTAGAACGGCTTGGCTTTCCATCATTATTTCAACTTCTTCCAACCCATTACTCGCAAGGGTTCCCCCCGTTGACACCAAATCACATATTGCCGACGCCATATTAATCCGCGGGGCAATTTCAACGGATCCGGACATCTCAATAATTTTGGCTTCAATATTTTTTTTATCTAAGTAATCTTGCAAAATTCCGGGGTAAGATGTCGCAATAGATTTTTTGTCTAACGTAGTTATATCGTCATATTGAAAATCATACGGGACGGCCAAAGACAAACGGCATCGCCCAAAACCCAATTCAAAAATTTCTTGAATGGCTTTGATATCATTATCGTTACGCGTTAATTTTTCTTCAACCAAAACATTTTGCCCGACAATACCAATGTCACATGTGTTGGAAGAAACAAATGCTGGAATATCATCATCGCGTACAAAATACACATCTAACGGGAAATCTTGTGCGCGGCAAAAAAGCTGATCTTTGCTCTTTTGCAACTTGATCCCGCATTGCTTTAACAAATTAATGGAATCTTCTTGTAACCGCCCAGATTTTTGAATGGCGATCCTTAAGCGTTCTTGATTATTTTTCTTCATTTTTTCACTCTCTCATAAATTAATTTATATCCGCTATTTTCTTCATTGAGGCAGCGCGCCACACGGGTGACCGTTGTCACACTTGCCCCTGTTTGCTCCGCTATCGTCCGATATGGCAAGCCTTTTGATAATTTCTCAACAATCAACCAACGATCTGCCATCGCCTCCAACTCCGCAGGCGTGCATAAATTATCAAGGAAGCTATCAACCTCTTGCAAGCTATTCAACGCCAAAAGAGCCTTATAAAGCTCTTGTCTTCTGGCCTCACTCTGTGGTGTTTTCTTTTTCATTTATGCCTAATTTATATTGTTACACTGTTTTATTACGCTAAAACACTATTTGTCAATGAAAATAACTATATATTTGTAATAAGGGCATTTTTTGCTACAACATGATTATGGCTTATTTTGTAACAGGCACAGACAAAAATATAGATAAGGCAATTTCATCCGCTTGCTTGATGATGTATGTAAATGCCCATAATTGAAATCCTGCCCGCAGTGGCCTTAATGAAAAATATTTAAATAAAGTTGTAGACATGACCCTTGGAGTCCATAATTTATGAGCATTAAAATCTATGGTATTAAAAATTGTGACACGATGAAAAAAGCATTCGCATGGTTAGATACGAATAATATCGACTATGATTTTCACGATTATAAAAAGCAAGGAATTGATGAGGATATCATTAAAAAAGCCATAGATGCTCATGGTTGGGAAAACGTCCTTAACCGACGAGGCACAACGTGGCGACAATTATCTGATAGTGAAAAAGCATCTATGAATGATAATCTTGCATTAAAAATAGCACAAAAAAATCCATCTATCATTAAGCGTCCATTGCTAACCTTTAATGGCACGACCTACCTTGGCTTTAAAGCGGAGCAATACCAAGAAATTTTTTCTTTAATCCCCACCCCCTTGCGGGAATAGGTTGTGAATGCTAAAGCTTGCCCATGATATTAGAAACATTCCCCAGCAACGAAGAATTTTACAGTGATTATTGGGGGAAGAAACCGTTTATCGTGCGCGGATATGTTGCACCAGAAATAATTAATAGCCTTATTGATGGTGACACCTTGGCAGGATTATCATTAGAAAATGAAATAAGGTCACGCATCATTACCAATAACGATGCAGGTACTAAATGGACATCGGAACATGGGCCTTTTGATGAAGATCGCTTTGACAATATCAGCGATAAAAATTGGAGTTTATTGGTGCAAAATGTTGAACAATATCATCACGAAACCGCACAATTATTCAAAGATTTCCATTTTTCACCTCGTTGGCTGATTGACGACATCATGGTTAGTTTTTCTGCACCGGGCGGCAGCGTTGGCCCCCACACAGACAGCTATCACACCTTTTTGGTACAAGGCATTGGCAAACGTATCTGGAACATTAGCGATCATAAAATTACAGATGATGAATATGTAGAAGATTTAGAAATGAAAGTTCTTCAAAATGGATTTGATGGACAAACATACGAAGTGACCGCGGGTGATGTAATTTACATGCCCCCCTTCTTTGGCCATGAAGGTAAAACAATAGAGGCCGCCATGACATTTTCTGTTGGCTTTTTAGGGCCAAAGCTGTCTGATATTTTAGGGGATTACGCGCAATATTTAGAAGCCAATGAAGAAATGAATGATCGTTTCTTAGGCGAAAGTTTAAGCGCGCAAAGCGCATCTTTTACGGTAGGAGCCAAAACCCAAAATGCGATATGCCAAAATGTAATAACGTCTATACAGTCGGATAATTTTCAGGCATGGATGGCAGGGTATTTTTCAACCCCCGGTCATGAAGAAGTTGAAAATATTATTGAACAAAACGATATGACGCCCGAAGCATTTTTGCTGGCCTTGGAAAATGGTCAGGCATTGCAAAGACAAGAACATGTCAAAATTGCAATTACATCTGGCCATAAAGGCAATTATCAACTGGGTATATATGGCGAAGTTATAGAGCTTGACCCCTCTTATAAACCACTCATCGAAATTCTAAATAATGCGAACAAAATTACGATAGATTGTATCAACGCCCTTAATCATAAAGATGATGCATTGTTAATTTTAAGCACGCTTTACGCACAAAATGTCTTAGTCTTTTGTGATAAATAGATTTATTTGCTTAATAAAAATATCCGCCCAAATATATTGACATAATTTATTTTATATATAATTGTTACACGTCATTTTATTAGTAATGAGTATTTAACGTGTCAGTATTTCGTCAAATCGCAGTCCTTAGCCATTTTATGGGATCTGCTGCGCTGCCCGAAATTGCGCAGGCGCAAAATAATTTTGAGTATAGCTTTGGTTATGAACAAAACAGTAATGAGCCCCGTCATTTTTCCGTTCCCACATCAGCATTAATTAAAAATGAAACGCTTGTTAAAAACGGGATTTTACCCAACAGGCTCAGTTTTATGACTGTCTCAGGCGATAGAATACACGCCGCTTTTCATAGGCAAAAACCAATAACAGAGTATGGCCAATTTCATTTAACCTATGGCGCTTCTATAACTGGCGCTTTTTATATGAATAGTTATGTGCATGCGGATTTCAACCCAGAATTAGTACAAGCGCGGGCCATCATTGCCGATAGGATCGTGACCACCTTGCAGACAAATTTCCAACCCTATGGCGATGCACTCAATATTAATAAGAACCAATCTGAAAGAGCCTTTAGACGCATTGCAAACCGGTTGGTTTATGATGCCCATTTGGTCAAGTCAGTCAGAGAAGATGAATTGAACGCTCTGCTACCAGAAGATATCCCGCAGGAAATAAAAAACGAAATTCTAACATTAATCCCAAGCGCGTCAGACGTTAGTCAGCAAATTGTAGGGAGTGATATCATCAAAGGATTAAGGAAGTTAAATGAGGTTGATGGTGATCATTCTGGCCCGTCATATGCGGCCATGTTAGAAGCCAATGCTTTTGTCCGCGGGACATATCATATTGAGCCCTTATCCCCCTTCTTTCAATTAAATGCAGGGTACGAAGCATTTGGTTTTTTAAAACATGATCAAGATGCAGGTGGCCTAATACACGGCCCAACCGCAAGCATAGAGGTAGGAGTAATAGGAAAGATCAGTGATGATATTAATGGCAGCTTATCAATTGAGCAGCCTTTCTCGTTTGGCACTCAAGAAGGTCTTTTTGATATAAGCTCAAACCGTTCAACAGATGCCTTCTTAAAAGGTTCGCTCAACAAAGATTGGGCTAACGGCACCCTCACCATAGGCGGCACATATGTACCCGAAACAAATAATAACAGCGTATTTTTTAAATATGGTTGGGAATTTTAAAGAAAATGGCTGGGGTGGCAGGATTCGAACCTGCGCATGTCGAGATCAAAACCCGATGCCTTACCGCTTGGCTACACCCCAAAAATTTTATTCCGTTACTGTATAAATATCAGTATTTTTACTTTAACGAGCGGGATAATGCATGCTAAGTGCGAGAATTTCAAGGGGTTTTTTCAAAAAATCAGCTTAAAATAAAAAATTATGTTAATCGCCCAAGACTCCATCTTCTTGTATTTGAACGTATGCTGGTAACAAGCTTTTCTTAATTCTCCAGCCTTTAATAAAAGCCAATAACCTAATAATAAAGATTATTTTTTAAAGTTATTGCAAGCTTGTAAAATTCGTCCAGCAGTGGTGAGCCAGCAAATAAAGCCATACGCATAAGCAATAGGAACAAATTTTTCCGGAAAGATGCAGATGAGCAATAAAACAACAATTGTCTCCGTGCCTTCGGCTAACCCTTGCGCGTAAAAGAATGACTTCTTACCTTGTTTTTCATGGTTTTCGCCGCGTTTTGCCGCGACAATGGCATAGGCCAAAAAACTTGTTCCTGTCCCCATAAAGCTGAAAATCAGAAATGCCGCAGCTAACGCAATTTCAACGCTTAACGGATTATAGCCAAGGGCAAAAAAGAAGATAACTCCCGCGTAAAAAATAAAATCAAAGACGATATCTAAAAATCCGCCTAAATCAGTCGATACAGTTTGCCTGGATAAGGGGCCATCTAAACCATCCATCAGACGATTTATTATAATAAAAATAATTGCTGTGCCATAAAGACCAAACGACAAGGCGACAAAAGAACAAATTGCTAAGAAAAAACCAATGACAGTTATCAAATTGGCTGAAACATTATATTGCGTCAAAATCTTTGCAGCCTTATTTAAAGGCGGGTCAATATAGGGGCGTATTAATGAATCAAACATTTAAAAAACTATTTCTGTATTAAAAAAAATCCTATGCGGAAATTTTTCTATTGTATAATAATGGCACGATAATCATTCACATTTGTGTGGGTTGGGCCTGTCATAATTAGATCGTCTAACTGTTCAAAAAATTTATATGAATCGTTATTGGCCAATAATTCTTTTGCTGAAATTCCTTTTTCTTCCGCACGTTTTAACGTATCAGGCAACATCATTGCCCCCGCGTTATCTGCATACCCATCAATACCATCTGTATCACAGGCCAAGGCGTAAACGTTATGATTAGTGCCCATATCCATGGCAAGTTTCAACATAAATTGTGTATTGGGGCCGCCGCCACCTGTACCAGTTACCTTGACCGTTGTTTCCCCACCAGAAATAATGACACATGGCTTTTTAAAAGGCTCATCCATTTTAATGACGCGCTTGACTAATGCGGCATGCAGGGAGGCGCATTCATTTGTATCGCCTTCTAACTCGCTTGAAATAATATACGGGGTGATGTTCTTTTGCTGAAAAAAATCTTTGGCTGCTTGCAATGATTTTTCAGGCGTTGCGATAAGACGATATTCTGATTTATTAAAAATACCATCTTCTGGTTTAGGCGTTTCATTATCTGGATTATCCAGAAATTTTAAAATAGTTTTGCCCGCATTTAATTGATATTTTTCAATAACAGCTTTTGCCTGTTTTAATGTGGTTGGGTCCCCAACCGTTGGCCCCGAAGCAATTGTCGATGGATCATCCCCTGCAACATCAGAAATTGAGAGCGTAATTAATTTAGCAGGAAACGCCGCCTTTGCTAGTTTTCCGCCAAAGGCTTGGTTTAAATGTTTGCGTAAACAATTTATCTCATGAATAGACGCACCACATTTCAAAAGCTGATCATTAAGATCTTGGTATTCTTGAAAATATATTTCTTCATGTGGGCAAGACATTAAAGACGAGCCACCACCCGATAAAAGACAAATCACTAAATCGCCATCTTTTGCTTTGCGGGCAATATCCAAAATCTTCTTCGTGGCAATGCGCCCTTCTTCATCTGGGTTTGGATGAGAGGCCTCGATCACTTGGAGTTTTTTAGTGGGCGCAGTAAAGCCATAGCGGGTGATTACCATACCTTCAAAATCACCCACATAATTATTTTCAAAAACTTGCGCCATTTTGGCGGCCGCCTTCCCCGCGCCAATAACATAAGTCTTGCCACTCGTAGCCTTCGGAATAAAAGGCAACATACAATTTTGAGGGACAGATTGTTTTAAAACAACGTCAAAGCTCTCTAATAAAGTCTCTTTAAAATTTATCATTCTTTCTTTTATTTTAAATAACGAGAAAAAACCACCATAAAAGCCACGTTTTAAAGTTATCAAAAGAAATTTTATTATTTTTCATAGTATTTACGATTTTTAACCTTTCTTCCCAAACTTTGGGTGAAAAATTATTTGTCCAATATTGGTTATTAATATAAAAAAGCCCATAAAAAAGGTCATTATTATATTGACAAAACAAATAACATAATACAAATTATGGAAAAAATAATAAAGAGTACCAATAAATGTCTTTGAAACAGCAGCACAGAGAATTTTTAAATATGCCATTAATAGATGATGGTAATTTAGAGCATGCAGAAAATACAATCAGGCAAGCAAAAGATAAAACAAATTTCTTGATACTGCCCTCCCTCTTTAGAGAGTTTGAAACGCAAGAAGGTGCCACCCAAAGTGCCATGGAAGGCATCTTACCAATCTTAAAAGAAATAGATTATATTGACCACGTTGTCATCGGCTTAGATGCCGCAGATGAAGCAGAATATTCAAAAGTATTGGACATCATTAAAAAACAAGGCCTCCCCCAAAACATTCATGTTCTTTGGAATAATTCCCCAGATATTGAAAAGTGGAGAAAGGGCCTTGCTGCTCAAGAGGTCGACGGCCGCAAATTGGCGCCTTCAAAACCAGGAAAAGGACGAAATGTTTGGGGATGCGTTGGATATATAAACGCCCTAATGCAAGAAGAAAATATTGACCCATCCATGGCCAATATTGCAATGCATGATTGCGATATTACAACATATGACAAGCTGATGGTAGCGAGGCTGTTTCAGCCACTTTGTATGAAATATAGAGATGGTAAATACGCACCCATTGAGTACGTAAAAGCATATTTTAAAAGATATACAACGCCTGAATCAGCAAATGAAAATGGCACAGCCCAAGCAAAAAAAGGAATATTAAATGCGCGTGTAACACGTTTATTTGGCCCCCCTTTCATTGATACTATTCAAAATGTTTTGCAGGATATGAAGGGTTATAATGAGGGGCTGCGCAAGTTATTAGAGTTTATGCGTTCCTTAAATTATATGTTATCGGGAGAAATGGCATTTACAGGTAGCCTTTTAAACAAGATAGAATTACCAAATGATTATTCTTTAGAGGTAAGAATTTTGGAACAAGCGCATAAATTCTTACCGACAGAATTGGGAGACACACCACGCATCGCAGATATAGAAGTGGCAGAAAGATATGATCACAATCATCAAGGTATTGATGATTTAAAAAAAATGGTGACGCAAATTGCGGCGGCAACATTTGAAATTGTAGAAAGTAAATTTCCCCTTACACATGAAATTGTCAAAACCATAAAAGAAAATTATTTATTAAGAGCAACAGGTGTTGCAAAAACATTTAATTTAGTCGCAGATTCTGCTGGCTTAAAAACTGATCTTCAAAAAGAACTTGATACTGCAGAAAGTTTTGCAGAAATGATACCAGAAGCATATGAACAATTAAAAAATGGTAACGTTGAAAAACCAAGCCATAGCTGGAATGTTATAATGGATAAAGCCCCTGATGCGCCTGCAAAATTATTAAGTATCGTTTCAACACTTGGCGGTCAAATTAGACCGCCTGCAGAAGACCTGATAGCGAAGGCGCGCGCAACGGTTCCTGATGAGCAAGATAATGGTCCAACATCTATGCTGCCAGTTCCTAGAGAAAGAAACTTTAATTAGTTATTTAAAAGCTATTCATCATGAAAACAGCGATGCATAAAGCAACAAATAACGCCCATGCTGTCTATGCTGATTTTGATAACACGCAACTGCTTACAAATAACCAAAAAGCGGTTCGGACGCGTGAAAACATTTGCTCTATGCTTGCCCTCAGGCATTTGGTGGAAACAGGGGCATTAAACCTTATTCACTGTACGGGGCGCGTTGGTGCGCAAATTATAAGGGATATAGAAACTGGCGATTTCTCAGACCTCCCCTTTCCTGTCGCATCCAAAACAAAAACCATCATTGCGGGCGTTGGTACAGAAATTTATCATTTAAATGAGCAAGGTGACTATGTTGCCGACGAAGACTGGCAGGATAAAATGCGCGATACAGGCTTTGCCCAAGCCGTAGAAAAATTACTAGAAAAAGATGGTAATTTTCAAGAAAATTTTCTAAGTCGTGTTTCTGAAACATTAGGCGTGGATATAAACTTATCTGGCCAAGAAATAGACAAACAAACCGAATTTAAAAAAAGTATGTGGGGAACACCGCAAGATAATGTGACATCACAGAACATCAAAGATGCCATCATATCCGTGATGAAAGAAGAAGGAATTAATAGCACTGCATTTAGCATCACCGTATCCATACAAACATCAAAAATTGCCGTGGATCTAACGCCCAAAGGAGCGACAAAGCCAGAGGCGTGCGTTTATCTAATGCAAAAAGATGACATTCATCCGCAAAATGCCATTATGGCAGGTGATTCAGGAAATGATACGCACCTTACCAAAGTCGAAGGCGTCAAAACCTCAATCCCCGCAAATGGTCAAGATGAGCTGGTTCAAAAAGTGCGGAACATACACCCCGAAGAAAATATTTATCATGATGGGAAACACAAAGCCGCCGCAGGGTTAATAAAAGCCGCGCTCAATTTCCATCATGTGACAGAGCAGCAAGTGTCGCAAGCTTATGAAGTCGCAGAGCAAACTTGGTCAAAGCATTTTGAGCGCAAAAGCGGTATGAATTTTGTTTTTTAAGGGGAAAATGGTGCCGCAACCAGGATTCGAACCCGGGGCCTGATGATTACAAATCAACTGCTCTACCAACTGAGCTATTGCGGCACAAAGTTATATCTATCTCGAATACGATAAATATGCATGTTTTATACGCAAGGAAAATTTAAAAATCAATCCGCTTTGTCATGATTTTCTAAAAAATTTGCGATTACGCCCATATAATTTGGACCGCAGGTGCTTTCTTTTTGTTTTTGCAGGGTTTTTTTGCTAAAATATAATCTTAATATCTTTATTTGATAAATAATTTTCTCAAGGATCAACCATGTCAGACGGCAAACAGGAAGACGGCACCCAAAAGCTTATGTCATGGGGTTTGATTATCTTGATTGTTTTAATTGCGGCTTATTTTGTATATCGCGCTAATGTGCCAGAAACACACAACCTGATACGTTGGTTGAGATATGGTGAAATGTGGCTCGTTTCCTTATTTACATCAAATGATTATCTTATCACTCTCCCCTCTGGACAATCTATTCCGCTTGATGATTTCATGGATATTACACGCCGAATGCCCGCGGAAACTATTGATGTTTCCATGCTTAGTGCGATGACAGGCGTCGCCCTTGTCCCATTTCGGTGGTTATTTGCTGCTATTTTGGGAATTATGGCTTTTTGGTCTTATACAAAAGGGCCTGGTACACAATTTATAAAGAAATTTAACCTTGATAGCTTTTTAAAATATCAATCCAAGGCCTTCCCTGTTATTGCGCCTTTTATTAACTTTAACCCTTCAAACCAGCCCCCGCGCGCGCCCGGATCCCCCGTGCCAGCTGAACTGCCTTTGTTTGCTGAGGCCTTAGGCCCAGAAGAATGGTTGGCTTATAATCAAATTCCTATTCCTGATGGGGTTATTGACGAAAAACAATGTTTTAAAGCCTTCGCAAAACAATTAGGCCCAAGATGGCAAGGCCCCTTCAAATTACCGAAGTACCAGCAAGTCTTATTGGCATCTTTTTGTTTAAAATCTTGCCGTAAAAGGAATGAGGCAGATGCCATCATGGGGCGTCTGGCGCTTTGTTGGTCTAAGGAAAAGGGATTAGATTTAAGCCGTGATCCAAAATTGATCAAATATGCGCGCTCAATATTAAAAAATAAAGATTTATCTCATAATGTTTTAAAACAATGTAAACAACATGCGTGGCAAACAACGGCGTTATTACGCGCATTATTAGTCGCACGTCAAGAAGGCGGTGTTATGGCGCCAGCGCAGTTCGTTTGGTTGCGCGGACATAATAGACTGCTTTGGTATCCTTTAAATAATTTAGGTCGTCAGTCCTGCCATATGGAAGCCATTGGCGCCATGGCGCATTTTAGGATGGAGCGCCGCGCAAAACGCCCCATACCAAGACCAAAAGTACAAGAAGCCGTTAAATCAATTGTTGATTATATGAACAGTCTGAACGCCCGCCCAATTCCAACACTAGATTATAGCGCGTCAAAAAATAAACGTGGTATTAAGAAATTAAAATCAGCATAAAAGGAATTTATTAAATGCTTGCACGCAAGAAAAAACAGAATAACCAAGTATCCGCTACGGTCGCAGATGATTATCTAATCCTGTCGTTACCCAACGCAGTAGAGCCTATAATATGGCGTAAATCGTTAGAAAAAATTGGTTCAACAACTTTCGAAGTGAAAAAGGTTGCGAATAAGGATCAATATAATTTAACCCTACAAAAAACAAAAACAACGTCAGAAAAAATTGCCACTTTTGATAACAAAGAAGATGCTTTGCTTGCATTAAACGCAGCATCCGAAGCGTTTCACGGACATAGCAAGGCGCCTAACCTATCTAAACAAACAGATAATATTTCCGCGCAGTCATTGCAAGCAACACCTCAAAAAGCAAGCAGTAATAAATGGCTATGGCTTTTTATTGCGACTATCGCTGTTGTGGGGCTTTACGCTTATATGGGCAAGCTTATCCCCAATACAACAATAACTGGCGAGACAACAACAATGACTGCGACGTCCGCTTCAACCGCGCCAACTTCTGCAGCAGAATCAACAGGCGTTCCTGTTTCGGCTGATGATTTTTTTAATGGCGTAGAATAAAAAGAAAATATAAATGGCACTTGATAGAAAAAAATATGGATACGGTAAAAAGGCGATTGTTCGTGACATTCGCCCGCTGTATGTGCGTATGGGTGATGCGCTTCAAATGCCACATTACTCGGCTTCTATCTTTTTTATGGGCGCGGCCTCATTT
This sequence comes from uncultured Micavibrio sp., assembly GCA_964353185.1. Lineage (GTDB taxonomy): Bacteria > Pseudomonadota > Alphaproteobacteria > Micavibrionales > Micavibrionaceae. Next base: position 51,676 of record CAYGUV010000001.1, on the reverse strand, counting down.
TTCTTTGTCCCTAATTTTTATAAATTTAGTGACATTATTGTTTTACTTTATTTAATTTTCTTTTGGTGGTTGATTAAACGCGATCGAAAATTACCTGGTAAAATTCCCTTAGGATCTAAGTATAAAGACACCAATAACATGGGCCCCGGCGGCAGTGGTAAAAGTGAAGGTATTTTATTTATTGGGAATGAAAAGAAAACAAGCCAACAAATTTGGTATTCCAACTCAGACGCGCGAACACACATACTTTACCTTGGGACAACGGGTTCTGGTAAAACGGAAGGATTAAAATCTTTTGTGACCAGCGCAATGTCATGGGGTTCAGGATTTGTTTATATTGATGGTAAAGCGGATACAGATTTGTGGTCTTCTTTATCATCTCTTGTGCGCCGATTTGGGCGTGATGATGATTTGCTTGTCCTAAACTATATGACGGGTAACTCTGACGCGCGGGCACCTTCAAATACGATGAACCCGTTTTCGAGCGGCTCTGCATCTTATCTAACGCAAATGCTTATCTCACTTATGCCAGAAGCCGAAGGTGATAACGCGATGTGGAAGGAACGTGCTGTGTCCCTCCTCAGCTCATTGATGCCTGCGCTCACTTTTAAGCGAGATAATCATGATTTCCCATTATCGGTGAATTCAATCCGTAATTATTTAAACTTAAATTATATTATTATGCTATCCCGTGATGAGATGATCCCCGCTAAAATTCGTGAAGGTTTAAAAGGATATCTTGATACTTTGCCAGGGTATGTTGATGCAGCATTTGACGACCAAGGGAAAGAAAAACCAGCTGGCCCCGATCAACCGATGATGGATACGACAACAGTGCGTCAACAGCATGGATATTTGACCATGCAGTTCACCCGTGCGTTGCAATCTTTAGGGGATGATTACGGGTATATTTTTGACACACAAGCAGCCGATGTAGACATGGTCGATGTGGTGTTGAACCGCCGTATTATGATCACCTTAATCCCTGCCCTTGAAAAATCGGGAGATGAAACCGCCAACTTGGGTAAAATTATTGCCGCAACGATTAAAGGTATGATGGGATCAACCCTTGGCGCGACCCTAGAAGGGGAAAGTACAAGCGTTATTGAAAACCGTCCTACAAACTCCGCCACCCCGTTCATGGTTGTGTTTGATGAGGTTGGTTATTATACCGCGCAAGGTATGGCTGTTATGGCCGCGCAAGCACGTTCTCTTGGTTTCTGTCTTGTCTTCTCCGCGCAGGATTTGCAAGCCATGGAAAAACGTGTGAAAGAAGAAGCGCGCTCTATTACCGCCAACTGTAACATTAAAATATTTGGTAAATTACAAGACCCAACACAAACACGTGAGTTTTTTGAAAACCATATTGGTAAAGATTACATTGCCAAAGTTTCTAGCTTTCAATTAAGTGGTGGTATGTCCACGGGATCTTATTCTGATACAAACCAAGCAAGTATCGAAACAGGAACAAGAGCCGATTACGATGATTTGAAAGACATGAAAGAAGGCGAAGCCATCATTTCCTTTGCGATGGATGTTATTGACGCCAATATCTTTTATTCAAACCCCGGTCACGCCAAGGCGATGCGTGTTACACGCTATCTTGCTTTACCAGAACCTGATGAGACATTAACAAAACATGCCGCAAAGATTACGAAGCTACGTGATGCATTGATCAAACCTGATTGGACCGCATTAAAAGCAGATGTTGCCGTTGAGACACCAGAAGAAATTTTGGCAATTAAAGAAGGATTTAAGTTAGGTCAAGAAAACTATGATGACCCTATTGACCATGGTATTACAGCGTTAAGTGAACTGCACGCACGCCTTTATCCGATTGAGGCGCAAGAGGCCATCCGCGCGATAGCAACAAAATCTACAGCAAAAGCTGTTGCAGATGCACCAAGTACTTCTACAGCAGAAACTGCTCTAGACCCTACGCCTACATCGCCACCATCTACGACCAAACCTGATGGAACAAAATTAACAGGACTAGAAAAAGCGCAGCAACAAAATCAAAATAAACCTGTAAGTTTTCATGAACTCAATAAACAAGAAGAAGAACCAGAAACCGAAGCGGTTCAACCATCTGAGGCATCCACTCAACAAGTTGAAAACATAAAAGTAAATTTAAACAAAGACGTGGAAGATATTTTGAGCAAAGCAGGGCAAAACATGAAAAATACTTTGTTCAAATCTTCCGAAAAAGATGACCCAATTGATGCGGCAGAGTAAATCAAATAAATTTGAAAAAAACAGTCAGTCAGGTAATGTTTTTATAATTATTTTGGTTGGTATTGTTTTATTTGCGGCCCTTGCCTATACATTTACACGCAGCGGGCAAACAGGCGTTGGAAACTTAACTGCCCAACAATCTGAAATTGCCGCGCAAGAAATTTTAAATTACGCACGTCTTGTCGAAGGTGCAGTAAATCGGTTGCGCCAAAATGGCTGCTCAGAAAATGATATTAGTTTTGAAGCCGCCAATTTAGCAGGACATGTAAATGCCTCGGCGCCAGGTGATAATTCGTGCCATATATTTGATGAAAACGGTGGTCAGGTGACGTACCAAGACCCTACAACAAACTGGCTTGATAGTAATTTATCCGCAGGCGGATTCTTTGGTGATTATTATTTTACAACAGCCTGCGTAAGAGGTGCAGGAACTGATTCAGGGTCTGCTGACGAAAATGCTTTTTGTAATACGCCAAATAATAATGGCGAAGAGCTGTTATTTATTCTTCCCTATGTAAGCCGTGCGGTATGCGAAAAGATAAATCAAAAATTATATCGTGATACAACCATTCCCCAAGATGCAACCGCGCGCTATGACATGAGCAGCGATTTTGACGGTAATTTATCTTCAACTAATGAAATTGCCAATAACGCAAATGATTTTGAAAACCAATCATCTTTTTGCTTTAACAGCGCAACCACGCCTGCACAGTTTGATTTCTATCACGTAATACTTGCGCGCTAACGAACTATCTTAATAAAAGGGACACCGTTCCTTGACAGGATTCGCAAATCAGATTCTAATGGTAATATCTTAGGCGTAATTGTTTTATTCAAAATCTTTACTATCTTCGCCTTCATTTTTTATTGGAGCTGTTCCTCATGGCACGACAAGCGCGCATCGTTATTCCCCAACAATATCATCATGTATCCCAACGAAGTACAGATGGAACACGGATATTTTTCGATAAAGAAGATTTTCAGCATTATCTTGATATCATAAAAACGCAATCACAAGCCAAAGGCCTTAAAATATTTAGCTATTGTTTCTTTCCAAACCAAATCCACCTTTTGTGTCAGCCACAAAAAAAGAATGACTTGGCATTGATAATCGGTGAGGCAAACCGTCAATATACACGCTATTATAATGAAAAAAATAATAGAGCAGGCTCCGTCTTTAACAGCCGATTTTTTTCTTATACTATGGATGAGCCTTATGCCCTTCGCGCGGCGCGGTATATTGAAACATTCCCCGTAACACGTGTTTTAACAGATAAGGCACAAAATTATCTTTGGAGCAGTGCCAAATTACGTATTAAAAACATGCAGAACGACTTCATTCATGATTTTAGAAATTTTCACTCCATACAAAATTGGGAAGATTTTTTAAATCGCCCCATGGATGTAAGCGAAATGAAATCCATACAAACACACCTTCAAACAGGACGCCCCCGTGGGAATGATTTATTTTTGGATATGATTGAAAAACAAATTGGCCGGACTGTCCGCCCACAAAAACGCGGCCGTAAAAAGAAAATAGCCAAGGCTGCTTAAATAAAATTACATACGCTCAGGTGTTTGAATACCCAAAATATCTAAGCCCTTTTCAAGGATATCAACTGTCATCTTGGATAGCTGTAGGCGGCTTTGGCGTATGCCCTCATCTTCTTCAGACAATATATGACACTGACTATAAAATGAGCTGTAGGCTTGGGCGACACGATAGATATAGTCACATAAATGATGCGGAGCATAATGTTTTAATGTCAATGCAATCGCATCAGGAAATTCTGTGAGAATAAGCGCAAGCGGCTTATCAATTTCTCGTAAATGCAAAGGGGAATCCCCTTTAAAATCCTTCGCTTTATTCAATAATGATTTAATGCGCACTGATTGATACAAAAGATACGGCCCTGTTTTTCCTTCAAAGCTTATAAATTTATCAATATCAAAAACATAATCTGTTTGTCGCGGGTTTTGTAAATCAGCAAATTTTAAGGCGGCCAAGGCTACTTTATTAGCAACATCTTTATATTCTTCTTCGTCCATATCTGTGGCAAGGTTGGCTTCGGATAAACGCTCAATCGCTTTGTCTGTGGCCATTTGAATTAAATCAGAAAGGCGCAAGACGCCACCTTCACGTGTTTTAAAAGGCTTACCATCTTTGCCATTCATGGTTCCAAACCCTGCATGGGTTAGCTCAACATTTTTACTGACGATGCCTGATTTTTTCACTGTGCGGAACACTTGTTCAAAATGAAGTGATTGGCGTTGGTCAACAATATAAATAATACGCGCAGGGTCATATAATTTGACACGCTCCACAATAGTCGCACAATCCGTTGTTCCATACATGACCGCACCATCGCTTTTATATAAGATTAATGGTGGAATTTTTTTGTTATCGTCATTTTGTTCAAGCGGAACAATAACTGCGCCATCATCTTCCATAGCGTAGCCGTCATTTTTTAAGCTTTCGACCATTGGCGCGATATAATCATGCACGTCAGCTTCGCCTTTCCACAAGTCAAAATGAACGCCGAGGCGACCATAAGTCGCCTTCATCCCCTCAACAGAGACTTCACGAATTTTTTGCCAAATGGCGTAATAAGGCTCTTCCTTATTTTGTAATTTTAATGTGATGTCACGGGCCTCTTGCATTAGGGCATCATTTGCCTTTGCGGCGCCTGACGCTTTTGGATAGCGTGCCCCCATATCATTCATTAAGTTTTGAACTTGATCTGCGTTAGATGTATCGGTTTTAAGAACGACATCTTCTTCGCCCTCGCGCAGATAATCGCCAATCAACATACCTAAATGCGTGCCCCAATCCCCCATATGTACATCACCGAGGGTTTTATACCCTGCAAAACCCATAATACGTCGTAGTGCATCACCAATAATGGCGGCACGTAAATGTCCAACATGCATTGCCTTGGCAATGTTTGGACCACCGTAATCAAGGATAATGTTGCCATCATTCTTAGTCGTCTCAACGCCAAAATTTTCAGTATTTTTCAAATGATCTTGTAAAGCAGTGTCAGTGATATTGAGGTTAATAAATCCCGGTCCGGCAATATCAACTTTTTTAAATATATCGTTCGTATTTAACGCATCGACAATTTTACCCGCAATTTCACGCGGGTTGGTTTTGGCAATTTTGGCAGCAGCCATTGCGCCATTGCATTGAAATTGCGCCAAATCTGGGCGATCAGATATACGGATGCCACCCAAATCTTTTGGTAAATTAAGGCTTTCGAACGTTTGCCCAACTATTTCTGATAATTTTGTTGTTAATGATGTCATACCCTACGGTTTACATCATTTTTTACTTCAATTCCACAGGAATTAGCACCTCGTTACGGCGCCACCAAGGTAGGGTAAAGGGCGCATCATAGCCCGCTTTGCGGTAATCGCCTGTGATTTTATAATCATTTTCCTTTAACCAATTCATTAAGATTTCGCGGTATTTTTCAACATTTCCGTCACTTAAAAGACCGCTAAAAGTAATGGCGGCAACGTTGTAATCCTCTAATTGGCGTAGCTTTACATTATCGGCTGTCGGTAGAGGGGCCGTTTTCATGGTGTAGCTAGCGGGCAAAACAAAAGACATCATAGCTTTTTCGTCATCTTTATCGTCCATGATGACTGGCGCAGTCATTTCAATTTTTTCGCTTTTTATGTTGCCATCCATCACCACAGGAGCAGTCATGGGGATTTTGGTTTGTTTTACATTATCACCGCTAATATAATCGAATAAACGGCGAAACGCGCTGTTGCGTCCGTCCTTCCCCATCGGGGTTTCGGCCAATATTACAGGATCATATTGACGAATTTCAATTTTCTGCTCTGGCACAGATTTAATCGTTTTATAAGACGCTGTTTCAATTTCTTTTGCAGACACACTACCCCCTGTAAGTATAAAAGTTGATAGAAAGATGGTGAGTAATGTTTTCATTAGATTCTTCTTTGTTATTCAACTATCCAATGATTTTGTAGAAGAGTAGTTCCTTTAAAGCTAAAGCCCAAATAATTTATCTAGCAGATTAAACAATATTCTTTCATTTTCTTCATAATAATCTTTTGTAGATGCAATAATTTCTTTAGTTTGAACATAAGGGTCGTTTGTTAAATCGTCTGCAGCATTTTCTAATATTTTAAGAATATTATCTTCGCCCATTTCAAAATGAAATTGTAAGCCAACTACATTATTAATTTCAAAAGCTTGGTTTTTTGTAACAGAGCTAGAGGCAATTAACGTAGCATTGTTAGGTAACTCAAACGTATCCCCATGCCAGTGAAAGACAATTTGTTCTTCTGGGAATTCTTTAAAGTAATATCCTGAATTTTGTTTTTGAACAGGATACCACCCTATTTCTTTTGTACCTTTAAATACTTTAGCCCCTAAGGCTGAGGCAATAAGTTGCGCCCCTAAACAAATACCTAAGATAGGTTTGTTACGCGCTATTGTATCTTTTATAAAAGTCAACTCTTCCTCTAGCCAAGGATAATCTTTTAGGTCGTAAACCCCCATCGGGCCGCCCATGACGACTAAGCAGTCAAAATCGTCTTGATTTGGAAGCACGGAATTTTTTTCAAAAAAATGGGTTGAGCTAATTTCAACATTATTTTCTTCTGCCCAATCAAGAATAGAACCAGGGCTTTCAAAAAATACATGCTGAAGATAGTGTAACCTCATATTTTAAGCATCAACTTCCGCCTTCAGCGCATTATTCTGAATAAACTCCCGTCTTGGTTCAACCACGTCGCCCATCAAGGTCGAGAATAACTCGGACGCTTTTTCCGCATCCTTGACGTTTACTTGGAGTAAGATACGCGCTTCGGGATCCAATGTTGTTTCCCACAATTGTTCAGGGTTCATTTCACCAAGACCCTTATAGCGTTGCATTTGCAGACCTTTTTTACCAATCTCAAGCACGTTTTTAAAGAAGCCAACGGGGCCTGTGACAGTCGCATATTTTTTCTCATTCAATATAATTTCGGCAGGATTCATAAAATTGTCTTCGAGCAATTTACGATCTTTATTAAGTTTAATCGCATCGCGAGAACGAATAACATCAAGCGACATCCGCAATTCCTCACGCACGCCACGCACCATACGTTCCAACATATAGCCCGCAACGGGGGAGAACTCCCCTTTCCATGTTTGTTCGTTACGCATGGATAAATCATTCATGCGGCCCGCCAGCGCATCTGCACGTTTTTGACCTTCTTTTTCATCATCCATGACAACCTCATCAAACGCCCCAATGATAGCGGCCTGTTCAACAATGTCTTTGTTGCCCGTTTTACGGGTTAAATTATCAATGCGGCCACGAATTTGGCGAACATCCATCAACATTTGATAAAGGTCATTGCCTGCACGTTCAGACCCATCGCCCGCACGCAGTTTCAAATCACCCAACGCGGCATTAATCAAATATTCTTCCATTTCCGCATCGTCTTTCAGGTAAGTCTCCCCGCTATTACCTCGTTTTACTTTATAAAGCGGTGGTTGCGCGATATATAAATAACCCCGTTCAATAATTTCAGGCGTATAACGGAAGAAAAACGTCAGTAACAATGTTCGAATGTGCGATCCATCGACGTCGGCATCGGTCATAATGACAATCTTATGATAACGAATTTTATCGACATTGAATTCCTCAGGGCCAATACCCGTCCCCAACGCGGTAATTAGTGTCCCTACCTGTTCGGAGGCGAGCATTTTATCAAAACGCGCGCGTTCAGTATTTAAGATTTTACCACGAAGCGGAAGGATCGCTTGTGTTCGGCGGCTACGCGCTTGCTTTGCCGAACCGCCCGCGGAATCTCCCTCAACAATAAAGATTTCGGAATCAGCAGGGTCTTTTGATTGGCAATCGGCCAATTTACCCGGCAGGTTTGAGATATCCATCACCCCTTTACGGCGGGTTAAATCACGGGCGCGTCGGGCGGCTTCACGGGCGGATGCTGCCTCAACAATTTTGCCAATAATGATTTTTCCTTCGGCCGGATTTTCCTCAAGCCATGTACCAAAATATTCTGCAATTGCCGCCTCTACCACGGGACGTACTTCGGAGCTAACCAATTTATCTTTAGTTTGGGAGGAGAATTTAGGATCAGGCACTTTTACAGACAGCACGCAAGATAGACCTTCGCGCATATCTTCTCCCGTCATTTTGACTTTTTCTTTTTTGAGCAAGCCTTTTTCATCGGCATATTTGGTCATTACACGGGTAAGCGCCGAACGGAAACCTGCCAAATGCGTCCCCCCATCACGTTGGGGGATGTTGTTTGTAAAGCACAGCATGGTTTCGTGATAAGCATCCGTCCATTCCATTGCCACCTCAACCGTGATGCCATTGGCATCATCTTGGGCATCAATCGAAATTGTGTCTTTTATGATTGGCTTTTTGTTTCGGTTTAAATATTCAACAAAGCTTTTGATCCCGCCTTCATAATGAAGATGGCTTTCGCGCGGCTCTTCCCCACGGTTATCGGTTAGGTAAATATTGACGCCAGAATTTAAGAAGGCCAATTCACGCAGGCGTCCTTCCAAAGTTTCAAAGTCAAATTCCACCATTGTGAATGTGTCAGTTGACGGCAAAAATGTTACATGTGTCCCATTACGCTCACCTTTTTCCAAATCACGGACAGCCCGCAAATCATCGCCTGCTTCACCGTGCTTGAAGCGCATCGTCCATTCTTTGCCATCACGACGAATAGTTAGATCCAGATACTCGGACAACGCATTTACAACAGAAACACCAACCCCGTGCAAACCACCAGAAACTTTATAAGAATTTTGGTCAAATTTACCACCAGCATGCAATTGAGTCATAATAACTTGCGCGGCAGAAACACCTTCTTCTTTATGGGTTTCAACAGGAATGCCTCGGCCGTTATCTTTAACAGTACATGACCCATCAGCATTTAGCATAACATCAACACGGTCACAATGCCCTGCTAGGGATTCATCAATGGCGTTATCGACAACTTCATACACCATATGATGAAGGCCCGTGCCATCATCAGTATCCCCAATATACATCCCTGGACGTTTGCGAACAGCCTCAAGCCCCCGTAAAACTTTAATGGAATCGGCACCGTAATCGGCGTTTTGTGTAGCGGCGTCGTCGTTATAATTTTCAGGCATTTTTGGGGCTGTTTCGCTCATATTCTTATATCAATTTAAGGTTAAATTTATCCTTAATCTATAACATCATAACAACAAAATTGATAGAATTAACAATGTCTTTTACACAATGAAAAAACGTTATTTATCAATGGCTTAATATTTATTTTTTGTGTTTTTTTACGAAGCTAACTTTAGCGTTTTTTCTGGCGTAATTTGCGCGGATTTTACGTTAAAAAATTGGGCGTGATTCTCAATTGATTTAAACAAAATGGGGTCTGTTCCGGTCATCCAAACTTGCCCGCCCATTGCACGTAATTGGCTAAATAAGGCTTCACGTCTGTCTTCATCAAGATGCGCAGCAATTTCATCCAATAGTAATACAGGCGGTGCGCCCCGTTCCGCGTTCATTAACCGCCCATGTGCTAAAATAATACTAATTAGCAACGCTTTTTGCTCCCCCGTGGAGCATTGCGCGGCAGGCATTTTTTTCGTGACATAAACCACATCAAGGTCCGTTTTATGTGCCCCGTGCTTTGCCCCACCTGCAATAGCGTCATAGGCGCGCGATTTTCCCAATAATTCGACAAATTTATTTTCAGCCTCCAACGCAGGATATTGATCCAGAAGATCTTCGACAGTTCCTAATAAGGTTAGGCTAGCCTTCGGGAAATATCCTTTGGTTTCATTATCTGACAAAAAAGATGATTTTAGCTTATCCAAAAAATCCATTCGCGCGGCCGTTATGGCGACACCCGTTTCAGCCATTTGTTTTTCTAGGCTCTTGACCCAGCTTTCTTCCCAGCTTTTTTCAGACAATAATTTTGATCGTTGACGCATGGCATTTTCATAGCGCGTCACCCGCCCCGAATGGGAGGGATCAAAGGCAAATATCATCCGGTCTAAAAAACGGCGACGCCCTGATGAGCCTTCCAAAAACAACCGATCCATCTGTGGGGTCAGCCATAGGCAGGTCAAATAATCAGCCAGCGCCATCTGACTTTTGGCGAGCGCACCGTTAATGCGTGACATCCGGCGGTCATTATCAGGGTTAAGCCCTGTGCCTAATGTAATATCCACACCGTCCATATCCAATTTTGCGGAAATCCCCCATGCCACGGGGCTATCCGATTTTTGAATATCCAGCGCTTTGGCACCCCTCAAGCCGCGGCCTGGGGTTAAAAGCGATATAGCCTCCAGAATATTAGTCTTACCTGCCCCATTGGCCCCACACAAAACAACCAAACCAGACTGAAGGTTATCCAGACTAGTTTGCGCATAACAGCGGTAATTTTGTAAGGTAAGCTTGGTTAAATAGGACACTCTTTAAGATAAGACTATCAAACGCGCAACGGCATCAAAACATAAAGCGACGCATTGTCGCCCGTATCTTCAATAATTGTTGGGCTTGCGGCATCAGCCAATGTTAAACGGCATCCATCCCCTTCAATTTGAGAGGTGATATCCATCAAATAACGGGCATTAAAGCCTATTTCCATGTTGTCATTACCGTTTATTTCTAAATCCTCCGTCGCGCTTCCGCTTTCTGGTGAATTCGCAGATAAAGTCATTGTTTTACCTTCAAACGTAATTTTAACAGCGCGTGATTTACCATCAGATATTGTCGATACGCGATCAATCGCGGAAGAGAATGCTTTTGGATTAACTTCAACAATTTTATCATTACCTTGCGGAATAACACGCTGATAATCAGGGAATGTTCCATCAATTAGTTTCGAGGTTAAGACAATATGATCAAAGCTAAAGCGGATTTTGCTCGTCGATAATTCAATTTTGATAACATCGCCGGCTTCTTCAACTAGCTTACGAATTTCCGCAACCGCCTTACGCGGTAAGATTATTCCAGGCATGTCTGCCGCACCTTCAGGCAGGGGCATTTCAAAACGTGCCAAACGATGACCATCAGTCGCCACAGCGCGCAAAACTTGAACGCCATCTTTATCCGCAGCATGAAGATAAATACCATTGAGGTAATAACGCGTTTCTTCCGTGCTCATCGCGAAACGCGTGCGGTCAATAATGGCGCGTAAATCATTCGCAGGAAGGGAGAAGGTTGTTGGCATATCACCTTGTCCCAAAACAGGGAAATCAGCAACAGGCAAGCAGGAAAGCTTAAAGTTCGAACGTCCTGATTTTACAGACATCTGATTGCCGCTTTCGTCTAAAGCAATTTCAACTTCTGCATCATCGGGTAATTTTTTCACGATATCAAACAAGGTCGCGGCAGGCGCCGTTGTCGTTCCAGATTCAGACACTTTCGCAGGAACACTCTCGTTGATTTCCATGTCCATATCTGTGGTCGCAAGGCTCAATGTATTGTCTTCGGCCTTAATCATCACATTTGATAAAATGGGAATAGTGTTGCGTTTTTCAACGGCGCTTTGCACGTGGTTAAGGCAGCGAAGAAGAGAGGCACGATCAATTGAGAATTTCATTACAATAAGTTCCATATATTTTAAAGGTTTATATTGTCCCAAATTATAGCAGTAACGCAACAAATACAACGCTTCGCATGAAAAATAAGGGTCTTTTCCCCCGTTATTGTGAATCAGCCCCCAAATGCACAAAAAGCGAGGAATTCCCCGCTTTTTATCTATTCTTACATTGGTATTTTAAAATCAACCAGTAAGGGCGCGTTTTAATACATCAACATCTTGTGCAAATGAAGGATCTTCCCCTGAAAGCTCTTCAATTTTGCGCACAGCATGCATCACAGTTGTGTGATCGCGCCCGCCAAACTTACGGCCAATTTCCGGTAAAGAGCGTGCCGTTAATTGCTTAGAAAGATACATGGCAACCTGACGCGGACGGGCCACTGCACGGGCACGGCGCGCCGAATGCATGTCAGATAAACGAATGTTATAATGCTCTGCCACTTTACGTTGAATTTCATCAATTGTAATACGGCGATCGTGAGAGCGCAGAAGGTCTTGAAGCACTTCTTGTGTAGACTCCAATGTAATCTCGTTACGGGACACCTCAGCATGCGCAACGATACGGTTTAATGCGCCTTCAAGCTCACGAATGTTTGACGTTACTTTTAAGGCCAAGAATTCTAGCACTGCATCAGGAATTTTTGCCTCCAACTGGTCACGCTTGGCTTGAACAATACCCAAGCGAAGCTCGTACGTGCTTGGCTGAATATCTGCCACCAATCCCCATGCAAGACGAGAGCGTAAGCGCTCTTCGATACCTGTAAGGTCGCTCGGCGCCTTATCAGCAGAGATAATGATTTGTTTATTTTGATCTACAAGCGCATTGAATGTGTGGAAAAACTCTTCTTGTGTGGATTCCTTACCCGCGATGAACTGAATATCATCAATCATTAAGACATCAACACCACGGAAAAATTCTTTAAAGGCCATTGTTTCATTTGAACGGAGTGCTTTAACAAACTGATACATAAATTTTTCAGCCGATAAATACATGACTTGCTTTTCAGGGGCCTGATCACCAATCATCCACGCAATTGAATGCATTAAATGCGTTTTACCAAGACCAACACCACCATAGATAAACAATGGATTAAAAGGAACGCTTGAGCTTTCTACTACGCGTCGCGCAGCAGCATGCGCCAATGCATTTGGTTTGCCAACAACAAAACTGTCAAAAGTAAAACGTTGATCCAAAGGAGATGCAATTTCAAATTGATCAATCGCAGGTTTTTTATTTTCGTTTGATTTTTTAGGAGCGTCTGCAACGTCATCCAAAGGAATAGCATTTTGTACAACAACTATTTCAAGGCGTTTGATTTCAGAAGTTTTTTCACACGCCATTTCTAAAATGCGTTTGGCGTAATGTGTTTGAATCCAATCTTTCATAAAACGTGTTGGAACAGAAACTTCCATTGTTCCGTGATAAAATGCCTGAAGCGTTAAAGGCTTTAACCAACTACGGAATACTGCCTCACCAAACTCTCCTCTTAAGGCTTTATGGACCTGCTTCCATATGGCGGTAATTTCCTTTGACGGCTTTAACGTTTCAACACTGTAATCTTTTTGTGTTGTTTCAACTTCGTTAAGCTGGCCTGATTCAGATTTAGACATTATTATTTTCACTCCACGTTTTTACTTTTATGTTTATATTGAATTTATCTAAACCTTAAAAAAATACACAAGCATACACAGCGCAAATACTATGTGTTTTGCGATTATTATAAGGTTATAAATAAAAATTAAAAATAGAGTCTAACTTAAATTTTAAGAACAGAATGTTCTTGGTGATTTAATAGACGCCGTTATTTTTCAAAATTACCTTTAAAAAATTTTCTAGTAAAAGGTAATGATAAACGGGAAATTTTCCCCCCAATATTATTCACAGTTTTTTACATTTTTTGTACAAAAGAAGTAAATAAGTTGTGAACAATGTTTGTGACCATAGACAGATTTTTTTTAAGGTGCAATGGCAAAATTCAAAAAAAATGCTAAAAAAAAAATTTATTTTTCTTGACTCATGATGCTAAAAAAAATTTATGCACAGGACTTATTAACAGGTCATTGAAAAACAATAATATTTAAAAATAAAAAAAAGCACGAACCGAAATCCGTGCTTTTTAAACTTTTTAAAAAAGAAATTATATTTCTTTTTTTTACGCTTTTAACGCTTTGATTCTTGCAGACAGACGGGAGATCTTACGACCCGCTGTATTTTTGTGCATAATACCTTTTGCAACACCGCGCTGAATTTCAGGTTGTGCATTTTTTAATGCAGTTTCTGCATTAGTTGCATTTCCATCCAATATTGCTGCTTCGATCTTTTTGATAAAAGTACGAATACGGTTACGGCGCGCACCGTTAATTTCGGCACGACGGGCATTACGACGAATACGTTTTTCTGCTGATTTATGATTAGCCATATCTCAAACTCTTTTCTTTATAAATTTAAATTCTTTTTACTATTTACTCCATCAGGAGAAATAGCGCACAACCCTTAAAAAACATAAGGTTGTGCAGTGTTTTACGCAGTTGGAGCGTTTCTGTCAAGTATAACAGACATTTATTATAGCTCTAATTCTCTGCTGGCCTTAAAGAGAATTCAACGATTGAGCCCTGCCTCGCGGAACTGGTTGATTTTGCTATAGAAATTGATAAAACTTCCTTTTCACGGATAAATTTTTGACCCCCTATCTTTTTCCATCCCATCTGGGGTAATGCCGCCTGATATGCTTTTAAAATTTCATTTTCGGGGAATGATGATATTGCCTCTGTGGAGGCTATTCTTCCAGATGGTTTATCAAAGGTCATTCTTTGCTCCGTGAGCTCCTGCAGGTCTAATAAAACAGGTACATCGTATAATGTTTCAAAAAAATCTGCCGTGTGTCCTATCCTTGGCAAAATCATAACACTGAATAAAAGCAAGATCATGAAATATCGTCTTATCAAGATAACCATTTAAATTTATGCCTTCTGCTTTTGCGGACAATAAAATGTAGATCGCCCTGATTGCGTTATACGCTGTACACCGCCTGTTTTTTCTATATTACAATCACATTGACCACAGGGTAAAGCCTTGCGGTCATAAACATTAAATTGATGTTGAAAATACCCTAGCGTGCCATCAACTTTCCGATGGTCTTGTAATGTACTTCCCCCTGCCTCAATCGCAACGGATAAAACAGTCCGAATAGACCGCACCAAATCTTCCAATTTTTTGAGGCCAATTTTACCTGCAGGCTTTTGAGGGTTTATGCCTGTCATATATAATGCTTCGCACGCATATATGTTGCCTACCCCCACCACAACGGTTTGATCCAATAACGCTTGCTTAATACTGACCGTTTTATTTTTCAGGCGGGCTTTTAAGATAGCAGCAGAAAACTGATTGCCTAGCGGCTCTGGCCCCAAATGGACAAAAGCTTTATGTTCTTCTAAATCCCATTGCGCCAAAGTGAAAATCATGCCAAAGCGCCGTGGGTCATTATAAATAATACGGGTCTTATTGGATAATCTCATGTCGAAATGATCATGCTTTCGTAATTCATATATCTCATCATTCGGTAATATTTGGATACTGCCCGACATTCCCAGATGAATAGAAAGCACTTGGTCATTATCCAAGTAAATCAAAATATATTTCGCCCGCCGTTTCAGCGCAGTAATACGCGCTCCCTCTAACGTTGATTTCATATCTTTTGGAAAAGGAATGCGCAAGTCAGCACGATACGTACAAATCTGTTCGATTTTCTGATTTTGTAAGTGAGGCTCTAACCCTCTTAAGACTGTTTCAACTTCTGGTAATTCAGGCATCTATAGGTTCTATTTCAAGACAGAAAAACTTGCAACCTCATCAGGCATTAAAGTTAACAAAGGGTGGCGCGGCGGCACATATACGTCAAAACTACGATCAGGCTTGTACATAACTAACTGGCGTCCCTTTTTCACAACCGCCAAGGGGAATTGCGAACGGGTTAAAACTTGATAATCTGGGAATTGCTTTTTACCTTGCGTAAGATTTCGATCGGGTTTGAAGATAACTAAATCATTCCTCATTTCATAAGTGCCCATGGAATATATATTATTTGCGCTTTTGTCATTATTTAGAAAGATAAAATTATATCGCCCCCCTTTTAATTGTAAAAGCGCGCGACCATTAACGGCCTGGGCATCCCACGATCCTTCTATATCTTTCGTATCAATTTTGGGTTGGCGCTTAAATTGCTGCTTAGGCTGCTCTATACTTTGAATATAATCAGGCGGCGCAATGGCGACATCAGCCGAAGTATAAAGACTTTCTCTACCTTGCCCTGCTTCTGAGCCAAATTTTTTATAGGCCTGCGCCCCCATAAACAATAGTGCAAAAACACCTAAAAACAAGACAACCACGCCCAAACGATTTTCTCTGGCTTTCAAAAACCTTGCAAGCGCATGTATCTTATTTTTTTTGAACATCTTACATTATACCGCGAACACGCCCCTTACTACAAGAATTGCCTCTTTATTGATGTCATAAAAAAGGGCGGAAAAATTCCGCCCTTTGAAAATTTATAAATGAGAGTGTGAGAGGATTAAAATCCGCCCATTCCACCCATTCCGCCCATGCCGCCCATATCAGGCATACCACCAGCATTTTTATCATCTTCTGGGCTGTCAGTAATGACCGCTTCGGTTGTGACCATTAGGCCCGCAACAGAGGCTGCATCTTGAAGCGCAGTACGCACCACTTTAACAGGGTCGATGATACCGGCTTTCACCATGTCGACATAGTTATCGTTTTGCGCATCAAAGCCGTGGTTGGTGTCTTTTTGCTCTAGCAATTTACCAACAACGATTGACCCTTCATTACCTGCATTTTCGACAATCTGACGAATCGGCGCTTGTAACGCACGACGGATGATTTCGATACCAACTTGTTGGTCATCATTATCAACCTTCATACCGTCCAACGCACGTGATGCATAAAGAAGCGCGGTACCGCCACCTGCGATAATACCTTCTTCAACGGCTGCCCGTGTTGCATGCATTGCATCGTCAACGCGGTCTTTACGTTCTTTCACTTCAACCTCGGTGGCTCCACCAATACGAAGAACAGCAACCCCACCTGACAATTTCGCCAAGCGTTCTTGCAATTTCTCTTTATCGTAATCAGAGTCAGTATTTTCAACTTGTGCACGGATTTGTTTAACGCGGGCTTCGATTTCTTTTTTGTCGCCAGCACCATCAATGATAGTTGTTTCGTCTTTAGTGATCTGAACTTTTTTCGCAGTCCCAAGCATTTCCAAAGTTACGTTTTCCATCTTGATACCAAGATCTTCTGAGATAACTTGTCCTTGGCAAAGGATGGCCATGTCTTCGATCATCGCCTTACGACGGTCACCAAATCCAGGCGCCTTCACAGCAGCAACTTTCAATCCGCCACGTAATTTGTTGACCACCAATGTCGCAAGGGCTTCGCCTTCAACATCTTCGGCAACAATCAACAATGGACGGCTTGATTGAACAACAGCTTCCAATACAGGCAACATTGCTTGCAAATTAGAAAGCTTTGATTCAACAAAAAGAATGTAAGGATTTTCAAGCTCACAAGTCATTTTTTCGCTGTCTGTGATGAAGTATGGAGATAGGTATCCACGGTCAAACTGCATTCCTTCAACGACTTCTAATTCGTTATGAAGTGATTTTGCTTCTTCAACAGTGATAACACCTTCGTTACCTACTTTTTCCATTGCTTCGGCTAACATTGCACCAATTTCCTTATCACCATTGGCTGAGATAGTGCCAACTTGTTTGATCTCTTCATTGGTTTTAACGTTTTTCGCACGTTTCTTAAGGTCTTCAACAACGGCAATAACGGCGGCATCAATACCACGTTTTAAATCCATTGGGTTACGACCTGCAGAAACAGCTTTCAATCCTTCACGGACAATTGCTTGCGCCAAAACAGTGGCGGTTGTTGTACCGTCGCCTGCTTGGTCATTGGCACGTGAAGCCACTTCGCGGATAAGTTGCGCGCCAATATTTTGACGTGCATTTTTCAATTCAATTTCTTTGGCAACAGACACACCGTCTTTGGTCGTGCGTGGTGCGCCAAATGATTTTTGAATAACAACATTACGGCCTTTTGGACCTAATGTTACTTTAACGGCGTTGGCAATAATATCAACGCCTTTCATCATTTCGTCACGAGCATCTTCGTGAAATCTTACATCTTTAGCTGACATGTTATATTCTCCTATTAAATGTCTATATTAAATTTAAGCGGCCATAATTCCGATAATATCGGATTCTTTCATGACCATAAGTTCTTCACCGTTTACCTGTATTTCAGTTCCGGCCCACTGAGAGAAGATAACGCGATCCCCTTCTTTGACATCTAATGGACGAATATCGCCATTATCATTTACGTGTCCCGTACCGACGGCAACAATTTCACCTTCAATTGGTTTTTCTTTTGCTGTATCTGGAATAATAATTCCACCAGCTGTTTTCGCTTCTTGCTCTATACGACGCAATAAAACGCGATCATGCAAAGGTCTAAATTTCATTTTCTTTTCCTTTTAAACTACTGTTTTAAAAAAATAAGCTAATACCTCACCATGAGCATATTAGCACTCCTACTTAGGGAGTGCTGAAGTTATAACACAAGCAGGGAAAGAATTTCAAGGATTCAATAAAGGCATTTTGATGAATTACGTATTTGAAAAGCCGTTAACGCGCAAGCGCTAGGAGGCTATAGATTCTGGATAATTTTAAAGTCACCTTAAATGCGCGCTAGATTGGCCTAATGTCCTACGGCTTGCCGATTAATGACCCTTTGTGAGCAAAGCGAACATCATCCTTATTTTATCGAATTTTTAACAAAAATTTGATAAAATAGAATCATGAGTGATTTTGTTCTGGAACTACAGGGATATAAATTAACCACGGCACAGATATACTACCGTATGCCTGACCACCCCAGCGTTTTACAAGAATTTATCTGGCAACATTACGACCTCGCCCCCCAATTCCCTAAGCTTTTAGGCTTCCTCAATTTCTGGCAACACCAAATTGACGGAAGCTTGCACAGCGTCTATGTCGCGCGAAAAGAGTTAATAAAGCCGAGCGATAGTAAATTTTATGATGTGGAATTATTGCTACAGTAATTGTTTATTTTTCTACCCAAACAAATTCATCATCATTGAGAAATTTTATATCTTTTCGATCATTTTTCATCTGCTCAATACTGGGCGCAAATGCTTTTGCAAACTTAGATTGGTTCATGTGCGGTAAAATGTAATAATTGACGTATGCCAAAGCGGTTAAATCAGATAAATCTGACTTTGATCTATCATCAATATCCCCAACAAACCCTATATCAGGCCCCATCACAATTGACCCTGCGCTAGAGCCAATGTAAATGCCCGCACGAGCAAAAAAATTATCAAGCATATTTTTAAAATGCGTTTTCTTCATCCATTCCAAAAGCACATAGGTATTACCGCCAGTACAATAGATGATATCAATCCCTTTCGTGGCCTCTCTTAATTCTTCTTCTGATTTATTTTTTAAATCGAACTCAATGTAATTTTTACAAAATTTCTTAACGTCACGTTGTTCGTTTGGCAGCCAATCTTCATACCCTTCTTCACCATATGCCGCCGTAGGAATACAAAGAATATTTTTGTCACCAATATCAGGAATAATTTCAGGCAGTTTATGTCCTGATCCTTCAATCGAAGACGTAAGTAACATTCTTACGCTCAAGGCTCTGTTCCTGGTGCAATTGTCACTTTCAACCCATTGAATTCTGGAACCATCAATATTTGACATGAAAGGCGTGAATTGTCGTCAACGTCAATCGCCTCATCTAACATGTCCTCTTCTTCTTCGTTCATCGCTATCAGCCTATCTTGCCATTCAGGCGCGACATAGACATGGCAAGTTGCACAACAACACGCGCCACCACATTCAGCCTTCAGAGGTAATCCTGCATCGCGAATTATTTCCATCACGCGCCACCCCTCTAACGCATCTAAAATGTGTTCTTTACCGTTGGGGTCTGTCACGTAAATCTTTAGTTCTTCTTCGTCCATTGAAAGACCTCCATCAACGCATACGCAATTCCTGCTGTAACCAATAAATTCTTCATCGTATCAAAAATGACGCGCACCCCTGCCAAAACAACTTCCATCAGGGCGGTTGGGTCTGCTTCGCCATTTGCCCCTAAAATTATACCGCCAATAACCTGCATCGAAATAATGGGCGGTATAAAACAAACCAGCCACAGAGCGATCAATTTAAAAGAAATCGGTAAACCATTAGTTTTCTTAGTATATCTTTGGACTGAAACCCCAACAGATAATGGAATATAAAGAAAGGTAAAACGAAACAAAAAGAACATGGCAATCATCACAAATAAAGCAAAAATTGCCAACATCGGATCTGTGTTTTCGGGATCTAAATCAAGAGGTATGATCGAAAAAACCGTAGCAAAAAATCCAGCCATAAAAAAATTAATGGCAACAAAGGCCGCAACACCACCGATTATGCCTTGGCTTCGACGCTTCATTTCTTTTTCATCTTTAGCTAAATCCCCCGATGGAACAAATGGCCATCGATGGTTGGTCATGATTGTACGCGCCCAATGCGCCATTAACCACCCTTCCGCAAAATAAGCGGGCAACATGAATAGTGATAATTTTAAGATATTTTGTGGCTCAACATATAAAAATGCAGCGTAATAACAAAGCATTTTAATAACAATTGGAATCAACGCCAAGCGCGCAAGATAAACGCGCTCTTCCCATGTGCGTTGGAAGGCATGGCCTACACAATCAATAATATCAAATTTTGCTATTTCTATTGTCATGCACGCAGTTTAGGCGGCTTTGTCATCGACACCAAGTTTTTCCTGCAGGCTGGTCGATGATGTTGTGTATTGAAACCGTAATTTCCTATCTGGGTAAACGTATCGAAACGCCTGTTGCGCCATTAACGCGCCTTCGTGAAAGCCTGATAAAATCAGCTTTAATTTTCCTGGATAAGTATTGATATCACCAATGGAAAAGATACCCGGCGTCGCCGTTTCAAATTTTTCAGTATCCACAGGGATAAGATTGGCGTCTAGATTTAACCCAAACTCTGCAATCGGCCCTAACTTCATAGTCAGCCCATAAAAACAAAGTAAGGTGTCGCATTCTACTTTGAACGCATCTTCCCCTCGTTGCTGTATCGTTACCGCATTCATAACACCATTTTCGCCATGGATTTCTTTTATGTCACCAACATGGAAATCCATTTTTTTATCTGCGACCAATTTCATCATTTTGCCAACACTATCAGGCGCGGCACGAAAATCGGGGCGGCGATGGACAAGCGACATTGACGCGGCATTAGGGTGCAAATTCAACGTCCAATCCAACGCAGAATCACCACCACCAGCGATTAAAATATTTTTCCCCTTAAACTTATCCATTTGACGGACAGAATAAAAAACGGATGTGCCTTCATATTCTTCCAAGTTTGGGATATTTGGCTTCTTTGGCATGAACGATCCACCACCCGCGGCAATGACAATGACGGGCGCTTCAATTTTCACATCATCATCCGTGGTCAATTCCCAATTACCATTCTCTAATTTTTCCAACGCTATGGCCATTTGGTTTAAATGGAATGTTGGGCTAAACGGCTCAATCTGTTTCATCAAATTATCCGTTAACTCCTGCCCTGTTACAATCGGGAAACCAGGAATATCGTAAATTGGTTTTTCTGGATAAAGCTCGGCACACTGCCCCCCTGGCTTATCAAGGATATCAACCAAGTGCGCCTTCATATCAAGCAGCCCAAGTTCAAAAACAGCAAAAAGGCCGACTGGCCCCGCCCCCACAATAATGACATCCGTCTGAAATTTTTTTTCTGTATTTTCATTCATAGCAATAGTATAAATGCGCATTAGGAGCATCAATGTCAATATCACACGCACAAACTTGTTATAAATCTATTTCAAACTGGCTTTTTTTTGTGGCCGCGATGGTTTTGGCAATGGCAGTTATCGGCGCAATCACCCGCCTAACCGAAAGCGGGTTAAGCATGGTTGATTGGCGTCCCGTTACAGGAGCGCTGCCCCCCTTAAATGAAGAGCAATGGCTGCGCGAATTTGCGCAATATCAACAAAGCCCTGAATATATTAAGAAAAATTTTGGGATGGAATTATCTGAATTTAAACAGATATTCTTTTGGGAATGGTTTCATCGCCTTTGGGGACGGTTGATTGGCATTGCTTATGCGCTACCGTATCTATATTTCCTTATCCGCAAAAAAATTCCCCAAGGGTTTAAACTTAAATTATTTATCGGTCTTGTTTTGGGCGGTCTGCAGGGGCTTATGGGTTGGTATATGGTCAAAAGTGGCCTTATCGATCGTCCTTCTGTCAGTCATTTTCGCTTAGCGGCACATTTAGGATTGGCTTTTGTTATCTATTCTTATTTACTCTGGTTGGCGTTTGACATTAGAAATTATAAGGCAATTGGTGGCACTTTTTGTCAAAAACGTCATGGATGGCTTACTTTTGCCATTCTTGCCATTACCATTATCTGGGGTGCATATGTCGCCGGATTAGATGCAGGGTTAGTGTATAACACATGGCCCAAAATGGGCCCCCATTGGATTCCACCTGAGCTGGCATCGTTTTTATCTATCTTTACCGATCCTGTGGCTGTGCAATTTACGCATCGATGGCTCGCAATAATTGCTAGTTTTTTTATCTTAACATTTGCCTGGCGCATCAAAAGCTTTGCGCTTTCAGGCATGGTATTGGTTCAAGTAGGCTTAGGTATTGCAACACTTATGACACAGGTGAACATTCATCTAGCCGCCGCACATCAATTTGGGGCATTTATTTTGGTTGGGTTGATGGTATATCACCTACACCGTCTTAGAAATGCTAAATCTTGTTCGCTATAATATCTTCGTAAAACTCTAAATATTTTGAAACAGACTTTTGTTTTGTAAATTCATTGAGATAGCGCTGATAACCATTATTTACCAGCGACATTTGAAGAACTTTATCACCTTTTAATTTTTCTATTGCGGCAGTTAACTGCTCAACATTATCACGCTCAACCATTAAGCAATCTTTGCCATTTTCACAAAATTGTCTGGGACCATGTGCATCCGATACAATAACGGGGGTCTTATTAGCCCAGCTTTGAACAAATACTGTTCCAAACGGCTCATCACGGGACGCAAACACGCAAATATCCGCTGCCATCAACAATGCCTCACGGTCGTTTCGCCACCCTAAAAATTTAACCCGCTTTTCAATACCCAGTTGTTGCGCTTCTTTTTCCAAAGCCCCGCGCAACGGACCATCCCCGGCCAACCACAAATATACATCAGGCATATCCTTGATTGATTTCATGACCACATCCAATGCCTTATCATTATGAAGGCGTGCCAACGATATTAATATTGTTGCATCATCAGGCGTTTCTAAATCTTTGCGTTTAACAGGACTTGCATCTTGTTGAAATTCTGCAAAATTATTTAGATGCCTTACTTTTTCTTCCTCAAGACCACGGGTGATTAAATATTGACGAATATCGGGAGTGATAGCGGCAAAATAATCCATATTTTTAAAATATTTTAAATCGTAATAGCCGCCCAATCGCGCAACACTATGATATTTTTTTGCCCCCTTCACCTTTTTCCAATTTGGTGTTTTTATTGAGGCGCGGCTCATCCATGTTTGGACAATATCTGGTTCGAAATTTCTTATAATTTTTTTTATGCCCCGTTTTGTATAAGAATCGATAAATCCACCAAATGGCAATATGTGAACCTTTAATCCCGCCTCTTCCATCTGCCCTACACGGTTTGGGTTGCGCCGCGTAATAACCTCAATCTCTTGACCAGCCTCATGTAATGCAATGCACATATCAACAAAGGCGGTTTCCGCGCCGCCGGCTTTACCGCCAGCCATAATTTGAAGAATTTTCATGATTTAAAATATCATTTCTTTTGGTTTTTCTGCGCATCTTGCGCTTCTTTGGCACGCTCAAGACGTTTTCTAACAACCTCTTCAGGCAAAAGAATATCTTGCAACAACTCAACTAACTGATTTTCTGAACGATCCATACTTTTTATCAAACCTCGGCAGGCTTCTAATGAACTGACTGGTTTCTTTTGTATTTGCTCTTCAGAAAACTCAAACGCCTTATCATTTAATTTTGTAATATGTTTATAATCACTGATATGAAAAGCTTCTTGTTCTTTTAATTCTTTTTTCAAAAATGATTCCGCTTCTTTCAAAATTGGATTTACAGCATTCTGCCAGTCTTTAAAACGTGATTTTATTTCACTGCTTATTTCTGGATTTTCTTTGGCACAAGATTTAACAGCAATTTGCACATCGCGCTCCACCATTTTTACACTACGGATAACATTATCTTTATTGCGCAAAACAAAAAATATTTTTTGATTTTGAATAGGTAATTTATCAATCATCGCATTTTCAGCCGCCATCCATTTTGTAATGGGCGTCTCTATGGCATTAAGGTCATCTTGCTTGTTCGCCAAAGCAGGCAATGAAAAGGACACCATCAAAGCGGCAACAACTAAACATTTATTAAATTTACGCATTAAAGAATCTTTCTTATTTATTGAAATTCTTTTTTACCACGTTATTAAGGCAAAAAAAAGCCGCCGGGTTAAACCCGACGGCCAAAGGGACGAAATGTTTTTTTGTTGAACATATATTTAATTAGACGTGCTTAAAATTCTCGCTACGGGGCACAGCAACGATAATAACAGCGACATCAAGGGACATATATGTAGTCCAAAAATTGAAGGATTTGAAAATATGGCTAGTAGAACCTCAAAAACACACCCTTCAACTATTATGTTAAATTACAATAGTTAATGACAGTTGAAAAATAGATCGAATTTTATCTATTACAAATAAAATTTTGGGATCACCACTTAAAACTTCATAAAGTTCTAATCGACTAAGCGATTCCACCATCCTTTTTTCTTCTTTGCAGGCTCTTTATTCACAGTCTCATAAGGCTTCGGGCTATCAAGATTTTTTGATGACCCTTTGACATCATTCGAAGGTTTTTGTTCTTTGGATTTAGCCCCTTTTTTAGGCTTTTTCGCAGCGGCTTTTGGCTTTTCTGTTCTTTTATCTTCATTGTCAGATAAAGCTGTTTCTTTTTTACCTTTCTTATCCTCAAAAGCAGGCTTGGAATTATTAGGCTTAGAATCTTCTACATTTGTTTCTTTGGGCGACTTACCTTGTTTTTGATTATCATTAGGCGTATCTGCTTTTGAAACATTATTTTGCGGCTTATCATTAGACCCCTGATTATTCTTCTGGTTATCTTGCGCATTATTTTCCGCGTCTTGTGGGTTGTTGTTACGGTTATTTTTGCGACCGCCACGACGTCCACGACGACGAGATTTTTTCTTTGGATGCTGTCCTTCACCCTCTTCATCATTGTGGTTATGATGATTTTTGTTTTGGCTTTGGTTCTGATTTTGATTTGGCTTTTTGGCCTGTTTTGGTTTTTCAACCAATGGCTCTCCATCACGTCCCTTTATAATGTCCAAGCGGAATTCAGAAGGCATCAAATTATCGTCAGTACGAATATGTACACGGAAGTCATAACGCTTTTCTATATCGGCTAGCATACTGCGCTTATTGTTTAAGATATAAACAGCCACATTATTAGGCACATTTAACGATAGCTCGGCTACGTTATTTTTAATCCCCTCTTCTTCGATCGCACGCATTGCCGTAATGGCTGCGAAATCAAGTGTTTTTACTGTACCAACACCTTCACAATGGTCACATTTTTGGAATTGCGCTTCCATCAAACTTGGGTTTAAGCGTTGACGCGATAGCTCCAATAATCCAAAGGATGAAATCCGTCCTACTTGAATACGGGCACGATCGGATGACAAAGCATCACGCAATCTGTTTTCAACTTTACGGTTATTGCGGCGGTCTTCCATATCAATAAAGTCAATCACAACCAAACCACCAAGGTCACGCAGGCGAAGTTGACGCGCAACTTCATCAGCAGATTCTAAGTTTGTTTTTAGCGCGGTTTCTTCAATATGGCGTTCTTTTGTTGCCTTACCTGAGTTTACATCAATTGAAACCAACGCTTCGGTTGGATTAATAACAAGATACCCCCCCGATTTTAACGTGACGGAGATCTGACCAATTTCGCTAATTTGTTTTTCAACATGATAACGATGGAATAATGGAACACGCTCGTCTTTATATTCTTGTACTTTTTTGGCGTGCGATGGCACCAACATTTTCATGAAACTTTTGGCAGTTTTATGGCCTTTTTCGCCGCTCACCAACACTTCATCAATATCACGCGTGTAAAGGTCACGAATGGATCTTTTAATCAAATTCCCTTCCTCATAAATACACGCTGGCGCCGTTGAATTTAGGGTATCTTCACGAATGGTATTCCAAAGGCGGATAAGGTAATCAAGGTCACGCTTAATCTCTGCCTTTGTTCTTGAAACACCTGCGGTTCTTAATATAACAGACATCCCTTTGGGAACATCCAACTCTTTTAAGATTTCGCGCATACGCTTACGATCTTTGAAATTACCAATCTTGCGGCTGACACCGCCCCCACGGGGGCTGTTTGGCATCAGAACACAATAACGTCCAGGCAGGGAAAGATATGATGTTACGGCGGCCCCTTTGTTGCCGCGCTCTTCTTTTGAAACCTGAATCAAAACAATCTGGCCGCGTTTTACGACTTCTTGAATCTTGTACTTATGGCGCAAGTTGAAACGAAATGGCTTTCCGCTTTCTCCATCATCCATAATTTCATCGGATTTTGGCTTACGCATGTTTGCGCGCTTATTTTTTGGATTTGGCTTACGACCTTTGTAATTACGGCGATTATTACGACCATTATTTTGTTTATCATCTTCTATATCGCCACTTGTGTCTTTCAGCGCATTGGCTTTTTCCAACGCAATCGCATCCAATTCTTCATCAGATAATTGCTCTTCATTATTGAATGAGGCTGGTTGCGCGTCCTCATCTTGTTTTAATGACCCTTCTTTTTTTGCTTTTGCTGATTTTTTTGCCGCAGGCTTTTTCTTAGCGGCTGTTTTCTTTGGCGCTTTTTGGGGCGCTTTTTTTGCCTTCTTTTTCGCTTCAGCTTTTTTTAAGTCGCTATCTTCTTCATCGGCAGGCTTATCCGCTCCGCCAACTTCGACAACTTCTTCGTCATCGTCATCATCTGATTCATCAGTTACTTCAATGATTTCAGCGTCAATAATGTCATCTTCTATATCTAAATCAATATCATCATCTGTGCCATGAACAGCGTCTAATTTTGCAAGCTCTTCTTCTTGCGCCGCAATTAAAGCCTCACGGTCGCTGACCGGAATACGGAAATAGTCTGGGTGGATTTCTGAAAAAGGCAAAAACCCATGACGGTTGCCACCATAATTTACAAAAGCCGCCTGCAGCGAAGGTTCAACACGTGTAACTTTTGCAAGATAAACACTCCCTTTTAACTGCTTTCGAACGATACTTTCATAATCAAATTCTACAAGATGTTGTCCATCGACAACGGCAACGCGGGTCTCTTCTTTATGAGTCGCATCAATTAACATTTTTTTTGTCATTTTATTATCTCCACGATAAATGGTTGGGCGCATGCAAAATCCCCGTCAATTTGAAACGACAATCAAAATGAGGAAGGCAATGCGCCTATCTATTTGTATAATCCGGATTTAGGAGTTTAGAGTTATGGATAATCCATACGCTAACAATGTCCAATTCACCATTTATTCAAAAATTAAGCCCTTTGGGGTCTCAATATTCTGGTATCTGGCGCCGGGAAATTCTATCTTAATATTTGATAAATAAAGATAAAATTTCTATCCATTGAAGCTAGCGAAACCGTATAAAGTAAATAAAATCAAATAATTATGCTAAAGCCACAATGTGTCGCAACAAAACATTACTCTCAATAGAATAAAGTTACAAGTAAGAATCTAACCCCCTATTAAATAAATTTCAAAAGACCGTAATTAGGCCTTCGGTATGCCATATTTAGCATGCTATGATAGTTAAAATTCTCAAAATATTTGTTATTTATGACCTGTAAAATTCAATCAATATCTGGCCTGTTTCTTTTTCTTTACCTCTTGCTTGCTACGGGTAACGCATTTGCATTAGAAATAAATAAAATTCGCTTTGGCCAACATCCTGATAAACTACGTAC
Source organism: uncultured Micavibrio sp. (assembly GCA_964353185.1). Classification (GTDB taxonomy): domain Bacteria; phylum Pseudomonadota; class Alphaproteobacteria; order Micavibrionales; family Micavibrionaceae. The sequence continues at coordinate 23,594 of CAYGUV010000001.1, read as the reverse complement.
GGTCATAGAACTGAACCAAGATACTAATTTTAAAGCCTTTACTTTACCTAAAGATGAAAACAACTCGTATCGAATTGTAATTGATCTGCCTTCTTTCGACTGGAAAGCGGGCAATCTAGATCTGCCCAAAAACAAAGAAGTCATGGATGTCCGTACGAGCCAATCCTCAACTGGCATTATGCGTATCGTAATGGATATGAAAAACCCATCGTTAATAGATAAGGCATTCATATTGCCTGCTTCAGGCTCATCCCCGATTCGATTGGTTCTCGATTCTAAATCTGTTTCGCAATCCGCTTACCTCAGCGCCCAAAAGACTAGTTTTGGCACACTTAGCACAACCACAAAAGACCTCAGCACAATTTTGTCAGAGCAAACAGGCACAGACCAAACCACTAACTTTGATAAATTTAAAGAGAGAATCGGTGTAACCCCTTCAAAAAAACCAACACCTCCTACAGAACCAAGCGAGACCGTAAGCCCATTGCGCAAACCTTTGATTGTTATTGATCCTGGACATGGCGGCGCAGACCCAGGCGCGATTGGCCCCAATAAATCACGCGAAAAAGATATTACCCTTTCCGCAGCAAAAATATTAAAGAACAATTTGGAGGCCACAGGACGCTATCGTGTAGCCCTCACCCGTTCAAATGATACATATATCAAACTATCCAAACGTGTTGCCATCGCCAGAGATAAAGAAGCCGACCTCTTTATTTCTCTTCATGCCGATTCTATTGATAAAGCTGATGTTAGCGGCGCATCAATTTACACATTATCCAATAAAGCATCTGATAAACAGACCGCGCGATTGGCAGCGCGCGAGAACCAAGTTGATTTAATCGCAGGCGTTGACCTAAGTCACGAAGATAAGGAAGTTGCCAATATCTTAATTGACCTAGCAATGCGCGACACTATGAACCAATCTAAGTTTTTCGCCAATACCGTCGTGGGGAATATGAAACAAAGTGGCGTTCGAACCTTAACGCGCCCTCATCGTTATGCTGGTTTTGCTGTTTTAAAGGCACCAGATATTCCATCTGTGCTGCTCGAAATGGGGTTTATGTCTAACAATAATGAAGCAAAACTTTTAGCAACCAACAATTATCAAGAAAAAATCGCTACTGCGCTTATAAAAAGTCTAGATAGTTATTTCCAACAAGTGAGGAAAAACGCGCTTTAGCAAGCGATTTACAATTAGGCAACAAAATTTTTGTTAAATAATTGATGTAACACCATTGAAATACTTGATTATTTTTTGAAAAAAACTATTATCACTTGGAACACTCTAATGTATAAGAGTGTTAGGTTTCCAAAGGAAGCCAAAATTTGTTGAAAATTGACAGCTTCCTGTCGTTTAATTAAAGCCTAATTTTAGGTAGAAGGAAAATACAATGAAAAAAATCTTATTAACAGTAATGGTATTGGGTTCATCTGTAACTTTGGCTGCTTGTGCAGACAACTACAATGGTGAGTCAGACCTAACAGGTGCTCCTTACGCTGAAGACCGTACAGTTGGTGCAGACAACAATGTTACTCGTCGTCCAGTAGTTCGTTCAGCTGAGCCTGTATTCGAAGAAACACAAATGAAATAATTTCCATTAAGAAATTTTTTGTTAAAAAGGTTGCCTAATTTCATTAGGCAACCTTTTTTAATATGAACATTTTATAAATAATTAAATTTACGGTATATTCGTCCTATGAATAAAAAAATATCAGACATTGCCTTTCGGATCATGACATTAATATTATCTATTGCAACGGGATGGATCTTATTTCCATTTATTGCAAACTTATTGATATATATGGGGCTGTATCCAGTAGATTCTATTGAAACGAACTTTGGACCAATACTCATACAAAAAGTAGTAACTGTCTGGTTTATCACAGCATTAGTGAGTACCGCGTTTCTATTTTTAAAAACAAATATCCGCTACTTCTTTTTGCTTTTACCTATCATAGCACCTAGCGCCTTTGGCATAATTTATACCTTGACTGCGTAATAATAAATAAAAATCAATTTATTCATTTACATTAGAACGTAAATTTAAATTTGTAAGCGTCGTGCTCATGCTCGTATTATCTGCAACGTCTTCTTGAGTATAAACAACCGTCTGGATAGAATTGTTTTCTAAAATTTTTTCATCCATCGCCACTTGCTCAGGCTTTTGTTTCTGATTGGATGCCTCTTTGACAACGGCATTAAACTTTTCTTGTTCTTTCTTCGTTGTGTCTTGTTCAGTCTTGTTGGTATCAATCAAACCAAACTTTTTATTTGTTTCAGTTTGCGATTGAAATGTCTGCCCTTTACCCGTCACAGAAACAGGAAAACCACTGTGGTTCTTGACGGCATTTCGTACCAACTCCCAATCAATCATATCTTTTTTGTCCCCTGCTTTCGCATTTATGCGGGCCATATCTTCTTTGGTTATCTCGTAACTATTTAAGACACCATTTTCCTCAATTGCTTTGGCTTGATCTTGTGTTGGACTTACTTCTATATACAGCTCATCATTAATCCACCCCACCTTAACAGGTTGATCAACAACCGTTACAGGCGTGCCGACAGGCACTTGTGGGAATAACTTTACAATATCTTCTGGATACATACGCATACACCCACTGCTGACGCGGCGGCCAATACCGTATGGCTTGTTTGTGCCGTGCATCAAATATTGTGGCCACCCCAAATATAATGCGTGCGTCCCCAATGGGTTATCTGGTCCTGGCGGAACAGACTGCGGTAATTCTGGCTTTTCTTCTCTCATTCTTGGTGTTGGGGTCCATGTTGGCCCTTCTTTTTTACGAACAATTGTGGTTGAACCTGTTGGCGTTTGAAGCCCTTCACGGCCAATACTAATGGGGTATGTCTGAGGTGCTTCACCTGGTGTTTTGAAATAATAAACACGCATTTCAGCCAAATTAATGACAAGACCTTTACGCGGCGCTTCGGGCAATAAATGCTGTTTGGGTAAAATGATTTCGGCATTTTCCCCTGGGATCCAAGGGTCTAAATTTGGGTTTGCCGCCCGTAATTCTACGAACCCAAGGCCGTTGTTGCGCGCCAAATGAATAAGCGTATCTTCAAAATCCGCTTTATAAACAACTGTTTCGCCAAAATAATCTTTACTGTAGGCTGCCTGCGCAATCGATGCTTGTGCAAACGCGAAAACGCTCATGACCATCGCGGTCAACGTTAAAAAGGATTTTAAAAAACCATTTATCATTTTACGAAACTTTCTGTTTAAAATTTTCTTCGACTTTGTCCATAAAAGCCGCTGTTGTCAAGAATTTCTGCCCTTTTCCGACTAAAAGAGCGAGATCTTTGGTCATATGCCCTGCTTCAACAGTTTCAACGCATGATTGTTCCAATTTCTGGCTGAATTCAATCAAATCTTCGTTTCCATCAAACTGTCCGCGATATTGCAAACCGCGCGTCCATGCAAAAATAGAGGCAATAGGATTGGTCGAAGTTTGATTGCCTTTTTGATGCTCACGATAATGGCGCGTAACCGTACCATGCGCGGCTTCGGCTTCGACGGTTTTTCCATCAGGCGTCAGCAACACAGATGTCATCAACCCCAAAGACCCAAACCCTTGTGCAACGATATCGGACTGCACATCACCATCATAATTCTTACAGGCCCAAACAAATCCACCCTTTGATTTAATGGCAAAGGCAACCATGTCATCAATCAAACGATGCTCGTACCAAAGTTCTTTTTCTTTAAACGCAGATTTAAATTCTTCATCATATACGTCCTGAAAAATTTCCATGAAACGTCCATCATATTGTTTTAAAATCGTATTTTTCGTGGATAGATAAACGGGATAATTTCTCTGCAGCCCATAATTAAAGCAAGCACGGGCAAACCCACGGATGGATTCATCTAAATTATACATACCCATGGCCACGCCAGGTTCTTTAAAATCAAAAACTTCCCAGCTTTTTGCTTCGCCGCCATCGGCAGGCTCATAAACCATTTTTAATTTACCTGCAGCGGGAATTTTTACATCAGTCGCTTTATATTGGTCCCCAAACGCATGACGGCCAATTACCATAGGCTGCTCCCATGTTGGGACATATTTGGGAATAGATTGAATGACAATCGGCTCACGAAACACTGTTCCACCAAGGATATTGCGGATTGTTCCATTGGGTGATTTCCACATTTTCTTAAGATTAAATTCTTCCACGCGCCCCTCATCTGGGGTAATGGTTGCGCACTTTACCCCAACGCCATGCTCTTTAATGGCATTGGCCGCATCGTGAGTTACCTGATCATCTGTTGCGTCACGATTTTGAACCGATAAATCAAAGTATTTTAAATCCAAATCTAGATAAGGATGAACAAAACGGTCCTTTATCATTTTCCAAATGATGCGGGTCATTTCATCACCATCTAATTCAACGACTGGATTTTCTACTTTAATTTTGCTCATGCGTGCCTCTTTATTGTCTAAGCTTATACGTTGCTAACAATACAAAAGTTTCAGGCATAAATATAGGGGATTCAATAAAGAGGGTGGTTTAAGCTGAATTGTTTTTCGTATAATTACCAGAATCTGATTGCTTCTTGGCATTACGCAAAATATCAATTTTACCGTTTAATTGACGTATAAAGGCATCAATCTTTTCGCTCCGTGCGATTTCGATTATTTGATTTTTAGGAGCGGGTGTTGTGGCCACAAATAATACCTTATCCGGACCTAAACGACGTTTTTCAATAGTGATGAGCGGGGTTTTACCGGCCTCTTCCCGAAAAGAAATATAATATTTCCCCTTTATTTCAGAAAAAGAAAAATCTTTAAATAACCCCTTATAAACATTCCGACTATAGAGTTGGAAAATAGCGCCAAATTCCTTACGAGTATAGCCAATTTTTGCCGTTTGCGGAGGTTTCATTGTCATTCTTGTTATTATAGCTTATTTTACGCTGGAACTGAAAAAAATTATGATTACAGTGTAAAAGTCGTTATCCTATGGATATACGCAAATAAGAAATAAACCGTAAAGAGAAAACAACCATGTCCGATATTTTTGAAGAAGTTGATCAAGCCCTACAAAAAGAAAAAATAGAAAAATTTTGGCACGATCACAAAGATAAAATTATTACCGCTTTAGCTGTTTTAATTTTAGGAACTGGCGCGCTTTCTTTTTATAACGGTTGGGATAAAAAAGCCGATGGCAAAAACACCGCTAAATTAATTACAGCCTTAGAAGATGATTTAACAGTTGAAAATCTTAACACTATTTCACAAGACAGCCGCAAAGGCGTTTCCACGATTAGTAATTTTCTAGTATCTGGCCTTCAATTAGAAGAAGGTGATAAAGAAGGCGCGGTAAAAACATATGATACAATCATAAACAAAACCGCCCCCAACGATGGCATGGAAGATTTGGCGCGCATACTGCGATCACAATATAGTAGCGATAGCGCGGCAGACTTAAAAATCTTAAAACCCGTTTTAGCCGATAAAAAAAGCCCTTTCCATTGGCATGCCAGATTACAAGCCGCCACGATCGAAGCTGAACAAAATCAAAATTATGCTCAAGCGTTAGAATATCTTACCCCTATCGTCGAGTCACAAAATGTTTCCGCAACATTAAAACAACGCGCAAACGCCTTGGCACATATCTATAAAATTAAAAACTCACAACCAACAACGAATGAAGAATCATGATCCGTTTTTTTGCTCTTCTCCCTGTCCTTTTCGCTCTTAACGCCTGCTCAGTTTTTAGTGGTGAAGAAGAAGCGCCCCCTCTTGAAGGGGAGCGTATCTCTGTCCTTCAATACCAACAAGACCTCATTCCCTTCGCCCCATCAGAAGAAGTAGACATTGCAATTACATTAGCAAGCCCAGCGCCTTCATGGGCGCAGGCGGGCCGTAACGCCCAAAACTTTATGGGCAATATAGAAAGTGCGGCGCTTTCACAACTTCAAGAAATTTGGAAATCAGATATCGGCAAAGGTGGATCAGATCGCCTTCCCCTAATTGCAAAACCAATTATTGCCGATGGAAAAGTTTTCACCCTTGATACCAAATCACATATCCGTGCCTTTCACGATCAAACAGGAAAATTAATTTGGGAAAAAAATATTCGCCCTAAAAATGAAGACGAATCTGTAATCGCTGGTGGCTTGGCCTTTGACCAAAACATTATTTTTGTTAATGGCGGGTACAACGAAACATTAGCCCTCAACGGCAAAACTGGTGAAATTATTTGGCGCGCACAAATGGATGCAGGCTCACGCGCTGCCCCTACTGTTTATAATGGACGCGTATTTGTAAAAACGTTAAACAACCGCATTGTTGCCCTTAATGTAACCGATGGAACTGTCCTTTGGAAATATGAAGGCGCCGGTGAAGGAACAGGATTATTAGGAACCGCCAGCCCCGCAGTCGATGATCAAATCGTTGTTGCAGCCTTTTCATCAGGCGACGTTGCCGCCCTTCGCGTTGAAAATGGAAGCGTCGTGTGGAGTGATCGACTTATCAATAATTTACAATTAAACAGCCTATCAACATTGGCTGATATTCGTGCCCACCCCGTTATTGAAGATAATATTATTTATGCCGTTAGTTATGGTGGGAAAATGGTCGCTATTGATAAACGATCTGGTGTGCGTAAATGGGCAAAAGACATCAGCAGCTCAGAGACACCTGTAATTATCGATGATTATATTTTCGTCTTTAATTCCGATAATAAGCTGATCGCGCTTGATAAATCTACAGGCAACAGCCTATGGGTCACCGATGTGCCCCGCTATGCGAAGCCTGAAAAACGTAAAGATCCAATTTTCTGGTCAGGGCCAATCATGGTTAATAGTCAGCTGATTTTAACGGGAACAAATGGTATTATGGCGATATATAATGCCAAAAACGGTGAATTGACCCGTCAATTGGCAACCAAAAAAGATGTTACGTTAGCACCCGTTATTGCCAATGGTGTCATTTACCTTCTATCGGAAGATGGAAGCTTGATTGCTTATCGTTAAAGCTCTATAACCCCTTAGGTATTATAACAAAAGTTATCCAAAGTCATTTTGGTCTTATTTTCTGGCAAGGCATAAATGACGCGTTGTAAAATTACACAATGTAAAATTACATAAGGAAATAAAACAACGTCCAGAAGATAAAAATAATATGGTATTTTCTATAGCAATAGTTGGCCGACCAAATGTTGGTAAATCTACACTTTTTAACCGATTGGCAAAAAAGCAATTGGCGATTGTTGATGACACCCCTGGTGTCACCCGCGACTGGCGCGAAGCCGAAGGATATCTTTTGGACAAAAAAGTCCGCATTATTGATACCGCTGGATTAGAAGAATCATTTGACGATTCTATCGAAGGGCGTATGCGTAAACAAACCGAAGATGGTCTGAACCAAGCAGACGCAGTTTTATTTATTATTGATGGTCGCGCTGGTGTTACCCCAGCGGATGAGCATTTTGCCAACTGGCTTAGAAAACAAAAACGTGTGAATGGCAAAACTAAACCCGTAGTTTTAGCAGTCAACAAATGTGAAAGTGATCAAGCCGTCGCCACAGCCATGGGTGAAGCATACTCACTAGGCTTAGGGCAACCAATTCCCATTTCATCTGCACACGGATATGGTATCGAGGATCTCTATAACGCGTTTGAGCCTTATTTCTCCGACGCCGAAGAAGATGAAATCGAACGCCGCGTTAATATAATTGATGATCAAGAGCTTGATACCCTAGAAGGTCGAACAGATTTTGACTTCGCCGCCCTCGAGATTGAAGATGATAGTGACAAACCCATTAAAATAGCCATTGTTGGTCGCCCCAATGTAGGAAAATCAACACTCATGAATGCGCTGCTCAAAGAAAACCGTGTCATGACTGGCCCCGAGGCAGGCATAACCCGTGATGCCATTGCCATAGATTGGGAATTTAATAACCGTAAAGTGCGTCTTGTCGATACAGCAGGTATGCGCAAAAAAGCCAACATTAGCAACAATATTGAAAAAATGTCCGTTGATGATTCCTTGCGCGCCATTCGTTTGGCGCAAGTTGTCATCCTTGTGATTGATACCGAAAATATTTTGGACAAACAAGACATACAAATTGCCGATCACGTACTCAAAGAAGGGCGCGCCCTTGTTCTGGCCGTCAATAAATGGGATTTGATCAAAGGTGATGAACAGAAAAAAGAGACCATTGATTTTGTAAAATATCGCCTACAAACTTCATTAGGCCAAGTACGCAACATCCCATCGGTCAGCATCTCTGCCCTACACAATAAAAACCTTGGTTTTATGATGCAAAGTGTTTTGGATATTTACGAAGTATGGAACAGACGCGTCTCGACCAGTAAAATGAATAAATGGCTCGCCATCAAGGAAAGCCAAAATCCTGCCCCGCTATACGAAGGCCGATCAAACCGCCTGAAATATATAACCCAAATAAACATTCGCCCGCCGACTTTCACTGTTTGGGTGTCACGCCCCAAAGATTTACCCGACAGCTATAAACGCTATCTGATGAACGGCATTCGTGATGATTTCGACCTAAAGGGAATTCCTATCCGCCTTCTGGTCCGAACCAGCAAAAATCCATATAGTAATAAATAATGAAAAGAGGAGTATTTGAAAATGGAACCACTTGAACAATTAAAACAAATTGATGTTACGCAAGCATCTGACTTAATTATTGAGTATGGTGTTAGCGTTGTTGGCGCACTACTTATATTGATTGCTGGTTGGGTTATTGGTGGTTGGGTAAACAGACGAATCAAAAATATTAACAAACTAGATAAAACCCTTTCCTCATTTTTAGGTGGGTTTGCAAAATATGTGGTTTTAGCCGTATCCATTGTTGCGGTTTTAGGTCAATTTGGTGTTCAAACTGCCAGCTTACTTGCCGTATTGGGTGCGGCCGGTTTGGCCATTGGCCTCGCCTTACAAGGAACATTAAGCAATATTGCCGCAGGGACTATGATCTTAATTCTTCGCCCTTTTAACATTGGTGATTATATTGAATTTGGATCTACGGGTGGCACCGTCACATCGTTGGGTTTATTCGGCACCGAATTAAACACACCTGATAATAAATATATTTTTGCCCCCAACAGCCAAGTATGGGGAACAGAAATCACAAACTTCACGCGCAATGAACAACGCCGTCAGGACTTAACCATCGGTATTAGTTATGATAGCGATATCAACAAGGCATTTGATGTTATCAGCAAAACGGTCGATCAAGAGGCACGCCTCATCACGACATCAGGCAAAGAACCTGTGATTGTCGTTGGCGCGCTTGGCGGCTCTTCCGTTGATATCAAAGTCCGCGTTTGGACCAAAACAGATGATTTCTTTGTCGTACAATGGGATCTGACTAAGGCCATAAAAGAAGCGCTAGATGATAATAAGATCAGCATCCCCTTCCCCACGCGCACATTGGAATTTGCCAATCCAGACATCTTTAATAAGGCGTAAAGGAATATAAATTTATAAGTTCAAAGGGAGGTGATTATCCATCTCCCTTTTTTAATGCCCCTTACTCAGCATAATTAACACCCTTTGATAGAAGAAAAATCTTCTTTAAATTATAAGAACTAACAGATTATAAAAGGCAAAAAGCCCCGATCAATCGGAGCTTTTCTAATCTATTCTCCACCAAGGGTATAGAAATTATTTTTTGATTTTAGAAGCAGCTTCAATCGCAGCATTACGGCGCTGAGTTTTCTTGCCTTCTTTTTTGTTCGGGTCAACTTTAACTTCGATGATGTCAACTTTACCGCCCGCTTTTTCAACAGCAGCTATTGCTGATTGTGTTGCCTTAGCAATATTAAATGTAACACCAGATTTTAAAGTACCATTACCCAAAAGCTTAACACCATCTTTTTTGGCTTTGATAACTTTACCAGCTACCAAAGCGGCTTCATCGATTGTTTTCTTTGCATCAATTTGTTTTGCATCGATAGCTTCTTGAACACGCGCCAAAGAAATTGTTGCAAATTTTTTCGCAAAATTATTTGTGAAACCACGTTTTGGTAAACGTTGGTACAAAGGCATTTGACCACCTTCAAAACCATTGATGGCAACACCTGAACGTGATTTTTGACCTTTTTGACCAACACCACAGGTTTTACCTTTACCAGATCCAATACCACGTCCAACGCGCTTTGTATTCTGTCTTGAGCCTTCTTTAGGCTGTAGTTCATTAAGTTTCATAACTTTATTCCTTTATAATTCTTTTTTACGCTTATGCAGCGTCTTCAACCTTTACCAAGTGAGCAACTTTACGGATCATGCCGCGCACACTCGAAGTATCTTCCAATGTTTTTGTACGGCCAATCTTGTTAAGACCCAAACCAACCAAAGTTGCACGCTGGCTGGCTTCACGACCAATTGCAGAACCAATCTGTGTTACTGTCACAGTTGCACCAGATTTTGCTGCTTTTTGAGGAGCGGCTTTCTTTGCTGGCGCTTTTTTCGCTGCTGCTTTTTTAGCAGGGGCTTTTTTGGCTGTTGTTTTCTTTTCTTCAGTCATCGTCTTAGTTTCCTACAATAATAAATTATGCTTGTTCTTCAGCGGCGGCAGATTTGCTTAACGCGCCTTCACGTCCTGCAATAACATCACCCACTTTTTTACCACGACGTGCAGCAATCTGACGCGGGCTTTCCATTTTTTTCAACGCAGCGATTGTCGCGTCAACCATGTTGTAAGGGTTAGAAGAACCAACCGCTTTCGCAACAACATCTTGAACACCTAAACAGTCAAAAACTGCGCGCATCGGACCACCAGCAATAACACCAGTACCAGAAGGTGCAGAGCGCATGATCACTTTACCCGCACCTGAACGCGCGCTAATGTCATGGTGGATTGTACGACCTTCACGCAAAGGTACGCGGATCATTTTCTTTTTCGCCTGTTCTGTCGCTTTACGGATTGCTTCAGGAACTTCCTTTGCTTTACCGTGACCAGAACCAACTTGGCCTTTACCATCGCCAACAACGACCAAGGCCGCAAAACCAAAACGACGTCCGCCTTTTACAACTTTCGCAACACGATTAACTGCAACGAGCTTTTCGTGAAATTCTGATTCTTCGCGTTCTTCGCGTTTAAATTTTTGATCTGATGGGTTATTAGCCATTATTTTCTTTGCTCCGTTAACTTCTTAAAATTCTAATCCACCTTCGCGGGCACCGTCCGCAAGGGCTTTGACACGACCATGGTAAACAAAACCACCACGATCAAATTGTACTTTTTTGACACCTGCTTTTTTTGCACGTTCGGCAACTAACTTACCGACCTTAGCAGCGGCATCAACACTATGACCTTTTGCAATATTGGCATCTTTTTCAATTGTTGAAGCGGCTGCCAATGTTACGCCTTGAATGTCATCGATTACTTGCGCATAAATCCCTTTGTTTGTGCGGTGCACAGACAAACGTGGGCGAATGGCACGTGTCGCATTACTGTCAATATTAATACGCTTTAGTTTAGAGCGTGTGCCCAACTTACGGCGTTGAAATGATGTTTTTCTTTTTTCAGTCATCTTATTGTTCCTTAATCGGTTTTAAACCTAATTATTTCTTCTTACCTTCTTTACGCATCACATATTCATCTGAATAACGGATACCTTTACCTTTATATGGCTCAGGTGGCTTAAAGCCTCGAATTTTTGCAGCCACTTGGCCAACCAACTGTTTATCAATACCAGAAACATTTATTTTTGTTTGGTCTTCAACCGCAACTGTAATTCCTTGTGGAATGTCATAGCGGACTTCATGTGAAAAACCAAGTTGCATTACAATCGTTGTTCCTTGCATTTGCGCACGAAGACCAACACCGTGAATTTCTAAATTCTTGGTATATCCTTCAGTAACACCCACAACCATGTTATTTACCAAAGTACGCATTGTCGGCCATAATTTTTTAGCATTCAAAGATTTTGAACGCGCTGCTAAAACAATAACACCATCTTCATTTTTGATAGATACGTCATCATGCACGCGCATATTCAACTCACCTTTTGAGCCTTTAGCTTTTACGTCCTGACCGTTTACATCTAATGTAACGCCCTCAGGGATAGTAATAGGTTGTTTTCCAATTCTAGACATTCTTTTTTTCCTTATATTCAAATCCCAATAGCGGGTTTAAAATCCTTTTAATTCTCTATAAATTGCTTAGTAAACTTGGAAAAGAACTTCGCCACCAATATTTTCGTTGCGTGCCTTATAATCTGGCATCACACCGCGTGGTGTTGAAATTACTTTTACGCCCAAACCATTGTGGAATGGTTGCAAGTCTGCAATTTTTGAATATACGCGACGACCTGGCTTAGATACGCGTTTGATTTCGCGGATCACTGGCTGACCTTCGTCATATTTCAATTCAATATCAATCGTCTTCTTGTTGTTATCACCTTCAACAACTTTAAATCCACGGATATAACCTTCATCCGTTAAAACCGCACAAACAGCTTCGCGCACACCTGAATGTGGGCAAGATGTTACAGCTAAGCTAGCGCGTTGCGCATTGCGGATACGTGTTAACATATCTCCTAAAGGGTCACTCATCGACATTTTAATATTCCTTCTTTATAAAATTCTTATTATTACCAGCTGGCTTTTGTTACGCCAGGCAATTCACCACGAGACGCCAAATCACGAATGGCAATACGTGATAAACGGAATTTACGGTGAACCGCACGCGGACGGCCTGTTAATGCACAACGGTTCTTTGGTCTAATTTTCGACGAATTTGTCGGTAATTCAGATAACGCAAGAACAGCCGCAAAACGGTCTTCCATGTTGGTTTCTTTATTCTTAATAATTGCCTTTAATTCGGCGCGTTTTGCTGCATATTTTTTTACAAGCTTGCGTCGTTTTAAATCTCTTTGTACTGCACTTATTTTTGCCATTTGTTTTAATTTCCTTTAATTACAGTTTATTTCTTGAACGGCATATCAAATGCACGAAGAAGTTCTCTTGCTTCATCTGTCGTATTTGCCGTTGTACAAATAATGATGTCCATTCCGCGAATCTTGTCAACTTTGTCATACTCGATTTCAGGGAAAATGATGTGTTCTTTGATACCCATGGCATAATTTCCACCTTTATCAAAGCTTTTCTCGTTAATACCGCGGAAGTCACGAACACGTGGCAACGCAATTGTCACCAAACGGTCCAAGAATTCATACATTTGCGCGCCTCGCAATGTCACTTTACAACCAATGTCCATTCCTTCACGTACTTTGAAAGACGCGTTAGATTTTTTGGCTTTTGTGATCACTGGTCTTTGACCGGCAATTAATGCCAAATCATTTGCAGCATTCTCAACAGCTTTACGGTCTGTAACAGCTTCGGTTACACCCATGTTAATTACAATTTTCTCAAGCTTAGGAATTTGCATTTCATTTCTGTATGCAAATTTTTCTTGTAACGCTTTACGAATATCTTTTTCGTAGCGTTGCTTGAAACGAGGCTGTTCTTTTTTAGCAGTTGCGCTCATAGTCTTAAATCCTAATTATCTAAAGTTTCGCCGGATGCTTTTGCAACACGGAGTTTTTTACCATCTTTATCAATTTTATATCCAACGCGTGTTGGCTTGTCCGTTTTTGGATCTGCCAAAGATACGTTAGAAATATGAATTGATAATTCTTTTTCCTGAATGCCACCAGGTGCAAATTGTGTTGGCTTTTGATGCTTCTTCGCAACATTCACGCCTTGCACAAGAACACGAGACTTTGCAGGGAAAGTCTTCAAAACTTCGCCTTTTTTGCCTTTGTCTTTACCAGTGTTAACGATAACAGTATCGCCTTTTTTAATTTTTAATTTTGCAGTAGTCATTTTATAAAACCTCTCCAGCTAGAGATATAATTTTCATGTAACCCTTACCACGTAACTCACGTGTTACTGGGCCAAAGATACGTGTTCCAACAGGCTCACCATTTGCGTTGATTAAAACACAAGCGTTCGTGTCAAAACGAATTTTTTCACCATTGTGACGGTTTAGACCGTGACGTGAGCGAACGATAACTGCTTTATGTACAGTACCTTTTTTCACACGACCACGTGGAATAGCTTCTTTAACAGAAACCACAACAACGTCACCAATATTGGCGGTACGGCGGTGTGATCCCCCTAAAACTTTAATACATTCAACGCGGCGCGCGCCTGAGTTGTCTGCTACTTCCATATTTGATTGCATCTGTATCATGGCAAATCTCTACTTCTTTGTTATCTTGTTCTAATTAATCTTTTTTCGTTGTTTTTTTAGCCGCTGCTTTTTTAGCAGGAGCCTTTTTTGCTGCAGTTTTCTTTTCAGCTTTTGGGGCTGCTGCTTTTTTGGCCGGAGCCTTTTTTGCAGGAGCTTTTTTCGCCGCAGGCTTATCTTCTGTTTTTGCTTCTGCCTTCTTAGGGGCCGCTTTGGCTTTTGGCTTGGCTACTTCTTGGCCTTGCTCTTTACCATCTACAATCACTACCCAGCTTTTACGCTTAGAAATCGGAGCACATTCAATAATTTGAACATTGTCGCCTTCTTTCACGACATTGTTTTCATCATGCGCCGCATATTTGGATGAGCGTTTAATATATTTTTTATATTTTGGGTGCATAAAGCGACGTTCGACAGAAACAGTGATTGTTTTGTCCATCTTGTCACTAGTGACTTTACCTTCTAAAACGCGACGTGGCATGTTTTTCTCCTAAATTCTAATACTTAAGCAGCTTTTGACTGCTGGTTAATTGCTGTTTTAATTCGTGCGATATCGCGACGAATTCTGCGCATTTGCGCTGTGTTCTCTAATTGACCACCAGAAAGTTGAAAGCGCATATTAAACTGCTCTTTACGTTTATCTAAGATCATTTTTTTAAGCTCGTCTGCTGACTTACCTTTTAAATCTTCTGCTTTATCTGCTTTTGCTTTTGCTTTTGCTTTTGCCATCTTCTTACTCTCCTACGCGAGTCACAAATTTAGTTTTAATAGGCAACTTTTCAGAAGCCAAAGCCAATGCTTCACGTGCAAGGCCTGTTTCTACACCATCCAATTCAAACATGATACGGCCTGGTTTAACGCGGCACGCCCAATATTCAACAGATCCTTTACCTTTACCCTGACGTACTTCCAATGGCTTTTTTGACACTGGAACATCCGGGAAGATACGGATAAAAACTTTACCCTGACGTCGAATGTGACGTGTAATCGCACGACGTGCCGCTTCAATTTGGCGCGCTGTAATACGATTAGGGCTCATCGCTTTAAGACCACATGATCCAAAGTTCAAAGTTGTGCCCCCTTTGGCGTTTCCGTGGATACGACCTTTATGAGCTTTTCTAAATTTTGTCTTTTTTGGCGATAACATCTTCTTATACCATTTTCTGTTTTAAATCAATTATTATGTTAATTATTTTACCTTAAGGCTTAACCGCGTTTCGGCGCTCCACCTTGTTCTTCTTGCATCTTTTTATCACGGGCGCCCGGATCATGGGTCATAACGTCACCTTTATAAAGCCAAACTTTAACACCGATAATACCGTATGTTGTTAATGCTTCGGCAAAACCATAGTCCATATCCGCACGCAATGTGTGTAATGGAACACGACCTTCACGATACCATTCAGTACGCGCAATATCTGCACCACCCAAACGACCCGCAACATTCAAACGAATACCCAAGGCACCCATACGAAGCGCACTTTGTACTGCACGTTTCATCGCACGACGGAAAGAAACACGACGCTCAAGCTGTTGACAAACACCTTCTGCAACCAATTGTGCGTCTAACTCAGGCTTACGAATTTCAACAATGTTTAACGCAACATCATTACCCGCAATGCGTGATAATTCTTTACGAAGCGTCTCAATATCCGCTCCTTTTTTACCAATGATAACACCGGGACGCGCAGTATATACTGTCACACGTGTGTTTTTCGCGGCACGTTCAATAACAACCTTTGAAATACCAGCTGCTTTTAATTTTTCTTGAACATATTTACGAAGCTCAAGATCTTGAATCAGCTTGTCTGCATAATTACGATCATCGAACCAACGAGAGTCCCATGTACGGTTTATACCGACGCGTATACCAATTGGATTAACTTTTTGACCCATTTTTCAAATGCTCCTATTTATCGTCTTTTTTGGCTGGCGCTTTTTTCGCGGCAGTCTTTTTAGTCGTTGTCTTTTTAGCGGCAGTTTTCTTCGCTGCTGCTGGCTTCTTATCTTCTGTTTTTGCTTCAGCTTTCTTTGGGGCTGATTTTGTTACATCAACTTTTTTTGCTTCTGCTTTTTTCGCAGGTGCTTTTTTCGCTTTTGTTGCTGCTGCGTCTTCGCGCTCACGCACGACAATTGTCATACGGGCGAAAGGCTTCAAAATTCTTGCGGCGCGGCCACGGGCACGGGCACGAAAACGTTTCATCGTGATCGACTTACCTGTGTAAGCTTCGGCAACATACAAACGATCAACATCTAAACCGTGATTGTTTTCTGCGTTTGCAATCGCACTTTGTAATACTTTACGCACATCTTGCGCAACACGACGTGATGAAAATTCTAAATCGACAAGCGCACGGCCTGCATCTTTACCACGAATAGTTGCAGCAACAAGGTCAAGCTTTTGTGGTGAAGTTTTAATGTACTTCGCCATTGCCATCGCTTCATTAGCGGCCGTTCTACTTTTATTTGCACTTTGTCCCATGATGAGATCCCTACTTATTTAAATTCTTATTTCTTTTTATCTGCTTGGTGACCGTTATATGTACGGGTCGGGGCAAATTCACCCATTTTGTGACCAATCATATTATCTGTAACCAATACAGGTATAAATTTGTTTCCATTATGCACGCCGAATGTAATACCAACCATTTGTGGCAAAATTGTCGAACGACGTGACCAAGTTTTTACTACACCTTTGATTGTGCCTTCACGATGTTGCTCAACCTTTTTTAAAAGGTGACGATCAACAAATGGGCCTTTCCAAATACTACGTGACATGTTTTAAATCCTTATTTCTTCTACTTTAAAAATTATAACCGGTATTCGGACCGATTGGTTCTACTGGTTTATTTTCTGTGTTCCCACCCAAAGAGTCTTGCTCGTATCTTACTAATGCTCGCGCTGCATCTGCTAATGAAATACCTTGGGTATTCTCTGGCTTTCCACCAACACCCACTTCTGCGCTAAAATCAAAATCTTTACTCATAATAAATCCTATTATTTCTTCTTACGACGGATGATAAATTTATCTGTCGCCTTATTACTACGTGTTTTATATCCTTTAGTCGGAACACCAGAATATGATACTGGATGACGACCACCAGATGTACGGCCTTCACCACCACCATGTGGGTGATCAACTGGGTTCATCACAACACCACGAACGGTTGGGCGAACACCCATCCAACGCTTACGTCCTGCTTTACCCAAATTTGTGTTCATGTGGTCTGGGTTTGAAACCGCGCCAATTGAGGCGATACATTCCTGACGCACACGGCGTAATTCACCAGAGGCTAATTTCACTTGCGCATATCCTTGATCACGGGCAACCAATTGACCATAAGTTCCGGCAGAGCGACACATTTGGCCGCCTTTACCAGGCTTAAGCTCAATATTGTGGATGATTGTACCCACTGGCATACCTTTTAAAGGCATCGCATTTCCTGGCTTAATATCAACTTTTTCACCAGCGATCACTTTATCACCTGGCGCTAAACGCTGTGGTGCAATGATGTATGCTTTTTCGCCATCAGTATATTCAACCAATGCGATAAACGCTGTACGGTTTGGATCATATTCTAAACGAAGAACAGTCGCTTCCATATCAAATTTGCTTCGTTTCCAGTCAATAACACGGTATTTTTGCTTATGACCGCCACCTTTGTGACGACACGTAATACGGCCTGTATTGTTACGGCCACCGTTCTTTTTCTTCCCTTCAAGAAGCGTCTTTTCAGGCGCACCTTTATGAAGATCAGAACGATCAACTGTTACCAAAGCTCTTAAGCCTGCGGAACGTGGTTTATATTTTTTTAATGCCATTTTTCTTTACCTTTTTTGCTCATTATCGGCGATGCCGCCATAGTTAATTATTCTTATATTCTTACAAAGCTGTTCCAAAATCGATTGTCTGACCTTCTTTCAAAGACACCATCGCTTTTTTCTCATCTCCACGGAACGCTTTAATACCTTTAAAACGCTTCGTTTTACCTTTTTGAACCAATGTATTCACACCAGTTACTTCAACTTTAAACAACGTCTCAACTGCCGCTTTAATGCGTGGCTTGGTTGCATCTAAAGGAACTTTAAATGTAACTTGACCAAAGGCAGAGCCGTTTGTTGATTTCTCTGTCACAACTGGCGTACGGATAATTTCATACATCCATTCTGCGATTTCGACTTTTTCTTTTTTCGCTATTTTTTTCTGGGCAGCCATTGTTCTTAATCCTTCAATCTTTCAGTCAAATCAGCAACCGCTTCTTTGGTTAAAACCAAAGTATCGCGACGCACGATGTCATAAACATTTGCACCTTGCACTGGCAACACATCAATTAATGGGATGTTTGCACAACCGCGGGCAAAATTATTGTCAATTTCTTTACCGCCAACAATAACAGCAGAGCTGATACCCATTTTTGTCATCGCAGCAGCCATGTTTTTTGTCTTATGATCTTTTGATTTTGCTTCATCAAGAATGATCAACTTACCCTCTTTCGCTTTCGCAGAAAGAATAGACTTCATCGCCATTTGACGAATACGCTTTGGTAACGCCGTTGCGTGTGAACGAACGCGTGGCCCGTGAACAACACCACCACCACGGTCAATGTTACGTTTCAAGTCACCCGCACGGGCACGACCAGTACCTTTTTGCGCGTGAGGTTTTTTACCTGTACCAGAAACTTCATGACGTTCTTTTGTCTTTGCATTTCCGCCACGGCGTTTATCTTGCTGATAAACAACCATTTGGTGAATAACATCTGGGCGTACTTCGATACCGAATACTGATTTATCTAAAGTGATATCACCAGCCGCTTTGTTTTCAATATTTACAACTTGCATTTTCATTGTCTTAATTCCTTATGCTTCTTCTTTAGAAGTTTCTGCAGCTTCAGCAGGTGCTTCTTCTTTAGGAGCTTCTTGTTTTGCATTCGCAGCTTCTAATACAGCCAAAGGCTTTGGTGCATCAGCAGGCGCCTTACGCTTAACAGCATCTGTAATCATTACCCAGCCAGAACGTGGTCCTGGAACTGACCCTTTTACTAAGATTAGGTTGTCTTCTAAATCAACACCCGCAATCTCAAGGTTTTGTGTTGTTACACGTTTATTACCCATTTGACCAGCCATTTTCTTACCTTTGAAAACTTTACCTGGGTCTTGACATTGACCAGTTGATCCCAACGCACGGTGAGAAACAGATACACCGTGTGATGCACGCATCCCGCCAAAATTGTGACGCTTGATACCACCTTGAAAGCCTTTACCTTTTGATGTTGCACAAACATCAACTTTTTGGCCTGTTACAAAATGCTCAGCGCTTGCAACGGCACCAATTTCTGGAAGATTATCTTCACTCACGCGGAACTCAACAACTTTTTTCTTTGGCTCAACTTTGGCATTCGCATAAACGGCGCGCATAGCTTTAGAAGTACGATTGATTTTCGCTTTACCCGCACCGATCTGAACAGCTGTATAGCCATTTTTTTCTTCCGTACGAACACCAACAACTTGAGTGTCTTCAAGACGCAATACTGTCACAGGAACCTGCTGCCCATCTTCGGTAAAGATACGCGTCATTCCTTCTTTTCTTGCTAATAATCCAGTTCTCATTTTTCTTTTCCTTGTCTAGAGGAGAACACCATTGTTCTCATAGCTCTTAAATTTTTACTAAGCCGCTTGGCCAACTTTAATTTCAATATCAACACCCGCTGCCAAATCTAACTTCATAAGCGCATCCACAGTTTGTGGTGTTGGGTCAACAATATCCAAAACGCGTTTATGGGTACGCATTTCAAAATGCTCCATAGAGTTCTTATTCACGTGAGGTGATTGAAGAACCGTAAAACGCTCTTTACGTGTTGGTAAAGGAATTGGGCCGCGAACCGCTGCGCCAGTACGTTTTGCCGTATTTACAATCTCATCTGTCGACGTATCTAAGATACGGTGATCAAATGCCTTTAGGCGAATTCTAATTGTTTGTGCATCCATAATTTTATTCTCTCTTTATATTAAAACTTAACCAGCAAGCTTTTCTTTAACTTCATCTGCAATTTGTTGTGGAACAGGCTCGTAACGGTCAAAAACCATTGAGAACTGCGCACGCCCAGAAGACATAGAACGAAGTGGGTTAATATATCCAAACATGTTTGACAATGGAACAGACGCTGTAATCACTTTCGCATTACCACGATCTTTCATTTCATTAACCTGACCACGACGTGAGTTCAAGTCACCAATGATGTCACCCATATATTCTTCAGGGGTAATCACTTCAACTTTCATCATCGGCTCAAGCAATTGTGGACCCGCTTTTTGCATCGCTTCTTTAAAACCGGCACGACCCGCAATTTCAAAGGCAAGCGCGCTCGAGTCAACATCGTGATACGCACCATCAAACAATTCAACTTCGATATTAATCACGGGGAAACCAGCAATAATACCTGTGTCTTTTGCCATGACCATCCCTTTTTCAAAACCAGGGATATATTCTTTTGGAATAGATCCACCAACAATTTTGTTGATGAAGTTATAATCTGCAATTTCACCTGTTTCAGGATCAGCAACCGCAGGACGCATTTTGAACTGCGCGCGCGCAAACTGACCAGAACCACCAGATTGTTTCTTATGTGTGTAGTCAACTTCGGCTTCACGTGTGATTGTTTCACGATAGGCAACTTGTGGCGCACCAATATTCGCTTCAACTTTAAATTCACGTTTCATGCGGTCAACCAAGATGTCCAAATGAAGCTCACCCATACCAGCAATAATTGTCTGACCTGATTCATGGTCAACTTTCACGCGGAATGATGGATCTTCTGCTGCTAAACGTTGTAGGGCAGTAGACATTTTTTCTTGGTCAGCTTTTGTTTTTGGCTCAACCGCAATTTCAATCAC
The DNA here is from genome assembly GCA_964353185.1 of uncultured Micavibrio sp. Taxonomy (GTDB): domain Bacteria; phylum Pseudomonadota; class Alphaproteobacteria; order Micavibrionales; family Micavibrionaceae. The sequence continues at coordinate 2,509 of CAYGUV010000001.1, read as the reverse complement.
CGGCTCTGGGAATTCCATACGCTCAAGCACAACTTGCTTGCTTGCATCGCACAATGTGTCACCCGTTGTTGTATCTTTCATACCAACAAACGCGACAATATCACCCGCAAATGCTTCAGATATCTCTTCACGGTTGTTTGAGTGCATAAGCAACATACGACCAACACGCTCACGCTTACCTTTAACTGAGTTTTGAACGTACGATCCAGATTCAATTTTACCTGAGTAAATACGTGAGAATGTCAATGAACCAACAAATGGGTCATTCATAATCTTGAATGCAAGCGCTGAGAAAGGAGCCTCATCTTTAGGCTCACGATTTTCAGGCTCATCTGAGTCAACTTTAACACCTTTGGTTGTGCCAATATCTGTAGGTGATGGTAAATATTCAACAACTGCGTCCAATAATGGCTGAACACCTTTGTTTTTAAACGCTGATCCACAAAGAATAGGAACGAATTTGTTCGCAATTGTACCCTTACGGATACAGGCCTTTAATGTTTGCTCATCTGGCTCAGTGCCTTCTAAATACGCTTCCATTGCTGCATCGTCATACTCAACAACTAGGTCAACCAACTTCTCACGGTACTCGGCCGCTTTATCTGCTAAATCAGCAGGAATTTCTTCTTCGTTATAGGTCGCGCCTAACTGCTCACCATCCCAAACGATAGCTTTCATTTTCACAAGATCAACAACACCTGCAAAATCATTTTCCGCGCCAATTGGTAATTGAATAACACATGGTGTCGCACCCAAACGACCAATAATCATATCAATAGTGTTATAGAAGTCCGCACCAATTTTATCCATCTTGTTCACGAAACACATACGCGGAACGCGATACTTATCACCTTGGCGCCAAACTGTTTCTGTTTGTGGCTCAACGCCGGCGTTTGCATCAAAAACCGCAATCGCACCATCTAATACACGAAGAGAACGCTCAACTTCAATTGTGAAGTCAACGTGCCCTGGTGTATCAATGATATTTAAACGGAAACGCTGACCTTCATACTGACCAGTTTTAGGAGCATCCCAAAAAGTTGTCGTCGCCGCAGACGTAATTGTAATACCACGCTCTTGCTCTTGCTCCATCCAATCCATAGTCGCGGCACCATCATGCACCTCACCAATTTTATGTGACTTACCTGAGTAGAACAAAATACGTTCAGTCGCCGTGGTTTTACCCGCATCAATATGCGCCATAATACCAAAGTTTCTGTAATTCTCAATTGCGTGTTCGCGTGCCATTTTTATATATCTCTATTTCTTTAAATTCTTAAATTACCATCTATAGTGGGCAAATGCTTTGTTGGCATCTGCCATCTTGTGCGTGTCGTCACGTTTTTTAACGGCTGACCCGCGGTCATTTGCTGCGTCTAATAATTCACCTGCTAAACGCTCAATCATTGTATTTTCTGAACGCTTACGTGCCGCGCCAATCAACCAACGAATGGCCAATGCTTGCGCACGCTCTGAACGAACCTCAACAGGAACTTGGTATGTTGCACCACCAACGCGGCGTGAACGAACCTCAACCTGTGGACGCACCTTACGAAGCGCCTTGTGGAAGACACGAAGGCCTTGTGATCCACCTTGAGCGGAACCAGCGGCAGAGCCACCATCTTCTTCAGTATCATCAGTTGAGATACCCTTGCCTTTTTCTTCCATAATCTCCAAAGCACCATAAACAATGCTTTCGGCGATTGATTTTTTACCATCCAACATGATGTTATTCATGAATTTAGAAAGGATAACATCTCCAAATTTTGGATCTGGTAAAATTTCTCTTTTTTCTGCTCTATGACGACGTGACATATTTTTAAACCTTCATCAATAAATTATTTAGGACGCTTCACGCCGTAACGTGAACGTGATTGTTTACGATCTTTAACACCTTGCGTATCCAATGATCCACGGACGATTGTATAACGCACACCTGGTAAGTCTTTTACTCGACCACCACGAACCAAAACAACACTGTGCTCTTGTAAGTTGTGACCCTCACCTGGGATATAACAAATAACTTCAAAACCTGTTGTAAGACGAACCTTCGCAACTTTACGAAGCGCAGAGTTCGGTTTCTTAGGCGTTGTTGTGTAAACACGTGTACAAACACCACGCACCTGTGGGTTGCGTTTTAACGCACGGTTTAGATTTGATTTCATCGCCTTTTTCCCGCCAATGGCGCGAGGCTTACGGATGAGTTGTTGTATCGTTGGCATAAAGCCTTCTCCTTCTATTTGGTTGTCCCCTACGGGGAGTTTCCTTTTTATATTCATGCATCTTCGCGCTTACGCGCCCAATGCCTTTAATATGTTTCGGATGGTTAAAAAGCAGAAAAGAAAATTAGCCAGACTTTCGCTTTAAGTCTTTCAATTTTGCGTGTCATTTTAGGTGACTGTTTTTTCTACAAATTTTAAGAAATTGAGCTGCGTCTAGCCTTTGTTTTCAATCAAACGTCGGCTACAGCCAACCCATCCGATTCCTTAAATTTCGCCGCAATATAGGG